>NZ_JACJSF010000012.1 GCF_014698035.1 Desmonostoc muscorum FACHB-395
TAAGCGCAAACCTATGATTTAACTGGCTTTTGAGTGTGGGAAGTGTGGGGAGAGGGGGGAGTGTGGGGGGTAAGACTTCTTCCCCGTCCTCCCACACCTCCCACACCCTGCCCTGACGAAGTTTCAGCTTTTCTTAGTGCCATTCGGCCAAGATGTCAACTTTAGAAGTTTTAGGGGCTGTAGAGATAAATTCAGAATGTTCAATGACTGTCAACTTTCGCTAAATTGGAAAAAGGAAAACTCAAGGAAATCTTAAATGTCAGCACAATTGTTACTGGTGGATGATGAACCAGGGATACGGGAAGCCGTGAAAGACTATTTGCAAGAGAGCGGTTTCAGCGTTCAAGTCGCCAGTAACGCCCTTGAAGGTTGGGAATGGATGCAGATGAATACACCTGATTTAGTGATATCCGATGTCATGATGCCCCAAGTAGATGGCTATCAGTTCCTCAAGCAGCTGCGAGAAGACCCCCGCTTCCAAGCACTGCCGGTAGTATTTTTAACTGCTAAGGGTATGACTGGCGATCGCATTCAAGGCTATCATGCTGGTGTTGATGCCTATTTACCCAAACCCTTCGATCCTGATGAGTTAGTGGCCATAGTCGAAAATTTACTAGCCCGCCGCGATGCTAAGGCTAAAACTACAGGAGATGACAGTGAAACACCCGATCTTGCTGAACTAGCCAATCAGATTGCCCAAATTAAAGCATTATTAACCCAAAGAAATGCCATTTCCCAATCGCCAGCCCCTTTTAAAATTGATTTGACTCCCAGAGAACAAAGTGTTTTAAACTTGGTCGCTGAAGGATTGATGAATAAAGAAATCGCCCGTCGTTTGGAAACCAGCGTCCGCAATGTAGAAAAGTACGTCAGCCGTTTGTTTAGTAAAACTGGCACTAATAGCCGTACAGAGTTAGTTCGTTTTGCTCTAGAACACGGTCTGGCTAAATAGGTATTGGGCATGGGGCATTGGGCATGGGGCATTGGGCATTGATTATATTGTTTTCTCCATCCCCCTCATTCCCCTCTGCTCCCTGCCCTCTGCCTCTGGGTAATTAGTAATAGGTAACTGGCTGCTAAACCATAACCTAATACTGGTAATAGATAAAACATAAGTATTTCGGCAAATCAGGCACTTAGCTAAAGTAAAAAGCTAAAAGCAAGGTTATTTATGTTTACTTTGGTCTTTTAGGTTTTCATTGGATTTGCGCCTGTTGTCCAATTCCCCATCTGTAAAGACACAGGTTTTTTCTTCCTGCAATTTTTTGATAAAAACTCGGTAAAATGCACCCGGTTGAGTTGACTCTCAGATTCTACCAGTACCCTTTGCTACAAAGTTTTTTAATAGAGGAAACTGTTCCTGGGACTTTGTGCTGCTAAATAAGACTTTCACAAAGTAGAAATCACAATATTTTGATGAATTCTACTTGCTGCTTAGTTTTTATTGCAACGCGGCTATAGGATCAACATTTGATTTGATGACCAATTCATGCTTCTCACTACTTAAATTACACTTTTAAGTTTGTGGATTTTCAGCAGCATTACGCAAGCGCATAAGCTGACGGCGCATTTGAGGTGAAGCTTTAAACTCAGACACTTCCTGCGCTTTAACGGACGCTTGTAGCGTCTCTAGAAAGTCATCAGAACCTTCGGTTAAAGCATCAAGTAGCACTTGTAAGAGTTGTTCGCGATCGCTCAATAGACTCTTTTCCTCAATCAACCGGAACTTGAGATGGATTTCGCACTCATAAACACCTACTTCGAGATTATTTATCTGGCGTGGTAATGCTTTGGAGTTCATAACTATTGAGATTCCTTTACTTGGTTGTCATGAGGGTAAGGAGGTAGATGTCCAGCAAAAATTCTTTATATCTCTTTTGAATCCAAAGTGCTTGAATTAAGAATTTTTCTTCATCAATCACTTTTGTAATCCATTTCACTCTCCTGTGTTTTATTTACAAGCTAAATTTTCACTGTCTAGATTTTGATGTTCCTGTGCCAGATGTAGCTTATGGTAAGCCATAACTATTATTCAGTTTTTAAGATTCTACACAATAAAGTTTCTGTAAGAAGTTGTTCAACCTTTTTAAAGCTTTTTACATCAACTTTATGTGAACGTCAATAACAGTTGGACTTGTTACTTTAATTTTGGTGTTTATACGTAAGTAAAATCGCTTAATTTTTTTGAACTTATTACAGCCAGAGGTCGATGTAGCACTATTCAGTGAAATTACTTGATGTACGTTTTTTGCAATAGAAAATTCCGAAGAAATTCGTCAGCAGAATTATTAAGGTAAAAACTTTTGTTCTCCATAAAAAAATGTACACAGATCAAATTATTCCTTGTGAGTGCTTCACCTTACTGG
Organism: Desmonostoc muscorum FACHB-395; assembly: GCF_014698035.1. Classification (GTDB taxonomy): domain Bacteria; phylum Cyanobacteriota; class Cyanobacteriia; order Cyanobacteriales; family Nostocaceae; genus Nostoc; species Nostoc muscorum_A. The sequence goes on from NZ_JACJSF010000012.1 coordinate 2,367, forward strand.
GTTTTAGGCTTTATAAGTAAGAAAATCCTAGCAGTAGTTAAGATTCACACACCACTTTGACTTGTTTGTATACCCTAAATGAAAAAGTAATTTTTACAGAAAAATAATTGGACTACTGACAGTACGAGCTGCTAAATGTGTCTTGAACTCATAACAGAAGGAGTAAGTTAATTCAGTACAGGTGATATTTTTACTTATGCCCATTCAATATACCCTTTTGAAACTGGGTTCAAAGCTTGTAAATTGAGAGCATTCAAGCTTGAATATAGCGTTTACAATAATTTCAGTGTAATCCACCCAAATCTTACACCCTTTTATGGATAACCCGATGCTGCTCAAGTCCACAACCCGTCATGTCCGCATTTTTGCAGGCGAAATTGACCGGGATGGCGACCTAGTTCCAAGTCAACAGGTCTTAACGTTAGATATTGACCCAGATAACGAATTTAACTGGAATGAAGACGCGCTGCAAAAAGTTTATCGAAAATTTGATGAACTAGTAGAAGCATCCAGTGGCGCAGACCTCACGGACTATAATTTGCGCCGTGTGGGGTCAGACTTAGAGCATTATCTGCGATCGCTCCTGCAAGGCGGCGAAATCAGCTACAATCTGTCTGCGCGCGTTACCAACTACAGCATGGGAGTCCCTCAAGTTGCAATTGACGACAAACAAGTAAGCTAAAAAGTTGCTAAGAGTCTGGCTGAACCCTTCTGACAATTCAAGCAACTCATCAGCAAGATCCCCCTTCCCGACGTAGGAAGGGGAAATTCATCCGGTACTTTTGCCAAAACTATATTTGCTATTCTTAATTCTTAATTTAAAGTTAATTGTTGCTATCCTACTTATAAACTAAATAAATCCCTATATTCTCTGCCTCTTGATGATGCGATAATTCAGCAAAAGCTTGGGGCGCAGTTATGCTTGGGTTATGCTTTGTTAACAGGGTTGGAGCTAGTTGCTTTGGCGATTGAGAGTCACAGAGCAATAGAAGCTATGATGAGGCTGGAGGGTTGACTTAGGAGCGTGTTTTTTAGATAAGTTAAGTATTAGCACCTGCTGATATCGCCAGCTAAAATCATCATCTAAAGTCTGGGTATGTCAATTTTAAGAAAGATGAGCGGTCTAGATTGTCCCTACTAATGCTGTTAAAGAAATTGCCAATCGCTGATCGGTGCGAAAACTATGGAAAATGACGCGGCAACGCTCTACTGTCCAAACGAAAATTGTCAGGCTGCCAACCCCCTGACTCACAAGTTTTGCCAGCGATGTTCCACGCCCTTACCCAAAAATTATCTCTGGGCTGTGGTAGATGGCCCAAGTGTGGGTAGCCCTGGAGAAATATTAGCCGATCGCTATTTAGTCGTTGATAAATTTATTCTTTTAGACACGAAGCCTGGTTTCTTAGCGCTAACACCTGAGTTAGAGAATTTACAGCCTCTAAGAGCTTATCTGAGACTCATTCCCTATCGCTTACACGTACCACAGGTATATGGAGTGATTTTTATAGCTGACGGATCTTCCCATGAAAGAGAAATATTACTCTTAGAAAAACCGCCACTATTTAAACCGCCACTATTAGTAGATGACACAATCCAAGTGTATTTGGGCAGCGAGTTAACCACCGCTTGGCGTGATGCAACATCGATGCGCCAACTCAATTGGTTATGGCAAATAGCTCATCTGTGGCAACCTCTGGTAAGTGAAGGTGTCGCTTCGAGCTTGCTTGACTCATCTGTATTACGGGTAGAAGGCTCGTTAGTCCGGTTGTTGGATTTGCGTTTCGACAGCGAAATATCACCAGAATTGCCGCAGTTAGGTGAATTTTGGCAGCAGTTGGTTAGTGATAGCAAACCAGCCATAACTGAATTTGTTGAGCAGGTTAGCCTTTCTTTAATTCAGGGAGAGATTAACTCAACTGACCAATTGATTACAGTTTTAGATCAGGGACTGGCACAATTAGGGCGATCGCAAACACCCACGATCAAAATTATCACCAAAACCGACACTGGCCCAAGTCGCCAACGCAACGAAGATGCCTGTAGCCCTCCCAGTGGAACTCTGATCAGCAAACCACCCCAGCCAACAGCTTTAGCAATCGTCTGTGATGGCATCGGTGGTCACGAAGGTGGTAATGTCGCCTCAAATTTAGCCATTGAAACGATCCAGCAGCAGGTACAGCAATTAACAAAAGTTCCCTACGACCACATAGATCCCTCACTACTGCTGAATGACCTAGAAAAAGCAGTGGCAATTGCCAATGACAAAATTAGTCAGCGCAATGACAGTGAAAATCGCCAAGGGCGGCAGCGTATGGGCACGACTTTAGTCATGGCATTGCCTGTTGCACACGAAATGTACATTACCCATGTAGGTGATAGTCGTGCTTACTGGATTACCCGCCAAGGCTGTTATCAAGTCACCCTTGATGATGATGTCGCTTCCCGTGAGGTGCGGCTAGGCTATGCCATTTACCGCGATGCTGTACAACAAAGTTCTGCTGGCTCTCTCGTCCAGGCTTTGGGTATGGGGCCCAGCACTTCATTGCATCCCACCTCGGCACGGTTTATGCTCGACGAAGATGCGATTTTTCTGCTCACATCCGATGGTTTGAGTGATTTTGATCGGGTGGAGGAATATTGGGAAACAGAAATTTTGCCGATTCTACTTGGGGAAGCAAACATCGCCAATGTTGCCGATAGATTAATCGAAATCGCTAATACTAAAAACGGACACGATAATGTCACCATCGCTTTAGTCCATTATCAAGTCCAATACTGGGAACCAGAAATTACGATCAAAGCCTTCATTCCAGAGAGTTATTCTGCCAAAACTGTTGATTTTGCATCCAAGGCAACAGATGCAAGCCTTTTAGGTAGCCCAAACCACAAAACTCAGGTGATTCCCGACACTGAGCCTGCTAAAAATCGCCAATTACCTCTACAGTGGATTGTTCCTTTAATATTTGTGGTGATAGCAGGCTCTTTAGGACTGTTCGTGAAGGAATTGCGATCGCCATCAGGCTTATTTCCATTTCTTCCCAATCCCACAGCAACTCAAAAGCCTACCACCCAAGCAACACCCGTAGCGCGATCGCTTGATAACCTTTCTCCTGGCTGGGTAATTCAAACCACCAAGGAAATCCCCTTGAGAAATAAACCATCGCTTCCTCCTGGAGCATTTTTACAAGTTATCAACACAAATCCAAATCCCAAACCTGCTTCTGGAAATCTTTCGGTTTCTATGCGAGTCTGTCCAAGCAAGAACACGCCAACTCCAGCTAATACCAATAAACCAGCAGTAACTTCCTCAGTTCCACCCAATTTGAAAGCTTTACCGGAAACAGTATTGCTGGACTTATCCCAACTAAAAAGCTTTGGTGTATCTGTTTTACAATCAGATGTACCAAATCCCTGTCCAACCGTTACGCAACCGCCAGCTACTCCATCAGCTAGCACCAGTCCAACTTAATCAAATACTCGATAAACTGGTAAAAACCTGGAATAATAACAAGTAACAATCAAAGTAAAAAACTTACAAGGTCAAAAAATAGAAAATTTTCACCTTGAAGAATTGTTATTTTAAATTATCAAGAAAGGCAGGAGGACGTTCGGCGATCGCTCAGTCGAGCCGCAGAAGGCAGTTCTTCCTGGAGAAAAACTACCTGATGTTCGTGGACTCGCTTGCCGTCGGCGCTATCCTACCTCCTGCCTCCTTCCATTGTTTTTAGCTTTGAGTTTTATGAATCCATGCCATCCCTGAATTTGGCGATCGCCCGTCTCTTAAACACTGGCACTGACAACTTCGCCATTTGGGTGGTCAAGGCTCCCTATCCCAGTGGCTACGTTTTACGTGACTGTGTGTGGCCTGTTGAACTCAATCAAGTCTGGCAAGAATGGCAGCAGATGTTTGCTGGCCATAGTCGGCTAGATATTTCCCCAAACTCAACATCTCAAAAGTCGCAATTCTCCATAGATTGGATTTCGCCCCCTTCTGGTCAAACCACTGGACCTTACAGCAGTCGTCTGATGCAATACTTGGGAATGAATTTATGGCGCTGGGTATTTGACGGGCAAATTCTCGGTAGTCTAGAACGCAGTCGCGGGATTGCTATGGGTCAGCATACACGTTTGCGCTTTCGGCTAGAAATTCGTGACCCGGATCTCATCGCTCTCCCTTGGGAAATTATGCAGCGTGAGCCTGGTCAATCGGCAATGTCTCTCTCCCAAGATTTGCTATTTAGTCGTACCAGCAGTGAAGTTGACCCATTACCGTATTTGCGAACTGACCAAGCTTTAAGTATTTTGCTGGTTTTAGGTCATGATGAAAAGCTGCAACTAGAACAAGAAGCGGCTATTTTACAGCAAAGTCTTGTAGATACACCTGTGGGTGGTAATTCTCAAAGATATGCACCTTGTATAGTCAATAAACTTATACAACCAACTCCACAAGAGTTGATTCAAGAATTAGAAACCAAAGCATACAACGTTTTCTTTTACGCTGGACATGGTTTGCCAGGAGCAGACGGAGGATTACTGTTTTTGCGACCAGATATGCCCCTGAATGGGATAGAATTGGCGCAAGTATTGACCCGTACTGGTGTGAAACTAGCACTTTTCAACGCCTGTTGGGGCGCACAACCAGCTGCTATTAATCATCAAGCCATACCTGCAAGTAGTTTAGCCGAAGTACTGATTCGTCATGGAGTGCCTGCTGTTTTGGGGATGCGCGATGAAATCGCCGATCACGAAAGCCACAGTTTTATTCAAGCGTTTACCGAAGCTTTGCGATCGCACAAACCCATAGATGAAGCCGTATCACTGGCTAGGCAAGAGTTATTAACACTGTATAAATTTAATCAACCAGCTTGGACTTTGCCTGTTCTCTACCTGCATCCAGATTTTAATGGCGAACTCATTAAAAATCTAGATGAAGGGATTACCGAACTACCAGACACAGCCATTCCTGATATCGGTTCACCGCTTCCGACTGCTTCGTTGCGATCGCTCACTCCAAAAGGTAAAACCTGGTTGTTGCGTTATGGAGTCACCCGCATTGGCCGGACGAAAGATAATGATATTATCATCGCCGAACCATCTGTATCCAAACGCCACGCCGAAATCTTCTGCCGTAATACTCTTACCGATGCTACATTGGTGCGAACTTATTATTTGCAAGATTTTTCCACATACGGTACAACCTGGTTTTTAGGCCCTAATGGATGGCAACAAATCCTCCGAGAGGAAGTACCCCTGAAATCGGGAATGCAGTTAAAGTTTGGAAGTGCTAGAGGCGAAACCTGGGAGTTTATTATTGAAGACTCCTAGTATAGCTATTGCAGAAATGAATTTTCATGTTTAACATCAGCTTTTAAAATCTATTTTTTCCAGAGAAAAAATCATCTGTTTTTGCGGAAATCTCTTGTAAGGAATTGTAGTTGTCAATACCACCAAATAATCGGGAGAAAATAAAAAATGGCTAAAAAAATTAATGGCTCAGACACCTTCTCTTCTTTGCCATCTCAACTGGATTTAGATTTATTAGAAGCGCTACTAGAACCAGACGATGCTACCTATCCCTGGAATCCAGCTGATGAAGAATCAGAAGCTTATTTTCAGGAATTAGAACAACAGTTCGGAATGCAAGATTTACTTGAGGAAGAACTAACGACGCGATCGCAAGATTTTTATAGCAATCTAGACACACTTTGGGCTAATGTCTCCTTTACGTCAAGCTATAATGACAATCCCCAACAGTCGCTAGTGCTGAATCTTCAAGAAACACTACGTACTACTTTTGCCGCCTGTGTCCCCCAAACATTGCTCAATACCATCGCCCAGAAAGCTGCTGAGATTTTTGCTGCCCAGCAATCAATTGGTGAACAACTAGTTGAGTGCGTTCAGACAGTACTGCCAACTTGGGGAACTGAGGATCTTTTAGTTTTAGCTCGTCCTTTTGCTTACGCTATGCGAAGTAGCGAATCGAAAAACGCGGCATCTGCCATCAGTAATCTTAACAATAGCGAGTGGACAGCTTTATCAGAAGTAGAGAAAGCAAAGGTCACTTTAGCGATCGCTTCTTATGCTTTTACTCAACTCAACCAGTCTCAGCCTGAACTATAAAATCGGGAATCAGTGACAGTTGATCGGTAACGGGCAATAGAAAAAGTAGAGAAAGCCAAAATCTTTTCATCATGCGCTGTGTTCGCATAGCCCACGCTTGGTAATCGCTATACGTTTAGAGTCATCTCTTGCAAAGATGTTGATTTACATTATGCAGAGGCGCAAAAAAAGAGTCGAAAATCAAGACTTTTGCAAGAAGTTAAATGATTTTTATTTTTTAGGCATAGTTACCCCAGAGTAAATTTACAGTACGCTTATTTTCTAACTAGGCCATCTATCCAAAGATATAAATATTCAAATTATTCCCTTGCTCCTCTGCTCCCTAATTCCAGCTTCTTCATCTCTTATTTTGGGCCTAGAAATCGGGTAGCGAAATTTTGCGATCGCGTAGGTGATAGCGCCCGTGCCTTGAGAATTGCCGCCATCAAAAAGGCGTAAGATAACACCCCAACAACTACCAACAGCAAGGCATTAATAGATCCTGTAGCATTCCACAGAGCATGGAGCGCAGCAGCACTAAGATAACCAATAGAAAGAATTTGCCAACTTCTACTGGGCTTGAGAACAGCCAACCCGATAAAATAGCCCAGGTAGCCACTATAAGCCATGTGTCCTGCTACAGAGCCTAAAATTCTCGGAATTAGCAGTTGTAAACCCGCTAGTTGACCAGCAGCGCCTATGCCTACCTGTTGTGCAATATCGGGCACATATTGTCCAAGAGTTTCTAATAGAGTGAAACCCACAGCAGAAGCTGTTCCCAGGAGAATACCATCTAGGGGTTCCCAAACGCCAATCCTTTCCCGCCAAGGTGAAGATAACATTCTACCGATGGCAAATGCCCCTAACACAGGTAATGCCTTAAGTAATTCCTCCATCAACCCAGCACCAAAAAACATCCGCACCAGTAACTCTGTGAAGGTGGTAGATTCTTGGGGTGAGGGCAAGTTTCCCGGAAGAATACCGCGAAACACGAAAATAAATACATCCAATAGTGGACTGAGTAAAATCAACGTTGTACTCAATGCCGCAGCCATTAGCACCCACCAAGGCTTTTGTTTACCGCAAAGTTGGTAAACAAAATAGTAGGCAGCGAAGGCGATATAAGTTGCAACGATAATTTGATTAGCTTGGGGCTGACCGACTGTAGCAAACATTAATACTACAAAGATTACGGTCAGTATTCCCGGTACGAGGTAAGCTTTCCGAGTTAAATCTTTACCAGTGGAAATAATGGGGAAAAGCTGAGTGAAGCTAACAGAATCTGGCTGCTTTAATTGCGTATGGCCGTGGTAATTTGTTGCCGAAGGTAATGGTGTAACTTGGTTAACTGTTGTGGCCGGAGCTTGATAAGTATATTCGTACTCAAAAACGTATTGCGGGCCATCAGCACCTAGAGAAATGCGATCGCCTGGGTGCAATTCCTGACATTCATACAAGCGTTGTCCATTCAAATAAGTGCCATTAGCACTATTTAAATCACAAAGCACCCAGCTGAATTTGCTATCTGGCGATAAAGAGAGGGGACGAACCACCGCATGACGACGAGATACCATCCGGTACATCATGGCATCCAAGACAACTTGGCAGCTGGGGTCGCGTCCAATTACCATCTCTTTGCTGGGGGGCAGGGAGTAGCGAGATTCTGATCCAGAAGCTGCCCCATTACCAGACACTAGCCGCAGAAATGCATTATGTCTTGCGTTTTTGCCTGTCATCGAGTTAGTGTGCGTTTCTAAACTAATTCTTCTTCATATAATTTGGCAGCAGGACTAACCTTAGCCACATTAACAGCAGCATTGCTAAATCCACTATAGCTTCACTTACTGCTAAGAAATTTAAAATTCTAGAAGGGAAATTTCAAATTGTTTCACCTAATGTTAATAAGTATTCCATGTACTGAGAGTTTGTCCTAAATAAGCTTGTCATGGGGATGAATCAGACTATATGATTTGTCTGCTTTTGACATCCTAGCGGTAAATTTCATCCAAAGCAATTTATCAAAAAACAGTAGTTTTTACTGCATTTAGTTTCATTTAGAAAATATATAATTTCTGGCGGTCTGTTGCGAGCTAGTATGGTCTTCTTCCAAAGGGAGAGGGCTAGCGCTTTTCCTTCTCTACGAGAGGCTGCGACCTAAGCGGAAGCTATGCCGCAGGCTTTACGGAACGCTTTGCGAACGCAGAGCGTCTTGCAAAGAAGGGAGTTTCCCCATGAGTAACTGACGGTAGCAAGTACTCAAGCGTCCGTAGGAGTGCCACCTTAAAGGTCAGCTGTTTTTGCCACAGTCTATTTGAAGCAGGGACTAGGTAAAGAAACTGTGTTGTTTATAAAATAAATATTAATTTAGAGTTGAGTCCATTAAGCGTGAGCAGACGCACAAATTTTTGACACATTACAGCACTAACTCTGCGATAATGTATCATTTGATGATGGCAAGTTAACAAAGTGTAATGCACTGAACACTTTTATTCTGTAATTAAAGCAGATTAAATTCTGCGATCGCTATGGGAAAGTTTTTGCTTTCATGTCCTGGGCGGCTGAGTTTAATTAAGGCAAAACGCTGTAAGGGCGTTAAAGCTTCCCAATGTTGCTGTGTCAGGTTTACACCTATTTCTTGAGCTTTTTCCTGGAGGCTAGTTGGTACAGTGCTAGAGTCTAGCCATGCAGGATGTAGCTCAATGGGTAATTCTGTAGCTGGTATACCTGTGCGTTGTAAAATTAATTGTTCGATATGTTCGCGGTAAGACTGAATTTCCGTTTCTGTTGTGCAAGGTAAATCGACTAAAGCTTGACGCTCAGCTGTAGTCATTTGATTCCAATCAGACAATTTTAGCTTAATGCCACAAGTATCTAAATTGCAGCGCACCTGCATGGGGATACAACGCAGCGAATCAACAAAGTCTGCTTCAAATTGAAAAAAATATGTCATAGTCTATTATTCAAAATTCGATTATTTAAAATTAACGATTTTAAACCATCGATAATTTTTTAGATTTTCAGTTACAAAAATTGGTAATTAAAAATAAGACTTAAGTAGCGATCGCACACTAATAATTTATCCAAAATGGAGTTTTGGTTGTTCTTAATTATCCAGTATACTCTATTATTTTTGGGTAGATTTAGACAAAACCATATCTCACTAAATATTATACCCAAAAACATCTTAATCAAGCTCTATTTTTAACGAGTATTTCTGTCATTGCTGAGACGAATTATCAAGTAACTAATTGAGAGGGCGAGAATAGCAATTCCTAAACCAATTATATCAATACCTGAAACTTTTTCTAAATCAAGAATGATAATTTTTCTGGCAACAGCAATTAAAGAAGTCACAATAACTAATTCAACTTGAAAAACGTGCTTTCGCAAATAAGCTGTGATATTTTCTAAGATTTCTAAAGCAATTAAAACATTCAAAAACAAGCCAAAAATCTTATATAATGTTGTGTTAAACTTAGCATAAGGGGCTGTCAATAACTCTTTAAAAATAAAAACTGCTAAGTCTCCGATTGCAACCAAAATTACAACTACCATAAAAATAGATAGAACTTTAGAAACTAGCACCTCTATATTTTCAATGATGTGCATGAAGTTCTCATCTTTGGTAGCTCCGAGAATTTGCCTCATTAACTTTTTCATTTGCTGCACCTGATTTTTAAATAAAAGAAAATCCCATAGATAAATCTAGAGGATTAAAAAAAAGATGATTTGTAAGTTTACTATCTGAGTTTTATTCTTTCCCATAGCTTAATCCGGCGCTAGTCAAACCTCTGCTTACTAGCAATTTAGCCTCTTTATATATGGTAATTGCTATGAGTCAAGAGTAGAGAGCCATAAAAAATGATAATAACTATTGGTTATTTATTATTGACTAAATTACTTATTAGTGATTGTTAATTATCTCTTGATAGATACACTTTGCAGCTTACCATTGTGATGACTGGAATTGATAATCTTTGACTGCAACTTCTACAGAAATTGGAATCAGCTGCACAGCACAGGCTTTTAATTCGGGTTGCAGCGAATCTGGGCAAGATTCTGGATGGGTGAGGGCGTTAGCTTCGGCATTATCAGCCCACAGTGAACCCCAGTGCATGGGGACAAAAACTGTACCAGGTGCGATCGCTTTTGTAACTTTAGCAGGAAACTGAGCTTTACCCCGACGCGATCGCACTTGTACACACTGATTATCTAAAATACCTAACTTCGCAGCATCACGGGGATGAATTTCGATAAACGGTTCGGGGTGCATTTTGCAAATTTTTTCAATGCGACCGGTGCGTGTCTGGGTGTGCCAATGTCCGTAAAGTCTCCCATTAGTTAGCACAAAAGGATAATCTGGGTCTGGTGGTTCTGCCAATCCCTTTGAGTAATATGCCCCAAATTGAGCGCGTCCATCAGGGGTATGAAAGCGTAAATCAGTGTAAAGCCGTTTTCCCATTCTGAGCGTATGGTACTTACGCTTCTTCTCAGCTTCTTTGTCAGAAAAAGTTTCTTCTTCTTCTGGCTGAAAACTTAAGAGTCCTGTTTCAGTATCGATAAATACTGACTCTTCTTTCTTGGCTGGGTAAGGCCATTGAGTCGGGCCTTGTGTCAATTGCTCATGACTGATACCCGTCATATCGCAGGGGCGATTTTGAGTTAATTGGACGAATTCAGCATAAACTTCAGCCGAGTTAGCAAAGGCAAACTCTTTTTCAAAACCTAATCTCCGTCCAACCTCAGCGAAAATTTCCCAATCTGCTTTAGCTTCTCTTGGTGGTTGGCGAAATGCTTGACACAAAGTTACCACCCGTTCGGAGTTTGTCATCACACCAGTTTTTTCACCCCACTGGGCTGCTGGTAGCAAAACGTGAGCATAGGCAGAGGTTTCTGTGGGATAATAAGCATCTTGGTAAATAGTAAAAGGCGATCGCAACAATGCCTTCTTAGTTCGCTCCAAATCTGGCATACTTACAGCTGGATTAGTAGCCGCAATCCACAATAACCCGACAGCATCATTTTCCAAGCCAGTAATCATATCCCAAGCAGTCAAACCAGGATTGGGCGAAATCTGTCCTGGCTTGAGTCCCCAAAACTCTTCAACTTCTGCCCGATGCTGGGGATTTTTCACTACCCGATAACCCGGTAATAAATGCGCCAAACCTCCGGCTTCCCTTCCTCCCATCGCGTTCGGTTGTCCAGTGAGGGAAAAAGGGCCAGCCCCAGGTTTGCCGATTTGTCCAGTCATCAGATGCAGGTTGATGATAGTTCTTACCTTGGCCGTCCCTTCTGACGATTGATTCACACCCATTGACCACAAAGACAGTACCCGCCCAGATTCACCCCAATAGCGTGCTGCTGTTTCTAAATCTTCAATGCTGATTCCACATTGACGGGCCACGACTTCTGGGGGATAGTGGCGAATCACCTCAGCATAGGCGGGAAAGTTGCTGGTGCAGTCGTCCATGAACATGGTATCGATGTAGTTCCAGCGCATCAATAAGTGGGCGATGCCGTTTAACAAATCGATATCTGTACCGGGACGAATGGCTAAATGTAAGTCGGCGGCTTCTGCGGTTGGCGTGCGTCGGGGATCAACCACGATTATTTTGACTTTGCGGTTTTTTTTGTGATATTTCTCTAGTCGGTTAAAAACAATGGGATGACATTCGGCTGTATTAGTGCCAATTAAAAATGCACAGTCAGTTAACTCTATGTCTTCGTAGCAACATGGCGGGCCATCTGCGCCAAAGCTTTGAATGTAGCCAGCCACAGCACTAGACATACATAAACGTGAGTTGGCATCAAAATTATTAGTACCCAGACAGCCTTTCATGAGCTTCTGGGCTATGTAGTAGTCTTCGGTTTGAAACTGACCGGAACCATACATACATAACGCTTCTGGCCCTTGGGTGAAGCGGACTGTTTGAATGCGCTGTGTGATGAGATTAAAGGCTTCATCCCAACTAACGCGCCGAAACTCTTGATCTAAAGAGTCTCGCACCATTGGGTAATGTAATCTATTTTTATCTAAAGATTCTGCGATCGTTGCGCCTTTGACACAAACCATTCCTTGGCTAGATGGATGGGCTTTATCACCTCGTACTCGCCAAGTCGGGTTTCCTTGACTATCTCGATTAGTTGCTTTGCCAAGTTGGGCTGGAGGTGAAACTTCTAGTCCACAGCCAACACCACAGTAAGGACAAAGAGTTTTGGTAAATTCACTCATGGCAGTTGTACCATTTTGTTATTTGGATTGTGCAACCTCAGATTTAGCGACTGTTTGAGATATTTGTGTGTTATGCAAAAAGCTTTTCTTTTTATCGAACCGCAGAGACGCAGAGAGCGCAGAGAAAAGAAAAAGAGATTTTCATGAATTAGGATTGCTATAGAAGGATGAAGTGTAAAGTTCCCTAGTTCAGATTTGATAGTGAATTTTCTACTTCATCCTTCATCTGTTTATTCTTCAGTTAAGAAGATAGGGTTTTTCGTTGCGGTTTCTGGTAATTCACCTTCATAAGCGGCGGCAAAGGAACCTTTTGGTTCTTTGAGGAAGAAGGCACACATAAAAGCACAGATTAGTGCAGCTATACCCATTGTGCTAAATAGTGTGGGAGCGTCGGTTAAGCTAAAAATTGTTAGGTAAACCACACCACCAAAATTACCGTAAGCTCCCACATTACCGGCAATTTGTCCAGTGGCTTCCTTCTTAATCATCGGTACGATGCTGTAGGTTGCACCACAACCAGCTTGAGCAAAGTAAGCGGCAAACATTGTAACTGCGATCGCTACCGGAATCGGCCAGCTACTATTAATAAAATGTGCCATCAAATAACTAACACCGATACCAACGCTGATAATTGTCATTGTCCATTTACGTGAGCTAAATTTATCAGAAATTAAGCCACCACTAGGACGAGAAACCAAGTTTAAGAAGGGATAGGTAGCGGCAATCATTCCAGCGACAACATGCTCTAAACCAAAGGTTTTCTCAAAAAATGCTGGGAGCATAGAAACGGCTGCCAGTTCGCTGCCAAAGTTAGTTATGTAAGTGAATTCGAGTAAAGCTACTTGACCAAATTGAAAGCGTTCAGATGCAGGGTAAGTTTTCTTGCCAGTGAGAAGTTCTCGGTTTACCTGCCAAGCTTTATAACTTTGGTAAGCAAACAATCCTGCTAATACCAACCAAGTCAAATACATTTGACTCAAAGTTAGGAAGTGAATGTTCTTTTGTTCTAAGCGCCAAGCTAATAAACCCAAGGCGAAAATCAAACCAAAGTTCGAGACAATCAGCGCCCAGAAGCTTTTAATACTTGTCACTTCCAGAGAACCATTTTTCTTAGGTTTCTTGTAGACTTTGCCTGTGGGCGTATCTTGAACAGTGTTGTAATAAATTACGCCATAGATAGCTGCAATGATACCTGTGAGTGCGATCGCTAATCGCCAGTTAGAAGCACCACCAGAGAAAAAGCTAGTAGAAATTGCCAGTATCGGTAAGGCAAACTCTGCGCCAAAAGCCCCGAAGTTGCCCCAACCGCCATAAATGCCTTGGGCAATTCCCATTTCCTTCGGCTGGAACCATTCTGCCACCATGCGGATACCGACAACAAATCCAGATCCGACAATTCCCATCAGCAAACGACTGATGACTAGTTGATTAAAATCTTGCGCTAGCGCTGTTGCTAAACAAGGAACAACCGCAAACATCAGCAAGATTGAGTAGGTGATTCTGGGGCCAAAACGATCCAGAAGCATCCCAATAATTAGCCGTGCAGGGATTGTAAGGGCGAGGTTACAGATACCCAAAGTTTTGATTTGCTCTGGTGCTAGATGTAGTTCTTTGCCAATGGTTGTAGCGAAGGGGGCAAAGTTAAACCAACAAACAAAGGTGAGAAAGAAAGCAAACCAAGTCTGATGTAAGATGCGGTAGCGATCGCTAAATGAAAATAAGTTTTTAAGCATTCCAATCTTTCTAATTGAATAAACTACGGTGAAGAGGTAGGGGAAGATGAGCCTTTTATCTCGGAGGTTGAGCCTTTTATCTTGAAGGTTGAGCCTTTTATCTCGGAAGTTGAGCCTTTTATCTCGGAAGTTGCACCTTTTATCTCGGAAGTTGCACCTTTAAGGTTGAAGTATGAATTTTGCCCAATGCCGAATACCCCCGATAAGTACTAGCAATTACTAACTAGTAAGGCTTCTTGCTTGAGTTTTGCCCCAAAGTTTTTGATTAGTAAATCTTGCAATAATGGCTGCAAGTCTTCGCATGGTATGCCTTTGATAACGCAAGTTCCCAAATGGGCATCTTTGCCGACTTTACCGCCCATATATATATCAACACCTTCCAAGGTTTTGCCATTTTTACGAGTTTTGGTTCCCATCAAGCCGATGTCTGCAACTTGGGGCTGACCGCAAGAGTTTGGGCAACCTGTCCAGTGAATTCGGACTGGATTGGTGAAGATTAAGTCTTCTTCTAAGGCTTTAATCATTTCCAGAGAGCGGTTTTTGGTTTCAATGAGAGCGAAGTTGCAAAATTGTGCGCCTGTGCAAGATACTAGCGATCGCGTCAACAAACCTGGATCAATAGAAAACCTTTCTAGTAATGGTTCTGTTAAAAATGTTGCTAACCGTGAGTCAGAAATGTTGGGGATAACGATGTTCTGCTCAATGGTAAAGCGGATTTCACCACTGCCAAAAACTTCCGCTAGACGAGCAATCTCAAACATATCTTCGGCATAAAGACGACCGACAGGAATATTTAAACCTGCGTAATTTAGCCCCGCTTGCTTTTGTTTATATACTCCGATGTGGTCGCGTTTTTCCCAGTCGATCTCGTCTTTTGCGGCTGCGGGTAATAACGATTTACCCAAACGGCTTTCTACTTCTGTCCGAAACTTATCTACACCCCATTCATCAATTAGCCACATCAAGCGGGATTTTTGCCGATTAGCACGCGGGCCATGATCACGAAAGACTTCCAAAACTGCTCTACATACAGCTACCACATCTTCTGGAGCCACCCAAGCATTTAGAGGAATCGCCGCCTCACAACGTTTAGCTGAGAAAAAGCCACCCACAAGGATGTTAAAGCCAAATTCTTGCCCTATCCCCTGTCCCCTATCCCTTGTCCCCTCCTTAAATGCTGGAACAAAAGCTAAATCGTTAATTTCAGCGTGAACTGAATTGTCTCTTCCACCTGCGATCGCAATGTTAAATTTCCGTGGTAAGTTGCTAAACTCTGGGTTTCCTTCACCTTTGTTGGTAAGCATATCTTGAATCTGCTGTATCAACTCTCGTGTGTCATACAACTCATCAGCATCCAACCCCGCCACCGGATCGCCTGTAATATTGCGGATGTTATCCATCCCTGATTGGATAGTGGTTAAACCAACTGCGTGAAATCTATTAAAGATATCTGGTAAATCTTCAATTCTGATTCCCCGTAATTGGATATTCTGTCTGGTGGTAATATCGGCGCACCCATCATCTCCGTAACGCTGCACCACTTGGGCTAAAACACTCATCTGACTGCTGGTGAGAATACCATTAGGCATCCGTAACCGCATCATAAACTTGCCTGGGGTAACAGGGCGGAAAAACACGCCTACCCACTTGAGCCGATGATCGCGATCTGTTTCGTCCATTGCTTCCCAGCCCAAGGCGGCAAATTTCTCTATCTCATCCCTGATGGCGAGTCCATCTTTTTGCGCCTTGAATTTCTCGAATTTATTGAGGCTGGTAGTCGTAGTTGTTGTGTCTGTCATGAGGCTGACTCTCGTGAGAATTTGTGCTGCTAATTGCCCTATATAAATCAACCCGTAGTTCCATCAAGTGGTGTATCTACGAGGGTTAGGGAATAAAAATTTAATATTCGATTACGGCTGATTATTGTTACTCAAAAGTATTCCAACGTGAAACTTCAAAACCGTGGTTAGTTAAGGAAAACTTGTCTCCATATACATCTTGGAAATTGTCAAGCAGGTTTAGATAATGTTCATGTAACAATTTCGATACTCATAACTTAAGACGAGATTTCTGTTAAAATCGTATAAATTGTTACGATTTTTTAGTAAAATTGCTGAAAAAGGATACGTAATATGCATTTTTTGCATCACAGTCAGCCAATGAGCCACACAAACCCCTTGATGAAGAGGGTTTGAGATGACTGAAGGGATTTTGGATTGCCATAGATTAATCCAAAATCTAGGTGGCAGATGTTAGCGAAAACTTAGATATTATTTCAGCAACTATGAAACGTCGTGATTTTATTAATTGGGTAGGTTTGGGTTTAATAGTGAGTTCTCTACCAGTAGCGATCGCAGCTTGTTCTTCTCAAACACCTTCTGCATCTGGAGATTGGCAAACAGTAGGCACTTCGGCAGAATTAGATAAAACTGGTCAATTGCTGGCTAAAAACTCATCGGCTGGGCCTGTGTTGGTAGTCGGCACATCTAAAGCCGCAATGACAGCTGTTAACCCTACCTGTACTCACGCAGGTTGCACCGTAGCATGGAAAGCTGAGGCAAAAAAATTCGCTTGTCCCTGTCATGGCTCAGAATTTGGGGTTGATGGTAAGGTGCTAAAAGGCCCAGCGACAGAAGCGCTTAAAACTTACGTCGCCAAAATTGAAGGTAATTCAGTTCTAGTCAAGCCAACTTAAACAATATAATTCAGGGTATCGTGAGTAATATCAACCAGCTTTTGGTGCAAGCCCAGACAGCATATAATGCAGCTGATTGGTCATCACTGATTCAATATTTACAACAATTAATTTTAGGGTCAGACTCACAACATCCAGAAGTAGTTAAAAATCGAGAATATCTGCTGACATTAGCAATTTCAATGTTAGAGATGGGAGATTTTCAACAACGCTGGGAAATCACCAAAGTTTTGACTCACTTGGGAAATATTGCTATCCCACCACTCATTGACATCTTAGAAGATGAAGATGCAGAGGAAGAATTACGCTGGTATGCAGCGCGAACTTTAGGCGAATTTCAGCACCCAGAAGCGATCGCACCCTTGGTTGAATTATTGAAAACTGATGAGGATGAAGAACTCAAAGCGATCGCAGCCACAGCACTAGGGCAAATGGGTACTGTTGCTATTACTTCACTAACTGAACTTCTGTTAGAGGAAGATACAAGGCTTTTAGCAGTGCGATCGCTTTCCTGTATTCCCCAAGCAGAAACTATCACACCACTATTGAGTGTAGTGCAAGATTCACAAGCCACAATCCGCACTGCTGCAATTGAAGCCCTCAGCAGTTTTCATGACGAACGTATACCACCAATCTTGTTAAATGCTTTGGATGATATTGCTGCTAAAGTTAGGCGTGCAGCAGTGCTTGGTTTAGGTTTTCGCCCCGATTTGCGCGAAGCATTAGATTTGGTGACGAGACTGCAACCCAAGCTTTACGACTTTAATCTTGATGTTTGTTGTGCAGCCGCAGTTTCCCTTTCTCGGATGGGTGGTAATGACGCTGCAAAACATTTATTTGATTTGTTGATTTCACCTCAGACACCAACAAAGCTGCAATTAGAAACCATCCGCGCTTTAAGTTGGGTGGGTACACCATCTAATTTGGAATATTTGCAAACAGCATTTAATCAAATCACTTCAGAGACACTTTGGCAAGAAATTGTCACCGTTTTGGGGCGAGTCCAAAAGCCGCAAACTACACAAGCGGTACAAATATTATTGCAAATATTAGGCTCGCAACATCCAGCCATAGAGATTGCTAATTTAAAAAGTGCGATCGCCTTGTCTTTAGGACAGTTAGGCGAAATACAGGCAATTGAACCATTGATTTCACTGCTATCTGATTCTAATGTATCGGTGAGACTGCACGCGATCGCTGCACTCAAAAATCTGGATGGGGAAGTTGCACATCAAAAACTACAGCAATTAGCCAATAATGCTGCACTCACACTAGATTTGCAACAAGGAATAGCGATCGCTTTAGCTGAGTGGTAATTTCGTCAAATTGGAGATCAGATTCCTCTACTATGAACAAGTGATTGTCCGGCTATGATCTAAAGCATATTGCCACTGACCAACTTTATGAAAACCTTTACTGCAATAATTGAGCGAGATTCTGATACTAATCTCTATGTTGGTTATGTGCCTGGATTTCCCGGAGCGCATTCTCAAGCAGAAACCTTAGATGAGTTACAGGAAAATCTACGCGAAGTGATTGAGATGCTTCTAGAAGATGAAGACGTGTAAATTAGATAAAAAATACTGTAACAAACTATACTAAATTGCTGATAAAAAACCGTTAACTTAATGAAACTGATAAATGTAATTCAGGCTACATAAAAATGCGCCTAGAGCAGTTGCAAGCCTTTCTAGCGATCGCACAAACCGGCAGCTTTCAACAAGCAGCGCGAACATCTGGTGTTACCCAATCGACGATTAGCCGCCAAATCCAGGCATTAGAAGCAGATTTGGGTGTAGAACTTTTTCATAGAACTACTCACGCCAAATTAACGCTGGGAGGTGAATGTTTACTACCACGTGTCCGTAAAATTTGCCAAGAATGGGAGACAGCTACACAAGAATTAGCTGATTTAATCGCTGGAAAGCAACCAGAACTTTGCATTGCCGTGATTCACTCATTATGTGGATCTTACTTACCACCAGTGTTGCAAAAATTTTGTCATGCATATCCAGATGTGCAATTGCGGGTGACTTCATTAGGAAGCGATCGCGCCCTGAAAGTCCTCAAGGATGGATTGGTAGATTTAGCAATTGTGATGAATAATCGCTTTTTAACCACTGCTAGAGAAATGGTGGTAGAAGTACTTTATGATGAACCGATAGAAGTTCTCACCGCAGCTAATCATCCCCTGGCACAATATGAATGTGTCCCTTGGTCGGAGCTAATTCTTTATCCCCAAGTGGTTTTTAAAGATGGTTATGGGATGCAGCGCTTAATACAAGATAGATTTGAGCGAATGGAAGCTACACTCCAGGCGGCTTTAGAGGTAAATACCCTAGATGCCTTTCGGGGAGTGGTGCGCCAGGGAGAATTAATCGCTTTGCTACCTCAATCAGCATTACTGGAAGCACGTCTTGACCCTACTTTAGCGGTTCGTTCCTTAGAGAACAATAATATTAGTGGTTTAACAGATGGTTCAAGTTTGACTCGGCGGGTAGTTATGGTGACAACTCAAGACCGACTACAAATTCCCCCCATTAAGTACTTTTGGCAACTCGTGCGGGAAAATATCCCATTACAAATTGACCAGCAGCGATCGGCTTCTTGAGTGTCATTAGTTATTAGTCATTGGTCATTAGTCATTTTCAGAAAGGACAATGGACAAATGACAGTAGACAAAGGACAAAGGACAAATGAGCAATGTATTTAGGGAATTACTGAAAAAAGTAGGTAGCGGAAACCACACAGGCGAAAACTTAACTCGCGCCGAAGCAGCCAGCGCCACTAAAATGATGCTGCTGGGTGAAGCTACACCAGCCCAAATCGGAGCGTTTTTGATTGCTCATCGAATCAAGCGTCCTACGGGGGAAGAGTTAGCGGGAATGTTGGATGCTTATGATGAATTGGGGCCAAAGCTGCAACCATTCGACTCTGAACGACCAGCGATCGCTCTTGGCATCCCTTATGATGGCAGAACCCGCACAGCACCAATTAGCCCGGTAACAGCTTTAATACTCGCCGCAGTTGGACAACCAGTGATCATGCACGGAGGCGATCGCCTGCCAACAAAGTACGGCTTACCCCTAATAGATATTTGGCAAGGTTTAGGAGTCGATTGGACTAACCTACCACTGGCAAAAACCCAGCAAGTTTTTGAGCAAACGGGAATCGGCTTTATTTATTTACCACAGCATTTTCCCTTAACTAACAGTATTTGGGACTACCGCGACCAACTTGGCAAACGCCCACCCTTAGCGACAATGGAGCTAATTTGGTGTCCTTATGCTGGGAATGCTCATGTCATTGCTGGATTTGTGCATCCGCCGACAGAAGGGATGTTTAAGATAGCTCTAGAGCTGCGGGGTATAACGAAATTTACATTAGTAAAAGGACTGGAAGGTAGTTGCGACTTACCGCGCGATCGCACTGCAATTATCAGCTTATCTCCATCCCTAGCATCCCAAGAGGTAGAAAGATTGCACCTCGTACCGCGTGATTACGGGTTTACTACCAAGAACGTATCCCTTGGAACTACTGAAGAATTGGTGGCAGATATTCAGGATGTTTTAGCAGGTAAACCAGGCGAACTAATGCAAACAGCCTTGTGGAATGGTGGATTTTACTTATGGCGGAGTGGTATTTGTTCAGATATGCCAGAGGGTTTAGCTAAAGCAGAGGAATTATTAACCAATGGTGCAGTAGCAGCTAAACTCCAAGAACTCAGCCAGTCAGTAAATTCCCTTTCAGCAGCATTTATAACAGTGTAATTAATTACAAATTACGAGTTATTTACTCAGCGACTTCTCCAAAATAGATTTTTGTTGTAACCAATCTTGACCTACTTGAATACTGACATCCGAGCCAAGGTTGCCAGTACTTTCCACACGCACTTCGCCAAATCCCAAAGTTTCACGAATTGATTCGGCGCTGTCACCATCTCCTTGCTGGGCGACAATATGAGTTACCTCTAAAGGTTCACCCCATGCTTTAGCTATATAAATATTGCGATATCCAGATTTTTCCAAGGCTCTAATTAATGGTTGGAGATTAGAGCGATCGCCACCTGTACTATCTTGAATTGCTACACGTAAAGAACGTGGATCGGTTGCCTGCTGTTCCTGTTCTGATTCCAAGCCAAAATGTTGAGCCATCAATTTAGCAATACCATTTTTACTGGGCAACCAATAGCTAGCATCAAACTCGCCTTTCTCGCTAAAGCGACCTGGCAACATTAACATTTGCATATTAGAACGATTAGTCCGCACGCCAAAACCCATTAGCGCCACTAACTCTTCAACCGTCAAATTGGTATCGATGTGGTCTTTAACTACATCCAGAACTTTAGGTAATTGAGCAACAGTAGCTGGATTGAGTGTTTGATCCATCAAGGCCCGAATGACCATTTGCTGGCGTTGAATCCGACCAATATCACCGAGTTCGTCATGGCGAAACCGCAGTAATTGCAATGCCTGCTCACCGTTTAAATGCTGCTTACCCGCCTTCAAATTGATGTACAAATGTTGAGAATCATCTTGATACTTCATATTTTTGGGGACATAAACTGTTACGCCACCCAAAGCATCAATTAGCTTGGCAACTCCTAAAACGTTAATTCGGATATAGCGATCAATTCCCGCCCCACCTAAGAGATTACTGACGGTTCTGGCAGTCAAAGCTGGCCCACCTTCAACATTAGCAGAATTAATTTTTTTCACTCCATACCCCTCTATTTCTGTGCGGGTATCTCTGGGAATGGAGAGCATGATTATTTTTTTCGTCTCTGGATCAAATTTGAGTAAGAGCATTACATCCGAAAGACCATCAAAGGAGTTTACCTGGGGCAGGTATTTGAGGTTTTTGGTGTCTTGGGGAGGGTTTTGGATATCCGGGGGAAGTACGCTCATCCCCATAACCAAGAGATTCACTGGGCGAGTTAATTGTGAGAATCGCATCACACCTCCAGAAATGCGATCGCCATCAAAGGCTGCCTCCTCCTGTGGACTTAGCTGGGCTTGTTGCAAAGGTGTACTGGTTAAAGACACCGCCAAAAGTGCCCCTGCTGTTGCTGACACCATTGCAATCCCACTCATCCCTACCCAAAACCACAGCCAACGCCCAGATTTAGAGTTCTGAGAAATTTTTTTATTGGACTTTGAGGCTTTTCCCGACTGGTTTTCTTCCGCCGAACTTCTTTGAATGGTCACAGACTTCCTCACACTTACTCAATAATCAAATTTGGTAAATTTGCAGACTAAAAATATCCAAACAAATCAACCCATAATAGCTAACTCTTAATTATCAGTGCTAACTTTTTTAATGTAGTGTCAACCACAACACTTATAGCAGCATTTTTCCTTCTTTTGGGCCAACCTAGAGATGTTTTACTGAAGTATGGCAATAATAAACTGGATTTGACTAGATATATAGAGAAATCAACCATAATTTTTTAGGAAATAAGTAAAATTACTGAATAATTCTCATCCTAAAAAATTAAGATAAGTACTTACTAAACACTCGTTCTGCTAAAGTACTAAAGCCTGGTAAACGTCCAGATTTGCCCTGCATTAAGCGCAACATCAACCAGACACTCACTATAAAATAACCCGACGTGAGAAAACTATTCAGGATAAATAGACGTAGCGAAAAAAAATCTGAAGTTGTGGCTCCGGTACTTAATAATAAATATCCCAACAGCCAAGTAAGTGCCAAAGTGATAGACAGACGGCTAACAGCAAGTTGTTCCCCGCTGGCCTGCCCCCGATAGAGAGTCCACAAAGATGGAAAAAAGCCGATAATCGGAATCAAATATAAAAGCAACTGGGTTTTGGGGATTGGGCATGGGGCATTGGGGAGGCAGTGCGGTCTTGGGGTTTCCCCAAGTGGAGCAACTGCCGTCATGGGGCATTGGGCATTATTATTCTCCACCTGCTCCCCTGCTCCCCTGCTCCCCTGCTCCCCTGCTTTCCACTCCCTGTTCTCTTTTGATTCAAAATTCTCCATTGGGGTTAGTATAACTCCTAAACTAGAAGGATGAATAAGACTCATATAGTTAGAGATAATAAGCTGTAAAGAAAGATTTAACTTAGTTCTATCCCGCAATTAGCTCAAAATGCAGACACGCAAGCTACTCGACTGGTGGCAAACATTCACACCAATAGCGCGAATCGGGGCGATCGCGTTATTCGTTCCACTGCTAGTTCTAAATGGTTGGGCACTTTCGGTATTTTTCAATTATTTCCATTCTCTCATAGTCATTTTAGTCGGAGCCTCAGTCTTAGCATTTCTGCTCAACTACCCCGTGAGTTGGATGGAACATCATGGTGCTAAACGAGAGCAAGTTGCTATCCTAGTGTTTCTCTTGGCTTTATCGATTTTATTGGCGTTGGGTGTGACGCTTGTTCCGTTAGCCCTTACCCAAGCTCAACAACTGGTGGCTCGGTTGCCAGAGTTGATCGACTCTGGACGCTCTCAGCTAATGATATTAAACGAAAAAGCGGAGACTTTTGGCTTACCGATTAATCTCGATGCTCTGGTAGTACAAATCAACGATCGCGTCAAGGGACAATTACAAGCGATCGCTGGGCAAGTTTTAAATCTGGCGGTAGTTACAGTCACTAGTCTGCTAGATATCCTCTTGACGATGGTTTTGACTTTCTACCTTTTACAGCATGGGAGTGAACTCTGGGAAAGTTTAGTAGAATGGCTACCCTCTAAATTTCGCGCTCCTTTCTCTCAAACAGTCCGCCTAAGCTTTCAAAATTTCTTCATCACCCAGTTGATTTTATCTACCTGTATGGCCTCAGCTCTCATTCCTACCTTTTTGTGGCTGAAAGTGCCATTTGGACTGCTATTTGGGCTAACTATTGGTCTAATGGCTCTCGTCCCCTTTGGTGGTTCTGTGGGCATTGCTCTGACTACACTATTGGTAGCACTGCAAGATTTCTCAATGGGTGTGAGAGTTTTGATAGCAGCAGTGATCGTACAGCAAATTCTCGAAAACTTAATTGCCCCCCGAATTTTAGGCAGTTTTACGGGTTTAAATCCAGTTTGGATTTTAATTTCAGTTTTAACAGGGGCAAGAATTGGCGGACTGTTGGGTGTAATTGTGGCAGTACCCACCGCTGTTGTCATTAAAACCGCTTTAAGTGCCTTGCGTCTTGGTGGCGAGACAAACGATAGCGGCACGGGGGAAGTAACTGCACCCGTTGCAGCAAACGAGTCCTCGAAAGCAAACGCTAACAACACTCTGAGTATTTCTGAAGCAACATTACCTTAAGGAGGCAGGAGGTTTTCTGCCTCCTCATTGTGGCTCAATGATGGAACCCATAAACAAAACGTTTCCCGTCTGATTATCCCTAATGGCGCAGAAGAAGGGACGGTCAACAATCATTCGGAATGGTTCTGGTTCATCTCTCAAAGATGTTGCGACTATTCCCACTGAAGTAGTCGCAGCCGCTTCGGTTCCTTCTTCGTTCACTTCGACAAAAGTTTTATGCTTAACTTGGCTAATGGCAAAATTTTTACCCATGCCAGAAAAATTGGCTTTGTTACTGAAAGCCTCTTCCATGCCTAAACTTTTCAAGGCATCATTGAGTGTAACTTCATAATCTGTTTTGAAGCGAGGTAGACGAATAAACCCTTTTTGTTTGTTGAACTGAGTCATCCATTTTTCCCAGTTTTCAACATTCAAGTTCTGATAAAAGGCTTTGAGGTTAGAGTTCTGTTTGGGTAGAAAGATATAAAAACTGATTTTCCCATCTTTACCGTAAGGTAAACTAACCGCCTGAAATTGTTCGCTTTCATAGTACCTATAGTCACCTTGTTGTGACATCATTGGGTGTTGCTTTCGCTTACCAGATGTAATGTAAAAAGGGTATTGAGCAGTTTGACTTTTGTCAAATTCGTTACTCCAATTACCTTTAAAATATATGGCATTAATCAGAAACAACACTTGATTTGGTTCAATCGTTTCAACTATTTTAGTAATTTTGCCCTTAGTATTTTCTTTTACCCAGTTATTTATAATATTAGATGCGGCGGCATCTTTAAAGTTTAAATTGCTGACCTTAGCTTGATAGAAATCCTGGGTTCTCTTGAGAAAGTCTGGTGCAAAGCTAACATCTTGATTTGCCCAAAGCGAGTTAGCAATACTCAGTTGGACTTTCGCATCTGGATTTTCTAAAAGCTGCTTTAATACCGCCGCATAAGAAGAGTTGATTTCTGGTAGATTCATTCCCTGTAATTCCAGGGTTTTTGCCATTGCTTGTTGAGTTGAGCCACTAGCGCCGTTGTAGGTCATGGCTAGAGCGATCGCGACACTCGAAGGTGAGATAAAAATATTATTCTCACCTTTATTATCTTTCAGAACTTCTGAAAATAGTTTGAAGCCAAACTTATTGCTAGACTCAACTATTCTTGTATCAGTGTTGACTGTTTTTTTTTGCAATGGAGTTTCTGGCTGAGGTAAACTAGATTGGGCGAGGGCACTTTTGTTACTCTCGACCTGAGAACAACCTAATACACTGAATAGAACAACACTTGCAGCTGCCAAAGCATAACGTCTGCCCAGACTCACACCATAACGTCTTTGCAGAAAATTTTCTTTTGCATCACTAAACTTTTGCCGATTCATTCTGCTACCTCACTTGCCAAAGATTCCCGATCTGTGCTTATGGTTGACGCAGACACTGTGTCAATGATTTACTATTGCATTTGATCCAATAGAAAATAAGACTGTTACAGTTTTTGTAACAGCAAGTTAATAGTTCAGAGGAATAAAACACAACTCATTAAAGCTGCTAATTCTTACTTGAGGCGGCTATGCAGACGAATTATGAAAAATCTCAATTTTGAGGAACTTTTCTATTTATCAATAACAGTATTGTAGACTACCTAACATAAAATAACCACTTCTATTGGGTTTTTATAGATATAGGATTTACGCCAAACTACAGGAGTTGGGGGTAATTCATCAAATACCCTTAACAGAAAATTTTTCTTTTCGGCTATTGTTTTGCAAGTCCTGAAATAGAATAACATTTTTAGTTGCATGAAATACAGAACTTTCATAGGGACGCACGTCTATGCGCCCCGATAGGAGAGTGTTGTTCAAATAAATGAAAATGCTGTAAATTGACACAGTTGAAGAAGAATTCAGAAGTCAGAATCAAGACGCTCAATAGCACAGCATAAAACCTTCTCTTTCAGAGACGCTAACGCGGCATGGCTTTATGCTGTGCTATCCGCCAGTCATACAGAATTCATTCTGAATTCTGACTTCTGAGTCCTGAATTCTGTTTGATGAAAATTATACTGACCTATTTTAATTGATAGGTACACTCCACCAAGCTAAACTATAGGGTTGAGTTGCTTCATTAAGCTTTTGACGAAACTGGACGCGGATTTTGTAATTGCCAGTAGCAGGAATGGGGCAGAAAATATGTTCTACACTATCGATTTGGCTGATTGAAGAGCAAACAGCACCAGCATCTGATTGGGCATCAGCTTTTACTAAGTATAGGTCGAGATTATTCAAACCGCGATCGCGAAAATTTTCGCCCACATCATATTGTTGATTTGTATTTTTATCGTTGAGTTCTACCAATCGATCCCAACTTAGGGTGACAGCAACAAAGCTCCCCTGCTTTAACGGTTTTGCTAACACATAGTCAACAGATGCTCCAACATCCACTTTGCGATAATCCCAACCAATAGCCGGAACCGCAGATGATGGCTGCCATTGACCAGCACTCAATTGCTGATAAGCGCGAAATGTATTTAAATGACCCGCTCCCATTTGAGCATCCAAAGGAATTGTGGGATCTTTATAAGCATCAGAATCTAGCCAGTTTTGATTTTGTTTATCAATTAGCGTCCGGCTCATTCCCAAGCGTAAGCCATCGCCACTATCTTGGATTTTGTCTGCTGAATTCAGCAATACAGCTTTCATTACTTGATGATGCCGAGCATCAATGCTCCAGTGGGGTTGTTTTGTGCGTATCTGTCGGTCAGCAAATTCTTGTAATAGAGCAACGGTAGCCGTAACTTGAGGTGCTGCAAAACTAGTACCTGTAACCTTGTTCAATTTGCCATCTGGATTGAGCAAAGGAATATTATTCCCAGGAGCAACTAAACTAATAGCGCGGCGGCCACCAATATCAAATTCCCTTCCAGCTAGCCTTCCACTCACTCCTTGGTTAGCACCCGCCAGATTAGCCACATCTACCTTGTTAAAAATTCCCCCTCGGCGGGATGAAAAAGCCACGTTCATTCCGTTAAAATTATCTGTGGGAATAGGAATACCACCTTTACCTTGATTACCTGCGATCGCATACAAAACATCATGAACACGGCTAGACCAGTCAACACATAAAGTTAGTAAAGCATTGCCGTCTAAAATAGCCTCTGGTCTAGGGTCACGACTGAGAGGTTCACCAAAGCTAAAATTAATGGCACGGACATCGCCACCATTTTGTAGCGCTATGTGCTGGGCCGATAAACACTCTTCTGGCTGACCCATGCTTTTAGTAGAACCCACCGCAGACGAATACAATCTCGCTCCCGGAGCAATTCCCGGCAAAGCTTTGTCTTTACTTACCATTACACCAGCAACATTGTAGGCGTGAGGGTCAACACCGCTATTAGACTTAGCTGGCCCATTGCGTAAGAATACTCCCGCTAAAGATATGGCGCGATTTTTAGACACCGCCTTATCCCACCCAAACATTCCCGGCCGACCAATTTCCACTTGACCAATAGCAATCTTACGACCGATTAAATTATAAGGAGCTTGGTGCAGCTTCAAAGCATCAATACCGTTAGTTCCCAAAGCAGATTCTAAAGCCGAAGCAATTACCGGCGCACTCAGACAAGAAGCACTTAATCCCCAAATTATCCAGGTTAGTTTTTTAGTCATTTGTTATTTGTCATTTGTCATTGGTAATGAAATTAGGGGAGAGGTTACAGGTAGCAGGTGATAGGGAATCTGTACCCTGTAACCTGTACCCTATTCCCTATCTTCCAAAAAAGCCGGGATCAAAGTTATGAGTCTTGCTCAATGTTTTGTTACAATGCTTACAGACGAGGACGCTTAAAAACCCACTAGCCATGACCCAAAACCTATCTCAAAAGCCCATTGTAATTTCTCCATCTATCCTATCAGCCGATTTTAGCCGTCTGGGTGACGAAATTCGCGCCGTAGACGCAGCCGGAGCAGATTGGATTCATGTTGATGTAATGGACGGTCGCTTTGTACCTAATATTACGATAGGCCCTCTGATTGTGGAGGCGATTCGTCCGGTTACAACCAAGCCCCTGGATGTCCACTTGATGATTGTGGAGCCAGAAAAGTATGTAGAAGGATTCGCTAAAGCGGGTGCTGATATTATCTCCGTACACTGCGAACATAATGCTTCTCCACATCTGCACCGTACCTTGGGGCAAATTAAAGAGCTTGGTAAGAAAGCTGGAGTTGTACTTAATCCTGGTAGTCCTCTAGAGTTAATTGAATACGTTCTAGATTTGTGCGATTTAGTACTGATTATGAGCGTCAACCCTGGTTTTGGTGGTCAAAGCTTTATCCCTGGTGTGTTACCCAAAATCCGCAAGCTGCGTCAAATGTGTGATGAACGCGGTCTTGACCCTTGGATTGAAGTGGATGGAGGGCTGAAGGCAAATAATACTTGGCAAGTTTTAGAAGCAGGAGCTAATGCAGTTGTCGCCGGTTCAGCTGTATTTAATGCTAAAGATTATGCTGAGGCTATTACATCAATTCGCAACAGCAAGCGTCCTACCCCAGAATTAGCTAAGGTTTAATTCATTGCTGGATTAACCATTCTCTACAAAAAATAGGGTGGGCAAATTGCTCACCCTATTTTTATTTACACATAAAAATACTGAAAGCTCTTCAAGTTTTGAACTTCCAGTATTTAGTATATAAATTGAAAATTTAGAAAGCAGAGATAATCCAGGTTGGGAGGACTAGGATTAAAATAGTTGAAAGAGAAGCGTATGACCTACTAGTTCCACCAGCCAAGACAACGATTTCACCATAACTTTCCTGTTTCTGTCCCTGTTATTGGTGTTAAGCGTTTGCTTTATTAAATAAAGCAACACCAATCACAAGATAGAAAGTTTTCTAAGCATTACTCACATCGTCTGCAGTCAATGAAAGTTGTGTAAAATTTGGATTGGGGGAATCCACCTCCTCAAATTCTTTTCGCTCAGACTTCCTCAGAACAAGAACCACCATTAGCAACGGTTGCATCATTTGCCTTGGGATAGGAGTTATTTACTCCATGAAATGCTGACTACTTTTGTAATCAGTTTGATTTATTTCATAGTCAGAACTAATCATTGATTTTATGTTTTTAAATTAACTTGCTTGCTGCCAATCACCTCTATTGTGGTTGAAATTGCCGTTGTTATTAGTTTACCAATGTCGTCAGTATATATTTGCCATTTTGGCAGATTTTTGCAAAAAAATATTAAATTAATCACTGCGATAGAAAACCTACCATGCAATCAATTTTAAATTAGCATGGCAGGTTTTCAGATACTCAATCAACTCTAGGGCAGAATTTCTTGATTCCAAATTATTTTTTAATTGGCTCCACAGCCTTTCAAGGATATATCTTGAGTTAATGGCGATTTCCTTGATTTAATGTTTGTTAATTGTTTATCCCAATTTCTGGTCTAAACTAACGCCACGGATTTCTGTTTTTTGCTTTCCAACTACTTCAAGATAAGCAGGTCTTGAATCATTAGAATGTTTCAGCATTTTTAGATTTTCACTTTGCTGTTGTTTTGTTCTGTTGGTTTGAGAGTTTTCTTTCAGTAATCGGTTGTAGGTACGGTACGGAATGTAATGGAGAGGATTATAACCAGCAAAACGTAGCATTAAAACACATGCCCAGGAGTACTTTCCAGCAATAATTGCTTCAACTACTTTATCAAATTGTTGAGCCTTTACTGTTGTATCTAAGTTACTACTAATACCAGCAATGTCTTGATTCATCATAGTGTTTAATTATTTTGGATGAAGTAAACTAGTTCAGTTTCTGCGATTGTTGTCGTTTCAATTGAGGTTTACAAACTGCATTAATCTTTTTGCAGTTGTTAAATCGCTTTCGGGAAATTATCAGCAATTTGGCGGTGTTGGATGTTGACGAAGGCTAAAAATCCATCTATCAACAGATGCGTACATAACTTTCCCAAGCTCTGATTAGCTCCCGCAGCTTTGAGCGGTAAAGATACAGACTGAAAGTTCTCTGCTGTTTGAGCTTTACCTTGGCGCTATTAAGCAGAGTTTTAGTAATTTTGGCTGATAACTCCCCTAGTAAACTAGTTTGAGCAAGAGCTAGCTTGTAGTAGGGATACAAATTATATAGATTCATTGCTGAACTGTCCCCTTGGCTTGAGGTTTCGACTGCATTTGACCTGATGATTATTTTCATGAACTAACCTTTGATTAAAAACAATCAAGTTTTTAAGCAAGTTTGTTGGCTGCTCATTCCTAATTATCCAGATTCCCTCCGATGAATTGAGGAAACTGTAGCTTTTACTTGTTAGTAACTGAAAGGTAAAAATTTATCTTTTGTCTTCTCATTTGACTGGTAGGACAAAAGTCTAGGCGTAGCTCTTGGTAGATGCAGTTTTATCCTCTGAAACTTTATCGACTTTTAATTCAATCAATTTTCTCTGTTAAAACGCCTGTATTTCTTACTACTGGTTAATTAAGCAATTTCCGGCAAGTTTTCATATTTTTTCGAGTAGTGGAAAAAATTTATTTATCTTTGAGCTTTAACAACGTTATTCGTATATATACTATTTTTTGTCGTTAATGTCATCTACTGAGTTAGTAGATTTTTAAGTTAAATTTACTGAATGTATTTCGATACGTACTTGCCTATTGTGCAACTTTTAATTTTGTCCTCCTTTGCTAATTTATGAGGGGTCTGACCCCCCACACAATCTCAATTTAAACCCTTTATTATTGTCGAGTCTCTAGAAAATACTACCATTAACTATGATGTAAAACAACTTCTAAAAATAGTAACTGCTAAAGAATAAAAAACATTCGCAGCCATAGCATTGAGCATATTTTATTAATAAGTTCAATTAGATAATGGTATTTATTCTTCTGATGGTTCTTGATTTACAAGAACTACAAACTTAATGTATCTAAATAAAATCGCTGTAAACCAATCGTGAATATTTCATGATTATTAGCTATTAATAACAGCTAGCCTATAGCACCCATATTTTATTTTTGAAAAACTCTTTCCTATTACTTCTTGCCTAACCATGCAAGGAAATATGACTACGCCATGCTGCGCGAACAAAAATCAAAGCGGATTGCTATAGTTTTAATTATTATCAATTGAATAATGCAAAATATCTGTAGTAAGATGCTTTAAATAAAAATATGTATTAGGTTAAATCTGTAAAATATTAGAAAGTATAATATTGTCAATTTTATTCAACAGTAACTTCTCTAAGTCTTTATCTTTAAAAAATTTCTCAAGTAGAGATTACGGATGCTGTGACACTTGGGCTAAATGCTAGTAAAAACCATCAATTGCCATGAGTTTGTGATGAGTGCTTTGCTCAACAATAATACCTCGGTCTAGAACAAAGATATAGTCGGCATAGGGTAGTCTAGAGTTCTCACTACTTCAACTCTTACCATTACTGAAATTTTCCTTTGCTTCCGGAAACAGTCGGAAAATAAAATCACAAATTTAAACTCTGCTTTCTCAGATAAAGACAGGCTAATCCTGGCAACGTATATACTATAGCGGTTCTCAATTGCATCGAATACAGACCTAAGCCCCAGTCCCTTCTCCTTGAAGGGAAGGCAGGGTGGTTTCATACGAAAAAAGAAAAATACATAAGTTTTTATTTCTTGTTTTGTGGCATGGCTTTTTACCCCTCTCCAAACCTCTCCCCGAAACGGAGAGAGGCTTTAAAATCCGGTTTTAGTTTTTCTCTGGTTGTATGAAACCACCCTGCTTCTCCTTGAAGGGAAGGGGAGTAAGATTCAAAGCCTCTCTCCTTTTAATAAAGAGGTTTGGAGAGAGGTCAAAGTATATTGCATCCATAGACGCGTAGCGGCTACTCTTACGAGAACGCTTTCAGCGAACCCGCAGGGTATGAGAACCGTTTTGATAGCTAATCAATTAATAACTAAGTAAATTCCCCAGATTGCCATTGCCCGTAAGTAGGTGCTAGCGCGGAAAGTACCAGCTGCGGTGATAGCTTCAGGGGTGCGAAATTGCAGCCCATTTTCATAAATTTGCTCGACTACAGCCTGTGTTAACCTCAACGCTTCATCTTTCATTCCCATTTGCACAAGAAAAGCCGCTAGCCCAAAGTTTATCCCAGTCCAAACTTCTAGGGGATGAGTAGCTTTAGGGTTTTCTGGTGAACCGTCAGGACGAACACCATTTGCAGCACCAAACTCTCCATTGCAGAATTTCAAAAAGCACGCATCATAAACAGTTTTTAGGGTAGAAAGGGCGCGATCGCTCGGTACAATATCTGGTAAGTCCAATAGTCGGGCGTAGAATTGTCCGCACAACTGATCCGCCATCACCACATCGGAACCACTTTCACTATCAAGTTTGTAATATTGTCCATTCCAGAGTTTTTCTTGGTAAATAGGAAGAGATTGTTGTAACCAAGTTTCATAGATGGATTTTTGAACCGCCAAGCCGCCTTCGCGCAGCGTCTCGCAGAGAAGATCGCCAAGTTTGTGAGTTAATAAAATATCGCTAATTGCGATCGCAGCCTCTAGCGCTGCTAACCACAACCCGCCACAATAGGCGCTGATACCCTGTAACCGCCAATCATCAAAGGTTTGGTCAGGCGCACCAGAATTTTCAGGAATCCCATCACCATCAAGGTCAAAGGTTTTCAGGTAGTCGAGGGTTTGAACGATCGCAGGCCAGCAATCTGCCAAGAATTCTACATCGTCAGCACCCGTGAGCAGAAAATCCCGGTATACTTGCAAGACAAAATCACTACCCAAATCTTTCCATAAATTGCAGTCTTGATAGCTTGTGTAGTTGGTTTTCTGCCAAACGTGTTCATTCGGTGCGCCTAAGTCATGGGGTGTTGCACCGACGACTTTGCGAACTGCAATTGGGCTTTCAGCTTTGATTGTCATGTAATAGCCGATGATTCGGGGTGTATCATCACCTTGAGGAATCGCCCGTGCAAATGCCCGCATCACCGACTTCTCCAGTTCGGGAAACAGCATCAGTAGGGCAAAAGAGCCGTATAACCGCACATCTAGACTTTCATACCAACGATAATCTAGGCACTCCAGCACCGCGAACTGACCGATGGGGTCAAGTTCTGATGCTGCACTCCAGAGAGTACCGCCGCTAGTGAGGTCATAAAGCTCATTAAATAGAGCCATTTTAAACCAGTTGGGCAAATCTTCCCGGTCGAGAATGGGTTGTTGCCAAGTTTGAATTTGCGATCGCCAGGTTTGATATTCTTGGAGGGCAGTAGATGCGATCGCCCAAGCATTATTTCCACTTCTATCAAAAAAGTCTGTATATCTGCGATAATAGTTGACTCCGGCGGCAAATTCTGTAATGGGCAAATCCCAAGCGAGGACAAAGGGGATTTCGAGGGTTTCGCCTGGTTGGAGAGTAAAACGAAGTGCGATCGCAGCCCCTAACTGTTCACCTTCTCCGATTGGATTAGCATCTATATAATTGGACAAAGAACCATCTTTGGCAAAGCTTTCCCACACCTCATCACCAGTTCCTTCAGCATTCCAGCGAGTGTGGTGAAATACTTCCACTTGAGGATGCTTCAGCGTCGCAATACACCAAGTTCCATCACCTTCTTGCAAAGCATCACTACCAACCCGACTTAAAAGACAGCCAAACTGTTGTGGATTTTCAACTATTTGGTTATAGTTCCCTTGACTTTCGCCCCAACGTGGTTGGTATTCATAAACCGGGCTACCATCATCACGCACCCGCACTTCGGGAGATTTGAGGGCATTTGTAAACCAGCCCACCATATTTTGCCAAGTGAGCATAATGCTGAGAGTGATTGGTGCATTTGTGGGGTTGTGGGCATTCCAAAGGAATATTGCTACAGGGTAGCTAGTTTCTTGATAATTACCTGCCCAAACTGGGGAAAATTGCTCACAAGTCAACTGTGCTTGGAATACATTTTCGTACACAAACCAGCTACGTGGGTATAGGGCGTGATAATTACCCGTCCCCTCAGTACTGGGAAGCGTTGGATACCACTGCCAAGCTTTGAGAGTACCATCATCGGGCCCTTGGGTGGATAAAGCGTAGGCTTGGGTAGATGTGCCATTGGATTCAAATACACTAAATTGACAAGCGGGGACGTTTTTGAAGGTATGCTCACCGCCGTCGATGTGCCACAGGTTAAAATCTCCCCGTGAAGAACGACCGATGCAACCTGCACCAAAGCCACCTAAAGGCATACCATGCCAAGGGCCATCATCGATATTACTTGCGTAGCGGACAGTATAAGGTTTGTCCCAGCCTAAACCGATGGGACGGCTCCAAGTACAAGAGGGAATTTTCGGAGAGAGTTGATTTGTCATCGCCTAATGTTACAGCGTGCAGTTACGTCCATGAAGACTAGCGCGATGTGCGATTTTTCTCAAGGGGCACAAATATCAATACTGGTCGGGTTTTGGGGGAAAGGGAAAAGTTTACAAGGGAAAAACCTTATATATCAACTCTTCCACTAATTTTGCCCACAAATATGCCTTCTTGATTCAGTAGTCTAAGTAAGTTGGCACAATAAAATCAAACTAGGCTAAAACCCTTATTGCCTATTTCCTTATCCCGCCGATAATTATTTACGCCCACTTACTTAGTAGCATCTGGCTCAGTTTAACAAAAATATCTCGGCAAAAATCCGAAAAGCAGCAATTTCAGCTTGTAGCTCAGTATATACTTACAAAATTAATATTCACTCTAGTACAGCTGCTACCATATCAAACAAGACTTAGAGGATATTTTAAAAGTCCTCTTGTCAGGATCAAAAATTTTAGATCCCCCTAAATCCCCCTTGAAAAGGGGGACTTTGATTCCGGTTCCCCCCTTTTTAAGGGGGGTTAGGGGGGATCTAAAAGTGCCTAAAGTCACAGCAAAACACTTTTCAAACAACCTCTTAGAGCAAAATCCTCTTGTTTGATATGGTAGGCAAACTTCCACCACAGTGTATTATGAGTTTCAATAGGAATATAATTTTTTGACTTCAAATTTGTCTATCTGTTAAATACGAAATTATCCGCAAAATTAGGAGCGTAATTATGCTACTAGAAACCAAAAACTATCGCCACAAATTAAGCCGCATTTTAATTTGTTCCTTGGGTAGTAGTTTGTTGATCGCGAGCAATGTGCTACCTATAAATGCTTTGGGTAAACCTCAACATTCTCAAGGCTTCATAATTGCTAAATCACCAGATGAGAGACAACCAGAAGCAGTAAAAAAAGGAATTGAGCAACTTCCTGCTTCTCAAGCATCAATATCTCCAAGAAAGAAGACATCTTCTGTTGAGTCGCCAATACAGACTCGTCCGATATCTTCTAATACAGAAACTTCCCAGCCAACCTCGAATGCTTCAAATGATGACTCTACTTCTAGACCATCTAGAAGTAGGACTTCTAACTCAAATTCTAATCGTTCCAATAGTAGTGCATCTAGATCGTCTGGAGTCAGGGCTTCTAATTCAAATACCAATCGTTCTAATGCTGGCTCTGAGAGACGCAAGCCAAGTTCAAATGTAGCTAGAAGTGGCAACCAAAATATCGAGCGTCCGGCAGTTTCTGCACCTGCAACACTTACTTATAAAGAGATTAACTTTGTAGATGTCGCATTGGGTATTTTGAGTAAGAGTGACTTTCAATCTCAAGGTAGATATTTTCATTTCTATGAGTTTGAAGGTAGAGAAAATCAACTAGTTCAAATTAGGCTTGTTGGTAGTAAAGATACACGCAGATCAAATAACTTGAGTTTAAATCCTTTGTTATTTCTGCACGATCCTGATGATAATATCATCGTCAAAAAAGGTACTTTAGAAAAAAGCAGTGATGGCGATGATGCCTTCATTTTTGCGCGGTTGCCTAAGAATGGCATTTACAAAATTGCAGTTACTAGCCGAGATACAGGTGAGATCGGTCGCTATAGTTTGGCTTTGAGGAATGACAGAGCTAGCTATACCTTAGATGAAGCAGGACAACTAAGCGCCAATAGCTCAACCTTGAAACAAAATGGAGGTGCTTACAATGTATCTAATTTCCAAGGAAGAAAAAATCAGCTTGTAAGTATTCGTGTAGATAGTGTTGATGAAGAATTTTCTCCTTACGTAGCTTTGCTAAATTCAAAAGGACAGACGATCGCTATAGATAAGGATAAAGATAAAGCTGGCACCTACAGCGCTTTAATTGACCGAGCTAGGTTGCCTGAAGATGACACTTACTATGTAGTTGTCAGTTCCAAAAATCCACAGGAACGCGGTAAATATAGATTGACTCTCTTCTGATAATTTAGGTTGTATGAAAACCTCTGCCTGATTTTAATACGCAAAATCCTTGATTTCTCACTTGTGAGAAATCAAGGAGTGTGGGAGGTGTGGGAGGTGTGGGAGGATGGGGAAGAAGTCTTATCCCCCACACTCCCCACACTCCCCACACTCCTCTTCTCCCTCTGCCTAAACTATGCGTGAGAAATCCGGGGGGAGAAATTTTTACTGAGACAACCGCCAAATCTTAATGGTGTTGTCTTCACTACCACTGACAAGGGTTTTACTATCAGGACTGAAGGCTACGGATGTAACGGTGTTGGTATGCCCTGTTAATGTGAGAATTTCTTCTCCTGTGGCCGAATTCCAGAGTTTGATGGCGCGATCGCGGCTACCACTGGCAATAATTTTACCATCGGCACTGAAGGCTACGGTTGTGACTGTGTTGGCGTGTCCCGCCAGTGTGCGAATTTCTTTTCCCGTCAGTAGATCCCAAAGTTTAATGGTGCGATCGCGGCTAGCACTGGCTAAAATTTTCCCATCTGGGCTAATAGCTACAGCTGTGACTGTTTGATAATTTCCCTCTAGTGTGCGGATTGAGTACCCTTTTGTCAGATTCCAGATTTTGATCGTCTTGTCAAAACTGCCACTAGCAAGAATCACGCTATCGGGACTGATGGCTACCGATCGCACCCAAAATGTATGCCCTACCAATGTCCGAATTTGCTCTCCTGTGGCTAAATCCCAGATTTTGATGGTGTTGTCATCACTACCACTCACCAGAGTCTCACTATCAGCGCTGATCGCTAGGGCACGAACAGAGTCAGAATGCCCTGTAAGAGTGCGAATTTGTTTTCCTGTTGCTAAATTCCAAATTTTGATGGTGCTGTCATCACTGGCACTTACCAGAGTTTTCCCATCTGGGC
This sequence comes from Desmonostoc muscorum FACHB-395, assembly GCF_014698035.1. Classification (GTDB taxonomy): domain Bacteria; phylum Cyanobacteriota; class Cyanobacteriia; order Cyanobacteriales; family Nostocaceae; genus Nostoc; species Nostoc muscorum_A. The sequence continues at coordinate 39,586 of NZ_JACJSF010000012.1, forward strand.
TAATTACTAACGTATTTACCTGCTGAGAATAGGCATTGAGTGAAGATATTTCTTTTCCGGTGGCAAGATTCCAAAGTTTGATTGTGCCATCGCCTCCACTGCTGGCAATGGTTTTACCATCGGGGCTGATGGCGACGGATAAAACCGAGTTTTCATCTCCTTGGATGGTGTTAGCTAAGGAAACCCTACCCAAAGTAATCTTTGGTGGTTGACCTAAAAGCAGGTCATCTTTGCCAGAATTATTATGCTGACTCAGCCTAGAAACTAAACTGGTTTGAATCCGACGAAAATGTTTATACCAAGATTCTTGGAATCCGAACAACAGAATAAAAGCACTTACCAAAATTAAAGTTCTCAGTAAGGGATAACTTTTTGGTAAAGATGGGGCTTGAGTCGCGGGGATTTTTCCAGATGACTTACCGGCTGGTGGTAGGGCAAGGAGTTGTTTGGGAGTTAAGTCTTTGAGAACTTCATCGGCTGACTGGTAACGTTCATGGATATCTTTTTTTAAAAGTTTGTCGATGACAAAATCCAACTCGGTATTTAATGGACTCCGCAAATATTCCCGCCAATTACTCACCCAGGCGTACCCCGATTCCATCCACAACTGAAAGGGGGAAGTTCCCGTTAGCAGATGAAAGCAGGTAGCGCCTAAACCGAACAAGTCACTGGCAGGGAAAGCTTTACCATCTCTAATTTGTTCTAAGGGAGAATAACCATGTGAACCAATGGATGTGCCAGATTTGTGCTGAACTTTGGCGGTGAATTGCTTTGAGGAACCAAAATCAATCAGACTTAATCGCCCATCACTTTTATGGCGGATAATATTTTCTGGCTTGATATCCCGATGAATGACTTTGCGATCGTGGATAAATTTCAGGATGGGCAATAAATCTAGCAAAATAGATTGAATATCCCTAGCGTTATAACCCTTGCGCTGTTGCAACTCCTTTAACAAATTATCGCCATTGATAAACTGCTGCACTAAATATAGGCAGCCATCTTGCTCAAAGTAAGCTATTAAAGTCGGAATTTGGGGATGTTCCCCAAGGTCTTGTAGTCGCTGCGCTTCTTCGGCAAACAACTCCATCGCCTTTTTTTGCGACCAAGTTCCTTGGAACTTTGGAGCTAATTGCTTGATAACACAGCGTTCATTGAGTTTATCGACATCTTCTGATAGATAGGTTCTGCCAAATCCCCCCTCATCTGAAAGGACTCGGATGACACGGAAGCGATTTCTTAAAAGTGACACCAACGGGGTGCTACAACTTTGGCAAAACTTCTTTCCATTGGGATTCAGGGGATTTAGGCAATCGGGATTCAAGCAGCAGATCATGATCTGACAGGCGCGACTGCATAACAACTTAGGCTAAGTTTGCCCCGAACTGTCCCTGAAGAAAATTGACTCTCGCTTACTTGTGGTAGAAAACCCTGTTCTGGGGATTGGGGAATTACTTAATATAGTTAGCGTTTGTAAATAGTAATCAGTCTTCCTCTTCTGTGGAAAACTACGAGAGCCATAAAATTAATTATTCTTCCGATTATATAATAATCTGAATAGAAATATTTCTCTGAACTGCTACTCCTAGTAATTGTGCTTGTATATTGACAAGCAAAAATTGACTAAGTATTAAGTAAAACCCTGATTAATTAACCATCACTGACGATGAAATGTAGTCGCAATGGTTACTAGATTTGTTTTTGATATTTTCAATTGCCCATGATAATTGTTAATTTGATACTTTAGGCAATAAAAGGTTATTTGAAAAGGATTTTGCTGTGATTTTAAACACTTTCAAATTCCCCTAATCCCCCTTTTTGATGGAGATTTAGGATAATCTACAATTATTTGATACATCACAAATAACTTTTAACTTAATTTTGCTACCTTGTTTACTTAAGTCTCGCTCTCCATTTCCGAATAGCATTAGCAGTTCTGGTAACTGGTGGCATGTAGACATCTGGAGTTTCGTTAAAGTTTTCGTATTGTGTAATACTTTTATTATTTAATTTTTGGGTAGTTAGACAGTTAGCTAAGGTAGGCAAATAGCTTTCATAACTTAAAGCTTTTATTACTTCATCGACATTCTTAAACCGATCGTCTAATGTAATCTTCACCATTTTGCCTAAAGTTTTGGCGAAACTATCGGTAATATTTACTTCTTTTTGCCAGCATATCTCACCAGTATTTGGGTGGTAATCAAATTCTAAAGGACTTTTACCAGTCAACATATAAATACAAGTTACACCCAGTGCATAAATATCACTGGCATAAACTGGGCGAAGAGAATACTGTTCTGGTGGCGCAAATCCCCTAGTTCCAATAAAGTTGGTATTCACAGCTTGATTGGTAGAGTTTTCACAAGCATCAACTACTTGCTCTTTCACTGCACCAAAATCAATCAGCACTACCCGCTTGTCATACTCACACCGCAATAAATTCTGGGGCTTAATATCCCGATGAATCACATGATGTTTATGAAGATACTGTAATACTGGTAATAATTCCTGTAAGAACTGTTTCACCGAGGCTTCACTTTTGGGCCCACCTCGCCGCACTTCTTGGGCTAAAGTCAAACCCGGTACGTATTCTTGAATTAAAAAAAACTCCTCATTCGCCTGAAAGTAGTCTAGCAGCATGGGAATTTGCGAATGACTACCAAGTTGACCTAAAGTTCTTGCTTCTTTTTCAAAACGCGCACATGCCTTTTGCCAACTTTGGGGACTAGTCACTTTCGGGCAAAGCTGTTTAATGACGCATAGAGGATGCCCAGGTAATACGGCATTTTTGGCTAAAAAAGTGATGCCAAAACCACCTTTACCTAGAACTTGCAATATTTGATAGCGATCGCGGAATAGCTTCTTGGAAGCACACATCTGACCAAGTTGAGTTTGCTGTGAAATGCTCTCTTGAGAATTCGTTATTTTCTGAGAAAAGCGATTCATTAGTATAGAATATCTGCTCTGAAATGTCTCTAATCTTACGACAAATATTCCTTGGTAACAGTAATATTACTGGAACTTTGCTAAATCATCATTATTCTTCTTAGGACTTACGCAAAAGTACACACGGTATCTACGGTACTCCTCTGGAGAACTCATAGAGAGAGTAGCCACTTCTCTACGAGACGCTCCGCGAATGCGTCTACATGAATCCACCTGTATTTCTTGATAGCGATTTATGACCGAAGAAGGCAGGAGGAGAAAGAAAAACTGCTCCCCCGGCTATCTTCGTTGACGGTCGATATTTTGGGGTTAGTCTTGCGAGTCTTTGTTATGGCTGTTAATGTGGATAAGCGCGTTAGCCTTGCAGCAGCTAACTAGGGCTTAAATGGGCTAAATAGTCTCAAAAACAAGCAGATATATCATTTGAGAACTATCGCTCCTTTATGGCAAATTTGACGGTCAGCCTTATTCCAAAACTCCTAAATTATTTCAATCAAAATAATATTGAAAAAACATGAAAGTGAGCATAATAGTACTACAATTGTCAGGAATTTTAGATAATGTCAGAGGTAATGAACTACGTCGTCAAGTTAGTGGACTTATCACAGAAGGAGCCAATACTTTTTTGCTTGATATGAAAGAGATAAAGCTTATTGATAGCTCTGGTTTAGGTGCTTTAATCTCAGTAATGCAAATAGTGCAAAGTGCTAATGGTAAACTTTTTATCTGTTCTATCAGCGAGCAAGTCAGGATGTTGTTTCAACTTACTAAAGTAGATAGAATTTTTCAAATCTTTGCCGATCAAGAGGAATTCAATCGCCAAATATTGGCAACCTTGGAGGTGGACAAAAAGGGCTAAGATGCAGACAGAATAGTCAATATATATAAATTCTATTTGATTGCGTGAAAAAACTCCGTACAACTCAAAAAGCCTTCTTTTCTATTGCCTATAGGACTTACGCAAATTATCTCTCAAACTCTGATTTCTCCGTGACCTCTGTGCCTCTGCGGTTCGTTATTCTGTAACTCGTGCGTAAGTCCTAGCCTATTGCCTCTTGCCTTCCCACGCAAGTAAGTATGGCTACGCTCCCGTGAGGGATACAAAAACCAAAGCGGATTCCTATATTAGTCCTATAGGGACATAAAAAATAATTAACCATAGATAAAGATATATCCTCGTAGTGGCGTACATCTGTACGCCACTATTCATTCAAATGAGAATGGCTATAAAACCAAGGGTATTGAATTCTAAGGCACTTCAATAGGAATCAAAGCATTTTCTGGCAAGTAGTTGCAAAAACGCCCTTCATCTGCAAGCACCAAAATCAGACGCAGGGGATAATCTGGCGGAACTTGCAAATCTGCCCACGGTACTGCCAACTCTAAACAACTATTTAAAGCTACTTGAGCGCGACTGAAACGGGGCTGCCATTGATAATTGTCTCCAGCTTCCCGAAACTGAATCGATTGCGTCAGTAAGTTAACTTCTAGAAGATGGTGGAAAAGATAATTAAGCGGGGCTGCATCTGGTACATCTGCCAAAGGAACTGGGCTATTAACCATTGTTTTTTCTGGGTAAAACCACAGCAAATTCAACTCTGTAGGAAAATCCTTCCCTGGTGCAACGCCACCTTTAAAGTCCAGGCGCACATAGAAATTAAGGTGATCTACGCCATACCAAAGTCGCTGGATGACGCTGCTATTGTGCATCGTCCCCCGCGCCCCGCCAATTTCTATGCGTCCAGCTTTGTCCCAATCTTGCTCATCACCCTTACCATCGATAACAGGATGGATAAACCCTTGTGGGGTGTGGCTTCCTTGTGCTTCGTGGATTTCCACTGGTTGCTTGAGATAAGGCGGTACAGGTTCATTTAATGCCTTGTAAATCCCAAATAGGTGTTCTCGAAATAACTGGTCAAAGATGGCATCTTGATTTGAGGAGTGTCCTGCACCAAACCACCAAAACCAGTCTGAACCCTCTGCGGCATACAATGCTTCCCATGCTTCTGGATTGTTTTCTTCCGTTGCTTCGGGATGACTTGCGAGCATTTCTCTTGCTTCTGTCAAGTAATCCCAAGCCCGATTTTTGGCGCGATCGCCGATCCAGGTGGTGAAGCTGCCATCCACCCAAGAACCACTATGTAGTTGGCCTCCGGGAATGGTGGCTGTAGCAGGAAATTCTTCCAGAAATTCGGAGACGGTGACGAGTTTGAGGTGGGGTTCATCGCTCAAACTTTGATACAAAGCTTCTAAGAAGGGTTTGCCATCTTCGGGATAAAATTCCCAGCAATTCTCCCCATCCAAGGCAATGGTAACTAGCCAAGGTTGCTCACTTTGACTATCTCTTTGCATTTTAGCGATCGCTTGCAAATGTCCCACTAAGTCTGCTGCTGCCTTTTTCGCAGGCATCGCACTGTAGGTAAAGCCAATCAAATCTGATAATCTGTGGTCACGAAACACAATTGACAAATCACCCTCTGCGGTTTGCAGCCGATAGGGTCGGTACAACAGTTCTGGTTGCTGCACATTCCCCGCCCCATCCCGATGAAAAAAGTGTTTCAGCGTCCATCCCAAGACAGCTTCATCTGAGCATATCCACTTAAATCCTTGGTTAATAATATGTGGAAGTGTTGCCGGACTGACTGACTGTTCCGAAGGCCACAAACCACGAGGTATTTGTCCAAAGCGGTCTTTATAAAAGTTCCAAGCTTTCCGTAAGTGACGAGGAATATCTTCTTCCCACTGAAAGCGCTGCTTAGGTAGTGTCATATTGGGCACAGCTACCCGACCGGAGTTAGTATCAGCGAGTAAGGGTAAAATCGGGTGAGTGTAGGGCGTAGTGGTAATTTCTAGCTGCCCAGCCTCCTGCATTTTGCGATGTTGGGGGATGATGCGGCTGAGGATTTCTCGTTGTTTGGAATAAATGCGCTGGCGATCGCTTAAAGTAAAATTCCGACCCTGTTTTAACCAAGTAGCAATTTCCGGGTCATCCCAAAACAGTGGATCGATCCAAGCTAAATTGTGCCAAGCTAGCAAATCACCATAATCAGGCAATTCCCAATTTGCTAAACACCAGGCTTGCCCCTTCTCCTGCCTTTGCTGATACAACTCGCTATAGCGGGGATGTGGGTCAATCAACGTATGGTGATTGGCATCAAAAAAGTGTTGGATAATGAATTCCCTCTGTTCCTGGCTGAGTTGTTCATCTGGTGTCAAGCAGGCTGTGAGGTAAGGGTCAAAAGCAGTCCCAGCAATATAATCTTCAAGTTGTAATATCAGCGATGGAACTAAATTCACCGTTTGGTGCAACTTAGGATACCGCTCTAAGAGCAATACCAAATCCAAATAATCTTTAGTCCCATGTAAACGTACCCAAGGTAGGCGGTACTGCTGACTGGGAGATAGGGCACTACCAGGAGATTTGTACAGAGGCTGATGTTGATGCCAGATAAAAGCGATGTAGAGAGGATGGGACATAGGAATAGTTAGGAGTTAAGAATGAGGAGTTAGGAGTTGATTCAAAACTCATAACTCCTAACTCCTAACTCCTAACTTTTACACCACTTGTTCAATTTCCGCAATTTCAGGAATCATTTCTTTTAGGCGGCGCTCAATACCCATTCTCAGGGTCATTGCAGAACTGGGACAAGAACCACAAGCACCTTGCAGGCGCAGCTTTACAACAGGCCCATCGAGTTCTACAAGTTCCACATTGCCGCCATCAGACATGAGATAAGGGCGCATTTCATCTAAGACTGTTTCAACGTTGTCAATTGTGAGTTCCATAGTTTTAGACCTGCTAAGTTAATGGTGGGCATTGGGAATGGGGCATGGGGCATGTGGCATGGGACATTGAATAATAATGATTCCTGTGCCAGATGCGCTATTACTCGTTAACTATTATCCAAAATCTTATTTTCCATGTTGTCTGAACAAAGTTTTCGTGTGAGCCTCCTACTTTACTTTAGCTTTTAGGTTCTGCTTTGCAGTCAGACGGAAGACAGGATTTAATTCTCCAAGTACACGTCACCGTAAAAAGGAGTCAAAAATCTATTTTTTGTAAATTTTGAGTAAAGCGGAGCAAAAGTCAACATTTAGGCGTTTGTTGTGTTCTGTTCTTCAACCCAGCCCATAATTATACAATTTTGTGGTCTAGAGACGGAATTATTTCCAATCTTCCATGCCCAATTTTGTTATTTATTGAATAATAATTACTAAGAAAATTTAAATTATAAAACTTCAAACCCAGTATTGGTAATGTTCCACATGACCAATGACAAACTCATAACGGGCTAAATGCCCCGCTATCGCTAACAGCGCTGTCTGTTGAATCGCTATCAGTAGACGAAACCATGACTGGCTGTTGATATAGTGGCACTGTAAATGTCACTGTTGAACCAAGTCCTTCACCCAGACTATAAAAATGTACCTCGCCGCCCATTGCTTCCACTAGCTTCTGAGATATTGCCAGTCCTAAACCTGTGCCACCATACTGGCGAGTGCGTGAGCCATCCACCTGAGAGAATAATTGAAACAGTTTATCTTGTTTGTCTAGGGAAACACCGATGCCTGTGTCTGCCACACGGACTCTTACCATGCCAGGAAATTGCTGGCCTTGAAGCTTCGATTTTTTGAGTACTAAATCGGCGCTGACGGTGACACCGCCTTCATGAGTAAATTTGATGGCATTACCTAGCAAATTGAGCATCACTTGGAGCAAGCGTTGATAGTTGCTTTGGACAATGATTTCATCCGAGGTAGCAGGCATTTGCATCCGAAAGCTGAGGTTTCTCATTTCTGCTTGGGGACGCATGAAACTTTCTACATCACTAAATAGCTCATTTAGCTTGACTGGAGCGTAAGCTAGCTCCATTTTACCAGCTTCGATTTTGGCAATGTCCAAAATGTCGTTGATGATATTTAGTAGATGTATCGATAAGTTGTGAGCTTCTGCCAAAAATTGGTTTTGTTCTTCTGGGTCATCTGCCATCCCTTCCAAAATTAGCTTTAAGAAGCCAATCATGCCATTGAGGGGGGTACGAATTTCATGGGATACATTAGCCAGAAACTCGCTTTTGAGACGGGAAGCTTCTTCGGCTTTTTGACGCGCTACTTCTAATTCTTTATATAAAGTAGCATGTGCGATCGCAGTTCCCAATTGATCTGCTGCTTCTTTTGCTAGCTCTAATTCCGATTCTGTTAATGTGTAGCATTCATCCTGCCAATTCAAGGCAACCAATCCATTGGCTTGGTCTTGATAGCAAGTCGCAACCACCAAAGTTTTCTGCCGCCCAGACTCTGTGCATCCAGGCACTTCCATCACAACTGGTTCTAGGGTTGTCAAAGCCTGAGCAAAGGCAGGCTCAGAAGCTACATCTATTTCTGAGCCTAGCATTGATCTGAGTTCTGGCTGGCGATACTCAGCCTTCACTTTTACTTTTGAGCTAGAGGGCTGATAAGGACAAATAATACAGCGCTCTAGCCGCAGTGCTTTTCCTAAACTGTCAACTGTTTGCTGCCAAATAATATCTAAATCCAATGTCCGACGAATATTTCTGGTAATCCGATTTACCAGTTTTTGATGTTGCTGTGAACGTAAAGCCAACTCTATTTGTGTGGGCGTTTTGGATGCCACACGCGCTTGTTTTTTGTTGAGTGTCGCTTGCACTAAGCGTCCCATAACTAAAACTGTAGTGGCAGTTGTTCCCAGACTCGGCATAATCGGACTAATCACTAAGTCCAACTCAAATAATTCCTGATGGTAGCTAAACCAACACTGAAACCTTTCTGGCACCAAACTTGTCAAAATTCGGTGCAATCGTTCCACATAATTAACCTTATCCACAGGGGCAAAGGTTTGCGTCTGGTTCAGCTCGTCAACTATTTTTTCGGTATTTAACCCCAGGAGTTCGCTGTGCTGCCAATGAAAGGTCAGATAGCGCCCTGCCCCATCTTGTGTATACACCAACTCGGCTCCTAGAGTTGGTAATGAGCCATCAGTTTTACTGGCAATAGATTCCAGATTTTGGGAAAATACATTCGGCAATTGGGAATTGGCAGTAATAGTCATTAATTGAGTTGGATAGACAAAGGATATCCGACCGTAATTTTACTAAAGCTGCTAAAATTTATACATAAATTTTTACAGCTTTTTTGCTTTTATTGGGTATTTCTTGGTGTTCTGAAATCCAGCTTGACAAACTTCACCTTTTTTAACTTGCATTAACAGATGACTGATGGCATTAATCGTTCCATTCACCGCGAGGAGGGACGGGGGTACGCACAGGGGTGCGCGTCAGTTCGTCATCTCTGAGGATTTCACCACGCAACCACTGGCGAATTGCTACCTCAATCACTTTACTTGGGTCATTGGTGAGATGCTGAATTTGCTCTAGTAACTCGGAGTCCAGGCGGACGGCAATTTCTACCTTATCGGCTCGTGTGTTTTCCGCTTCGGTAGTTTTCTCTTGCATATTCATAGGTTTGATATACTCTGAATTGGTTTTGTCTAAAGCTTTGTAAAGTAGTTATATTCATCATTTGGGCTAATTCACTGAAAAATCTTCAAGGGGACATTTACATAGTTCCCCGAAATAGCACCAAAGTAACAGCTTTAAGTTTCAAATCGCATTTTTCATATAACTGACTAGACAATGGCTCTAGAAGTTTTGCCGATAAATCAGTGATTATGAGTAATTACGGGTCGTAATTGCCCAAGATCACTACATGATCCCTACATGTACTTATTTACATTTATTGTACGCTCCTAGCTGTTGAATACTAGCAGCGACAAATAGACTTTCATAATATTCTTAAAAGTCCACCTATTTAGATCGAAAGTTAAAGATGGGGTGAAGAGAGCAGGGGAGCAGGGGGCAGGGGAGCAGGGGAGCAGGGGAGCAGGGGAAGAATAATAACTCCTAACTTTTAACTCTTAACTTTTGACTCCTAACTAAGCACGGGCTAAACCCTAGCTATCCGCTAACAGCACTTGGAACTCAGCACTAAAAACGGAGCGTCTTGGCTAAGAAAGCATTAAAATACATTAAGTAAATTGCTCTTTTAACTTTGGTTGCTGCTAAGGCAAAGATAGTATATGACTGACGTTCCCGCAGTTCGCATTCGCAATTTTTGTATTATTGCTCACATCGACCACGGGAAATCAACCCTCGCCGATCGCTTGCTACAAGCAACTGGCACTGTTGAAGACCGAAAGATGAAGGAACAGTTTCTCGACAACATGGATCTGGAACGGGAGCGCGGCATTACGATTAAGCTGCAAGCTGCCCGGATGAACTACACAGCTAAGGATGGTCAGCAGTATGTGCTGAACTTAATTGATACTCCTGGACACGTGGATTTTTCTTATGAAGTCTCCCGCTCTCTTGTTGCTTGTGAAGGAGCGCTATTAGTAGTGGATGCTTCCCAAGGTGTGGAGGCGCAAACTTTGGCAAATGTCTATTTAGCCTTAGAGAATAACCTGGAAATTATTCCGGTTTTGAATAAAATTGATTTGCCTGGGGCAGAACCAGAACGGGTAATTGGCGAAATTGAAGAAATTATCGGTCTAGATTGCAGTGGTGCGATTCTGGCTTCTGCTAAAGAAGGACTTGGTATTGATGAGATTTTAGAAGCAGTTGTCGAGCGGATACCGCCACCGCCCAATACCATAAATGAACGGTTACGAGCGTTAATATTTGATAGCTATTACGACAGTTACCGAGGAGTAATTGTGTATTTCCGGGTGATGGATGGCACTGTCAGAAAAGGCGATCGCATTCATTTAATGGCATCCGGTAAAGAATTTGAAATTGATGAGTTAGGTGTGCTTTCTCCCACTCAAAAGCAAGTTGAAGAACTCCACGCTGGGGAAGTAGGCTATTTGGGAGCGGCAATTAGAGCAGTAGCTGATGCACGGGTGGGTGACACAATTACCCTTAGTAAGGCAAAAGCTGAGTCACCCTTACCAGGTTATGCAGAAGCGAACCCAATGGTTTATTGTGGGATGTTCCCCATTGATGCTGACCAATTTGAAGACTTGCGGGAAGCATTAGAAAAGCTGGAACTTAACGACGCAGCCCTGCATTACGAACCAGAAACTTCGAGCGCGATGGGGTTTGGCTTCCGTTGCGGGTTTTTAGGCTTGCTGCACATGGAAATCGTCCAGGAACGCCTAGAGCGGGAGTATAATCTCGATTTAATCATTACAGCCCCCTCGGTGGTTTATAAAGTGATTACTCTCAAAGGAGAGGAACTGTACATCGATAATCCTAGCCGTTTGCCTTCTCCCAACGATCGCCAAAGAATTGAAGAACCATACGTCCAAGTAGAGATGATTACGCCGGAAACTTATGTCGGCAGCTTGATGGAGTTGTCACAAAATCGCCGAGGCATCTTCAAAGATATGAAATATCTCGCCCAAGGACGAACCACCCTGACTTACGAACTCCCCTTGGCGGAAGTTGTAACTGACTTTTTCGATCAGATGAAATCGCGATCGCGCGGTTATGCTAGTATGGAATATCACCTCATTGGCTACCGTGAGAACCCTCTGGTGAAGCTGGATATCATGATTAACGGCGATCCTGTGGATTCCTTGGCGATGATTGTGCATCGAGACAAAGCTTATAACGTTGGGCGGGCAATGGCAGAAAAACTCAAAGAATTAATTCCCCGCCATCAATTCAAAGTCCCAATTCAGGCATCTATTGGCAGTAAAGTTATTGCCAGCGAACATATCCCCGCCTTGCGGAAAGATGTGCTAGCCAAATGCTACGGTGGTGACATCAGCCGGAAGAAGAAACTCTTACAGAAGCAAGCAAAAGGTAAAAAGCGGATGAAATCTGTAGGTACTGTAGATGTACCGCAGGAAGCTTTTATGGCAGTACTGCGCTTGGATCAAAGCTAATAGAATTCAGGAGTCAGGAGTCAGAAGTCAGAAGTCAGAATGAATTTGAGTCCTAATGGCGGATATCGCTACGCAAAGCGAGTCCGCATACTCCTGCAAAGCAGCAAGCTAGCAAAAGTGTCTGAATCTACTATTTTCAGTCCCCCACCAAAATTTTTTATTCTGAATTCTGAATTCTGAATTCTTTTTCAATATCTGTTAATTTTAATTACAAAGGCTGTCAACAGCAGCCTCAAGCGTAAGAGTTTCAGCCTGCTGCTGGTAGGTTTAGCTTTCAGAAAGCCAGAGACTAACTAGCCATTGGCTCAAAAATCCTTGAGCGTGCCTCTAATGCAGGATTTCTAACAGCAAAATATATATTTATTGTAGAAATTCAAAACATCATGAGTCGCAAGCAGGCCCAAGAAGAACTCTCTGAGGCAGAGCAAAAATACCGCACTCTGGTAGAACAAATTCCGGGCGTTGTTTATATTTTACCGATTAATAGCACTGCTCAAGAAGCTTATATTAGTCCGCAACTGCAACAATTGTTAGGCATTGCTCCCGAAGATTGGCATCACGGTTTTTTTAACAGTTGGTTAAATTACACTCATCCAGACGATCGCGATCGCTATTGGCAAGCTGTAAACACGACAATCACCACCGGAGAGCCTTTGAGGGTCGAGTATCGAATGATGAGGCGCGATGGTATAACAATTTGGGTGCGGGATCAAGCTAATCTTGTTCTCTGTGCGGATGGACAAACTCAGGTACTTCAGGGTTTAGTGTTCGATATTAGCGAACGCAAACAGGCAGAAGCCGCATTGCAAGAGAGCGAAGCGCGTTATCGTGCCATCCTCGAAGATCAAACGGAACTGATTGCTAGAGGCTCACCAGATGGTATTGTTACCTTTGTTAATGAAGCTTTCTGTCGATTTTTTGGGCTGAAGCGAGAAGAGATTATTGCCCAACACTACGAACCTGTTGTGTTTGAGGAAGACCGGGAACGTGTGTTTAGTCTGGTAAATTCCATTAGTTCCGAAAATCCCGTGATTGCCATTGAAAATCGGGCCATAGCAAGCCTTGGCGTGCGGTGGACGCATTGGATTATTCGAGGCATATTTGATGATCAGGGTACTCTTGTAGAACTTCAATCTGTTGGGCGAGATATTACTGACCGCAAACAGGTAGAAGAAGCATTAAGTGAAAATGAGCAAAAATTCCGAGCGATTTTCAATCAAACCAATCAGTTTATCGGATTGCTTCAGCCCAATGGAATTGTATTAGAGGCTAACCAAACAGCACTGGACTTTGCTGGGATTAGTCGAGAAGAAGTAGTCGGTAAGCCATTTTGGGAAGCAAAATGGTGGACAATTTCTTCAGAGACACAAGCACAATTAAAAACTGCGATCGCAGCAGCAGCTAATGGTGAATCTATTCGCTATGAAGTTGAGGTTTTGGATCGAGACGATGGAGCGATCGCGATTGATTTTTCACTACGTCCCATATTCGATGAAACAGGGTGTGTAACATTACTTATTTCTGAGGGACGAGATATTAGTGAATATCAAGCCGCGCTGCGCGAACGTCAAAAAGCTGAAGAGGCATTGCGCTCAAGTCAAGACTTTCTCCAAAAGGTTGCTAATGCCGTACCGCATATTTTGTATTTATTTGACTTCTTAAAAGGAACAAGCATTTATCTTAACCAAAAAAGTCTTAGCATTTTAGGCTACTCTCCAGAGGAATTTTGTAACGCAGATCCGCAGTGGTTCCTAAATTGCTTTCATCCAGACGACCAACACCTCTGCTATGACGTACCAAGTCGCTTCGTCAACCTTAGCGACAACGAAGTTCTTTCCACCGAATACCGATTCCGACACAAAAATGGGGAGTGGCTTTGGCTGAATACACGAGAAGTCGTATTTGCCAGAGATGCTAGCGGCACTCCAATACAGATTCTTGGCTCGGTAGAAGACATTAGCACTCGCAAACAAGCTGAAAAATTGCTGCGACAACAGGCAGAGGGGGAACGGCTAATTACTGAAGTAACTCAACAGATTCGGCAATCACTGAATTTGGAGGAGGTTCTAAATACAACAGTCAACAGTATTCGAGAGTGTTTGGGTTCAGATTCCGTCGCTATCTACCAGTTGGAATCTGACGGAAGTGGCTATTTTGCGGCAGAATCGCTGAGTGATGACTACCCGCAGAGATTAGAGCAGACACTGCACCCATTTTCGAGAACACGAGATTTTAGCTACTATTACCAGGGATTACCCACAGTCCTGCATAATATTCAGGAGTCTGATCTTTCAGCCGATGTTTTTGAGTTATTACAACTCTATCAAATCAAGGCTGCGATGGTAGTACCGATTTTGAATGGGGAGCATCTGTGGGGTTTACTCATTGCCCATCAGTGTAGCGCACCTCGTTACTGGCAAGCATTTGAAGTTAATTTGTTGCAGCAGTTAGCCAGTCAGGTAGCGATCGCTATTCATCAATCAGTACTCTACCAGCAATTACAAGCTGCCAATGAAGAACTGCAAAGATTGGCCACTTTAGATGGCTTGACTCAAATAGCCAATCGTCGCCGATTCGATCAGTATCTTGAGAATGAGTGGCATCGACTCAAACGCGAGCAAATGCCGTTGTCTTTAATCTTGTTCGATGTCGATTTTTTTAAACGCTACAACGATACTTACGGGCATTTAGCAGGAGATGATTGTTTGCGGCAATTGGGGAGTGCGCTTAAAAGTGTTATTAAGCGTCCAGCCGATTTAGTAGCTCGTTATGGCGGCGAAGAATTTGCTGTGATTCTGCCTAATACAGAGATTGAAGGAGCAATTTCTGTAGCTCAAACTATTCGACAAGCAGTCTATGACTTGACCATTCCCCATGCTCAATCTAGTGTGTGCGATCGCGTTACTGTCAGTCTAGGTGTTGCCAGCATTGTGCCAAATTGCGAAACTTCATCGCAAGACTTGATTAATGCTGCGGACAAATCACTCTATATAGCCAAACAGCAAGGACGCGATCGAGTTCATACTGTTTGCGTCGTTACCCCTTCTTAAAGGCTGAGTTACAAAACGAGTACTCAATTGTCTTAAATTAAGAATTTGTATTATACCTTGCTTCTTATCGATAGCATACAGTTGATAACCTTTGATAAGCTTTAACAAAATAACTGTTAAAAAATCTAAAAATCTAGTAAAAGTACTCACTACATTCGCCAGACTTGTATTTTTAGGTAAATGTAGTTGTTTAGATATTTGTAAAGTGTCGGGGAGTCTAGCAGATGAAGATATTGGTATTGAGTTGGGAGTTTCCACCAAGGATTGTTGGGGGAATTGCGAGGCATGTAGCGGAGTTGTACCCGGAACTGGTAAAGCTAGGACATGAAGTCCACCTGATTACGGCGGAGTTTGGTCACGCATCGATGTATGAGGTGGTTGAAGGAGTAAAGGTACATCGGGTGCCAGTGGCACATAGTAACGACTTTTTCCACTGGGTAGTGAATCTCAACTTGAGTATGGGAGATCACGGTGGTAAGTTGATCTTGGAGGAAGGGCCCTTTGATTTAATTCATGCCCACGATTGGTTAGTTGGAGATGCTGCGATCGCTCTCAAGCATAATTTTAAAATACCACTAATTGCCACAATTCATGCTACAGAATACGGACGCTATAACGGTATTCACACAGAGATCCAAGGCTATATAAATGGCAAAGAAACCTTGCTGGCTTATAATGCTTGGCGGATTATTGTTTGTAGCGACTATATGCGCCAAGAGGTAGAACGAGCACTATACAGTCCTTGGGACAAAATCGATGTTATCTATAACGGTATCAGAGCCGAAAAGAAACAGCATCACGTAGATTTTCATGCGCTAGATTTTCGCCGCCAATTTGCTACAGACAATGAGAAAATCGTTTACTACCTCGGTCGCATGACATACGAAAAAGGTGTACCTATATTACTTAATGCTGCACCAAAAATCCTTTCGGAAATGGGAGGTAACGTTAAATTTGTCATCGTTGGTGGCGGCAATACTGACCATCTCAAGCGCCAAACCTGGGATTTGGGAATTTGGCATCATTGCTATTTTACAGGTTTTCTCTCTGATGATTACTTAGATAAATTCCAGACTGTTGCTGACTGTGCCGTTTTTCCTAGCCTTTACGAACCATTTGGAATTGTAGCTTTAGAAAGCTTTGCTTCTCGCGTGCCTGTAGTGGTTTCTGATACAGGTGGTTTTCCCGAAGTGGTGCAACATACTAAAACAGGCATTGTTACTTGGGTGAACAATTCCGACTCTTTAGCTTGGGGAATTTTGGAAGTGTTGAAAAATCCAGGTTATCGACAATGGTTGGTGGATAACGCTTATGAGGATTTAGAGCGGCGCTTTAGCTGGCCGAAATTAGCTAGGCAAACTCAAGAAGTATATCAGCGAGTTGTGCAAGAGCGATCGCAAATTTCCTGGTAAGAGACTTTTCACAGAGGCGATTTCTTCAAGAAGTAAGGCTTACGCCCAATAGAGCCCCAAACCCTTTGTAAAGGGGAGGGAACCAGATTTTTCATTTGCCTTTATTACTGCTCACGTCGCTTATATCTCAGTACTGAAGTGACTGAGCTTTACCCTTACTGAAAACCTTGTAATAATCAACACAATTACCTTTTGTGGCTAACTAATCGTGCTTTGAAGCGTCAGGCATAATTGCCTCCTGAAGATTTACGCCACTGAGGTTAGCTCCCCTCATGTCGGCTCCTCTCAGGTTGGCTCCTCTGAGATTTGCCCCTGCCAAATTCGCGTCTCTCAGGTTAGTCCAACTCAAGTCAGCTTGACTCAAGTCAGCTTCACTTAAGTTAGCCCGCAACAGGTAAGCACCACTGAAGCGAGCCTTATTCAAATTAGCTTTGTATAAGTCAGTTTTATAAAGATAAGCCCCCAATACTTCCGCTTCATACAAACTTGCTTCGCTGAGGTCAGCCTCAATCAAGTTAGCTTCAATCAGGTTGGCAAAAGATAGATTTGCCCGTATCAACTTCGCTGCACCTAAATCGGCATCTCTCAAGTTAGCGCCTCTTAGGTCAGTTCCAATTAGATTAGCATGAGCGATCGCAGCGCCTCTCAAATTCGCCTCACTCAAGTCGGCTCCAATCAAATTAGCCTGGCTCAAATCTGCCTGCGTAAGTATAGCACCACTCAAGTTAGCAACACTCAAGCTAGCATCACTCAAGTTAGCTTCAATGAGAAACGCTTTGCTGAGGTTGGCACTACTGAGGTCAGCACCACTGAGGTTTGCTCGCACCAGTAAAGCATTACCTAAATCTACCTTTCTCAAATTTACCCCTTGGAGGTTTGCGCCTCTGAGGTTATGCCCTTGCAGATTTGCAGCACTGAGGTCTGGTTCAATCTGAGGATTTTTCTTTCTCCATTCAATCCATGTCACTGCACCTGCTTTGAGTAAAGCTAGATGCTCTCGATTTGCCATTTTCTTTCCTTTACTCCTGACGACCACCTAGAGGATTTGCTCGGCCAGCTACACTTTCAATGGCCGTTAAAGCTCCCGCCGCACCTGCTAGAATATCCTGTTCTTGCCCACCTAAGTAAAGTCGTCCAAAGCTACCTACAGCTTGAACTTCAAGAATGTTAATCCTCGCTGCTTTCTCCGCTTCATTGGCAGCCAGTGCGGCGTAAGCAGCAGGTTCCACTTCTAATACATATAGTGTTTGTCCTGCTAGTAGTAGCTGTCCCCGGCGCGTGCGATTAATCAGTTGTGTTTGATAAGCATCGATGTTGCGGATAATCTGACTAGAAATAACACGCGGTTTCAGACATTCCTCTCTTTTGACTCCTAGTGCCGCCAAAATTGCTTGACCAGCAGCTCGCGTTTCACCTTGGGAGCTAGAATGAACTTCCAATAGTCCGTATAGTCGTTCAACTACCTGTACTCCCGGACGGACAGAGGCAGATTTCAGGGCTATATCCGTAATTTTATTAATTTCGATACCAGGAGAGATTTCAATCCACAGTGATGTATCCCCTGGTAATGGTAAGAAGCCTTGGGCTACTGTTCCCATATATGCTGCATGTTGAGGTTGCAGGTTGTCGAGAAATACGAAACTGCGTAGTTCTATTCCCAAGATTTTGCTCTCCAGTCATAAGGGTAAAAGTTATCTATTGCAAGATATGAGTGCCTAACTTGGGTAATTTTTGCCACAAGTGAAGCATGAAAAAATACAAAGTAGAAAAATTTTGCTGTCGATAAATTTTACACCTGAGAAGTATTCTGGCAGTAAAAACCGCCTTGATAATTGTACAAGCTTTATTACGCACAAATCGCTGCCTGCAATGTCTAAATCGGGCAATGCTTGTTTTGATTTACCGATCGAGTTAATGTGACAAAAAAAGTCTTTAGCTAAACTGAAGCGGGAAAAGTTCACTAAACTTTTCCCGCTATCTTCAAAATACTGCCAAAACCGCAGCCAATTAAATTGACAATGCTACTACTTGTCTATCGCATTAGTTATGAGTTGTAAATACGTTTGTAGTGAGGACTTTAGTCCTCAAATATTCAAGCACTAAAGTGCTTACTACAAACCTATCAAAACTTTTGCGATAGACAACTAGATTTGTTTTTCTGCGTTTAATAGAAAAACAAATCTATTTGTTTAGGGACTTCCAAAAAATAAATTATCCCAAATTATTTGTATGTACGCACAGTTGTGCTATTCGGAGATGGGATGTTTTCCCTTATTCTGCTTCTGCCAGTATCCATCTGGAGTAAGCATCTTCGAGAAATCTGCTTTGACGACGAGTTCCTTTATGCTTGCTCACTCTGACTTTGAGGGTGGTTATGTACACTCCATCCATTACCTCATGCCCATAACCGAAAACTTGACCAATTTGCCCTGTTCTTTGATGCAAAGCATAATCCCCGATATGCAACATAATTCTGACTTCCTAATTAACTAGGTTGAGTAGTTTGTCGTTGGCTATTTGGGCGCGGCAAAATCACTTTGATGATATTAGTTCCGCGCACAAAGCTGTAAAAATTAAGCTGCAATTCGGAGTTGGGTATTGGGTGCAGTTTGAGCCAACAAACGAGTGTAAAGCTGAGTCAGTCGGAATCCGACACTGTACCAACTAAAGGCGATTTCTGTCCGTTGTCGAGCCGCTTCACCTAATTGGTCTCGCCAAGCTGGGTTGACAAGAATGCGGTCTATAGCAGCAGCAAAAGCTACTTCATCTTTAGGAGGCACAAGTAATCCTGTTACTTCTGGTACAACAGTAAACTGTAGCCCGCCAACATCACTAGCTACGACTGGTGTCTGACTAGCCATTGCCTCAATAGCAACTAAACCAAAAGGTTCATAGTGGCTAGGGACTACGCAGACATCAGCGGCGGCGTAGTAGAAGGGGAGGGCGGTTTCATCTAGGCGACCAGCAAAGGTTGTACAATTTTCTAATCCGAGTTCAGTCACAATGCTAGCAATGCGATCGCGTTCTATTCCATCACTCTGACCGGGACGGCTACCACCACCAATTACTAACTGAAAGTTAGCTTCACCTCTTAAACTAGACTTGGCAACGGCTCTTACCAAGGTTTCAATTCCTTTACGGCGGTCAAAGCGACCAACATAGAGAACCATTTTGGCATCTGGGGCAATTCCCAACTTTTCCCGCGCCGCAGTTCGCTGAATTCCCCCAAATTTGTCAGTATCAGTGCCACAGGGAATCATTTCAATGTTCCCTTTGCTAGAAACGAGTACCCGCATGTGTTTCTGTTCTTGTGGACTGGTTGCAACTACACAGTCTATAGTTTCCAAGCAGGCTTTTTCTACAGCTAATCGCTGGGCTGCAATTACGGGAACATCACCAATACTTCTGTATTTAACGGCTCCTAAAGAGTGGTAAGTGTGTACCTGAATCAGGGGTTGGTGCTTTTTCAATTCCATACCCACCCAAGATGATAACCAGTAGTTGGTATGAATGAGGGAGTAATGGAACCCTTGGCGCTGCTGGAATTGCTGAAATTCTTCTATGAATTCAGGTAGATGCTGGAACAAGTTATCTCGCCCGATAAACTCAGCTGGGCCAGCTTTTAACCGAATAGTACGACAGTTTGGGCTATGTTGAGCGATCGCAGCTTGTTCAGGATTACTACGACGAGTGAACATATCCACTTGCCAACCTTGCTGGGCTAAGGCATAACCTACTTGACGCACATAAACATTTTGACCTCCAGCCTCTTCTTGACCAATTTCAACCGCCGGGTCGCCATCAATAGAAATTAGGGCAATGCGATGTTTCTTATTCTGGAACATAGCTGATTTTCACCTCAAGGCAAATAATCCTGCCTCAAACGCCAGAAATCAAGATATTATTATCCTCTCTCAAGGCCGAGGGCAGGTACAACGAACCGCAAAGTTACCAGCCAAAGGACACTGACGAGAACAAGGCATTACTTGTTAAGAATGCTGCTCGTTCAGTCTCTTCTCAATGCCGACGAAGTTAGCTGACGGGCTAGGACTGAGAGATGTCCTTCTTAAGAAAGTTATGAGTTATGAGTTTAGTAACTTTTAACTCCTCACTATTAACCATTAACTTTCTTCAAAATACGCCCCAGATTTGGTTCCTCCGCTCCGGTTTACCCTTTACAAATGTTTGTTGGGAATTTAGTGGATTAGGCAGACTGATTTATTTTTCTTAAAGTTTTATAACCTTTAGTCATCAACTATGTCAAGAGTATGAACAAAAAAATGGTGATGCTAATCACTTCAAAGCGCGTTGTAACTAGCTTTGAAGAATCAGACTGTAGGGGAAAGTTGGAGTTGTTGAGAAGCTCTCAAGAAGAAACTTACTGATGTTGATTGCTACATTTTCTTTAGTTTCTGAGAATGAAATAATCTTGAAAGTTTCAAAGAGTTAAATATACCAATGGCGTACTATTTTGCTAAACCAAGTGTCCGACCAGGAAAACCAGCAACGTCAAAATATCGAGTTGAGCCAACAGTTTGATACTTCAAGATCGTTTTTAATCCATTAGTACTTGGTTGGGATGTCAAAGTATTAGATTTAAAAGTAACTTTTTTGAATCCTCTGACTAAAGATTTAAGTAATTACCATCAAAGTGTTGGCTAGTTTTCCCCAAAACAGCATTATTTTCTAAAAAAGGAACTGGGCTGTTACTGGCACTTTTGACAGGAAAGCCAACATTAATTGTATTGATCTGGTATCACCAAGATAATGTCCCGTTGCGATCGCAGAAGCATTAGTGGTAGTAAAAGTAGGAAACAACGAATGACTGTTGATAAAACTTACACCCTGTTGGCGAATTTCATAAAGATTAGGGGTTTCAATCAGCATTAACTTTACTAGGTCGCAATCCATTAGTAATAAAAATTATTATATTGTATTGAGGTCTTGTCTTAGCAAACCCTGAAACTGTCAATACAGTAACAAGTGTCACTGTATTTATTATCAGAAAAGTCTTATATATGCTTAAGTAAAACCATCTAATTATATCTCCAAATACAGGTATTTTCGGCTTTTTTGGGATTTAGTATTTAATTAAACAATGTATAAAATTTTATAGTGTTTTAACTAGAATACCAATTTTTCCATACCAAAATAAATTTGGATGGCTGTTTGACCTTCAGTCAATTGAATTTGGCAATATCAATATTTATACTGGCTATGAAGATATCAACTTCTTGAAGTCCTATAAGTAAAGTTTATTGAATAATCGGAATATCTCTCTTTCATAAATGGTTTGAGAGCTAGAAACTTTTACTATGTTATTGAGTCGAGTATCTCAGTTTTGGGAAAATATCTTTTAAAGAATCCGAAAAGCAGCAACATCAGTTTGGAGATTAAGTATACACCTACCAAAATGAGATGAACTCGTTGCTAAGTCATGGTTAATACAAATTTAAAACTGAGATTTAAACCCGTTTCTCACAGTTGGGTTGCTCTGCATCCACAGCCTAAAGGAGTAATTCAATTTATTGCAGGAGCTTTCTTTGGTACATTTGACCCCATGCTTTTTTATCGCTATCTACTTCAGTCTTTATTTAATCAGGGATACACGATTATTCTTCTGCCGTTTAATTTTACTTTTAACCATTATGTAGAAGCTGGTTTTTTGATGAGAGAGCAGTATGAGATTTTGCCAGAGCTTGTAAGGATGGCAAGTGTTGAGGGATATGATTATGAAGCCTATCTAGATGATAAAAACTTTTCTTGGATTGGACATAGCCTTGGCTGTAAATATATTTCCCTGTTAGAAGGATTTACTGCTCTGCCAGATGATATTCAAAAAAGAGAAACTTTTATTCGGAATCTGCTATCTCATACGTCGAATAAGTACCAAATAGAAAGTGTAATTAAAGATATTAACATTCTTGTTGAGGAACTTAAACGAAAAATTATAGAAGATCAGAAACTAATTTATAGTTACGTAGGTCGGGAAATTAAAATTAATAGTGTCTTTATTAGAGGGCAAGTTTCTATCCTCTTAGCTCCTGATATTAGCGATACAGCCAGCGCAATTCGCCCTCAATTTTTAGCCGATATCATCGATAATCTTGGTTGGGGTGTGAAACCAAACCCTGAAGAAACCAAGAATTTAATCAAGGATAGTGGATTATTTAATATCATGGGTTTAGTCTGTTTTAAGTCTGATAAGATTGCTAAATTAACCTGTGAATGGTTTACTGATATTTTGAAAAGACCGCCTCAAGAATTTATTGAAAATTTAGACGGTGGGCATTTAAAACCTTTAGGTATTCAATTAGGTAATACTGTCATTAATCTTTTTGACAAACCTTTAATTGAGTCAGTTCAAGATAGAAATAGAGGCTTTGAACATCATGTAATTGAATTACTTGAGGAACTGAAAAAATTATCAAACTAATGAGCATTGGGCATTGGGTAAAAGTTTTAATTCCCAATTCCCAATACTTCGACTTCTCCTAACGGAGACGCTGCGCGTTAAGCGAAGCTATGCCGTAGGCTTTACGCTCAGTACAAGTTCCCAATTTTTTTATAACAATCCCAATTCTTCTGGAAAGCCCAGCATGATGTTTAGGTTTTGGATTGCGGCTCCTGATGCGCCTTTGCCCAAGTTGTCGAGACGAGCAACTAGCAATGCTTCTTTGGTGGTGTCATTGGCGAATACAAAAACCTGAACAATATTAGTGCCGTTCACTGCAATCGCATCCAAAAATATTCCGTCTCGCAGCAGAGTAGAATCTTGGAATGGAGCAACCTGCACAAATTTTTCACCTTGGTAGTAATCAGCGATCGCTTCATAGATTACCTCACCTGATGGTGGATTATCCAAAGTTCCTAACGGCAAAGGCACTTGAACTAGCATCCCTTGCTCAAAATCCCCTACTGAAGGGACAAATAGTGGCGGCGATGCTAACCCTGAATAATAATGCATTTCCTTGACGTGCTTATGTCCAAACTGCAAACCGTAGATTCCATAAGGATATAGTGACTCACCCCCGGCTTGCTGTTCATGGAAGGTATGGTATTGTTTGATAAGATTCTTTCCGCCACCTGAGTAACCTGATACTGCATTCACGGTGATGGGAAAATTATTTTTTAAAAGTCCCTTAGCAATCAACGGACGGATACAGGCTAAAAATCCTGTGGGATAACAACCTGGATTGCTGACAAACTGAGCGCTGGCGATTTTCTCTCGCTGTCCTGGATTGAGTTCGGGGAACCCATATATCCAGCCATTAGCTGTCCGATGGGCACTACTAGCATCAAGGATTTTAACCGTAGTACTACTTACTAAGCTAACAGCTTCGCGGGCTGCATCATCAGGTAGGCAGAGAATAATAACATCAACGGCATTGATTAGTTTAGCTCGCTCATTTGCATCTTTACGTTTAGATGTCTCAATGCTAACTAACTCGATATCATCCCGTTGATTAAGACGTGAATAAATTTGTAAGCCTGTGGTTCCTGATTCGCCATCAATGAAAATCTTAGGTTTAGTAATCATGCGGGGAGTATCCTTAGATGTCAGTAGTATTTTAAAACAGCTATTAGTTATCAAAGTTTAAGATGGGAATTTACACCCCAAATCAAACTTACCACGCAATAGTTCTGGGGAACTCTGACTCGCAACTGTTTACTCTGCACTTTCTGAAGGATCTTCAAAAAGGCTTTAAATGTCTCTTCTCCTATGCAGAAAACGGATGGTTTCAATCCTTTAATTTATAAAGTGGTAAAAAATTAGATAATTACCGACTGAAAAACTCCGCAGACTTGGCATTAAGAAGTCACACTTTCTTCCCATACTTGGGCTTTACACCAGTATTTTATCGCTTTCTATCTTTTGCGATCGCACGTATGAGTACCACCTCAACTTGGCGTATTCTTCATCTTCACCAGGAATAATTTCCCAAAAGCCTTGTTAATGCAAGGCTTTCAGCTTACCAAGCGTGCCATTCAACCCTTTGATGATCTGTTTCCAAGTTCTACTTTGCCCTCATCCTACTGCTAAATACACCTGGACAATACCTGACTTATTCTCCCCATCTCTCAGTACAATCGCGGTTTACAGTATTTATTCCAAATTGTTGGAGTGTAAATTGCTAAAAACCTTGCAGATTCATAACTTGAGATTTTTTACAAAAATACTTTCCAATTGATGATTTAAGTGCGGCATCTGGGAACAATCTATGGAACTCAGATTTTTGTTCGGTACTTAGCACTTACTAAGCGCTTAAGAAAAGAACATAAACCTGTTTAAAATACTGTCCCAGTTTACCAAAATCACCCGTGAGTAAAAAACTAGAAAATTTAAAAGTATTTATCCTATTTTAGAGAAACAATACCCGAAATAATCTGAACTAAAACAGTAATAAATAACACAGGTATTTATCGCTCTTTCAACTGAGAGATAGATTTCTCATAGCTTTATTTTCCCAATTTTTAACACTCTAAATGCGGATTTTTCAAGCCGGATTTTGGTATGGAATAAAAACTTACCTACACTTGCAGTATCTATAAAAATGCCTAACTCTAAAATTCAAAAAGACCTTCGTCATAACTTGACCGTCAATGTTGTTGAAAGTGCATTTTTTGGTTTAGGAGCTGGTTTTGCCTCCTATATCACGATTATCCCTCTATTTGTTAGTGGTTTTACAAATTCTGCATTGCTCATCGGTCTGATCCCAGCTATTCCGCGTTTAGGTTGGCAACTACCTCAGCTATTAACAGCTGATAGAATAGCTCGATTACAGTATTACAAACCAACTGTAATGTGGTTGACAATTCACCAAAAACTTCCTTTTTTAGGATTAGCACTAGTTGCTTTATTAGAGCTACAACTCAATCACCAAACTATCTTATATTTGACATTCGCCATCCTCATTTGGCAGGGACTAGGTAGCGGATTTAGCGCTCCTGCTTGGCAAAGTATGGTTGCTAAAATTGTTCCATCGGGAAGGCTTGGCATTTTTTACGGTGCTTTAGCTGCGGCTGCTAATCTGATGAGTATCATTGGTGCTTTGAGTGCTGGTTTACTGCTCAAGCAAATTGCCCAGCCATTTAACTTTGTTCTCTGTTTTTTGTGTGCCAGCGTTGCGATGGCTCTATCTTGGTTTTTTATGTCTAGGACGCGAGAGCCAGTAAACAACTCATTATCGACCATTGAAACTAGACGTGAATTTTGGGACACTCTTAATGTGATTCTCCGGTGCGATAAGAATTTTCGTTACTTTGCGATCGCACGTATGCTTTCACAATTAGCCTTAATGCCACTTCCCTTCTATACACTCTATGCCGTACACCATCAAGGTATGGGAGAAGCATCTATTGGGTTAATTACTGGTGTGCTGATGGGAACGCAAACTATTGCTGGATTGGTTTTGGGTTGGGTAGGCGATCGCTGGGGTAACAAGTTGGTCTTGGAAGTTGGTTCTGTTGTTTGTGCTTTCAGTGCGGTTCTAGCTGGGCTAGCAACAAATGTAAACTGTTTTTACTTGGTATTTATAGGAGCGGGAATAGGTATGAGCGCTCTGCAAAATATTGCTGCGGTAATGACCTTAGAGTTTGGTAATCAGCGTCAACGACCAGCCTATATTGGTCTTGGTAATACCCTTATTGCCCCTGCCACAATGCTTGCTCCCCTTTTAGGTGGATGGATAGTGGATAATATTGACTATAGAACTGCCTTCTTGGTGGCAGCTATAGGTGGATTAGTTACAGCACTAGTTTTGCACGTAGGAGTGCGCGATCCACGTTATCTGGAACAAAATTTTAATAACCATTGTGTTGAAGTTTTGCCTGAGCAGTAAGCATTTACTCTTCCCAAGCCAGAGTGCGTTTCACTGCTTTTTGCCAAGTATCAAAGTTAGATAATGGCTTATCGCTCCTCGGTTCAAACACACGCTCAATTTGCCGTTGCTGCACCAGCGCTTCGTAGCTCTCCCAAAATTCTATAGCTAAACCTGCTGCAAATGCTGCACCCTGAACGGTCGTATCGCGCATTATCGGACGTTCAACTGGAATACCTAATACATCAGCCTGAAATTGCATCAAAAAATTATTTTCGCAAGCACCACCATCTACGGTTAATCGACCAACTGGAGTACTGCTAGATGAATTAATTGCCTGTACTACTTCCACAACTTGATACGCGATCGCTTCTAACACGGCGCGTACTAGATGCTCTGGTTGGACACTGGCGGTAATGCCGAAAAAGGCTCCCCTAGCACTCATATCCCAGTAGGGTGCGCCCAGTCCACTAAATGCAGGCACAAAGTAGACTCCGCCATTATCTTTCACCTGATTTGCCATCGTTTCACTTTCAGCAGCAGTTTTAATCAGCTTGAGGCGATCGCGCAACCATTGGATACAAGCTCCACTAGTAAACATACTACCTTCTAAGGCATAGCCTACATCCAATGCTCCGCTTGGATTTGCTTGTGTCCATGCCACCGTAGAAATAAGTTGATTGTGCGAGCGCACAATTCGATTGCCTGTGTGAGCTACCAAAAAGCTACCAGTTCCGTAAGTACATTTCATCAAACCGGGGCGATCGCAACCATGACCAAATAAAGCTGCTTGTTGATCTCCCAATATCGCAGTAATAGGAATTTCAGCGCCCAACAAAGTTGCATCAGTAACTCCAAATACTCCTAAACTCGGCTGAATCTGGGGCAAAATATGAGCCGGAATTTGAAACAAATTTAGTAGATTCTCATCCCAATCACAGGTTTTGAGATTCATCAACATTGTCCGACTGGCATTGCTGTGGTCAGTAGCATGGACTTTCCCACCTGTAAGATTCCACAGCACCCAGGTATCAATAGTGCCTACTAAAACATTATTGAGGTCAACATCCGTAAACTTATCTAATAGCCACCTAAGTTTTGTAGCAGAAAAATAGGCATCAATGATTAATCCGGTGCGATCGTAAATTTCATCAGCATAGCCTTGCTCTTTTAACTCGTGACAAAGGGGAGCAGTGCGACGATCTTGCCAAACGATCGCTCTATGGAGTGGTTTACCAGTAGTTTTGTCCCAAATCAAGCAGGTTTCACGCTGTACAGTTAGTCCCAATGCTGCGATCGTAGATGGAGAAATCTGGGCATTCTTAATGGCGGTTTCTATCACCCAACAGGTATCTTGCCAAATTTGTTGAGGGTCATGTTCTAACCATCCAGGCTGAGGATAATACTGAGTTAGTTCTTTGTATGCCTGCCCAACAATCTTACCGTCTGCGTTAAACACAAAAGCGCGGTTGCCTGTTGTACCTAAGTCCAGTGCTAAGATATAGCCCGATGATAAAGTTGTGTTGCCAAGTGTGTGCATAGCTGCTTTGACATACTGCGTAGGTCTAGCCCAACCTAGGCATAGTGATTTTAGAAATGCGTATTAAATCACATATACATTATTTTGTGTACATTTAGGTCATCTTTTCTCACCAGATCCCCATCTGTAATTAATGGAAATCTTTCAAGATAATGTGTTTTTTTGAATCAAAACTGATAATACCTTCTTCTTGTAATTTGCCCATCAATCGTGTAATTGTTACCCTGGTAGTACAACAGGCGCTAGCAATATCTTCGTGAGTAAAGCGAACACTTAGGCGAGTTCCCTCCGGCACAGTTTCACCCACTTCTCGTTTCAAAAGTTCTAATAGATAGTGCAAGCGCTCTTGTACTCGCCGCCTTCCAGAAATAACTAAAAAAGATTCTGTTTGCCGTAACCTCTGATTGATTTTTGGTAAAAGCGTATGGCTCAGATTTGGAGAAGCCTCTATCTCTGCCGCGTAAATTGATACCAACTTAACATCAGATAAGGCTGTTGCTTGGTAGATATTTAAAGAAGTCAAACTAGAGCCAAAAACCATTCCTGCTGTTGCCAATCCTATCAACACTTCTTCACCCGTTTCACAGTAAGTATTGAGTTTGACCAAACCCTGAGAAACATACCAAATTACTAGTGGATTGAGTGGAATAGTTTCTCCTTTGGAATGTTTATGCACTTGACGATCGTTGAACAAATCGCCGTCATTATTGACTATTCCTGATTCTAAATACTGACGGTCACTAATATTACGCATTATCCAACGCAGAGAGATTGCCTTACCTTGCTGATTGCGGACAACTGTCACTGTCAAAGCTGCATCAAAAAACTCACCATGACGTTTTTGCAAGCGTACCAATAACTCTTTAACTCTGTCTGATTCAGATAACTGGATGAGTTCGCAGCGAACCTGTTGACGTTCTCCTAGAGGAACAAAGTTCATCATTGGTTTACCCACCAAAAAATGCTTTGAAACATTGAGCAACCTCGCTGCGGTATGGTTAGCTTTTTGAATCATTCCTTCTGTATTAGTTACTAAATAGCCGTCCGGCGCAAACTCAAATAAGTCTTGATAATGTTGGCGTTCTGCTTCTAGCCTATTTCGTGTTTCTAATAGTTCCTCATTTTGCTGATACAGTTCTTGTGCCGCTAACTGTACTATCTTTAAGGTGTTATAGAGTTCCTTTAAAGCTTGCGGCAGTAGATCCGGTGGAATCCAAGGTAATACACTAGCAGTTTGGTATAAATCTGCTAAACGCTTGTGCAATATTTCTGTACGTTGGATAAATTTTTCTATGTTCACCTTAAATTGCCGCTACTTGTTTGCAGAGGTTGAGCAAAAAAAATCTACTAGTAAGAAATTATGGAGTGTCTATTAATACTTATAGATGTTTGAATACTTTATTACATCAAGCCTACGGTATTTTGATAGTTATTACGTCTACCTTTGGTCGGACAATTCGTTAAAATAAGCCAATAGGAGCGCCTAACTTGCTGACCTAAGATTAGGCTCATTTATAACCAAACTAATAAGCCAGTAAAAATTAGGACTAGTAAACAAACTTAGATAAGACAGCATAACCAGAAAAACCCCGTTTTCAAACTGAATTTCTCACTCTTGTTTAAGCCACTTTGTCATTCCCCCAATGAATGATTTAGTGTTAATGATAATTGTTTTCAATATTACCTAGAATAACTGATAATATTTTCCCTAACTTCCATCACAAGAATCAAGCCACCACTACCAAAGACATATAATCTAAGTTAAGTTTATTTGTGCTTATAAATACATTTATTGATAACAAATTTCATAACAAGATTTCCAACTTCTGTAAAAAGTAGGGAATCAAAGTCTTTCGATCTTAAAATCAATTATAGAATTCTCTAGCACAGGACAAAGGAAAACTGAAGTTTGCCAGTCATATAAAATACCAAACGAAATTCTAATTACTGAATTCTGTTTGGTAAATTAAAAATAGGCGTATAGGAAATCACATAACAACTTAACAATTATCCGCCTCTTTAGTTAGAGGATAAATGAAGCTGTCAGCTGATGTAATTTAACAATGCGTAACAGCTAATCAACGCGCAAGTTATGAGGAGTGATGGGTGAGGTGTCAATACTATAAAATCTCGTCACTCCCTTTTATTTGCTTCAATTTACAGCGCTTTTCAAGTAATTGAACTGCACTGTCCGATTCTCAACTCCTCGTCTCAGTTGTGGTGTAAATACCTAAAATATGCTGTATTAACTTAACGGATGCCATCATTATCAATAGCGCTGTAGCTATCGCTGGGGAAAAGCCCTAACCAGGGGTCAGAACTAGGAGTTAAAAAAAGTTGGGCGTATACTTGCTCATTTAGGGCTTCCACACTGCTTGTTTGCTTTCCTTGCATAAACCATTGATGAATTTGGCTGTGTAGCATATATTCATTTCTGACTGTATCTAAAGCCATCGTGGTTTCAAATTTTTTCACTATTATCGGCAAATTATCTTCTTTCGTGTTGACAGGCTGAGACTTTTTAGCTCTGATCAAAGAGATGCTATTTTGATCTAGCTTGACATCGCTGGCATAGAGTTGAGCGATTTTGTTCCAAACTTCCTGGTCGGTAATTTCAGCTAAAGCATTTTGATTCCGTTCAGCATCAGACTGAAAAGCAATCAGCATTGGCGTTTCAACTCTCATCTTAGAAACTGCTAAAGAACTTGCTCTTTCTGCTGTAGGTGGCTGACTGGGATTGCTCGGAACTTTCACCAACTTAGGGGGAGACTGGATACCCAGGCGGGATAAATCTGCAACCCATTGGGCTTGGATAGAGTTTAGACGATCGCTGTGGTATTTTCTTAAAAAAGCCTCGCGATCGCTTTTTGCAAGTTTACTATAATCTTTTACCGCTACTTCAGCCTGCTTTAACTGAAGTAAAAATGCTTTGGGACTATATAATCCTGGAATTGCGTCGATTGGACGACCCGATGCATCTAATATATAGTGAATGCTATTGCCTGTAATTGTCCGCTCCAACTTGCGTCCATCGCCAAAATCAATAGTTACTTTAGGTACAGGGCGCACCGATTGCCAGTGCAAGATAAAGTGGTCTTGAAGCAGCTTAGAAATTTCACTATTAGGATACAGTGCTACCCTGAAAAACCTACTATTGGCACAACTCAAATCCTGATCCAGTCTGCCCAGCAACCGCAGAGATAAAATAGGTTTACCACTAGTTCTAGCAGCAGCTTTGGCTTGTTCTATATCAGTGTACCAGTACAGACGAGAGGCATAACAATCTCGTTGTTGACAGAGTTCATCTAAAGCTACCCGGAGTGCAGATGAAGGTAGAACCGCATCTGAAGAATTAATATTTAACTTATTCGCATGAGATTTGAGAAATAGTTGTAACCCGCTTGGGCCTTGTTTCCGAAGTACAGAAACTTCTTGAGATAGCTTGGAAATTTCAGCTACAGGAGTTTGAGCATCAGCTGTCTGCAAAAAACTGAAGCTGACTAGCATGAGTGCGAAAGGATATTTGAAGGTTCTAAATTTCATATATTTTCAGAAAAATAGGGGCGTGGGTATTGCTATTCCTAACTAGAGAAGTCTAGTCTAACTTGTAAGAATCCCCAGATGCTCTGAAAGTTTCAGATGGGATCGTAAAGCTTAAAATATCGACATAAGCTCAAAAAAATCTCACTTGATTGTTGGCTGGTGAACGGGATGCGTCTTTAGGGTGTATGGAGATAAACAAATAGTATCTATTACTGAACGTATACACGTATTTATTTACATAAGCTACTTCATAAAGCTCAGGTTTTATTAAAAGTTCATATACTTTCTGCTTTAGTTACTTAAATATGCGAGTTAAGAGTTGATCTCCTATAAACTAGCTTTATTAAAAAATCAGTAGTATTCCTCTTTTATTAATAGGTGAAATACAACTAAAGTATAAATGGTTGTGCTGGCTTAGTTGATGAACAAAAACGTCAGCTATTTCAGGTGTATCTATTTGCTATCTCTCTAACAGACTGATTCAGCAGTCTTGAAATAGCCATTCTCTTTTTATTAAAGAGAAATCTACATCACCCTTAATTTATAGGGCATTTAACTCGGTACGCTTAAGCTTTTTCAGATAATTAATTTGCTAGTAAGTGCTAGTACTCATTCACTTATGAAACCCCAAAATCAGGTTTTATAGGACAACATTTCCATGATTTACATCCTATAGCTACGGTTTATTTATAACTAGGAGCAAGCACAACTCCTTGAAAATTTTAATATTTACCAACCCATTTTGCAAATCTCCATGCAACAATATTTTTCTCATTTACTCATACTGGCATTAGGAACAACTTCGACTTTGATGATTACTCCATGTCAAGGTCAAACTCCGGTAAAGCCCAACAATCAAAATACTGAGAATATTAGTTCTGTATCTTCAAATTCACCTTTGGCTATTCCATTGAGTGATTCTCCCAATTCTACTAATAACAAACCAACTATTCTCTCTGAGGTAAGCAATAACTCTTCTGCTGTTAATGCAAATATAGCTGCAACGAAGCCAAAGCCACGGCTTCCTATATTCAGCAGAATTTTTCCCACACCTTCGATGCAGCAATAATCAACGGCTAATATTTACAGGACGTTCAAATTTATTGAGTGAAAA
The DNA here is from genome assembly GCF_014698035.1 of Desmonostoc muscorum FACHB-395. Lineage (GTDB taxonomy): Bacteria > Cyanobacteriota > Cyanobacteriia > Cyanobacteriales > Nostocaceae > Nostoc > Nostoc muscorum_A. The sequence continues at coordinate 71,920 of NZ_JACJSF010000012.1, forward strand.
TATGACTCCAGCAACAGAGATTCTAATTGTTCTCTTTTGCTGGAGTGAGCAGCATCTCATCAATAGCGGTTCTCGTTTGTATGCAATATACCCTGACTACACTTCCATTTCCCTCTTCTAAAAGAAGAGAAGATTTGAGTGTTATCCCTCAACATAACAAGGTTGGGGCTATGGTCTATATTGAACTCAACTGAGAACCGCTATATATGTTAGGCATACCCTACTTTCCAACATATCTGCATACGCATCAATCAGCTAGTATTGCATGGATAGCCTAGATAAGGTTTGAAAAATAGCTTCTTCTATACTAAATTTGCTCGATTTGGATCTCACAGTCTGCTCCCACAGTAATTATGCTATTTTCTGGAAAAGCATTCCAGTTACCTATAAATAGAGGTTCAGACGCAATAATTACAGAATTTGAAAAAGTCGGATCGTCTCGAATCCAATAAAGAGATGGAGCCGGAGAAGTTGTAGCAAATCGAGAAGCTATTAGGCGATGCCCGTCACTAAAGATTACATTGATTGAAGCTTCTACTTGATAGCGCTTTGCCATCTCTAATAGTGTTAATAATGTAGTACGTAAAGCATACTCTGGAGGCCGATGTTTGTTAATTTGACTTTGTGAAAGTAACAATGCAAAAATGTGTTCAGAGTCAGTATTACCATTAATTTTTTCGTAAAAATCTTGAGTCAAAGTGCTGCGGATTTTTCTGTGTAATGTTTTGTGGAAATTTTCAATCCTTCCATTGTGAATAAATAGCTGTTGTTGATGTTTAAAGGGCTGACAATTAGCAAAATCTACGGCTTGTTCGGATGTAGCACTGCGGACATAAGCAAGCACACACTTGGATTCAATGTAACGGCTGAGACTGGGTAAGTTTATATCATTCCAAATAGGTAGGGTATTTTTGTAGGTAAATGGTTCGATATCTTTTTGGCTATGATACCAACCCACACCAAAACCATCTGCATTTACTACCCCAGAAGTCATTTCGCGGGGTTTATAACCCTGAACTATGAGTGAGTGTTCTGGTTTATACAAAAGATGCTCTAAAGAAACAGGCGAACCAAGGTAAGCAAGTAAACGGCACATGATGAATATTCCACCTTCTATTAACACAATTATTGGGCAACAGCCTTACCCGCTTTTATTCGCCATCATTAGTGGTTCCCACTTATATGGTTTTCCGTCACCTGATTCTGATTATGACTTGCGTGGGGTGCATATTTTACCAGTTGAAAAAGTTGTAGGATTAGAAACTGGGAATGAAACTATTGAAGTTTCAGAAATTCGCGAAGCTTTAGAAATTGATTTAGTAACTCATGATGTCAAAAAATTCTTTTTAATGCTGCTTAAAAAGAATGGTTACGTATTAGAACAACTATACTCACCTTTAGTATTAACAACTTCACCCGAAGCCGAGGAATTAAAATTTATTACCAAAGGTTGCATTACCCGTCACCATTATTACCATTATATTGGTTTTGCTGCAACACAATGGAAGCTTTTTGAAAATGAACACACGTATCGCTTAAAGCCTTTACTTTATGTTTATCGAGTTTTATTGACAGGGATTTATTTGATGCAAACAGGTATAGTTGAAGCTAATCTAATGAAATTAAATGAGGTTTTCAATTTACCATATATTCATGATTTAATTAACCAAAAGCTAGCGGAGAAAGAAAAGTCTGTTGTGTCAAATGTTAATGTAGATTTTCATCAAATAGAATATGAACGTCTGCGTCATAAGTTGCAGGAAGCATACGAATCTAGTCTATTACCTGAAGTACTTTCAGCGAATGCGGCTTTACATAATTTGCTAGTACGCTTGAGAACTAATGTAAAATTACGGTAATAAGTTTTATTTGCAAATCCTGTTTAAAAATGTTGTTCTTGCTTTCAAGACTTCCAACTAAAAAAATATCCAATTTGTAGGATGCGTTAGATAGGACGAGGTAATACACCGTGATATGTGAACTAAAAGCACCCTACAAATATCGGATAATTTATTTTTTGGTATTCCCTTAACTATTAATTTCTAACTTTTTTACAACTTCAAATTCCAAGCAGCAAAAGCTAAGGTACCCCAACCAGCGAGAAAGGCTGCACCGCCCAGTGGTGCGATCGCTCCCAAGGACTTAATACCAGTTAAGCTAATGGCATACAAGCTACCTGAGAAAATAGCAATGCCAGCGAGAAACAGCCATCCACTAGCGATGAGAGTGGGTTGAGGGGACTCAGTGCGACTAATTAGTATTGCTACTAGAAAAAGTGCCAGAGCATGATACATTTGGTAACGAGCGCCAGTTTCAAAAATTTCTAGCGATCGCTCACTAATTTTTTCCCGCAAGGCATGAGAAGCAAAAGCACCAGCAGCAACTGACAAACCGCCTAAAATGGCAGCTATGCTCAAAAAAATCTGCGTCATTAGACCTAGCCGTAAGTTGGTAAAATAGTCATTGGTCATTAGTCATTGGTGAATAACAAAGGACAAATAACAAAGGACTATTGACAAATGACAATTAGACATCAAAATGATATGATACTGCCCCTTCTTCGTTGACCTTAAAGTTTGCATTGAATTCTTTAGCTTTTTCGTCTAAATACTGCCTAGCATGGGCTGCGGGTAATTGTGACTTCATTGCAAAGCCTAAAACAGTTACACGCCCATGATTTTCTTGTAGCATCCCATAAAAAATCGATTGCAGGCGATCGCTAACTTGTTGATTAAGCGCCTTTTTTTCTTGCCGACTTTGACGATATAATCCCAATGCTAACCATGTGCCCAGCGTTAGGCTAGGAACACCAAAAATTAGACGTTCTACCGCAGTATTATCAATTACAGGGGTATCTGTTGGTGCTACGAACTCAATCGAGCCATCCCAGGATAAGGGTAGGGTAATTGATTTTTCCATAGTCGTTTTATTAAATACCTCTGCTGCTGATAGCATTACAAACATAAATCCAAATGTCAGTAGCCAACCGGCAGCCAATTTTTCAGCAGTTTTCATAGTTCCACTTCAAATTTGAACTTTGCTAGCGATTTTAACCTGACTTTCGTAAAGGTTCTACTATATAAATCTACTCCCAGCGATGGTTTTTTAGCTTTTGTAAGGGAATTCTTGCATACCTTGCTAGTGGTAGCCTGTCAATAAACAACCGAAAGATACGGCTTGTTCGTAGTTTGCGCTGTCTTCGCTAAGTGCAAACTACGAAACTATCAAATTAAATTTGACAGACTAATAATATTTATCTTACTTGCGTGTAGCTTCTAGTAGGCGAGAAAAATAGAAGCGAGTCTTCGTCATCGCCTTTCGTTGCAATGAAAAGCCATTACTTTCCAAGATTCTCACCACATCAGCTTCACGATGCAAATATGCACGAGTCGCTTTACTTGATCCAGGAAAGAAACTGCCAATTTTCTTGAGTATAGTCAGGGCACAGGTCTTTGGCGCAAAACTGAGAATTATCCGTGACTGTGCTAAAGAACAGAGATGAGATATCATCTCATCGGCTTTTTCTTGGGGATAGTGAATGAGAACATCCAAGCAAATAACGGTATGGTAACTACCGCTCAACGATTCCAAATCCTGCACGGCAAAAGTGGGATTTTCCTCATTTCCCAAGGTTTGCTTGGCTCTATCCTTGCCTTCTTCCACCATTTTTTCAGAGATATCGGTGGCATAGACTTTGGCTCCATCTACTGCTAAAGGGATGCTGAGACTACCGACACCACACCCAGCATCGCAGATTGATAGCTCTGGTAAATTGTTATCAGCCTTTAACCAGCTGATAACTGTATCTACGGTTTGCTGGTGTCCATTGCGAATGTCTAATTGGACTTTGTTGACTTCGCCATCGCCGTAGATTCGCTTCCAACGGTCAAACCCTGTGGAATTGAAATACTCACGAACAATCGTTTTATCGTCGGCTGCGTTCATAAACTCTGATTTTTAGGGGTTCCCAATGCTTAAAATTATCATTGATAGGAACTCATAAGTACGGTCTTCCAGATTTTTCTAGATATGGTGCAGAAAAGTAGGGACACAAATATGTGCGCCTCTAATCATTTAAACGAGAACTGCTATATTTGAGTAAATATTACCGTTTTATGACTAATTAACACCATTTACTACTATTTAAACATTCATTCTTTTCTTTACTATAAATTTCATTCTTATTTCAACCTGTAGATGTAGACAACCCCTTCTTTAGGTAGAGTCGTGATTGCGATCGCAACATTTATGCTGTTAACGATTTAGCTTTTTGTAACCAATAAAACTGAATCATAGAAAAGTTTTAAGTAAATTTTCTTAGAGCTATTGTATGTTTTCTATTTAGTCTTAATTATTTTAGACATGGCACTGAACTCGTTAACAGACAGCCCTATTGTTGCATTTACAATTCTCCTAACAGTAATCTTTACTGTACCCCCTATATTTGAGCGACTAAGACTACCTGGATTAGTGGGGTTGTTAGTCGCAGGTATATTATTAGGACAAAATGGACTAAAGTTGTTAAACCCTGAATCTGAAACTATCAATCTGCTCTCGGATATCGGCAAACTTTATTTGATGTTCGTGGCAGGTTTAGAAATTGACTTAGAGCAGTTTCGTAAAACTAGAAATCGCTCAATTGGGTTTGGCATTTTAACATTTTTAGTTCCAATGATTGCTGGTATTGCTACAGGACGATTATTCAATTTTGGTTGGAATACTTCCGTCCTCATTGGTTCTTTACTGGCTTCTCATACTCTCTTAGCATATCCAATTGTGAGTCGTTTGGGAGTGGTCACGAATGAAGCTGTAACCGTCACGATTGGTGCCACAATTTTTACTGACACAGGTGCTTTGCTAGTATTAGCAATTTGTGTTGGAATTCACGGAGGAGAATTCTCCGCCATGAGTTTAGCGATTTTATTGGGAGGATTAGCAATTTACACTGCTGTTGTCCTGTTTGGCTTTGACTGGGCAGGAAAAGAGTTTTTTCGCCGCTCTGGGGATGAACAAAGTAACCAGTTTTTATTTATATTGCTAGCATTATTTTTGGCATCTGTCGGAGCGCAGGTAATTGGAGTTGAGAAAATTGTTGGTGCTTTTTTAGCAGGTTTAGCTGTCAACGATGTTCTAGGACGTAGCCCAGTCAGAGAAAAAATCGAGTTTATTGGTAGTGTTTTATTTATCCCTTGTTTCTTTGTGGACATGGGATTATTGATCAATATTCCTGCATTTATCAAAACCCTCAGTTCAATTTGGCTGACTCTGGTAATTGTAGTAGCTTTGATTGGCAGCAAATTTATAGCAGCATTCTTAGCCAAATTACTGTATCGCTACAACACGGCGGAATTGCTAACGATGTGGTCATTGTCGCTACCACAGGTAGCAGCCACACTAGCAGCAGCCTTAGTTGCATATCAAACGGTAAATCCTGCTGGTGAGCGCTTAATCAGTGAAGGTGTCTTAAACAGTGTGATTGTCCTCATGCTGGTGACTGCTATTTTAGGCCCAGTAATCACATCACGAGTTGCTTCTTCATTACAGCTTTCTCAGTCAGATTTGGAAACAGATAGTTTAACAACTTGGTGGCAAGCTAATGAAAGCAAGCTAGTAGAGAAGAATCAAAATCAATTTACGGTAGTAGTGCCAATATACAACCCCCAAACCCAGCGCTATCTAATAGAAATGGCAGCACTACTGGCTAGTCATGAATCTGGAAGGATTGTGCCATTAGCTATTACTAGAGCGCATATTCAGATGGATGATCCGCAGTTAGTAACAGCACTCGGTCAAAGTCGAGAAAGATTGAATTTAGCTAAAGAAATCAGCCAAGAATTTGAGGTAGAAGTATCGCCAGCAATTCGGATTGATGATGATGCAGCGTTGGGAATTAGCCGTGCGAGTCGAGAACAAAACGCTAGCTTAGTAGTGATGGGTTGGTCACGGACAACAGGTTTGCGTGCCCGCTTATTTGGTAGTGTAATTGATAGCGTTTTCTGGTCTTCTCACTGTCCAGTAGCAGTAACACGCCTCTTGAGCAGTCCTAAAACAATCCAAAGAATTCTTGTACCAGTTGGAGACTTAACACGCCAAACCATTGGTGCTTTACGGTTGGCCCAAATTTTGGCTGACGTTAATCAGGCTGAAGTTGTGCTGTTACACGTATGCGATCGCAAAACACCTCAGATTCGAGTAGAAAATTTTGTATCTCAATTGTCTGATATTACCTCTAAAAGCCAATTAGAGGTGAATACAAATATCCAAACAATCAGGGGTGATGATATTGCTAGAGTGATAATTCGGGAGGCTCAGGCGTTTGATTTAGCGGTGTTGCGTTCCGTTCGTTATCGCACAGCCGGCGGATTAGCCGTCAGCGAAGTGACAACGCAGTTAATTCAAGAATTGAAATGCTCAATTGTATTGCTTGGAGAACCCCACTCATGATGTGGGGAGTAGTGTGGGCTAATCTTCATAAATTAATGAAAGGTGCGATCGCACGCACTAAACTGTTTAATGAGCTTGTAGCCAATTAAGCAAATCAGCGATCACACTAAAATCTAACAAAGCCTCACCCAGTGCTTCCAACTGTTCTAGAGAAAGACTTTGAATTCGTTCCCGAACTTCGTCGGGTAACTCTCCTACCCGTTTTTGTAGCTGTCGTAAGACAAGTGCTTGCTCACCTTCCCGTTTTCCTTCCTGTTTTCCTTCCTGTTTTCCTTCTTCCTTTCCTCGCTCGTAGCCAATGCGCTCGCCTGTAGTGATGTAACTCATGGTACGCTCCTGCTCAAATAACTTAAATTCTTGCCAAAATTCTGCTTCTAACGCTTTTGGTAAAATCATAACCCAATCGATAAAACGATAGAGGTTGCGAATATCCCTTTCTTGTAGCCCTTGTTCATATAATCGCCGAATTAAGCTAAATTTCCAATTTTTACGTTCTCCTGGCTGTTTACTAGTTTGCTGGGTTTTCAAATGTGCCATTACCACCGTTGCAAACGGATTATCGCTATTCTCTAACTCTGTCCATTGTTGTTGATAATCCAGCAGTTTGATAGTTCCAAATCTAAAATTCAGACCACAATCGGGATAATTGTAACTGTATTGATTTGGTCTCCAAGTAGAGTCAGCATCACACAAAATTGCTAGGCTAATGGCTGGTTGAGCAAATTTATCAAAAATTCGCAGGTTGTAAGAAAACATCCTTTGAGCAAAGGCATCTTCCGGTTTGGCCTGAACTTCGACATGAATCAACAGCCAAACTTCTTGTCCTTGAATTTGCCAGACTTTGACTAACTTATCTGCATATCTTCTACCAAGTTCAGCGTCCCGTGCTATTTGTTGAAATTCCTTATCGAGAAACTCATGGGGACGTTCCCAATTAATTAATGCTGCTGTTTGGGGGAAGAAAAACTGCATTGCTTGGGGAAAGTAGGCTTCTAAGATTTCTTTCCACGGCGAATCGTTATCGGCTCTTTCTCGTTCCTCGATCATCAGTTGATTGGTAAATTTATGTTCTTAATAGTAAGGTCTGAGCAGCCAATATTTTTCAGGCAGGTTAGAAGTTCCTCTTTTGCGTACATTCCCTTTAGCTTGTAAATAAGTCAAAATGAGACTTGATGCTTAAGATTGTTTTTGGTGCGATCGCTCATCGTCTTCCGAAAATTCGCCACAGTCATTATAATTTTTCATCTCAGACCACAGGGAGAAATAACGATCCCTCTCCACGGCAGTTTCATTTTTCTCCGAAAATAGCAAAAATTTTTCATCCAACAAGAGAAATTTACTCATTTTATTATTAATTTTTGTAAAATTGATGTCTTCAAGACTAGAAACCTGATATCTAGATAGCTAAACTAACAAACAGTGCATCTGTACTGTTAATTATTAAAAGTAGATGTGGCGCTATAGCGTGAATGATCCCAGTACAACTTATCCTCAAAAACTTTCTTAGTTACCGTGATGCAACTTTAGATTTTCGTGGTTTGCATACGGCTTGTATTTCGGGTTCCAATGGTGCGGGTAAATCTTCACTTTTGGAAGCAATCACTTGGGCAATTTGGGGTGAAAGCCGTGCCACTGCTGAAGATGATGTTATCTATTCTGGTGCAAAAGAAGTTCGGGTTGATTTTACTTTTCAAAGCAACCAGCAAAAATATCGCGTGATTCGTACCCGAATTCGGGGAGGTACTAGCGTTCTGGAATTTCAAATTGAAATCCCATCTGGGTTTCGCTCACTCACTGGCAAAGGGGTAAGAGCAACCCAAGATTTGATTTTAGAACATATCAAGCTCGATTACGATACATTTATTAATTCTGCTTACTTACGTCAAGGACGTGCAGATGAGTTCATGCTCAAACGCCCGACAGAACGTAAAGAAATTTTAGCGGAGTTATTGAAACTCAATCAGTACGATGATTTGGAAGAACGGGCAAAGGAATCTTCTCGTCAGTTCAAAGCACAGGCAGTAGAGTTAGAGCGTTCTTTGGAGTCGATCAAAATTCAGTTGCAACAACGCGAGACAACCGAAGCGCAAAGAGTCCAGTTAGAAGCCGAACTCAATCAACTGCAACAGGTACAAGCCTTTGATAATATTCAATTACAAAGTTTGCAAGTTGTCCAGCACCAGCGCCAAAACTGGGAACAACAACTCAGTTTTGTAAAGCAACAATACCAAAATCTTACCCAAGATTGCGATCGCCTCCAACAAGAACAATCAGCTATTGGCTCTCAGCTATCAGATTTAGAAAAAATACTACACCAAGAAGCTGAAATTAAAGCTGGGTACGCCCAATATCAAAGTCTCCAATCTCAAGAAGAAGCCTTTGCTGCCAAATTTGAAGAATACACCCGCGCCCAACAAACTCGCCAACAAAAGCAACAACAGCTTACCAAACAAATTCACGAAATCGAACGGCAACTGCAACAAGCCCAAGCGCAGCTAGAAGCTTTGCAGCAACAAGAGCGAGATATTCAACAAACTCTAACTAAATCAGGTGAAGTCGAAGCTGCTTTGGCACAATTAACCGCAGCTCGTCACCATGTTGCTCGCTTAGATGAACTGCAAATGCAAGTGACTCCGTTGTTGCAACAACGATCAACTTTACAAAGCCAACTGGATCGCACTCATGCTGGTTTAGTAGCGCGACTCGAACAACTCCAAAGTACTGAGAACCAATTGCAACGCCAGCAGCACCGCCAACCGCAACTACAACAAGCGGTAATGGATGTGGCAATACAGATTGAGGAACTGGATAAAAAGCGGGTTTATCTGCAACGAGTGCAGGAAAAAGGACATGAAAGGCGACACTTTATCGAACGTCTGCAAGCTCATCAACGTGACTATGAAAAGCTATTGGGAGAATTAGAGCAGAAATTGCAAATGCTCCAAAATCCTGAAGCTCTTTGTCCATTATGTGAGCGTCCACTGGATGAACATCATTGGAGCCGAGTGGTGGAAAAAACCCAGGCTGAGTTAGAGGATACCCAAGGGCAGTTTTGGGTAGTGCGGGAACAAATGGCTGTGTCTGATAGAGAAATTCAGGTACTTAGGCAGGAATATCGAGAAATTTCGCAACAATTGGCGAGTTACGATGGTTTACGCGAACAACGGGGACAGTTGGCAGCACAATTAGAAGCTACAACTGATGTTCAACAACAGTTACAGCAAATTGCTGTTGAAAAACAGCATTTAGAGCGATCGCTCCAAGCTGGTGATTATGCTCCCGATAAACAAGCCGAACTCCGGCAGCTAGACCAATATCTGCAACAAGCTAATTATAATGAACAAGACCATGCCCTCGCCCGGAGCGAAGTTGAGCGGTGGCGATGGGCAGAAATTAAACAAGGGCAGATTAAAGATGCTACTAAGCGGCAAGCGCAACTATTAGCCCGAAAACCAGAATTACAATCCCAAATTGCTCAATTACAAGTCAGAATCCAGCAGGATCAGACAGATTCTGAATGTGCTAAACAAATTGCGGCTCTTGAAAGTCACATTACCGAAATTGGCTACAGTTCCGAGCAGCACAATAATTTACGTCTGGCTGTTCGCCAAGCTCAATCTTGGCATTTGCGGTATCAACAACTGCTGTCAGCCCAGCAGCAGTATCCCCAACTCCAGACGAGATTGCAAGAGTTAGAGGAATCCAGAAGCGCCAGAGTAACGGAACGGCAAAAACTTGGCGGACAAATCGAAAGCATTATCCAGCAATTACAAGCAACAGCTAACCCATCTGCCCAAATTCAAGCTTTAGAGCAGCAGTTAGCAATCCGTAGACGGCAACTCGATGAGCAAATAGCCAAGTTGGGGCGTTTGGAACAGCTGGCGCTTCAACTGGAAACGCTGCAAATTCAGTATGAACAACAGCAGCAGCAATTACAATCTTGTAAGCAGGAATATCGTGTTTATCAGGAATTAGCGCAAGCTTTTGGTAAAAATGGCATCCAAGCACTGATGATTGAGAATGTATTACCACAACTGGAAGCTGAGACAAATCAATTGCTTTCGCGGTTGAGTGGTAATCAGTTTCATGTACAATTTATTACTCAAAAAGCTGGGCGTAGTGCTAAATCAACCAAGAAAAATGCCAAGCTCATAGACACCCTAGATATTTTAATCGCCGATTCTAGAGGAACGCGATCTTATGAAACTTACTCTGGTGGAGAAGCCTTTAGAATTAACTTTGCCATCCGTTTGGCACTGGCGAAATTATTAGCGCAACGGGCAGGGGCGGCATTGCAATTGTTGATTGTGGATGAAGGTTTTGGTACACAGGATGCCGAAGGATGCGATCGCTTGATTGCAGCGATTAATGCGATCGCTTCCGATTTTGCTTGCATCCTTACTGTCACCCACATGCCCCACCTCAAAGAAGCTTTCCAAGCCAGGATTGAGGTGAATAAAACTCAAGAAGGTTCGCAGTTGAGTTTGTCAATTTAATTGAATTTTACCCGTGCATCCAGACCATAGGAGCGAAGCATTTTCGTTAGGGTTTCTGCTTGAGCGCGATCGCTAAATGCCCCAGCATTCACATAATCCCCTAGATGGGATTGCTCTGTAACCGCATTGGGTATATATTGTTGTACCTTACTCAGAGTATCGTTATTCGAAATTGGTATTATTACTCTATAAGGATTACTAGCAACTAATGTGTTGCCATTAGTCCCTGGTACAGCATAGGCATTGGCAGGAGGTAATACATAGCGATTATTTTCAGGTGTAGCATAGCCAGTATTAACAGGTACTAGATAGCGAGTTTCAGGTAATACAGAGCCATTAGCTTCAGTATAATTACCCCCAGTTGAGCTATCCAACCCTAATGCTTGCCAAGTTTGCCAATCTACATTTCCGGTAGCATTAATTCGAGAATATTGCTGGAATGCAATCACGGTTTCTTTGGTAGAATCGCTGAAAAAGCCATCAGGATTGGTATTAGAGAAACCCAACTGCGATAAACGCTCTTGAACTAATGCGACATTATCTCCGCGATCGCCTACAGTCAGATAATCTCTGCTCGGTTGTTGAGTAATAGATCCACCCGTTGAGACTCTACGCACTGCATCTAAAACTTGAGCATTGGCAATGCCGTTAACGGGTAGGCGATAATTTCGCTGGAATTTGCTCACAGCATCTCTAGTTATTGGGCCAATAGTCCCAGTAGGACTAGTATTAAAATAACCTAACTGCCGCAAACGCACTTGTAGTTCTCTCACTTGTTGAGTAGAAAGACTCGACGAGCTAGACGATCTAGCTTGAGTTGGAGAGGAACCTAGTAGTGCATTCCAAGTTTGTCGATTCACAATCCCGTTAGCAGCTATGCGATAATTTCGCTGCAATTTGATCACGGCATTTCTAGTCATTGGGCCGAAATTCCCATTCGGAGTAGCATTCAAGTAGCCTAACTGCCGCAGACGTTGTTGTAACCTTGTCACGGCTGCACCAGTTTTGCCTTGAGAGAGAACAGGATATTGACCACTTGACCGCGATGTACTACTAGTATTCCTACTTTGACATGCTCGTTGTAATGCTTGTTGCGTATTAATACCCACAACCCCATCAGCAGGTATTCTATTAGCTTGCTGGAATTTGATCACAGCATTTTGAGTCAAACTAGCAAACTTGCCACTCACTGGGCCGTTAAAGTAGCCTAACTTTTTTAAACATCTCTGGCTACTGGTTACTTCCGGCCCATTACTTCCGATTTTTTGAAGTGCCAAAGATTGCCCTGCGATACTCAGAAGCCCCGTAATTATTGCCGTAGACAAAAGACGCATCGTCGCACCGCTAGATAACTTTTTCCAATTCAAAAATTTGAAATTAGCTACGGTAGGAACAACCTTGACGCTTTCAGATGCCTCATAGACTGAGGCAAGCTTGGTTAAATAGCTATCTACCCCTGTTTTCACTTGCTTTTTTTCAAGTTATGACCATACAAGATTATACTGCTTTCTCTGTGTCATGTTTGTTATTTGTATGATTCTTTACAAGTAATTTTTCAGAAGAAGCAGGAGGTAGGGGAATGCTCTGAACAAGGGAGAAAGAATTAAAAGAGCCATCACGGTTTTAGAGCAACAAAATTTATAGAATTTTTATTGCTCTGGTTTTTGTGTATCCTCTGGTTTTTCAGGCTTTTGTTCATCAACTTTTTCAGTATTACCTGCTTTCACCCAACCTTCTTGTTCGCTATCTTCCAAACGGATCTTTTGCCAACCTTTGTCTTCGCTTTCTTCCAAAATAATAATTTTTTGATTAAAAGCAACCCCACCAATTTTCTCAGCCTCTTGATTTGGTTGCGATCGCAAACTCAAGCCTTCAGCCCAACTAACACGCCCTCGGTAAGCTCCCGATGGCAATGCTTTTGGTGATGGGGTAGCCTTTGGTGATTCTGTGGGAGTAGGACTTGATTTTGGAGACGATTTAGTAGATGTCCCAGGGGACAGGCTGGGTTTAGCTCCTCCAGGCTCAGTTCCTTTTGGAGCTTGGGCTTTCACCGAGGGACTATCGTTGGAATAAACAGGTTTGGCAGGGGGTATGCCGGTGCGATTCATAAAATAGAGTGCAATTGCAGCGCCGCCACCTATTAGTACAGCGATCGCTAAGAAAATCCCAAGTATAAATTTTGTTAAGCCAGACAACATAGTTAAAACCCGATCGCCAGTAGTAAATAGTCAATAGTCAATAGTAATTCATGATTCACTGTTGACTATTGACTCAGCAATTATTAACTAACTCATTATTGTAGCTACTGTTAAAGCGTTCACGTAGTGCGCCGGAGGCGTTCGCTTAAAGGATTATGTTTCGACGCTAAACGCGCTCTCCCAGCCGCCGCCCATTCTTGGAGTTGCTGAATTTGCTCTACAGCAGTTCGCGCCAAGGGGATGATCTGACTCGCGGCTTCTAAAATATCGTCAGTAGCAAAGTCGCGGTTTTGGCTAAATCCAATATGCATCGCTTCAATTAAAGTTTGCTCAATCTCTGCCCCAGAAAAATCGGGCGTTTCATAAGCTAACCTTTCGATGTCATAACTTTTCAAGTTATGGGGGCGCAATCGGGATAAATGAACATCATAAATTGCTTTTCTCTCTTCTTGGGTGGGCAATCCCACAAAGAAAATTTCATCAAAACGCCCTTTACGCAGCATTTCCGGCGGTAGGGCTTGGATATCGTTGGCAGTGGCGACGACAAAAACGGGTGAGCTTTTTTCGGCTAGCCAGTTAATAAAAGTACCAAATACACGGCTGGCTGTTCCGGCATCACCTTTGCTACCAATTCCGGCAAAGGCTTTATCTATTTCATCAATCCACAAAATACAGGGGGCTAAGGCTTCAGCTACTTGGATCATTTGCCGAGTTCGAGATTCTGATTCACCCACCAAACCACCAAATAACCTTCCCACATCCAGACGTAGCAAGGGTAAATGCCAGTGATGAGCGATCGCTTTTGCCGTTAAGGATTTACCAGTTCCCTGAATACCCACCAACATTAAACCACGGGGGTGCGGTAATCCGTACTGTCGGGCCTTATCAGTAAATGAGCCTCCTCGACGGATCAGCCAGTCTTTGAGGTTGTCGAGTCCACCGATATCAGAAATTTGCTCAGTCGCGGGGTAGAAGTCCAGGATTTGGGTTTGGCGGATAGTTTGGCGCTTTTCTTCCAAAACGAGATCCACGTCTTCTGGTTGCAATTCGCCGTGGGTAGCGATCGCTTTTGCCAAAACCCGACGAATCCTTTCCATCGAAAGCCCTTGACAAGAGCGTACTAAGTCATCTAAAACTTTGCCAGAAAGGGAATTACCAGTACTTTGTAACAAACGATCTATCTCAGTTTTAATTTCTGGGGCGGCGGGTAAGGGAAACTCGACGACTGTCAAAACTTCGGTTAAGTCGTCAGGAATGGCGATGCGCGGCGACAATAATACAATATTTTTTGGTTGCGACTTGAGGAGTCGGGACAGATTGCGGAGTTTGCGTGCGATCGCTACATCATCTAAAAAGCGATGATAATCTCGGAGAATCAATACACCTGGCGCGGAAGCTGGTAATTTTTCGATAAATTCTAAAGCTTGTAGGGGGTTACGTCGCCCAAACCCAACATCATTGGGGTTTCCCTGGTAGCCATCGACAAAATCCCAAGTATACACTGGGCGATTACCCTGGTTGGTTGCTTCTTCCCGAATAGCTGCTTCTACCCGCTCCTCTTCATAAGTGGGAATATAAATTAAAGGGTAGCGGGCGCGTAGCAGTAGTTTAAACTCTTCACGGAAGTTCATATATAGTTGTTATTGGTTAGTTTATCTTGAACGCAATGTACAACTTTCTTGGTTCAAAAAGCCAATGATTAACCAGCAAGAACAATACAATATTGCTTTTCTTGTTCAGCAACTATGCACAAATCAAGATAACGCTGTTCTCAAACAGACCGCTAAACATTCGGGGTTTATTATTGGTTTAGCGCATCTTCATACAGAATCGGTATTAGTTTTAGTAAGTGATAAAATACAACAATTTTTGATATCTTTTAGAATATAAATATGAATATCAAACCCTACCAGAAGTATTTAATAAAATATAAAACAATAAGCCTGTGTAGACAGGCTTAGTTGGTGTAAGCGCAGATTTCAGTCTGACGAATTACCAAATTATTGTCCCGGAAGTTGCTTTTTCAGTGCTTCCAGAGATGCCCAACGGTTATCAACTGGCGTTCCAGGATTATCAGGAGTATCAACAGTACTACTTACAGGAATACCTGGACAATTGCGATCGCACAATTGGCGCTGAGGTACTGCCAAACACATCTGCTCATACAGCCATTCGTTGGGATAAAAATGACCATCGGGTGGCAGGGTTTCAAGCAACTCTTCCATAATCACTTCCCTCTCTAGGGGCAAGTCATTTACTTGATTTGCAGCTTCGTCTAACCAGATGATTTCTTTGGTATCAAGCCCTAAGCGGCGATTGTATTGCTGCAAGCAGCGATTGCAGGTACAAGTAATAATTGTTTCTGCCTGAGCGGACACTTCCAGGTAAGTGCCATGATGCTGCACGCGCACATGACCGCGAACTGGTGTTAACGTTTCCAGACCAGGCAGAAATTCCTCAACTTGAACTTCCTCTGTCCGCTCCGGGGCTTTGGTTAGCTGCGGAATATAAATTGCGTCCATAGGATTTGTGAGACATCCTCACGAAAATTAATGGTGATTACCAGCAATAATACTGATACTACATCTTTATTTTAGCTTTTAGGAACAAGAGAAATTTTGAAATTATATTGAGCTTTCAATTAACTCTTAACTCCTGTACAGACGCGATTAATCGCATCTGTACTAACCCCTAACTTCTTCCAACGAAGCCGGTCGCACAACCAGATGACGATGCGGTTCTTTACCGCGACTGAAGGTTTCCAAATCTCCAAATTCCTTCAAGAAGGTATGGATTTGTCGCCTTTCAGCAGAACTGAGAGATTTGATTTCTACTTCTCTACCAGAAAAGCGCACTTCATCGGCTGCTGCTTCTGCTAATGCGCGAATTTCAGCTTCTCTTTTGACCCGGTAGCCATTCAACTCAATAGTGTAAGAGGCTTGTTCCTCTGGGGGTTGGCTCAGGTTTAAAACCGAATTTGCTAGATACTGAATCGCATCTAGCACAGAACCATCAGTACCAATTAATATCTGGATTTGTTCTGTCGTCAAATTTGTTTGATCGATTGTCAACCAGTAATTATCTGGTTCTGGGGAATCGCTGTCTTGAGATTGGGGAGTTTCTAAATGACCCTGAATCTCAGCAGGTACTCCAGTGAGTTCCAGCAGGGTTTTTAACCACTGCTGACCTCGCTGCATCGAAATATTGCTCATGATCCCCCTGTAGCCTTTTTCTTAGAACTTTTCGGTTCAAAAGGCAATGCTTTTTGTTCGATGACTGTTGCTTCTTTCTCTTGGGTTTCTACAATTTTTTGTAGTTCTTCTGGTAGAGGTTCGCGGGAGAGAAGATAAGTTTGTGCAGTTTGGAAAATGTTACCAATCACCATATACATCAGCACCCCGGCTGGTAGGGGGAAGAACAAAAACATCCCAGAAAATATGACTGGAGTGATTTTGTTAACTGTATCTTGCTGCGGATTTCCACCACTGGAATTCTGCCCAGAAAGCATTTGGCTAACATAAAGGCTGATTCCAAAGAAAACGATCATAGCGACAATATCCCAGTGGATTGTGCCATCTGCATCTTGTGCGCCAACTCTGCCTAAAGCATCAATGAATAGAAAGCCTTTTTCTGCTGCTAGTCCGGGAATTGTTCCTTGAATGCTAACTTCTCCTGGCTGCAAGGCTTCTACATTACCATCAGCATCAATTTTTATCCGATCTTCGCCTTTGGTTATTTTCCAATCAGGAGTTAGCTTATTTTCTGGGTGTTCTGCTAAAAGTACCTGAAATGGTTTGCCCTCAACAGTCTGATATTGGATCTTAGTTTGTTCTCCCACAGCTAGTTTGTTACCACTGGGAAGGATTGCAGCTACTTTAACGTGTTCCCCATCTGCAACATAAATATTTTGAGGAGCAGTAGCAAAGGCTTGCGGTTGAATCTGCTCGATTTGTTCTGCGGGAACGATTTGCAGGTTAACGCTGTAGTTTGCGCTTGCAAAAGGCGAACCCCGCAAAGTGGCAAACAGCGCTAATAAGACCGGCATTTGCACTAATAACGGAAAACAGCCTGCTAAGGGGTTGCCAAATTCTTTTTGGACATTGACCATTTCCTCTTGCTGCTTTTGCGGTTCATCCTTATAACGCTCTTTAATTTCTGCCATCCGCTTCTGCATCAGAGGTTGTACAATTCGCATCTTCCGCATGTTGCGAATTGAGCCAGCACTCAGGGGATAGAGCGCGAAGCGGACTATCAATGTCAAAGCAACGATCGCCAATCCGTAGCTAGGCACTATACCATAGAAGAAATCTATGATTGGCAGCATCACGTTGTTCGAGAGAAAGCCGATACCAAAATCCATTATTCTGAATTCAACCTGAGGTACTGTAAACTGACTGAATCTAATTTATCTAAATCATAAATTATGTGCGACTACCCTTCGCTACGGATAGCCGCACATGCCAAAAGTAGGGGAGTAGGGAGTGGTATGTATTTTTTGGTAAGTGCGAAGTTCTGAATTTTGTATTTTATCTGAGCAAATTCTGCATTCCCTATTCCCTACTCCCATCACTTATTAGCAGCTACCGTATATTCGGGATTTTTCGCAGCAATTCTTTCGTTAATGTAGTCATAGACTTCCCGAAATTTGGGAATTGCACGCAATTCGAGACGACTGCCGTTTTTTAGGGTTAGTACCATATCTCCCCACAAGCCAATGCCACGCGGGATTGTGACAACTTTGACAATTTCTGAGTAAATTATGTCAGTGCGATCGCGCCCCTGCCAACCTCCGATCACGGTAACTCGGCGATCGGTGATGCGGAAACGCAGCCACAATGCTCTGACAATTGCCCCGACTGTTAATGGTATCCCGACAATGGTTAGCCCAATTAGCACGTTGACAATTAAATCCCCAATATGGGGGCCACCTTCATAATAAACATCTTCACGAATTCCCATCGAACACCTCAGCTTGTGCCAACAACTGCTCTAATTCTTGCAGAAATTGTGGGCTTACGCACTTAGATTCTGCTGCTGTAGGTTTGACAATGAACACTAATCGCCACCCTGGTGATAATTTGGGCAGCAAACTATATAAAGCAGAAGTAATTTGCCGTTTGATTCGGTTGCGAACCACTGCCCTTTTGCTGACTTTTGTGCTTATAGAAATGCCAATGCGTATGCTGGAAATATGCAGTGAGTCAATTGGTTGTGTAGTCTGAGTGGCAGTGTCCAAAGAAGGTTTTCTTGAAGACAACGGCTTTAAGGCTCTCAATGTTAAATAAGAGCCATTACGCCGAATTCCTTCCCGGAAAACTGCCTGAAAATCCTTGCGGGATTTTAGCCGATTTGCTTTAGGCAAAGCCACAGATACTCTTTTAGCTTAAATATGCCCTAAACGCTCAAACGGTGACGGCCCTTTTTTCTCCTAGCTCTAATCACGTTTCTACCATCTGGTGTCCGCATTCTGGCGCGAAAACCAGAGGTTCTTTTTCTCTTACGGCTAGTACCGCCTAGTGTTCTTTTCATACTGTTCTCCTCTTAGGTGATTTTTATAAAAACTCACAATCTCTAATTGTATCACTTTTTTAGTGAATTGGGAACTGGGCATTGGTTACACCCAATCAGCACTCTTAATTGATGCTCAAAATCCATGTTCCCATGTAGCGCAATAATGGCACATCACCAGGGGAAAGCACTTGACAGTTAAAGTAGTAAACTCCGCCAAAGGATGGGTTTTTCACGTTAGATAAGACTACCTCAACTGCACTACCTGCTGGTACTGGCTCTTGGGGAAAAATATTAATTAGCTTACCTTCTTTGTCCCACTTCACCTCAGAAAGGGGAACTGCTTTGCCTTTGACTCGAACTTCAATTTTGTTCTGGTCAAAAGTTCCTTTGTAATATTCAGGGTAGGTAATGGCAAATTGACCAACAGCCAATTTCATTCTTTGGGCTGGAATCCTTAATATATATCGATCCCAACCATTGGCTTGTCCACCAAAATCTAATCGGAAGGGCAGTTGATTTTCGGCTTTAACGCCGCTAAACAGCGTAAATCCAGGTAAACTTTGTGCCCAAGTCAGGGCTGGAAATCCAGTCACTAAACAGCTAGTCACGGCTAAAGCGGAAAGTAAACGTCGCATAATTGAGCTTCCTCTACCAAAAAATAAATCTGTTATCTAAAATAACCGTGTGTTAGTATTCGTTACTAAAGTTTACTACTCACTTCCTGACAATTGACGTTCAGTAACAACAAAAAGTGCCATCCTCCCTGATGTTTAGACGGCAGTAAAATTACTTAGCAATAAATTTTACATGCAACCAACTTACTTCATTACCCTTATAGAGTAATGATTTGATGACTAGGTTGGTCAAATTTTTAACTCAATAGAAACACCGTTGGGATTGGATTGTGTTTCTAAATATGTATAAGTGTATCTAAATTTGAGAATTTTGTTATAAAAATTGAGGCGTGCCATCAGCGATCGCCAGTTAAGTTGGGCTAAATTGATTAAAATAAGTTGGATTGGAATCAAAGTCGTAATCATTAAAATTTGATTTGGAAATTATAAAGCCTTCAAAATTGGGTCAATATTACTCTATAAGACAGAAATACCAAAATTTCTCAATCCCGAAAATAAGCTGAAGATAAAGATGCAAAATTTGGGAATCAATTTAGGATGTGCAATACGTAACCCTGTTTGCAACTATCTGAAAATATGACATCTGCGAACGGCAAAGTCAGGCATTGCCTGAACAGCTAAGAGTTGGAGAGGAAAGTTTCAAGGTTCAATCTACAAGTAAAAGTCATAGCTGATGTTCCTGCCTAAGTACTATGAATACGGGATATCCCTCATCTAGACAATCACTTACTGGGCAGAGATTAGGTATTTATCTTCAGGAGATTTCATGAGAATAGCAGTTGCTAAAGAAATTGAAGTTTGTGAACGTCGTGTGGCATTAATTCCTGACACCGTTGCTCGATTGGTAAAGCAAGGTTTGGAAGTCTGGGTAGAAAAGGGTGCAGGAGAGCGATCTTTTTTCAGTGATACTGACTATGAAGCCGCAGGAGCTACAATAATTGGCGATACTGCCAAATTATGGGGCGAAACAGATATTCTTTTAAAAGTCAGCCCACCACAAGAACGAGAAGATGGGCGCTCAGAAGTTGATTTGTTAAAGGAAGGGGCTGTATTACTCAGTTTCCTCAATCCTTTAGGAAATCCTGTTGTAGCACAGCAACTAGCAAATCGGAAAATTACAGCCTTGAGTATGGAAATGATTCCCCGTACTACCAGGGCGCAAAGTATGGATGCT
This sequence comes from Desmonostoc muscorum FACHB-395, assembly GCF_014698035.1. GTDB lineage: Bacteria > Cyanobacteriota > Cyanobacteriia > Cyanobacteriales > Nostocaceae > Nostoc > Nostoc muscorum_A. The sequence goes on from NZ_JACJSF010000012.1 coordinate 92,378, forward strand.
TTGTCCTCGCAAGCTTCATTAGCAGGTTACAAGGCTGTATTAATTGCGGCAGCTGCATTACCGAAATATTTCCCGATGTTAACCACAGCCGCAGGTACGATCGCTCCAGCGAAAGTATTTATTATGGGCGCTGGTGTAGCCGGATTGCAAGCGATCGCTACTGCCAGACGTTTGGGAGCAGTGGTAGAAGCCTTTGATATCCGTCCCGCCGTTAAAGAAGAAGTGCAAAGCTTAGGGGCAAAATTCGTTGAAGTCAAATTAGACGAAGAAACCGTCGCCGCAGGTGGTTACGCCAAGGAAATCTCTGAGGCTAGCAAACAACGTACCCAAGAAGTTGTCGCCGAACACATTAAAAATTCTGATGTCGTAATTACCACCGCCCAAGTGCCTGGGAGACAAGCGCCACGGCTCGTCACAGAAGAAATGGTGGCACAAATGAAACCAGGTTCAGTGATTGTGGATTTAGCTGCTGAACAGGGTGGTAACTGCGCCTGTACAGAACCCGGTAAAGATATTGTCTGGAATGGCGTAACAATTATTGGCCCCATCAATCTCCCATCATCGATGCCAATTCACGCCAGCCAATTGTATGCCAAGAACGTAACTTCGTTGATGCAATTGCTAATTAAAGACAAAGCTTTGCAGGTGGACTTTAGCGACGACATCGTTGATGCAGCTTGCGTTACCCATGCTGGTGAAATTCGCAATCAACGAGTGCGGGATGCGCTACAAGCCTTGAGCGGCGTTGGAGCAGGTTAATAGCCAAATTACCATAAGGAGTTTTGATTTCATGACAGAGGCATTGCTTGCTGCTTTGTTTGTATTTGTGTTGGCATCATTTATCGGCTTTGAAGTCATCAACAAAATCCCACCGACTCTACACACGCCCTTAATGTCAGGTTCAAACGCGATTTCTGGGATTGCGGTACTGGGAGCAATAGTTGCTGCTGGTGCGAGAGATACGAGTGTGTCAGTAATTCTCGGTTTGATTGCTGTGGTATTAGCAACAATCAACGTTGTGGGTGGTTTTTTAGTGACAGACAGAATGTTGCAAATGTTCAAGAAGAAGGAGATTAAGGCGTGAGCGACTTTTTACCAACTGGCATTCAGCTGACGTACTTAGTCGCTGCATCGTTATTCATTCTGGGCTTGAAAAAGCTGGGATCGCCTGCTACTGCGAGAAACGGTAATATCGTAGCGGCTGTGGGGATGCTGCTGGCAATTGTGGCGACAATGCTCGATCAACATGTGTTGAATTACGAGATGATATTGTTGGGCTTGGCGATTGGATCGGGAATTGGTGCGATCGTTGCCTACAAAGTCCAAATGACCGAAATGCCCCAAATGGTGGGTTTACTCAACGGTTTGGGTGGTGCAGCTTCGGCATTAGTAGCCGTTGCCGAATTCTGGCGGTTATTAGATAGTTCTCAGCCGATACCCCTAGATGTCAACATTTCCATGTTATTGGACGTGTTAATCGGTGGTGTTACATTCACCGGTAGCTTTTTAGCCTTTGCAAAATTGCAAGGTTTAATTAGCGGTTCCCCGATTACATTTCCATTCCAGCAACCATTTAACCTTTTGCTTTTGGGTGCTTATATAGTAGGTAGTGCCTACTTAATCATCACACCCGATAGCTTACCCATATTCTTGGGAGTGGTTGGCGTTTCTTTAGTGTTGGGTGTGATGTTCGTCATCCCCATTGGCGGTGGCGATATGCCAGTAGTAATCTCGCTGTTGAACTCGTTGTCAGGTGTGGCGGCGGCGGCGGCTGGGTTCGTAGTGATGAACAATATGTTAATCATCGCTGGTGCTTTGGTAGGAGCATCCGGCTTAATCCTCACCGAGATTATGTGTAAGGCAATGAACCGCTCCTTATTTAGTGTGCTGTTCAGCGCTTTTGGTACAGGTTCTAGTTCGGGTGGTGGTGGTGCTAGTGGTGGTGCAACCGATCAAAGCGTCCGCAGCATCGATCCTGAAGAAGGGGCGATGATGTTGGGTTATGCCCGTTCTGTGGTAATTGTGCCTGGTTATGGTATGGCAGTTGCCCAAGCGCAACATAGCGTCCGGGAATTGTCAGATCAGTTAGAAAAAATGGGCGTTGATGTCAAGTATGCCATTCACCCCGTTGCTGGGAGAATGCCGGGGCACATGAATGTGTTACTTGCAGAGGCAAATGTGCCTTATACGCAGTTATACGACATGGATGATATTAATCCCCAGTTTGATCAAGCGGATGTGGCTTTAGTAATTGGGGCAAATGATGTGGTAAATCCGGCGGCGCGGAGTGATACAAATAGCCCGATTTATGGTATGCCGATTTTGGAAGTAGATCGGGCGAAGCAGACGATTGTGATTAAGCGCGGGATGAGTACGGGTTTTGCCGGTGTAGACAATGAGTTGTTCTACAAGGATAAAACGACGATGCTTTTTGGTAGCGCGAAGGATATGGTGGCGAAGTTGGTTTCGGAAGTGAAGCAACTTTAACGAACCGCAGAGGCGCAGAGAGCGCAGAGTAAAGAATTTAGAGAGTTGGCTTGCCTTGGGGGTGTGATGCTTCTGAGGCAAGTTTTTTTAAGACTATCTCACGCAAAGGCGCAAACAAGAGAAAAAATTTAAGAGAGTTGACTTATTTTGGAATTTAAAAATTTTAAGGTAAGCTTTTTAATTAAACTTTCAATTTTAATCATCTTCGTTAAGACGGTTTAAAAATTGCTTCCATCTAGACTCAAGTGCTAACTGGCTTGGTTTATATTTAGAGCATCTAAGTTTTCTACCCTCCAATTTCTGATAACCAGTTTCCATAACTTTTGGATGAAACTTCACTTCTAGATATTCTGGGTTAATCCCCAACAAATTAAGATCAAATAAAGTATGAAAATCTGCGCGTAACAAAAGTCCATTATCTGGATGATTATCATCAATACCACGATAGGGTGAGATATGAGCAGCTTCTAAAACATCAAGTAGTTTAAGCCCACTAATCATACATTGGTCGCCATAGCGTTCACGCAACAAGTTTCTAAATGTGGACTGTCCACGACGTTCTTTGATTTGCCGAAATACAGTTTCGCGGCTATCTTCTGGTTTCAGAAAATACTCAGAACCCTCATCACCTACGAGATATTTAGAATCATTGTAGTCATTAAGCAGTTTAGCAACCTCCGGTGCGTTCTTAAGTAAAGTTACTTTAATTTTATCTAAGTCAATTAAATTCATCGACATCTGTCCTTTTTTTTGGCAGGCTTGTCGTAGAATGTCAATGCTAATCGCCCCTTTTGTCGCTATAAAGGTATCACCAAAATGTGCATTGAATATCTCACCTTCTGTAGCTTCTATGATAGGTGTATTGAAGTCATGACCACACATATAGCAATGAAATTTAGGTTTCTTTCTTTTTCGTCCATTAAATTTTGTAGTGTTACATGAAGGACAATGTAATAGTTCTATTATTCCTTGATAGCTGCTAATGCTTTCAATTTTCGCAACACCGAAAAGTTGCTTTTTATCTCTTAGCAAAACAAAATCACTTTCAGTTATCTGACGACAATTCTGCACAAGTCCGTTATAGTTATATGTTCTAGAAAATTCGTCAGCATAACCAAAATTACCAGCATGTTGTCGGTTATGATCACTTATTAATAGCCATGCTCTAGGTATTCTATTTTCAGAAATTAATTTACCCATTAAAAAACTCTTTATTTTAGACATTGTTATTCTTAGAGTTCACTAAATCAGATGAAATTTAACACTATCTGTAATTTGATACTAAAATATCACCTACTAAATTGTTGTAATATCTTGCAGAATGCGATCGCTCTCTTCTTCCTTTATATCCTCTGTGCCTCTGCGGTTCCTTAAAAAAGCGATCGCCCTCTTTTTCCTCTGTGTTCTCTGCGCCTCTGTGGTTCGTTAAAAATAGCGATCGCCAGCAAAATTTTCAGCGTCCATAGGCGTTAGTGTCGCATCTCGTATAGAAGGCATCGCCCATCAAAACATGATATAAATTTGACATGATAGACCACGATCGCCTATTCAAAGAACTATTAACAACCTTCTTCTGGGAGTTCATCGAGTTATTTTTTCCAGAGATAACAGCTTATCTGGAACGGGATACAATCTCTTTCATTGACAAGGAAGTATTTACCGATGTGACTGCTGGAGAAAAATATGAAACTGACTTAGTAGTAAAAGCGAGATTTAGAGAACAAGAATCGTTTTTCCTAGTACATCTAGAACATCAAGCTTATTATCAAGAAGCTTTTGATTTGCGGATGTATCGCTACTTCGCTAGATTGTATGAAAAATACGCCTTGCCAGTGTATCCTATCGCTTTGTTTTCTTACGATAGCCCCAAAAAGGCTGAAACAAATTTTCATCAGGTAGCATTTCCCAATAAAGTTGTTTTGCAGTTCAACTATGATGTCATCCAGTTAAATCGCCTGAATTGGCGAGAATATCTGCAACAGCAAAATCCCGTAGCTAGTGCGCTCATGGCTAAAATGAACATAGCACCAAAAGACAGGCCCAGAGTAAAATCTGAGTGTCTGCGCCTGTTAGCTACCTTACAGCTAGATCCAGCGCGGACACAATTGATTTCTGGGTTTATTGACACCTACCTACGGCTAAATGCTCAAGAAGAAGAAATTTTCCAGACTGAAATTGCTCAATTTGAACCAACTCAACAGCAGGTAGTTATGCAAATCGTCACCAGTTGGATGGAAGAAGGGATACAACAAGGAGAGTTGAAAATAATCCAGCGTCAATTAACAAAGCGAATTGGTGTGATTACTCCTGAATTACAAGAGGAACTGCGTGGGTTATCCTTAACTCACTTAGAGGATTTAGCCGAAGCCTTACTAGATTTCTCCACTGAAGCTGATTTAGTGGCTTGGTTGCAACAGCAGCAATAAAATATCGATTCCACTAAGCGATCGCTAAATCTCCACGGTGCGTAGGCGTTCGCGTAGCGTCTCGTAGAGAAGCCCGCCGTAGGCATCGCCCTCTTCTAACTCTGTGTTCTCTGCGCCTCTGCGGTTCGTTAAAAAGAGCGATCGCTAAAGCTCCACAGTGCGATCCCCACCTTTTTCTCCTTCCTCTATGTCCTCTGGCGTATCCTCTCGTAGAGAATACATCGCCTGGTTTTTTCCTTAACTAACTATCCCTTTCATCGGAATTTCTATCCAGAACTCACAGCCATTACCAGGTTCAGAAACACATTTTATATTACCGCCGTGTTTTTCTACAATAATTTGGTAGCTAATAGATAACCCCAAACCGATCCCTTGTCCAGGTTGTTTGGTGGTAAAGAAAGGTTCAAAAATTCGCGATCGCATCATCTCTGGAATCCCACAACCATTGTCGGCAATCCAAATCAGAATACTATTCCCTTCGATTATTTCTGTACGAATCCAAATTTTAGGATTGTCAATTTTTTTTCCACAAGTTGCTGAGTTTTCGAGTGCATCGATCGCATTGTTGAGAATATTCATAAACACCTGATTCATCTGCGCTGCATAACAGACTACTGGGGGCAATTCACCATATTCCTTAACTATCTCAATAGCAAAAGAATTATTCTGTGGTTGCAGTCGATGTTGTAAAATTAGCAAAGTACTGTCGATACCTTCATGAAGGTTAACGGGTTTTATTCCTGTTTCGTCAAGTCGAGAAAAAATTCGTAACGACAAGACGAGTTGAGAGATTCGCTCTGCCCCCATCTTCATGGAAGTCAAAATTTTGGGCAAGTCATCACTAATGAAATCTAAATCCATTGCTGCTACTTGCTTTTGAATTTCTCCTGTTCCCTTAGGATACTGTTTCTGATAAAGACGGAGTAATTTAAATAAATTTTCGGCATGTTCCGTAACATAGATGATATTGCCGTAAATGAAACTAATCGGGTTGTTAATTTCATGTGCTATACCAGCAACTAACTGCCCTAAACCTGCCATTTTTTCACTTTGAATCAATTGGCTCTGAGTGTTTTGTAATTCTTTAAGAGTCTGAGTAAGTTCTTCTTTTTGACGTTGAGTTTGTTCAAGTAATTCCGCTTGCTGAAGTCCTACCCCTAATTGAGTACCAATTTGCATCAGCAAATCTACCTCATCTTTTTGCCAATCACGCGGTTTGAGATTTTGATAAGCTGCTAGTAATCCCCAAAGTTTCTCGCCCTGAAAAATCGGCACAATTATATATGCCCTAGCCTCCATTAGCTCAAGCAGAGTAATATGACAGATAGAATAGTTGGCGCTGTAAATATCTTTAATAGCAATACTTTCACCATTAGCAAAATTTCCACCTTGGGTTTGTTGCAAGTAATCATCTGCAACTACAGGTAAAATTTCCTTTACTGGTGTCCAACCTTGGGCTAAAGACTCAGCAACAAATTCGCCACTCCAATCAGTCCTGAATTGATAGATTGTCACTCGATCAACTTCCAATAGCCGTCGGACTTCTTCTGCACTGGTGGCAAAGATGGTATCAATATCAAGAGACTGGCGAATTTTCTCCACTGTCGCAGCTAGGGCCTTCTCCCTTTCGGCTGCTTTCCGTTCTCGTTCGGCGGCTTTAGCCAGTTTTTGGGCTTGTACCTGCATCTGTTTCAAAGACTCAGCTTGCTGTAATGCTACCCCCAATTGAGCGCCAACTTGTGCCAATAAGTTGATTTCCTCATCTTGCCAATAACGGGGCTGGGAGTTTTGATAAGCTACTAACAATCCCCACAGCTTCTCACCCTGAGAAATTGGGACAAAAACTTCATTGCGTGCATACTTACCCGCTTGCTTTCCTTGCACAAGAACGCCTTCTGTCACAGGCTGCGGCTTAACCATTGGTGTCCAGCCATCAACAATAGAATCAGCGACAAACTCGCCACTCCAATCAGGATAGAAGCGGTAAATTGCGACTCGTTCCACTTCTAATAACCGACGAACTTCTTGAGTTGTGGTTTTAAAGATGGCTTCAATATCAAGAGACTGACGAATTTTTTCTACGGTGTTTGCTAATGCCCTTTGCCTTTCAGCAGCTTTGCTGATATCTGCTGCTTGAATCTGCATTTGTTGGATAAATTCTGCTTGCTGCAAAGCCACACCTAGTTGAGTGCCAACTTGGGTAAGCAAGTAAACCTCATCTTTTTGCCAATCACGGATTCTGGCATTTTGGTATGCTGCTAGCAAGCCCCAGAGCTTCTGACCGTGGTAAATGGCAATAATCACATAAGCTCTTGCTTGATATATCTCTAAGATTTTAATGTAGCAGTCACTAAAGCCTGAATTATAAATATCATTACAAACACGATAAACTTCACAGAGGCTGAAGCTACCACCCTCTGTATCTTGCAAGTAGGTATCAGCGACTGGAGGTTTAGCTAAATCTTTGGCGCTACATTCACTGACATTTTCACTCAATTCCGGCCGCTGCAATTGTTCATCAATGAGGGAAATCCAACCCTCTGCCACTGATTCAAACACGAATTCACCACTCCAATCGGGATTGAAGCGATAAATAGCCACGCGATCAGCATTTAGCAACTGTCTAAGTTCTGCGGTGCTTGTGTGGAAAATGCTTTTTAAGTCTAGAGACTGACGAATTTTCTCAATGGTTATGGCTATGGTTTTCTGCCATTGGGCTGCTTTTTCTCTGGCTTTTGCTTGTGCTAGTTCTGCTGATTGTAGTTTTACTTGTTCTAGGTAGTCTGCTTGCTGTAAAGCAACCCCTAGATGTTCGGCGATTAATTGCACAAACTCAATTTCTGATGCTTCCCATTGTCGAGGACTACCACACTGATGAATACACAACAATCCCCATAAATCTTTACCTTTGATCAAGGGGGCAGTTATATTGGCACGTACTTGGAATTTTTCTAGAATCTGGATGTAGCAATCACTGGCATTAACTTGATAAATATCAGCCATTGCTTTAATCCGGCCTTGCTGATATAGTTCTGCGAACTCCTCACTAAAGCAGTGGTCGCGCAGTTTGGCTGCTAATGCCGAATCCCATTCTGTTGCCACATCTTCATAGATAAATTCCCCTTCCCATGCCAAATCAGGATAAAAACGAAACACGCCAACTCGATCGCTTTTTAGAAGTTGGCGAACTTCAGTGACTGTAATTTTGAAGATAGTTTCTATGTCTAGAGACTCCCGAATACGGGCAATAACTCCAGATAAGGCTTTTTGTTGCTCATTCTGACGCAAGGAGTATGTCACATCTGAATGAGACTCTTGCTGTTCTGAATTTGGTTCTATGGGTTGAGTAGTAGAGGAGTTTTCCATTCCCAGTGGGACTTTAAATATTGAAAGTCTTCTATCTCATGATTCCCGTTGCGATCGCAAAGGTAACAGTTCTTTCCTGAGAATGCCAAAAAACAATATAGGGACACGATACTATCGTGTCCCTACAAGAACATTTTTCAACCACGAGAAAATTATCGCCGCTTGGGAGTGGCGCTGCGGCTGGTGCGTTTCTCTTCATCTCGGCGACGGCGATCGCGCCAATCTGCCACGGTTAAATAACCAATACCACCGGTGACTACTACAAGCAGCAGTACGGCAACTAAAGCTAAAATACTCAAAAATGGACTTTCCACAATGCCTCTACAGTCCGTTACGTCCCCAAACTACCATTGCAATTGACCAAGTGAACACAACTAACAGTGATACCCAACCTAGTGTCAAAATCTCCATAGTCCCGCTTTTCAAATAATTACAAAAGGTTTCTAATATTTATCATACAGGGATTGGGCAGGCTGAGATTTTTTTATAAATGGCATTGTAACTTTGGCTGTCGATGTCTACGACGGGCTACGCCTAAGCAAAATATACACCATTTTTCTTGGTAAGCTAGCACTTCAAGCATTAATAAAGACGAATGTAAAAAAATAGCGATCGCGCTTTCCTACTAGATGGTTTGGGAATACTAGGTTTACGGGTATATTTCAAATCCAACAACCCCTAGTATTATGCCGACATTTTTCAACTATTCTTTCCAATCCAACGGTTTTATTCCCCACGGACATTGTTATCTCTGGCAAAGTGGGTTAGTTTGGCTCCACATTATTTCTGATGCCACGATCGCTCTGGCTTATTATTCTATTCCCTTCCTACTGATTTACTTCATTTACAAGCGCAAAGACGTTCCTTTTAATGGAGTTTTTTTGTTATTTGGTGCTTTTATCATTGCCTGCGGTACTGGACACTTAATGGATATTTGGACGCTTTGGTATCCAGACTATTGGATTGCAGGTGGTTTAAAAGCTTTAACTGCTATTATTTCAATATACACGGCATTTGCGTTATTTTACCTCATGCCTCAAGCTCTGACACTACCCAGCCCAGCCCAGTTAGAGGCTATTAATCAAGTCCTTTCAACAGAAATTGTCGAGCGCAAGCGTATTGAGAAAGAACTACGTCAAGCAGAAGAAGTTGCTCAAAACTCCAGCCAAGCTAAGAGTGAATTTCTGGCCAACATGAGTCATGAACTACGCACACCTCTTAACGGCATCTTGGGCTATACACAAATTCTCCAACGCACAGAATCTTTAAGTGAAAAAGGACGCAAAGGACTCAGCGTTATTTATCAATGTGGTTCTCATCTTTTAACCTTAATTAATGATGTCCTGGATCTCTCCAAGATCGAAGCCCGAAAGTTGGAATTGTATCCTGTTGATTTCTATTTGCCTGCTTTTATAGATAGCGTGACTGAAATTTGCCGCATCAGGGCAGAACAAAAAGTCATCGCATTTCACATTGAAATCGATCCTGATTTACCAACGGGTATTCATGCTGATGAAAAACGCTTGCGGCAAGTATTGATTAACTTGCTTAGTAATGCCATGAAGTTTACTCATCAAGGCAGTGTCACTTTCAAAACTCAGGTTATTAATCAAGAATCAAATACTAATGGAAAAACTAACTACAAAATTCGCTTTGAGGTAGTAGATACTGGCACTGGCATAACCCCTGAACAAGCCGAAAAAATCTTCCAGCCCTTTGAGCAAGCGGGAAGTCAGAAACGACAATCTGAAGGTACAGGCTTAGGATTAGCAATCAGTCAAAAAATTGTTTTGTTGATGGGTGGTCAAATTCAAGTGCAAAGTCAATTTGGCAAAGGTAGCACTTTCTGGTTTGAGGCAAACTTGTCAGAATCTAAAGACTGGGCAAAGGTTTCTAGAGTAGTTGAGCAGGGAACTATTATTGGTTATCAAGGGCAAAGGCGCACCATTTTGATTGCGGATGATAAATGGGAAAACCGATCGGTAATTGTAAATTTACTAGAGCCGGTTGGGTTTACTGTTGTAGAAGCTAGTAATGGTCAGGAGGCATGGGTACAGTCTCTAGCCCACAAACCGGATATGATTATCACTGACTTAGTGATGCCGATATTGGATGGATTTGAGTTAATTAGTCGTTTGCGTCAGTCCGGGCCATTTAAAGAGATTCCTGTCATCGCGTCCTCAGCAAGTGTATTTGCAGTAGACCAGCACAAGAGTATTGATGTAGGTGCAGATGCCTTTTTACCAAAGCCTGTAGAAGCTGAAAATCTGCTGGAAATGCTACGACAGTTTTTGCAACTAGAATGGATTTTTGACGCTAAGGTAGATGCTATCAAAAAAATCTCTAAAGATGGTTCTAATCAACAAAATGAGATGATTCATCCTAGCAAAGATGTTTTGCAAGAGTTACTCGAACTATCACAAGACGGCGACATTCAAAATATTTTAGAACTGGCTGAAAAACTTTCTGCATCTGATGAGAAGCTAAACATGTTTTCCCAGCAGCTCATGCAGCTTGCTAGTAATTTCCAACTCAAACGTTTGGAAACTTTTATTGAAAAATACATCAATTAAGTAAGTTGGCGCAATTAAAGCTAATTGGCAAGGGCTGTCATTTATCCTTTGTCATTTATCCTTTGTCATTGGTCATTAGTAAGAACTTTCAGACTATTTACGTTTCGTAACATAATTTGGTTTATTTCTACCAACTTACTTAATTTCAGTTAAATTCCAATTTCCAATTCATCATGATCAAACTTCTAAATAACGGATTTATTTTAATTGTGGATGATAATCCCACAAATTTATCTGTCCTGTGTGCAGCGCTCAATAGTGAGGGTTTTCGTTTCCGTGTTGCAGTGGATGGAGAAACTGCGATCGCTCAGGCTGAACGCAATCAGCCAGAGTTGATTTTGCTGGATGTACAAATGCCGGGTATTGATGGATTTGAAACTTGTCGTCGTCTCAAAGCCAATCCTGCCACCCAAAACATTCCGATTATTTTCACCACTGCCTTAGCGGATACGGAAAGCAAAACGAAGGGATTTTCTCTTGGCGCAGTAGATTATATCCCTAAACCGTTTGCACAAGAGGAAGTCATTGCTAGAGTGCGCGTACATTTGCAACTCAAAAAATTGACTGAATCTTTGGAACAACAAGTTAGTGATCGCACCAAGGCTTTGCAACAAGCTCAAGTTCAACTGGTACAGCAAGAAAAACTATCAACACTCGGAGAGTTAATCGCTGGTATTGGCCATGAAATCAACAACCCCATCAATTTTATTTCCAGCAATATTCCACCCTTGGAAGAATACATTACAGGAGTAACCGAGTTGCTCCTACTGTATGAACAAGAGTATCCCAACCCAACAGCTAAAATTACCACTGCGATTGAGAACTTGGATTTGAACTTCGTTCTCGAAGATATGGTAAAAATTGTGAACTCACTTCAGCTAGGAAGTGAACGAATTCAGGATCTTTCCAATTCACTCCGCAACTTCTCTCGCTCGGATAGTGATACAAAAATACCTGCTGATTTGCACCAAGGACTAGATAGTACACTAATGATTTTGCAACACCGCTTCAAAGCTAACGGTGATCGTCCCGGTATTGAAGTTATTAAAAGTTATGGAGTATTACCAGAGGTACACTGCTATTTAGGTCAAATGAATCAAGTATTTATGAACATTCTGGCAAATGCAATTGATGCCCTTGATGAAGCTATAATGCAAGGCAAAATGAGCAATCTAATTCCTGAGATTAAAATTGCAACAGAAATAGATTCTGAACAATTGGTTATAATTCGGATTGCTGACAATGGGATTGGTATTCCTGAACGGCTTAAACAACGGTTGTTTGAGCCGTTGTTTACCACAAAAACCGTTGGTAAAGGCACTGGACTTGGCTTGTCGATCGCTTATGAAATAGTTGTAGAAAAACACAAAGGTGTATTAGATGTAAATTCTCAACCAGGTAAGGGAACCGAATTTATCATCAAAATTCCCATAGAATAGAAGCATTTAATTAATTACAAAGTTGCTCTAGCATTTATCATACTGGAGACAAGGAAAAATTTCTCCAATATCTAATCACTAATTTATATATAGAGTGAATCCAATTTTAGATCCTCAATTAATGGCAGAACGCATAGAATCCCTCAAAGCTGGAATACTGGGAGGTTTCTCTGTGTGTTTTGCTTTTGTACTTCTCAGTGTTTTGAATACTTTTGTACTAGCAAAGTATTTTCAGATCCTTGCAAGTCTGCACAGTAATATTAACTGGTACTTGTGGGTGAGTGGTGCAATCGCAACTTTTAGTGGCTTACTATTTGGTGTCACCTACCGCTATATCATCCGCTCAGATAAAAATCCCCAACTTAAAGCTGGTGGGGTTCTGGCCTTTGGTTTGGTGCGTGGATTGACTCAGATAGAGCTTGGGTTGAATTTAGACATCACAATTTGGCCTTTTTTGGTATTAGCGGCAGAAAGTTTATTGTGGTTTGCATTTGCTGCGATCGCTCTTGATCTTGCGATTAAACTCCGTTGGGTTAAACCTTTTTCATCAATCTAAATTTCCTTTCTCTAAGTATAGTAGTCGCATATAGATGTGAAATCCTACAAGGGATTGTGGCGCAAATAGATAAAAAGCTGGAAGCATTACGCTTTTGTAGTATACTTAATACAATTAGATCACAAGTACTAATTGTGTCATTTTTCAAAAACAAGTATAAATAATTACTAATGTTCCCCGAATTTGTTACTTAATATGCAAACTCAAATATCCCACTATTATTTGATAGTCGATCTGGAGGCTACGTGCTGTGACAAGAAGACTATTCCTCGTCACGAAATGGAAATCATTGAAATCGGTGCGGTGATGCTCAATCGAGCAACATGGGAAATTGATTCTGAGTTTCAGCAATTCATCCAACCTGTGAGACATCCACAACTGACAGATTTTTGTACCGAACTGACTAGTATTCGGCAGCAAGATGTTGATGAAGCACCAAAATTCATTGAGGCAATTTCTCGATTTAAAGAATTGATTTATTCATTTCCCAATCATATTTTTTGTTCTTGGGGTAATTATGACAAAAAGCAATTTATTCAAGATTGCGCGTTTCATAATTTCCCTTATCCTTTTACTTCAGAACACATAAATATCAAAGAGGAATTTTCAGAATATCTTGGCGTATCTAAAAAATTTGGTATGGCACAAGCTCTCAATGAGCTAGGGATAGAATTGAAAGGTACACATCATCGCGGCATTGATGATGCTCACAATATTGCATCTATCTACAGACAGATTAAAGGCATCAAAATAAACTGAATAATGGAAAATTCGTAACATACCATCTTAAAGTGTTGCGGTAGATTACGAAGATTGTTACTACAAAATTATGTCTAGTCAAAAGGATTTTTGGAGGAACCTTTTTTGCTATTGGGTGAGTATTCAGAACAATTCATGGCTTCTCCGGTAAGAACAACAGAAGGATTGACTGCACATTTTAGATAATGATTATTTGAATAAAATCGACACTTTTTACAGGGAAGTTTGTGTAAACCGTTAATAGAGATAACCATTTTTTCATCTAAAAATGCCCGGATTTTTTGCAATATTAGAAAAAAAACTACCCAACCAATTAGAAAGCCAACAGGAGATAAGGATATCGCTAGATCGGGGATGCTTAATTCATGCGTTTGTGCTTGTTCATTTCTTGCTTCACTCAAGTTTCCTTGATGTAAATTACTATTGGCTACTACAGTTTTTTGCAAAATTAGATCGTGATACATATTATTTACCTTTTCCTATATGTATTTACTAACTTGATTTTTGATAGTCGGTTAACTAGAAATTTAGAACCATAACAAACTTAAAAATTATCCATATTTGTTCATATTAGATATGTAGATATCAACAAGCTTTGAACAATAAGGGTATTTATGGATTAGATTGTTTCATGTGTATTTTAATTAACTAACAATCACTACACAACTGTCAGTAGCACATATTTTAATGTTTACAATGGTTTAATTATAGGTTTAGCAAAATAAGACTTCGCCTATATCTGCCAAGAGTTTTGCTTGTTATTTTAAGTTATATACCCAAGGGAATAAATTAGAGAATGGACTTATAACTGGATATTTCTATGTTAAGATAAATCTAAAAATATTCTTAAAATTTTCTAGACATTAAAGCTGTATCACTTTTCAGTTATTTTTTTTATAAAAATCTTGAATGCAATGATGGTTGTATTAGAAATTTATTTATTAAATAATTTTCGCTGGCAATGGAGATTTTAGGGTGTGTTAAATAGCCCTATACACTTGTAGTGATTAATTCTATTATTTTGATAATTTTTTGCTCTAATTACCTGATAAAGTAGTATATATATCTGGGTTAAGTGGGCTATTAAAGAATAGCCTCTCATCAGATTGCAAGCCAATAATATTGATTTTGAGGCTACAATTTATGATAAGATTTTTGCGAAAAAAAATAGTTTTTTTCTTCACAACAATTGTGCTGGCAATTCTGCTAATTTCTCATCAACCAGTACTAATAGCTGAGGCACAATCTTCTACACCAACACCAACGCCTGCTAGGTCATTTCCCCCTGTAGCTTATCCTAATAGGTCACTAAGCGCTTTTCCTGCACAGCTACCACCATTGCCTTATGGTTATGGGGCATTAGGAAAAGCTATTGATGCTGAAACGATGAAATTGCATCATGATGCACACCACGCTAGCTACGTCAAGAACTTAAATGATGCATTAAAGCAGTACCCAGATTTGCAAAAAAGAAGTGTTGAAGCTTTATTAGTGGATTTGAATAGTGTACCTGAAGATATTCGGACAAAAGTACGTAATAACGGTGGTGGTCATCTCAATCACACGATTTTTTGGCAACTGATGAGTCCCGACAGTGGTGGACAACCAACGGGAGCGATCGCTCAAGAAATTAACCAAACTTTTGGCAGTTTTGATGCCTTTAAAAAACAGTTTAACGCAGCAGGTGCCGCTCGCTTTGGTAGTGGTTGGGTTTGGCTAGTACGCAATCCTCAAAATCAACTCCAGATTGTTACTACAGCAAATCAGGATAACCCAATTATGGATGGTTTCTATCCGATTATGGGTAACGATCTATGGGAACATGCTTATTACCTTAAATATCGCAACCGTCGGGCTGAGTATTTGAATAATTGGTGGAATGTTGTGAATTGGCCGCAGATTAACAGGCGATGGCAACTTTCATCACAACAACCTCGTTAGCAATACCATCAAGGATATCAAACCGCTTATAGAAATCTTTATAAAGCTACCTCTAGAGGTAGCTTTATTCATAGCGCTGCTACCCCTATACATTCTTTTTTACAGATGTCTAATTATGAATTACGGATTTTTAAAGACCGATGTTTAGAACGAACTATGTATAGTAGAACGATTAGCAATACAAGCGCTTTGATCATTGATGGCTCCACTACCTTCTTCACTTCCGTAGGGGGTTTAGGAGTAACATTACACGGAATCTCAATGATCTGTGTGTGATCGGAGCCACTACCACTAGGAGTCAGATCGCATTCGCCTTTGCTGGTGAGAGATAAAGGTGTAGGTGGAGGTGTAAGTGTAGGTATAGGTGTATTTTCTGGAGGAATAGATGTTTCGCCTGAAGAAGTATCGCCCATTAATAGAATCATCGCTATAACAAGAGCTCCAATTCCTAGTGGCCAGAGTGGAAAGGAATCAGGGCTGTCTGCTACGAAGACTTCTCCCTCAGAGCCAGGGATATCAAAGGCTATTGTTTCTCCATCCAACGGTACTGGACTGTCACTAACCAACATATCTCCTGGGATATCTTCTCCCAAAAGCTGATTAAATTCTTCTGGAATCGCGTTGTTGGGTCGTCCGAGTTCCCCACCATCTTCGGAGTATGGGTAGGATAGTAGCTCAAAAACCCTCTTTTCGAGTTGGTTTGGATCTCCAGAATTCAACGCATCTAAGCCTGTAGAGATTTTATTTATATAAAAATTCGTCATCTCTGGTGACAGACCTAAAGATTGAATTTGCTCCTTAATGTTGGAAATTTTTGAGGCTTCCTCAAACAGCAGTCGTCCGTATGAGAATTTCAAGTCTAGTAGTCCATCACGGAGGCTGACCGAGTTATTGCCTCCTGAGTATGGAGACCAGTAGAACTGGTTTGTTACTAGTCCGAGTCCTTCTACTGGATTGCGACCAAAATGTTGTCCAAGAAGGTATTGAGAGCTATCCATGATTGCGGGGGATTCGTTTCTCCAAAAAGAGGCGAAAGGCACCGCAGGGAGATTGGGATTGTTATCGTAAAACCTAGCGAAATTCTGGAAATTTTTCTCCCCACCGGCTGCTCGAATCAGGAGGTTTTGATAAGTACTACCACCGTTTAATTCCACTAATCGTTGGATTACCGATCCAGTTTTATTGCAGGTCAGACCAAATCCCACCTCACATCCAGGAATGACTCGCATCTGGTTCAAATTCTGGTTATTGATTTGGTACTGGAGATACTCAGGCTCCAGTCCTTGTTGGATACCATAGCGTCCAATATTGAGTTGTCCAAAAGCAGACTGACACGTAGTGAGTCCTACTGCAAGAGATGAGAATGCGATTGTTGCAAAACGAACCGCTTTCGATATTGCAATTCTTTGAAAAATTGATTTAGGCAAGATGCACCTCCAGTAAACACAGCAATTTAATTGGGTTGAGAATTCGGTATTGGTTCTTCTCCCCAATCTCCAGTCCCCAACCCTCAGTCACCAATCCCCACTCCCGAATTCAACTCTTAGGTAAATAAATGTTGATCGTGATTCCGGTACCTTTAAGATTTCCTGATGAGAGTGTGTGATATAAGACCATTCCCCGATTTGGTTGATCGAAAAGAAACGCACGACGTGTAGGTTTGATCTTCCCTTGCTTTACTAAAGAAACGAAGGCTTCTAAATATCTACGTATACCTTTGCGGTTCTCTTGAGTCGTATTCAGATGATGCTCGATCAGCATCATAAAGAAGTTCAAGCTACGATTTTCTTGCCCCTCAATCAGACTGCCCTCATCTAGAAAGGAACTTGCTATGAGCCTGTTATCAACTCGTTTAACCTTAAACAGAGTAAAGTAACGCCCTTCTTTTTTCGGATCGTTCGCATAACAGACCCAAGAACCCTCTTTATTTTGGGTAAAACCTTGTTCAGCAAGGTAAGAAAGCAAAGAATTATTGCCCTTAGTCTGTGGTGGAGGTAATAAATCTTCAATGGGATCTAAAGAGCAAATCCTCTGTGTTGTTTTCCGTTGAGATACAGCAGCAGCCTCCTGGATACGGAGGCGCAGGGGCTTGTCAGCAGACATTGCCATGCTAGACATTGCAGCCAATACAGACACTTGGAGAGCGATCGCTCCAATCAAACGAACAATGATATTCATGTTTTACCTGTTACTTTTACTTACGTTGTCAATAATCAAGTCGTTACTAAATCAGGATTGATTTAGCAGTCCTAAACCATTTGTTAAATTTAAGTGTTTGCTTCATTTGATCGAGGTCGCTTAAGTTTTCACCAGTCAAATAGGAATTTTATATATAGGTAACTAAACACAAAGATAATCAGTATCTAAAGAAAAGACACAATCTTAATGTTTTCTTGGCAACAAAAAATTTGCTTTCTGTTACTTTTACGTATACAAAAAACCCTTGACATTGCGTCAACACTTTTATATTTACTGTTGTCTAAATTTTTGCCGATGCTAAGAGGTTTTTATGCCTTCTTCACTGGCTATCATGATTCCTAAAAAAGGGCTTTTTTAGCTCTTTAGTATCTTATATAAGCAGAGTTTCAAAAGCTCTGTGCTTTGCACATTGATGCTTTTGGTGATTTCCTTGCTGGGTTGAATAACTTTTTGTTTTTTGGAGGTAGCACGCCTGACTAGCTGTTTCAGCATGGTCGTAAGTTGATGTATAAATAATATCTCCTGACAGTAAAATAATATTACCATGAGCTTGAGACATGCAACTGTATTGTGGACAGTTATCAAAGTTGTACACAGTGAATCGTAACTACCTCTCTATGAAATTTCATCGCAAATAGCTGAGAGTCAAAGTCCATTTACTTATATATCGTTAGTATTTTTAAAATATAGTACTGTTGTTCTTAGACTATTCAATTTTTTGTCTTAAATATAACTTGTATTTAAAAGGCATACGTATATCAAGATATTCTTATTGCTGGATAAGCTTGATTATCTGAACTTTAAGCTAGAAGCGATCGCATCATATCCTGACTTTTCACGGCATCTGGAAAACCTCTCTCCTAAGAGGAGAGAGACTTTGAATTTTCCCCCTTCCCAATACATCAAGAGGATAAAAAAAGCGTATCTTTGACTACAATTAAGATATTAACTTGGTATTTTTATAAGCCTTGACAGTATGAATGTGGAATTTTTTAACAGGATTCCTTTTATGCCTTTAGTATTACTATGGCTAGCTTACACTCTCCTGGGATGGTATCTTGCTGCTAATCATATTGTTTGGTTAGTAGGAGCTTTTGTGGCTGCTATGGTTATAGTTATTGTGCGAAAGAGTACTTCTTGGTTAGAGCGTTTAGTTGAATTTGGATCTCAAACTTTAGCTGTCATATTATTTTTAAGTATATCAATTGCTTTTGTAGCAACTTGGTCGCTATTATTAAGGCTTTTTCTCATACCTTTAGCAACTACGATTTTAGCTGATTTGGAAATGCGCTTTTCTGGTTTGAACAAGCTAGATTCATTCTGGATTTTAACGGTTATAGCAGTATTAGGTTTGGTTGTGGGTGAATTAATCGATATTCTACTTTTTCCCAGTAGTAGATACTAAAAAATTAAGAGTAAAAAGAGATTTTTATGATTTATTACTCGTTAATCCCTACTAATCTCAAATTTTAGGTGATTACTAGATCATCTACCTGCTTATCGAAGCAAGGCATGATTAACCACTATTAGTCAATCATTCTCTAGATTAATTTGACATTCTCCCCACCTTGCTATGAAAAGCAAAATTGAAGCGATCGCTGTAGGTACATTGATCTGAATGTGGCGAGATGGATATTACCGCTTGAAGACATCTCACTGATGATTGTCATTTTTGAGTCACATTTGTTTTTAACCATAGAGACATAGGTAAAACAGTGCAAAAAAAGATGAAACAAAGCGGAGAGTTCCCACTCAACACTAGTAAGGAAGTGACGTGAGTAGACGTAAAGACTACAGTTTGCTTCAGCAGACAGCAACAACTGAAGTAGCAACACCCAAGCCATCGTTGACATTACCAGATGCAGTGGCTCTGATTGTCGGTATTGTCATCGGGGCAGGGATTTTTGAAACCCCGGCTTTAGTGGCAAATCAAGCAGGTAGTAATATTGCTGTACTGCTTTTTTGGCTAATTGGCGGTGTGGTATCTCTGGTAGGAGCGCTGTGCTATGCAGAGTTGGCAACTGTCTATCCCGATGTTGGTGGTACTTACTATTATTTGAAACGTGCATTCGGGCGGGGAGTTGCCTTTTTATTTGCCTGGGCGCGGATGACAGTAATTCAAACTGGTTCCATTGCTCTGTTGGCATTTGTTTTTGGCGATTATGTTTCTCAGATATGGCGGCTAGGAACGTTTTCGTCTTCTATTTATGCAGCGATCGCGATCGCACTTTTAACTGCTTTGAACATCATCGGTTTGCAGCAGGGGAAGTGGACGCAAAACTTGCTAAGTGCAGCGAAAGTTCTGGGTTTATTGCTGGTAGTGATTCTTGGGCTTACCGCCATTCCTAATTCTGCTCTCCCTGTAGAGTCTCCATCATCAGGAACCTGGGGATTAGCGATGGTGTTTGTGTTGTTGTCTTACGGCGGTTGGAATGAAGCAGCTTACATCTCCGCAGAAATTCAAGATGGACGACGCAATATAGTGCGATCGCTAATGTGGAGTATTGGGATCATCACAGCCATTTATTTGCTAATCAATCTGGCTTACCTACGGGGACTAGGATTAGCAAACATGGCCCAGTCGGAAGCAGTAGCCGCAGATTTAATGCGCTCTCTTTGGGGCGCACCGGGAGCCTTGTTTATTAGTGTATTGATTGCGATCGCTACTTTAGGAGCAACCAACGCCACAATCTTTACCGGAGCGCGTACCAACTATGCACTGGGACAGGATTTTTCGCTATTTGCTTTTATGGGACACTGGAAACAGCGTCCAAGTAGTCCCACCTATGCCTTATTCTTGCAAGCAGCGATCGCTTTAGCACTGGTTCTTTTAGGCACGCTCACCCGCAAAGGTTTTCAAACAATGGTGGATTATACCGCCCCAATATTTTGGTTCTTTTTCTTGCTTTCTGGCATATCTCTGCTGGTGTTGCGAATCCGTGAACCCCACATAGCACGACCATTCCGTGTGCCATTTTATCCTTTTACACCATTGCTCTTTTGTGCCGTCTGCGGTTACTTGCTTTATTCCAGCTTGGTTTATACAGGCGTGGGAGCAATTGCAGGTGTTTTAGTTGTCGCAGCAGGTATCCCCCTGTTGTTCTGGAATAACTATCGCCAAGGTAGGACGTGAGATGAGTGAGCAGGGGAGCAGGGGAGACAAGGGGACAGGCATCTCCTTTATCTCCCCCCTCTTCCTTGTCTATCTTGTCTTTTCTCCATGCCCAATGCCCCCATACCCAATACCCAATAACTATTGACAAAGGAGAAAATTCATGAACTTCAAAAAAATTCTGTTTTTACTGGTTACAGGCGTTAGTGTTACCAGTTTAGGAATTGCTGGGTGTACGCCGCAACAACAAGATTTGGAAACCGGAACACAACAACCTTCTACTTTAACAAATCAGACCGAAACCGAAACACCATCGGCGACAACTCCCACAACTCAAGTCCAAGAACGTCCTGGAGATGTTCCTTATGTACCTACACCACAACCAGTAGTAGATGCAATGTTGCAAGTGGCAAAAGTGGGTAAGAATGATGTGCTTTATGACCTTGGTAGTGGTGACGGAAGAATTGTCAACACTGCGGCACAAAAGTTTGGTACGCGTGGTGTTGGCATAGATATCAATCCTGAACGCATTAAAGAAGCTAATGATAATGCTCAGAAAGCAGGAGTAACCGATCACGTCAAGTTTGTGCAACAAGACTTGTTCACCACTGATTTTAGTGAAGCAACAGTAGTTACACTTTACTTACTGCCAGAGGTTAATGCTAAACTCCGTCCGAAGCTGTTGAAAGAACTCAAACCTGGTAGTCGCATTGTCTCCCACGCCTTCGATATGGGCGATTGGAAACCACAGCAGACTCTAAATGTAGAGGGAAAAACTATTTATTACTGGGTAGTTCCTGAACAAGTACCAGCGAATTTGCGATAGAAACTAACTAACCAATTCGTAATTAAGAGGCATCAGATTCAAGTTGAGTTTCCATCTCTTGGATCTGTAGCCTAATTTTTAAGAATTTATTTCTTGAAGAAGAATTCAGAATTCAGAAGTCAGAATTCAGGAGTCAGAACCAAGACGCTCGTTCCTTGCTAATAGCGTTGCTATGCCGCAGGGTTTACGCTGCGTTATCCACCAGTCGTACAGAATACCCAACTGAATTCTGGCTCCTGACTCCTGAATTCTGTTTCGATAAATTCAAATTTTTTAACTTTAAATTACCTCCATTGGGGGTTGACAAAACAATTTTAGATATTTAAAAGAATAATCTAAAATTCAAAATTGTTTGACTAAGTTCAAATTCAAGCAAGGTCAGGAAATATGATAGGGTTAAAGGGAAAGAATGCTTTAATTACAGGTGCAACTTCAGGAATTGGTCAGGCGATCGCTATCAGACTCGCTCAAGAAGGGTGCAACATCGCCATCAATTACCGCAAAAGCCCAGAAGCGGCGGTAGACACAGAAGAAATGGCATTGCAAAAAGCCTGTGGAAATATCGAAAATTGTGGTGTGAAGTCACTACTGCTTCAGGGTGATGTCTCCCAAGAATCAGACATTATCGAGATGGTCAACACCGTAGTAAAGGAATTTGGCAGTTTAGATATTCTAATTAACAATGCTGGGATTCAAATAGAAAGTCCATCCCACGAAGTTACAACAGCAGACTTTGACCGAGTAATTGCAGTCAATCTCCGGGGTGCTTATCTCTGCGCTCGTGAAACTATTAAACACCTCCTATCTCTAAATCGTTCGGGGGTGATTATTAATATTTCCAGCGTTCACGAAATTATTCCGCGACCGATGTATATCAGCTATTCCATTAGCAAAGGCGGGATGGAAAACCTGACCAAAACCTTAGCATTGGAATATGCTAACCGAGGTATTCGTGTCAACTCCATTGCCCCCGGAGCAACAATCACACCAATAAATCAAGACTGGATAGATGACCCCGAAAAAAAGGCGATCGTGGAAAGTCACATTCCAATGGGGCGTGCTGGCACCTCAGAGGAGATGGCAGCCGCAGCAGCTTTTTTAGCTTCGGATGAAGCCGCCTACATCACCGGACAAACACTATTTGTAGATGGCGGATTGACTCTGTATGCTGACTTCCGGGAAACTTGGTCAGCTTGAGGTTAGGCTGGCGCGTGCTTTCCACAATTAAGCCGATACATACCATTAGTGGAATTAAATACCCATGACTAGCGCCATCGATAAGAACAGTCAACTGGAAGCAGAAGCTTGGGAATTATTGGAAGAGTCGATAATTTATTACCAGGGAAAACCCATTGGGACTGTAGCCGCTCACGATCCAGAGGCAGATGCACTCAATTATGACCAGTGCTTTCTCCGCGATTTTGTCCCTTCTGCCTTAGTGTTTCTCATGTATGGGAAACCAGAGATTGTGCGTAACTTCTTAGTAGAAACACTGAAATTACAAAGTCATGAAAAGCAGATAGACTGCTTTGAACCGGGAGCGGGATTAATGCCTGCCAGTTTCAAAGTACATTCTAGGGGGAATGAGGAATTTTTGGTCGCTGATTTTGGTGAATTGGCGATCGCTCGTGTTCCCCCGATTGATTCTTGTATGTGGTGGATTCTCCTGCTACGAGCTTATGAAAAAGCTACAGGCGATTTGTCACTAGCTCGTCAGCCCGATTTTCAAGCCGGAATCAAACTAATTTTGGATCTTTGCTTAGTACATCGGTTTTCCATGTACCCAACAATGTTAGTTCCCGATGGCGCGTTTATGATTGACCGTCGTATGGGAGTCTACGAACATCCTCTAGAAATTCAGGTGTTATTTTATGCGTCCTTGAGGGCTGCTAGTGAATTGCTTTTACCAGATGGGGATGGCGATACTTACCTCGGCAAAGTCAATAGGCGATTGGGATCTTTGAAATATCATATCCGCAACTATTATTGGCTAGACCTGAAGCGATTGGGGGAAATCTATCGTTACAAAGATAACGAATTTGGTAAAGAAATTGTTAATAAATTCAACATCAACTCAGAATCAATTCCTGGTTGGTTGACCGAATGGTTGCCAGAAACGGGAGGATATTTAGCGGGAAATCTAGGACCGGGACGGATTGATTTTCGCTTTTTTGCTCTGGGAAATCTGATGGCAATCTTAACTTCCTTAGCAAGCGAAAAAGAATCTCAAAGCATTATGAATTTATTCGCCCAACGTTGGCAAGACTTGATCGGCTATATGCCTGTTAAAATTTGCTTTCCCGCTTTAGAAGGGTTAGAGTGGAGAATTGTTACAGGATGTGACTCTAAAAACAGGGCTTGGTCTTATCACAACGGTGGCAACTGGCCAGTCTTACTGTGGTTATTTGCGTCGGCGGCGCAGAAAGCAGGTCGAACAGAACTTGCTCAAGCTGCGATCGCTATTGCCGAAAGGCGTTTATTGAAGGATAAATTCCCTGAATACTACGATGGCAACAATGGCCGTTTAATTGGCAAAGAAGCCAGAATTTATCAAACTTGGAGCATTGCTGGATTGCTGGCTGCTAAAAAGTTTGTAGAAAATCCAGAGTATTTGGAATTAATCAGTTTTGCAGAGGGTCTTGAAGTCCCAGGCTGTAGCCTGTAGGTATTTAGCGGTGTCATTATCAGGGTGTCTCTACTAACTATTTTCCCAGTCTCCAGTCTTCCCTAGTCCCTAGACCTCTTATTTAATCATGAGAACGGATAAGTAACCTCAAATTCTCAAATACTCGATAACTGATACACTATATTGTAAGAGGTATCTGAAGTGTCATACTTAGTAATATCATCAGATAGTCTTTGCATCCTTAACACGTTTTAACGTGGATAACACATGAAAACTACTTCAGATTTAATTTCAGAATTTGAACAACTATTCAGACAAAAATTACAACTAAATAATTGTAAACTCAGAAAGAAAAGACAAGAGAATAATTATGAAATTATTACTCCAGCTAAAGACATTTTTTTGATGTATTGGTCTGAATTCCCAGAAGTTAGCTTAATATATCAGGCTGTAGGGGTACGAACTCAGCAGACTAGTGTTTATGAACGTGCTATCCGCTTGCACATTAGTTCTTGTTTGAGTAGTATTCAGGAAAATCCTACCTCTGAAACACCATTATTGGTGAAATAAATAATACTTAGATAACCCACATAATATTTACTAAACTCTCGCCAGTTTTTGTAATATAACTGACGAGGGTTTTTCACCTAAAATCTGTTGATCGAGAGATAAAAATGCAATCTGAAAAAAATCAAGATCCAGATCAGCTAGATTATAAAACCTTGTTAGCCAATGCAAAGCAAGCCTTAAAACTTGAATATCATAAATCAGCCGCTTTAGCGTCCCAACTGCAAACCATAAAAACTCAGTTAGAGCAAGTTCAGGCTGAAAACAAAACTCTCAGGGAAAGTGGTTATGAAGATGTAGTTAAGCACTTTGAGGCACGGACTCAAGCAGCAGAAGCACTCGCATTAAAAACAGAAGTACGCCAAAGATTCCTTGAAGCCAATGGTTGCAAGGATGATGAGAGCTTTGATACTCTATGGGATAGCATTAAAAATAAGATTCAGATCCAAGACGGCGAAGTGAGAATCGTTGCTCCAAATGGTACTCCCAAATTCACCTTAACGGGCAGCATGATGACTTTGAGGGATTTTATTCAATCCCTCAAAAAAGACCCAATCTCGGAAAAATTTTTCTTGAGCTAGAGAGCCAAATTAATCAAAGGCTTTCGCTATAAGTAGACTAAAAATTGTAGTAGAAAGCTATTCATCTTCGTCTCCTGGCGGTCTTTCGCTCTCGCTTTGTTGGGCGTTCCACTCCAAAATAATGCGTTCCAACATCTCAGACTGCGTACAGCTATTAACATCCGCGTACATTTTAATCAACTGCCTCACTTCAGGACTAATGTGGCGGATCTCTAGTTGGTTATTTTGTAGCATGTCCATTAACTTTTAGTGTCTATTACATTATGTTGAACCATTAAACTATGTCTGTTGCAATAAATTTTGTTAATGGCGATCTCTCTTTGTCGCCTGCTATGTGTTTTAGAATCCTTTAACCAGGAGGGGCTGCTTCTTCAAAGGGACGGATAATTGCAGGGGGTGGCGTAACTTCTGGTTTAAAAATTCCCTGTAAGGCTTGTTCTAAGGTTTGGGCCATGACAATCCGGTTTTCGTAAGCCACAACTACCCGCACCAGAGTTGGCAGACTATTCTGTGTGGCTTCTAAATAGATTGGCTCGACATAAAGCAGCGATTGCTCAATGGGAATTACTAATAGATTGCCTTGAATAGCTTTCGACCCTTGGCGATTCCACAGGGAAATTTGCTGAGAAATTACCGGGTCTTGGTTGATCCGCGCCTCGATTTGCTCTGTACCATAGACCAGCCTTTCTTTTGGAAAAGTATATAACAATAACTTACCGTAATTAACACCATCCGATCGCGCGGCTAACCAAGCGATTAAATTAGTCCGTTGTCTAGGAGTATAGGGTAGAAACAGAATAAACTCTTCTGTACGAGAGGTTGCGCCAACAACAGGTGCAGTGGGTAGACTAGTAATCAAATAGTATGGCTCTACCGGACGAGTTTCACTGCCATAGATTTCATTAGGAATCTGCCACTGGTCTTCCCGATTGTAAAATACCTGGGGATCGGTCATGTGATAGGTCATCAACCGCTCAGATTGAATTTTGAAAAAATCCACCGGATAGCGGGTATGACTGCGGAGATTAACAGGCATTGTACTGAGCGGTTTAAACATTTGGGGAAATATCCCCGACCAAGTGGCAATGATTGGGTCGCTGGGATCGGCAATATAAAAATTGACAGTACCGTTGTAGGCATCAATTACTACTTTGATAGAATTGCGAATGTAGTTGATCCCATCGCTGCCAGTATCTGAATAAGGATAGCGATCGCTCGTCGTGTAGGCATCAATAATCCAGTAAAGATAACTGGGATTACTGGGGAAATCTTCATTAGCAGCAGCAGCTACTAAATAGGGATCGCTGTCAAATTTCAAAAAAGGTGCGATCGCTTGAATTCTTTGCTTGACATTTCGCCGCAGTAGCAATTTTGTCTCTGGTAAAAAGTCCTGCGTCAGCACCATCTGCCAATCTTTCAAATGCATGGCAAATAACCACCGTCGCCATGCTGAACCGATTTCAATGCCACCTAGACCCTCGTAAGAGTTGTAAACATTATCACTACCACTAGGGTAATCTAACTCTCTAACTCTTGTGCCAGTCATTA
The DNA here is from genome assembly GCF_014698035.1 of Desmonostoc muscorum FACHB-395. Classification (GTDB taxonomy): domain Bacteria; phylum Cyanobacteriota; class Cyanobacteriia; order Cyanobacteriales; family Nostocaceae; genus Nostoc; species Nostoc muscorum_A. The sequence continues at coordinate 119,384 of NZ_JACJSF010000012.1, forward strand.
CGTAGGTATTGTCTATTTCACCGTAATAGATTCGGGGTTGCCCAATGGGAATACTTTCGCGAATGGCTGGACTGGAAGTTGTGAGGGCGCTACTATTACCACTAATATCTTTGACAAAATATTCTGGTAGACCACCCGGCCCAACTGTATTAACTGGGCTAACAGTAAACCCGAAACCGTGGGTATAAATTAAATGGCGGTTAACCCATGTTTGAGCTTCCTGTGGTACGCCAGTGTAGTCTAATTCTCGTGCGGCAATCAGTACCTGCCGCCGTTCTGTTGCTTCATCCGCTTCCTGCTTCGGTTCTGATGACTTTTGGGGCGCTGATGGTCGAGGTGAAGTTACATCTGTTTTTAGAGTATACCGATCAATATCGGCATCAGGGAACCGATAATACGGCCGAATTTGTTGCAGTTGACGGTTAGTTTCTAACAGTGGTCGCTGATCCCAAAGGCGGATATTCCGAATTGTCAAGTCATTCTTTTGAATATCAGCTTCAGTCAGTGTTCCTTGAGGGTTGAAGCCTGTGGAATCGATCGCTTCTAAATCGAACGCTTGACGAGTCAAGGCGATAGTCCGTTGAATGTAGGGTTGCTCTCGCTGCAACTCATTAGGTTGGACAATTAAATATTGCACTACCGTTGGTAAAACAACGCCAGCCGCTACAACTAATACTAAATAAATCCCCAACCCGTAAAATACCAAGGAACGATACCGAGATTTGGGTTTCCAGAAAAACGTTCGCCAAAGTAGGTAAAAGGCGATCGCTACTGCCACAACACACAATATGGTATAAGCTGGCAACTGGGCTGTCACATCTGTATAGCTAGCACCATAACTTACACCACGGCTAGAATACACAAGTTCATAGCGACTTTGCCAATAACTCAAAGCCACTACCAACATTAATAAACCACCCATACCGAATAAATGACGCTGCTGCTGAGGCGAAAAACCAGGGAAAATCCCCTGACTTAAACTATCCGCCGACAAAAGATAAGTAAGGGTAACGGCGACGAAACCATACAAACATAATCCCATCAGCCAGAGTTCTAGCAGTTCCCAAAGGGGTAAAGAAAATATGTAAAAGCTGATATCTCGACCAAATAAAGGGTCAGTGCTGTTGAAAGGGGTGGGGTGGAAATATTGCAGCACCTTTGGCCAGTGTTGGAATAGGATGAATGCAAAAATGGGACTGAGTATAACCGCGATCGCAGTAAGTAAAAATTGGGGATAGATTAGAATTGCGATCGCTACTCCCCCAATTAAACCGAGATACCAAACTTGAGAGAAAATCTGCCTCAAAAGTTGCCAGATTGTCTCTGGTCGAAATAGGGCGGGAATGGGTAGACTAGCCGGATTAACTGGAGAATGCCAGTAAGAAAGAACAATTTGACCATAGTGAACCAACATCACCCCGATCAACAAGCTCAATATCAGGGTTAGGGGTAATAACCCGCGCAATCTCAATTTTTTAAAGCGTTGCGGTGTAAGTAGCCGGCTTTCGTCGCGTCTTGAATAATGAGGGCTGAGAAAATTTGTTAATTCACTCGTGAGTTTTGCTTCCTCATGCTTAACTTCCTCAATCTTCAGAGACTGGGAATATTTTAGCCGTTGTGCTAAACCCAGATTTAGCAGTAGATAGACAGCAGTTATCCCAGCTACTGCTACCCACAAAACACCACGAGTCATCACCCTCAACAAAAATACCTGGAGGTAGCCGACTTCCTGAAACCAAAAAATCTCTGCTCCGATGCGGGAACCGAGATCCAACAGTAACCCCAGCCCCAAGAATAAAATTAATAGTCTAAAGCCCCATTTCCAGATCATTCCTTGGCAGCCAAACTATCTGCATCAACGAAGGTATTTGATGCTTTCCCAAAAATTATTACTACTTTCCACGATAGCTGAATTCACCGACACCTTAAAATTTATATCCGAAATTCAAAGTTTAATTCACGCACTTTACAAAAAGATCATGTTGTGTATAAGGAAGCGGGCGTAAATAATTGTCGTTGTGATAAGGCAATAGGCAATAAGTATAAGGCTTTTAGCCTAGTTCATTTTTTTTAAACCCCTCTCCAAACCTCTCCCCGAAAGGTCGAGAGGCTTTGATTATTGCTCCCCTTCCCTACAAGGGAAGGGGTTGGGGGTTAGGTCTGAGAGAAAGTTGCACACGGCATATTCTTTGATAGGAAATACACTCAGGCGCTAGGAGTAATTCATGTAGATACAAAGGGGTGAGCCATTCCGATGAACGGCTTCTTTGGCATCAAGGAACTGGCATTAGCGTACCCCTGCGCGTAGGGCTTACCAATTGCACTTACAACAAATGTGATTTTTAAAATCATCCATATTTGGTATTTCCTATCAATGCGTAAGTATTATATTATGGTTCATTTTATGCAAATAAATTCTTCAAAAAATATCGCTTAAGCACAACTTTTTTCAAATTATTTAAATTCTTCAATACCTGATGAGGTAAGGAAATTGGGGATATGTATAGGTTCTCAGTGAGATTAACTAAGAACAGAGATAATACTGCATGACTTAAGATGAATATATACTCCCATTCAAATGGATTCCCAGTATGCTCTGTTGTGTGAATCCCGATTGCCAAAAACCCCTAAATCCTGATAAAAATAACTATTGCCATAGTTGTAGAGCAGAATTAATACCCCTGCTGGGAGGTCGCTATCGTCCCACTCAGGTGTTATCAGATGAGGGCGGATTTGGTAGAACCTATTTAGCAGAAGATGTACATAAGCTGAATGAATGCTGTGTTGTTAAGCAATTTGCCCCAAAACTTCAGGGAACTGGGCCACTAACAAAGGCCATTGAACTATTTAAACAAGAAGCAAGCCGACTACAAGAACTCGCCGAACATCCACAAATTCCAACTTTATTGGCTTATTTTGAGCAAAATGGCTATCTGTTTTTAGTGCAGCAATTTATCGATGGGCAAAACTTGCTTAAGGAATGGGAAAGGCGCGGAAACTATAGTGAAACACAGATTCGTGAACTTTTGCTAGATTTACTGCCCGTACTGAAGTTTACCCATGTGCGGGGAGTGATTCATCGGGATATCAAACCACAAAATATTATTCGTCGTCAAAGTGACGGGCGATTAGTGCTAATTGATTTTGGAGCCTCTAAGCAGCTGACAGCAACAGTGCAGACTAAAATGGGTACTGTTATTGGCTCACACGGTTACACTGCACTTGAACAGATGCAAGATGGCAAAGCTTACCCAGCCAGTGATTTATTCAGTTTGGGAGCGACTTGTTTTCATCTACTGACTGGGGTTCGCCCATCTCAACTGTGGATACAACAAGGCTATAGTTGGGTTGGGTCTTGGCGACAATATGTAATCAGTCCAGGTAGGGATGGGGTTTCTGTGTCTATAGAGTTGGGTGAAGTTTTGGATAAGCTGTTGCAACGAGATATCCAAAAGCGTTACCAATCGGCTGATGAAGTCATCGCTGACTTGACACCTGGGCTATCATCATTTTCACCACTGCCCGTAACTCTACTTACACCAACATTTGCGTCTACTCCAGCAAACAAAAGGCCAGTTTTAACAAAACTAAATAAGACATTAAAAAGTCAACTGCTGTTAATTTCTAGCATTGTGGTATTGGGATTGGGGGGAGTTTGGTATTTTCAGACTCGCCCCCATACAATGAGCGAATATTCTCCGTCTAATTCTCCGCCTACTTCTTTGCCTATTTCTGCGCCCTCAAAAAGCGATTTTCTACCCAAAGCCTTCAAAGGGCATTCCAGCGATGTGAATTCTGTAGCTTTTAGTCCTGATGGCACAACCCTTGGTAGCGCCAGTGATGATAAGACAATCAAGCTATGGAATCTGGCCAGTGGAGAGGAAATCCACACTTTAGAAGGACATTCCAATTGGATTTGGACTGTAGCATTCAGTCCTGATAGTAAAACCCTTGCCAGTGGTAGTGCAGACAAGACGATTAAACTGTGGAATGTGGAGACAGGAAAGTTAGTCCGCACCTTAGAGGGAAATACCGACGGAGTTACTTCTGTAGCTTTCAGTCCTGATGGCAAAACTCTTGCCAGTGGTACTGCTAGTAAGGATATAAAAATCAAACTGTGGAATCTGGAGACAGGAAAGTTAATCCGCACTTTAGATGGACATACTGATGGTGTTCCATCTGTGGCTTTTAGTCCTGATGGCAAAACCCTAGCTAGTGGTAGTTGGGATAAGACAATTAAATTATGGAATCTAAATACAGGTAAGGAAATTCGCACTTTAAAAGGAAATGCAGATTCGATTCTTTCAGTTGCTTTTGCACCTGATGGCAAAACCCTAGCTAGTGGCAGTAAAGATAAAACAATTAAATTGTGGAATCTAAATACAGGAAAGGAAATCCGCACTTTAAAGGGACATAAAGATAAGGTTAATTCTGTTGCCTTTTTGCCCAGTGGAACTCAAAATGACCTTACCCTTGTCAGTGGTAGCAGTGACAAGACAATTAAACTGTGGAATCCTTTGACAGGTAAGGAAATTCGCACTTTAGATACAGGTTCTGGATATATTTATGCGATCGCCATTAGCCCCGATGGAGAAACTATTGCTGGTGGTGGAAGTGGTGAAAATATTCTCAAGATTTGGCAGCCGATTCACTGAAAAATGCAATGATTTTTACAGCAATTGATAGATAATGCAATACAAATTTTAGTATAAATATTAATTATGGGTATGCACATTTGCAGCATCAAATTACCACACAAAAATGCCAAGTAAAATCTATAAAATCATCCTGCATTTATTAAGCCCACCACTGACCGGAATTATTGTATTTTCTGCCTTCAATTATCAACATCTGTCATCGCTGAAGAGGTAATTTTTTCTTCTGTAATTGAGCTGGTTTTAATGCGAGCGCTGACTTCATTATTGCCTAATTTAATAGGCTCGGTAATATAATCTATACCAAAATGCTTATTTAATCGATTGCAAATGCAACTTTAAGCTGATTTATATTTGCAGCTAAAGATTGATGCTGGCGTTGTCAAAACTTAATATGCTTTAACTATTAGTTGTAGAAATTCAATTGAGGAATGTGATCGTGAAAAGCTTTAATGTCTCTAAAATTTTAGGAAGTACTGTTCTAGCTCTAAGTTTGGCTACCTTACCCACAGTTATGCCTGCTTCTGCTCAAACAACAACAGCCCCTGATGGTACTGTTACAAACACTACTACAGACCGCGCTGCTACCGATCGAAATTATCGAGATGGGGATTGGGGTTTGTTGGGCTTGCTCGGTTTATTTGGTTTATTGGGTCGCAAGAACCGCAAAGCTGATGATAATGTAGCTTATCGTGATCCTAATGTGGTAGGTACTCCTGGCTCCCGTTCTAACTATTAATAATAAGTTGCATTCTAATTTTGCGTAATTCTTAAAAATTATTATGGGTAAAGCCTGCTGATGCAGGCTTTGTTTGTATGTTTACATAACTCCAACCATTGGGGAGTAAGGACGTATCAAGTTTCCTTGGTTCAGTTGTTAATTAGGGATTTTTCAAAAATAAAATTGGCGAACAAAACAGCACCATGACACTTCTAATTTTAGCCATTTTCGTGCAAACTTAGTAAAGTTATACCAATTTTTTATGAAGCTGCATATAATTATATCCCCCCTAGCCCACGCCAGTCGCTCCACTACAGCGCTTCGCGCATCCTGCGGCGGGGGAGACCCCATCGCTTTTAGCGTCTCCCCTTGGGAGAAGACCGCGCTGGCTCCCCTTAATAAGGGGGGAACCGGAAAAACATCTATCAAAGTCCCCCTTTTTAAGGGGGATTTAGGGGGATCAAGATATATGGAACTTCACATTAAATTGGTATTAGTTAGTGGTCATTAGTTATAATTTCAATAAAAATGGAAGATTCAGTATTTATTATATTTCTTTCCTTTGGATTTCTTTGGGTTTTGATGGGAGTTGTAGGTTGGATTGCGTTTCTAAAATCTGAGGGTGAAGAAATTAAGTTTGGAAAATGGGGACTGATAGTTGCTATTCCAATCTTAATTCCAATAATTTTTACTTTGATTATTGGTGTTCTTTATCATAGGTAAAAACAGTAATTCTATCGTAATATTTATGTCAACCGCAGGTAAGCCTAAGTAGTTCACTTGTGAATTGCACCCCTGACCAAAATCACTGTACTTTCTACACCAGAGGCGATCGCTTCGGGAATATTACCTTGAATTGCCTGCTGCAATAATCCCTCGCGTGATGCTCCCAAAACTACAACATCGTAACCTTCGGTTTTCACTAGGTTAATCACACCTTCCGCTACTGAATCAGCTTGCACTGGGAGCGCAACTACAGTACTAGATAATTTTTGCCGTCGCATCAAATGGCGAATAGCTTGTTCTGAAATTGACATATCCGGCTTGAATTCAAATGGCTTAAACACCTGTGTCAAGTGAATTTGCGGTTCATTCCCCAATGTAATTAAAGCAGGTAATAACTTAATTGCTAGCGGAGAATTGGGGCCACCAGCCATTGGTACTAACCAGCGATTGAACTGGGGGCTGGAAATTAGGGAGTGCCCAGTTGTGCCTAATTTTACTAACACGACTTCGCAGGTGGCTTGGCGAATTATGTTGTCGACAACGCTGCCAAAAATCCGACCAGGGGTAGATGTGTTACCTTTCCATCCCATTAGAATTAGGTCGATGTGTTGTTCGTTGATTGTTTCTAAAATTGCTTGGGCGACATCGTGGGTAACTCGAATCTGCGTGTGCAAGGGGATTTTCCACTTTTTTGCTAAAACTTCTGCCTGTCTTAGCAAGCGGCGACTTTTTGCCGTTCTTACCTGTGTTTCTGATGGGGAACTGTGGCGGGGTATGAGCATAACTTGCACGCAATCTATTTCATAATGGCGATCGCGGGCAATAGCTGCTGCCATTTGTAATAAAATACCTGCGGTTTCGGGATTAGCTACTGGTACTAATAATCTACCGCTACCGGTGCTAGGCGATCGCGTTTGGTAAACTATGTATGAAGGTTCTGGTTGCAGCTTAGGAGTTCCATTTCCACAATTGAGATGATCTACTTCCGCCCGAATAATATCTGCACGGGTAATAATCCCGATCAGTTTCCGTCCATTCACCACTGGTAAGCGACTGATTTGATAGCGATCGAGTAAATACAACACATTGGCCAGAGTGTGAGTCGGTGTTACCGTCATCGGGACAGGTGTCATAATTTCTTTTAAGAAAATATCGGCTAAATTGCGATCGCGGAGCGTGTGCTTTGCACTCTCACGAATTTTCAGTAAATCTGATTGCGTCACAATCCCTACTAACTTGCTATCTTCTACCACAGGAAAACCACGATGATGTGAACGAGCAAAGGACTGCATGGCTTCTTCTAAGCTCATCTCTGCATCCAGAGTTTCCACTCGTTCTTGCATCACATCTTTTGCAGTTAACTTGGTTAATGCTCCCTCCATTGGAAGTTGTTTTGTGAGAGTAATACCTTTTAACTCCAAAAGTTTCTCATAAAGCGAACCAGGTACTACCTTATCCGCAACCAGATAAGCTGCTACAGAAACAATCATTAAAGGTAGTACCAGATTGAAATCTGTAGTCATTTCAAACACAATCACAATTGCTGTGATTGGCACTTTGGAAACGGCACTAAAAAATCCCCCCATCCCCGCTAGGGCGTAAGTAGTCGGAGAACCAACTCCAGTGATATATAACTCAGCTACACCAATGATATGTCCTAAACAAGAACCCAAAATCAAACTGGGAGCGAATAATCCCCCCGGCGCTCCTGAACCAAATGCTATAAGTGTGAGGATGAATTGGGCGGTAAAGGCGATCGCTGCTACTGTAGGTTGTGAATCTCCAGTAATGAAGGACTCCCGTAATCCTGTATTATCACGGAAGGATGCAGGGAGCATAGCTACGACAACACCAGAGATAAATCCAGCTAAAGCTACCCGCAGGGGTAAGCTGATGTGTAATCTTCTATAAAATTTAATACTAAATATTAAGCCACTATGAAACAATGCACCCAACAACCCTGCCAAGATCCCTAACAGTACGAAAAAGGGAATTTCTGGGATAGAAAATTGGCTGGAAGATTGCGTTAATTGCAGGTTAAGGTCAAAAGAGCCACCACCTAAGAGTCGGGATATTACCCCACCAATAAAGGAGGCGATAATGGCAGTTCCCAGAGTCAATCCTGATAAATCTTGGAGTAACTCTTCAACAATAAATAATACACCTGCGATCGGAGCATTGAAAGCAGCAGCCAAACCCGCACCTGCTCCTGCTGCAATCATTTGCCGTCGATGATCTGGGGAAGTGGGAACCCAACGACTCATCCCTGCTGCCAAACCTGCCCCTACTTGAACAGTAGGGCCTTGCCGTCCTAGAGTCATGCCCGAACCGATGGCAATGATGGCACTGAGTAACTTCACACCTGCCACCCGCCAGGATAATGCCACAGGTACATTGGCAAGACTAGCTTTAACTTGCGGAATACCGCTACCATAAGCCTCTGGTGCCAATCTATCCACCATCCATCCAGCTAGAAATCCCAGGACAAGACCAATTACAGGTAATACCAGCCATGCCGGAAAAAGGTGGGTCGTATGCACTCGCCATGTCCCCAGCCATCCCGATCCTACTTTCAGGAACACCGCAGATAGGGCAGCAACCAAACCGATAACACAAGCTTCGGCGATCGCTAAACCTCTTCTAGGCTGCCACCAGGTGCGAAAACGCTGATTCATACCAATTTTGGATTTTATAAATCTTGGATTACAAATCTTTCCTAAAAAGCTGTTTAGTGGAATCTTAGAGGATGGTTTAAAAGTCTATCTCAAGGCTCAGATCCCCGACTTCTTTAAGAAGTCGGGGATCTTGTTATTCACAAATAATTTAGGATCGCTATACAAAAGCACTCTCCCCAATTACGAATTATTTAATTGCTTCTCCCCGTGGTGGATAGCCCTTCTACTATCAGAGATGGAGTATAACAAGAACCATTCCAGTCACCATCATTGCCCAGTGCAACCAATTGCTTCAGGGCTGTGTAAACATTACCTGCAACCATAGTATCCTTAACGCGCCCAATTACTTGACCATTTTGGACGCGGTAGCCTAAATCGACATTGATCGAAAAATCTCCAGAAATACTGCCACCATCACCCAGCATTTGATCCACAATCAAGCCATCATCTAGTTGTTGAATCAAATCTGGTAGCGATGCCGAACCTGGCTGGATGAGAAAATTAAATAAACCAGGGGTGGGATAGCTGCCTAAACCAGGGCGAAAACCATTTCCAGTAGTGTCAGTACCCAGTTGGCGGCCGGTGGTGCGATCGCCATAGAAATGCTGTAAAATCCCATTTTGGATAAATACTAAAGATTGAGTCGGAGTACCTTCATCATCAAAAGGGCAACTGTAAGGGCCAGCTTCTGGATCTTGGTAGAGAGTGAGACTTGATGCAACAACTGGGTTCCCTAAACGTTCTGCCCAAGGTGAAGATACTTCTAAGACTTGCTTGCCATTCAAAGCGGCTTGCACAGTACCCCAAAGCATATCAGCAGCTTTAGAAGTGAACAAAATCGGGACACGACCAGTAGGGGGCGAGACATTTTCTCTGGCCCAAATTAACCGTTGTAAAATTTGGTTAGCTAATCTCTCAGGGTGGAGTTCTCCCCGCTTGGTTTGACCGTCAGCAACACTTAAAAAATCATCGCCACGTACCCATTCTGCTGATACATAGCAGTTGAGAGTAGTATCAGTGTAGTAACAATCTAAACCTTTGGTGTTGACTATTCTGGTAGTTTCAATATCACATTCCCAGTCACCATTGCACACAACATCGGGATAGACATCGCGGATGAGTGCGATCGCTTCTTTGCCCCAGTCTACCAAAATCTCTATCGGTACACTTTCTCCTAAATCTGGGTAGGAGGGCTGAAAGTTAGAGCCTAATTCTACAGTTTCCGGTTCATTCAGGTGACTTAATGCCAGAGCTTTTTCCACCATCACTTCGGCTAAGACAGAACCGTAAGCCACCGTCAGCCCCGGACGACCGTTTCGCCAAAGCCGTAGTGCTGTACCTTCAGATTGGTTGGTTTCTAGCTGTTTGAGCCGGTTTGCCTCAAAAAACACTGGACGAGAAAGCGATCGCGACTGATACACCTCAGCAGCTTCTGCTCCAGATTTTATAGCTAGTTCCAGCAACTGTTCGGCTAGTGTATCTTGTGACAAATTTTCAGAACCCATGACCCTTAGTGAATTGTGGATTTTGAACCGCATATCAACGCACCTTGGAGAAAGTGCGATCGCTAAAAACCAACGATCGGGCTTTCTGCCGATGGACGCAGATAACTATCCAAAAATCATCAGCGTTTCCTTACAGTTACGATTTGGAACCGCAGATCAAAACTGATGGACGCAGTTAATTATCCCAAATCATTGTCATGTCTCAACGGATCTAGTCATTTGTCATTGGTCATTTGTCATTTGTCATTGGGCATTGGGCATAGTTATTCTCCTTGTCCCCTTGTCCCCCTGTCCCCCTGTCCCCTTGTCCCCAATTCCCATCTTCAAAGATTAACCTCTTGCAATAGCCAAAAACCAGCAAAAGATTCTGCTTTGGGATCAGACTGTATACCAATAAAATGCACTCCGTTAGCTTTTTGCTTGGCTTCTTCAAAACCTTTAGCCTCTGCCAAGACTTGAGGTTTTTTGATATTTGCCACAATCCAGCTTTCATTAACACCCGTTTCTAAAAGCAATCTCGGCTCTTCACTGGTGTCAAATCTTAAGAAAGCCAACTCCAAACCAGACATCCAGCCAGCCAAAGGCAACGCTCTCGGTGAGAAAATCAAAATACCAGGAATACGGGCTTCGGGTGAAACTTTTGCCAATTCTAAAGGGAAAGCTTCACCAAAGCCAATTTCCCACTCTGGCATTTCAGCCAAATCCGCAGCATCTAAGGTAACAAATACCCACTGTTGCCCTTCTAAAGCATCTGGTAAACGTTGCGGCAAAGGTTTTTCCAAGCGGACTGAGGGATTAGTCCCCCCTTGATACCCCGGTTCTTGAGGATACACTTCCTTCATCCGCTCTTCTAGCCATTGGTTAAGAACCAAAGTACGGCGGCTAGGCTGGGCGGGAATGCTTATATCTTGACAGGCTTTTGTAATCATGTTGTTCATTTGGCGGCGGAAAAAGCGGATTTTAATTGGTGCTTTTCCAGCTTGGTTAATAGCCTCTTGCAATGCTGTCCGCAACCAGCCCGAGTTTACCTGGGTACTGGGACAATATTGAGCATAGCGAAACAAAGAATCTGGTTTTGTGCCAATATCCAAGGGGCTTTCGCAGACTAAGACTTCCCAAATTTTTTTCTGATTATCGTCCAAAATCGGACGGGAGTAAAAATCGATTTCCCAAATACTGCCCATGTTTTGCGGTAAAAATCTGGCTGCTATGTTTTCCTGATATGTTGATCATACGAGTGTTGGGGCAGCATTGGGCATTGGGAATTGGGAATTTGGAAGAGGACTTGGGGACAAGGAGAATTGGGGACAAGGGGAAAGACTTGTTTCAAGTTCTCACCTCTTGTCCCCTTGTCCCCCTGCTCCCCATTCCCCATTCCCTCTCCAAAAATGAATGTAGAGACGTTGCATTGCAACGTCTCTACAAGGGTTTCAGGTAACGCATAATTAATTTCTGGAGATGTCTAGTATTCTCATCTGTTGAGTATATGCTGTGTTGTGTTTAGATTTGAGAAAAAATAGCGATCACTAAAGTATCTCCTTAATTAACCACGATTGATCCAAACGCCTCTGAGTCCAGCTGCTTTAGCGGCGTAGTAGTCTTCTACAACGCTATCGCCAATATGCCATGCTGCTGAAGGGGAACATTTATGTTTATCTAAAGCAATAGCAAAAATTTGAGGATCGGGTTTAGCTGCACGTACCTGGGTAGCAATGGTAACGGAGGTAAAAAACTCTCTCAATCCCAAACTTTGCAATACTGAATAAATCCGGGAATCAAAATTGGATAGCACCCCCAAAGTAACCCCCAACCGCCGCCAGTTGATTAAAGCTGGTAAGACATCGGGATAGACAAACCACGGTTCGCCAGTGCCAAAGTGAATGTAAAGTTCGCTAAAAAAAGCTGAAAAGTCAGAAAATTCTTTGAGGACACCTGCACTTTCAAAAGTGTTCAGGGCAATTATCCGCCACCAATCAAACTCGCGCTGGGGAATATCTTGGAGTTCTGCATCTGGAAATATCGGCGGCGGGGCTGCTTTAAAGCTTTTGATGAAGGCTGTATTCAATGTTTCGGCTGGAACCGTCACACCAAATTCCTCGGCTATCTGACTATAAACTTTACCCACACTGCCTTTAACATCGAAGAGTGTACCCACAGCATCTAAAAAAATAACTTTCGGTTGTTCCATCAAACTTTGAAGATTTTGAATGTTAGATTTTGGCTCGTTAGAGAGGTTCTGTGGGTAGAGTCTAGCATCTGCTAAGTAGCTTGACGAAAATAAAGTAAATCATTGTCATTTGTCATTTGTCATTGGTCATTAGTCTCCATCCCCCATTTCCAATTCCCCATTTCCAATTCCCCATTCCCCATTCCCAATTCCCAATTCCCAATTAAGTTACTTAGAAAGTGTCTCGATGATTGGACGCACTAGCCAATTAAAACCAACTTTGAGTTGATGGTCTAAAGTTGGCAACCTATATAAATAGGCAATCCGACGGGCGACGGATGCCAAGGGGCCGTCTAGTTTAATTCCCAAACCAGTAAGGGTGGCGTTGTTTTTACCCAATGTCATCATTTCTCCCAACTGTTGGTAGTGGAAGGGAAGGAGGGGACGATTAGTGAGACTTGCCCAAATATTCCAAGCAGTATAATCAGCTTGTTGAAAAGCGGCTTGTGCTGTGGCGGGGACTTGCTGTCCTTCAACATCATGAGAGTCTGCTAAATCTCCCAAGGCAAAGATTTCTGGATGATCAATCGCTTGTAAATTAGATGTAGTGCTGATTTGACCACGCTGGTTTTGCTTGAGAGGAAGAGATTTCACTACAGGCGCAACTCTATTTCCCACAGTCCAAATTACCAAATCTACGGGAATCGTGTCTAACTGGCTTTTGTACTCTAGGGTGATGCTATTTTGCTCTATTGATTCGACTTTGGTTTCTAAGTCCAGAAATACGCCACGGGCTTCTAGAGCTTTTTTTGCTGCTTCCCGGTTAAACTCTGGAGAAGTTCGCAAAATTTGATCGGCGATTTCAACGATCCGAAAGCGTCCTCTTTCACCGAGTCTGTCGGCTAACTTACAGGCTAACTCTACACCACTGTAGCCAGCTCCAATAATTGCCACCCGAATTTTATCAGCATCCGATTCTTCTAAAAATCGCAGGCGTTCTTCCAAGCGATAGGCATCAGAGATGGTGCGGAATGGGTAGCCGTAGGTTGCCGCACCGGGGACTAAATCTAGCGGTGTCTCACCTCCTAGTGCCAGCACTAAGCGATCGTAAGGGATTTCTGGCCCTTCATGTATATTTACCCGTTGCTGGTCGATGTCAATTCCAGACACAACTCCTTGATAAAAACGCACCCCTGTGCCTTGTAAAAGTTCTTCAAAGGGTGGGGCAATTTCCCAGGTTTGCAGTTCGCCAGTGAGTAATTCGTAAAGTAAAGGGGAGAATAGGAAGCGATCGCTTTGATCTACCAAAACAATTTCGGGTTTTTGCGTAGATTCCCAAGGTAACTGGCTTAAGCGCAAGGCTGTGTAGAGGCCACCAAAGCCTCCGCCAAGGATACAAATTCTAGAATTTTGTTGAGTCATCGATTTTATCTATAAAAGGATCAATACAAGCTGGGCAACTAACTTCAGTCTAGTCAGTTAAAGCGGACTTTTCAAAATCACATCAAGTTTTTGAGAGATTAATCATTAATGGTCACAGTTATTTAACGGTCGATTCGCTATATTTAACGGTTAACAGGCAACGGCTAAAAGGAGTTAAAGAGATGGAAATTAAGCCAACTGACCCATCGCTAGCACTCATGGAAATTCCCCCTGGCTATCTCAACATTATGGGTTACGTCGATCAATCAGAAGTTAATGGCCCTGGTTGTCGTGCAGTCGTCTGGGTACAAGGTTGTCTTCGTGAGTGTCCTGGCTGCTTTAATACTAACTCTTGGTCATTTGAGGCTAACCAATTGATTGCTGTTGATACCCTTGCCGAGAATATTCTCAGCAATCCCCACAACACGGGTGTAACATTCTCTGGTGGAGAACCATTTTGGCAAGCAACTGCACTAGCGTCTTTAGCTCGTAAAGTAAAAGCTGCTGGGTTAAATGTGATGTCTTTTTCTGGGTTCACTCTCAAGCAACTACAGTCTCAATCTGCACCGCCAGGTTCTCAAGAATTGTTAGAACAACTTGATATCTTGATTGACGGGCCTTTTGTCCAATCTCTGGCAATTAATTCTCCTAACTCTCCAGTTTCTTCTAGTAATCAACGGGTTCGTGTCTTAAACCCGGCTTTCGAAGACCAAATTACTTGGGCTAGCGATCAAATAGAAGTCCACATCCTCAAGGATGGTGGCCGCATTGTCACTGGTTATCAAGGTGGGCTGGAATTAACGTAGGGAATTGGGAATTGGGCATTGGGCATAAAAAATTTAGCCTCAGAAGATCAACGTCCACCTTCTGAGGGTCAACGTCCACCTTCTGAGGTTCAATGTTCACCTTCTGAGGGTCAACGTTCACCTTCTGAGGGTCAACGTCCACCTTCTGAGGTTCAATGTTCACCTTCTGAGGGTCAACGTTCACCTTCTGAGGGTCAACGTTCACCTTCTGAGGGTCAACGTCCACCTTCTGAGGGTCAACGTCCACCTTCTGAGGTTCAATGTTCACCTTCTGAGGCTCAACGTTCACCTTCTGAGGCTCAAATTTTACTCTCCCGCTCACTCATCGAAGAAAAACTATATGTAAATGCAGCTTTGTTTGGGACAGATTACATTTAATGAAAATACTAGACCGAAATTTGACTAAACCATTTAAGACAATTTTTACTGAACACCGCGTACTTTGGGCTGTTTTACTCCTTAGTGCAGCACTGGTGATAACGCTAGCGCTGTCACTTTCTCAAGGAGCAGTACCTTTAAGTATGTCGGAATTTTGGCAAGCCATACTCCGCAAAGGCGATCCAGTTAAACAGACAATCCTCTGGGATTTACGTCTCCCGCGCATTACGGCTGCTCTCATTGTCGGCGCAGCTTTGGGAATGTCAGGAGCATTACTGCAAGGGATGTTACGCAATAGTCTTGCCGATCCATTTATTTTGGGCATTTCTGCGGGTGCTGGATTGGTTGTGATTGTGATGATTGTGTGGCAAATATTCCCGATCGCAATTCCTTTAGCAGCGTGGATAGGGGCAATTTTGACTTCTGCGATCGTTATTTTACTCGGTCGTGCGGGGTCGGGAATTTCGGTTGAGCGGTTAATTTTAGGCGGTGTGGCGGTGAGTTCTTTATTTGGTGCTGTACAAAGTACATTGCTGCTTTTAGCTGAAGATGGTCAAATTCAAATTGCGCTCAGTTGGCTGGTTGGTAGTCTTAATGGACGCGGTTGGCAAGAAATTTCGACGGCTGGCCCTTATATTATTGTTGCATTGATCGGGGGATGCTTACTGGCGCGATCGGTAAATGTGCTGGCTTTAGGCGATGATTTGGCTGTGGGCTTGGGGGTTTCGTTGACGCGATCGCGTTTGTTAATTGGTGGTGTCGCCACTCTCTTAGCCGCAGGTGCAGTCAGCATCAGTGGTTTGATTGGATTTGTTGGTCTTGTTGTCCCTCACGGTGTCCGCCTCATTGTTGGTACAGATCATCGCTTTGTTTTACCGCTTTCCGCCCTTGCAGGTGCATGGTTACTGACTTTTGCAGATTTACTCTCTAGATTAGGAGCGGTAGAACTACCAGTAGGTTCTGTCACCGCGTTGCTGGGTTCACCGCTATTTATCTGGTTACTTTATCGTCGTTCTGCTGGGTTTAATAAATTTTGAGCTAATCCGCTTGGATTAAAGCCAAAATTGTTTTTTAGTTTACAGCTATTTTCAGGTAAATAGACCACGCGGTAGGGGTCAATACTGCTCGGTTTTTGAATTTTTAACTCGGAATCGGGTTTGGGGAAAAGGTTAAAGGGTAAGGGTTAAGGGTTTTTTCTTTCCCTTTTCCCTTTCCCCTTTATCCCCTTAACCGAGAAGTATTGCGGTAGCGGCGCAAGGCCTTGCGCTATAAAATAATATTCTTTAAGGCTCAGTGTATAAAAAACCTGCCAAATTGGCTATATGAGTTTGGTTGTCTCTGGTAAAGTATTAAAAGTAAATTACTTGTGGGCTATATTTACCGAGGTTTACTATACTTTTAAAAGCATTTAACTAAGTCCGCTCATTTTGCTTTGCTAACGGAATAATAAAAATTGCTGGTGTATTCACTACAACAGCAACAAGCAGAATGATCAGTTTTGGTTTCTTTACCTCGTCTATTTTAAAATAGACGAGGTATTTTTATTTATTCACTTGCATTTATACCAATTACACCCAAAATTATGAGGGCGATCGACAAAAGTTTGATAAATGTAGCAGATTCACGAAACCAAATAATACCAATGATTGCAATTAGGACAGTTCCCAACCCAGCCCAGACAGAATAAGCCACGCTTACTTCAAGTCTCTTGAGAGCAAGAGTTAAAAAACTAAAACAAAGTCCATAAAAAACAAATATTAATACTGAAGGGACTAATTTAGTAAATCCTTCTGATAACTTCATGCAAGTTGTGCCTGAAACCTCAAAAAGTATTGCTGCGATGAGATAAATCCAACTTGTTGACATGTCTTTTATGAGCGGTTTATTAGCAGTCTTTTATTATCTCTATGAAAACAAGAAAATACAACACTTTTAATTGATATTAGTGATTGAGCAAATACCCTAATGGCAATTATTTGTGAAACTGCACAGAATAATCTGGTTCAAAATTGCGGCAAAATCACCTTATTCAGAAAAAATCTAAAATGTAATCGATATATTATTGTTCCTGATAAATAGTTTAGTAATTCCGATGCCTGGCTTCTCAAATAAGCTAGGTATCTATGTATTTAATATTAGCTTACAGGCATATTATAGAAATTATAAATTAGAGAATTTTTAAATTCAAGTCTCTATTGTCGAGTTTACCGAACCTCACAAGTTCAGATTACCCTAAATTTATTGTGGTTCGGTAATCATCATAAATCATGTGATAAAAACCGAATTTACACCATTTTTATTTTTAAATATTATGAAAAGCAAGGAAATAAATCCTCAATTAGTCGAACAGCAAACATACTGATTATACGAGGTAGAAAGATGACATTAGTACGTTGGAACCCTTGGCAAGAATTGAACACAATACAACGTCAAATCAATCGTTTATTTGATGAAGAAACTTTGCCATCTGCATTTTTAGAGAGAGGCTACTCTAGAATTCCTGCTGCTGAGTTAAAAGAAACTGAAGATGCAATTCATCTAAAAGTTGAACTTCCGGGAATTGAGGCTAAAGACCTGGATTTGCAAGTTACAGAAAATGCTGTATACCTCAGTGGTGAGCGGAATTCTGAAGCTAAATCTGAAGAGAAAGGTGTAATCAAGAGCGAATTCCACTACGGTAAATACCAACGTGTAATTCCTTTATCTACTCGGATTCAAAATACTAACGTCAAGGCAGATTATAAAGATGGTATCTTGAACCTGACGCTACCCAAGGCTGAAGAAGAAAAGAACAAAGTCGTCAAAGTTAATCTAGCATCATCTGGCTAATTTCTGCTTTATATCTGCTAGCTATTTATTAAACTAAATAAAAAGCGCTCCCTTTTTAGAGAGCGCTTTTTAGTGTGAATGACTCAGGCTATATAGATTTTTTAGGAAAGTGCAAAATTCTAAATCTTGTAGAGTGTGTTATCGCCAAGAGTACGAGATCACATCAGATTTTAGGTGCGCTAGGACGAATGTTCTAACGCACCCTACAATATTTGCTCTTGATTAAATCTACATTCCTTAGTTAACCGTTAAGCTCATCTTCTTGATTGGTTAGGATTACACAGTCAGAAGTTGGCTTGGCAACGCAGGTGAGAACCCATCCTGCGTCTATTTGATCGTCGTCTAAAAAGTTCTGATCTGATTGGTCAACTGTACCTGAAATCAGCTTACCAGCGCAGGTTGAGCAAGAACCAGCATTACAAGAATAAGGCAAGTCCATGTCATTTTCTTCGTTAGCGATCTCTAAGATGTAATCATCTTCAGAAACCTCAATTGTTTTTTCTTCATCTGGAGTCTTTAATGTGACTTTATAAGTTGCCATGTAACAATCCCTAGCTAAATGTGAACTACATTGTTGATCCTACGGGTTTATGTGCTGCTAGTCTAGAGTTAAATGTGGTTGATTACTCTACATCCTGAAGTGCTTAGGGTGAATTGGAAGTGAGAGTAAAAAATTCTGCGATCGCTTCAGCAAATCCCTCAAATGAACTATAATCCCTAGACACGATGGAGACATTCACACCCAACTTCCGCGCATTAGCAGTTGTATAAGGGCCAAAACATGCAATAATGCAACCTTCATAGTCACTTTGCGAGTTGACCATTGTCAAAAAGCTTTCTACTTCCGCCGTGCTACTAAAGGCAATGACATCAATCATTCCTTGATGTATCAAGTTTAATTCAATACTATAGATACTTGTGTCTAAGCCCTGTGTAATATATGTGGGTACACGAGTTACTTCTATGCCCAATTGCTGCAAATCCGTAATTAAATTGGGTACAACATCAGGCTCAGGCAAACCAACAACTTCTGGTGCAGGTATCAGCACTTTTTTGTCATGAATTTGCGGAATTTTCGCTAATTCCGCCACAATTCCGGCTGGACTAGATTCTGTTGGAATTAAATCTACCTTGCCACAAAAAGACAATAGGCTTTCTGCATCTTTTCCCAAAGCACATAATTGACATTTTTCTACCACAGATACAGGAATATTTAAATCATTCATCCGGTGAAAAAATGCAGTGATGCCATTTCTACTTGTGAAGATAATCCAATCAAATTCAGCTATGTGGTTGAGAGCAGTATCTAACTTAGTGTAGTTTGATAAATAGCAGGTTTCGATAGTAGGCATGAGAACAGGTAAACCACCTTGTTTGATAATTTGTTCAGATAACCTATAAGCATAATTTCTCGGTGCTGTTACTAAAATTCTCTTGCCATATAGAGGTAACTCTCTAGATGGAGTGAGTATGTTGAGTTGTTTTGATTGGCTGTGCATTTGTTTATCAATAAATGATATAAGCTCAACCTTATCCAAAATAAGCATTGGGATTTAGATGGGGTTGACAGCAACAGATAAATTCCTGACTTCTTCACCGACATCCTCGACTGAGTAGCAACTTTCCATTAGCTAGTCGATAAAGCCCTTCTGCTTCGATAATAGGGTCGCCTTTTTTCCAAGCACGTGATATTGGTTCAATATTACGCACTTTACCAGTGGAATATACTGAAATTAATCCATTCCCTGGACTATTACGTAAAGCGCCAGAACCAGTTATGAAGAATGTACCACCTTGCTTGGAACTGCTGCGTGAAATGCAACTATTGGCGATGAGTGCATTGGTATCGATGACGTTTGGAGATGCTCCAGTGAAGCTATTTTGAATGGAATTGGTATCAGGTGCGTTAATATCTGTGATCCCTGAAATACCTAATTCGGAACTTGCAGTAATATCGCTTTTATCGCTTGGCTTTGTTCGTGACTCAATACCGAATATACCTTGCGAGTTAATTTGAACTCTTCCACCGGAACCAGTGTATGCATTGGCGCTGATGTCGCTGTTTTCTTCGGGGATGGCGACGATAAATTTAGAGTTGATATTGATGTTACCGCCATTTCCACCAGCTTGGCTCCTACCTGCGGTGGTGGAAATTAAACCGCGATCGCGCAAAAATAATAAATCAGCGATATCGAGGTTGATGTTACCACCATTACCTGCATTCGTGAAAGAAGCAATACCGCTACCTTTACCAATAATTTCCAGAAAATTAGCCTTAATTTTAATATTTCCAGCGTCACCCGTACCGATGCTGCCGGAGACAATTTCAGCATCATCACGTACAATCAGGCGATTGGTAGTAATATCTATATCGCCACCTTTACCATTAGCCCCTTCGTCAACTGATGATAGTAATCCATCTGCAAACTCACTATCTGAACCAGTCAGGATAATGTTATCAGCTTGTACTGTTAAATTCCCCGCGTTTCCATTTCCCTGAGTTGCTGATGATATCTGTGATTCTTCTTGTACATTTAATAGTTGAGTTTTGATGCTGATATTGCCTGCATTGCCTTTAGCTTCACT
Organism: Desmonostoc muscorum FACHB-395; assembly: GCF_014698035.1. GTDB lineage: Bacteria > Cyanobacteriota > Cyanobacteriia > Cyanobacteriales > Nostocaceae > Nostoc > Nostoc muscorum_A. The sequence goes on from NZ_JACJSF010000012.1 coordinate 139,854, forward strand.
GTCAACCTGAGTTCTGACACTGCTACTTCCACGTAAATCAATAAGATTAGCATTAATCCCAATATTTCCCGCATTACCTTGACCGAATGTAGAGGCAGAAATTTGTCCGTTATTGCTGAGGTTTAAGCGTCCTGTTATAACGTCAATGTTTCCCCCAGAACCAATTCCTCGCGTTTGTAATTCGGCAAATAAACCTGATGGTGCTGAACCATTTAATCCTTCTCCACCAACCCCACTAATATCAATAGAATCAGTGGCATGAACCACCAAATTACCCCCTTGTCCCTGTCCCAATAACACTGAGGTTGATATATTTCCACCATTACTCAATTGCAACCTTTCCGTGTCAATAGTTATTGTGCCACCTCGGACATCGGTATTACTTCCAGTAACATTCGAGGATAAGTTACTTATCTCATAAAAACCCCCGAACCGAGACAGAATTTCTTGTGTTAGAGGCTCAGACAAAAATTCTTCCGCAGCAGCTTGGTCTAGTCTAGCCAACAACTGTTCTTTAGGTACGAAAATAAACCCATCCAATTCTACATCTTTGGAGCGGATAGTAATATTCCCGGCATTACCACTGCTTCTAGTGGATGTGCTGCTTATATTTCCTCCTTGCCTGACAGTGACTCGCGGTGTTTCAATCGCTACATTACCTCCATTTCCTGAGCCAGAAGATGTACTGCTTGATACATTGCTAGAGAAACCGCTAATCTCTACGTATTCACTAGCTTTAATAAAAATGTTAGCTGCATTTGCACTGCTAGAAGTATCTGTACTGATATAACCCGCATCTCTGAGATTGAGTCGCTGGGTTTCAATGGTAATATCCCCTGCTGTTGCTTGAGTTGTACTTCCAAATGGTGTAGCAATACCTGTAGATATATTACTTTTAGTCACCTCAACGGCATTCCGAGCCTGAATGAAAATAGAACCGACATTTCCACCACCAGATCCAGTTGCTGTTACTCCCTCCCCTAATAAATTATTTTGAAGTCGCAAAGTGCCTGTTTCAATCCGCAGATTACCTGTTGAACCCGAACTTAAGCTTCCGAGTCTTAAAGAGCCTTTATCAGTGATATTGACAGCATCTGTTGATCGCACAGTCAAGTTTCCTGCATTACCTGCACCTCCAGACCCAACAGAGACAAAGCCACCATTGATATTAACCGAGTCCGTAGCATTTAAAGTCAGGTTCCCTCCACTGCCTTGACCAAAACTCAATGCAGAGAGAATACCGCTATTTTCTGCTATTCCATCTCCGGTAATTGTAATTTTCCCAGCATTGATAGTAATATCCCCGCCCGAACCTGTGGCTGAAGCGCTGCTAGCAGATAAAATCAGACTGCTGTTAGCAAGAGTTACTGCATCGCTAGCTTGAATTTGAATATCACCACCTTTCGCTACACCAGAAGTAGCATTCTGAATTCCAGCGCCGTTATCTAAATTAAGTTGAGTTGCATCAACAAAAATTGAGCCGCCATTGCTACCAGAAATAAACGAACCGTTTAGTCCAATCTCGCCCCCAAATAGTTCAATTGCACTATTGCCACTTGCAATGATGAAGCTACTATTCGTTAAGTTGATGGGTGCGCGTCCGAAATTTTCTGGGAACTTAAAATCCAATGAAGAGCCATTGACATTTAACCCAACAGTTGTATCCCCACTGATTGCTCCCAATTTAACTTGTCCATTTTGACTGAACAAATAACTACCATCCAAGGTGATTTCACCTCCCATAAGTGCTAGTGTGCTACCAGAGCCAACACGTAAAGCATCAACAGCATTTCCCTGTGAATCCCGAATCACTGTTTGACTAGTAATACTTCCAGCTTGCGAACCAAACTGTAAACCAACAGGTACATTGATAGCCAATAACGGCGGTGCTTGGGGATTTGTAGCACTAAATTCTACCCCATTGGGAAAGACTAAACTATTTGCTGTTGTCCCCAAAAAAGAACCTTGTATATCCAAACTGGCATTTTTTCCAAATAAAATGCCATTAGGATTTAGCAAAAATAAATTTGCACTACCTAATACTCCCAATCTCCCGAAAATATTCGATGAGTTACCACCAGTAACGCGAGAAAAGATATTTGTTATCCCTTCTGGATTGGCGAAATAAACGCCTCGACCAACGCCGACGTTAAAATCTTGAAAGCTGTGAAATAGATTAGTGCCACGAGCCGCACCGCCATCGATAATGTCATTATTTTGATTAAAAGGAATGACTTGCGATCGCTCTTTCCCCAGGCTGTTATCGGGAGTTAACTGAGCAAAAGCAGGATGAATAGAAACTGCAACTGCTCCCACGCATCCCAACCATCCTGCGACGCTAAACCGCAAAATTTTCATAATTTCGATCGCCCTATTTTTCTATTACTGCCCAGATCCCCAAAAACTTTTACGAAGTTGGGGATCTAAATCATCATTTCTATTCGCCGGATTTTTTCAGTTAGCGATCGCTAGCAATCTTCTGGAGGTATTCGATGCGTTGTTGAGTATTTTTCTGTTCTACGTCGTTACCTATCAATATTTCTGACTCTGCAAGGTTTTTAACTAAAGTTGCCCCACTCTGCCCTAGTTTACCATTATCAGTTCCTTTCAATGCTTCTTGGAGCGCTTCATACCATAGATCGTTTTCAGCATAATAATTTACGCTTTCGGAAATGCTAGTAAATTGGTTTTTAGCAAGTAATTGAGGCTGGATAACGGTAAATTCTGCACGTCTAACAATCGGGCTATTTTCGCAGTCAATTGAGATTTGCCATAAATATGTTTTGCCCACTGTGAGTTCGGGGTAGTCGTGGGGAAGTTCTAGCTTGTTAATCCCGACTATTGTGGGTATTTCTTGAACTTTGCCAATTTGTTTAGGGTTGTTGTCTGAATCAAATTCAGCCAATCGGAATCGCACATTTTGGGAACTTGACATATACCAAGCTAACATTGGACGAGTGGAAGTGGTTTTACCGATATATGTTTGAGGTGCAAGCGGTGTCAGAGGGATACTGCCGTTAATTGCACATCCACGGGAACCACCCGCACGGGAATGTCCGCTAGCTGGTTTGCGATCGCGTGGTTTAAACTCAGCAAATGCTGGGAATGCTGTCATTAGAAAAACCATGCCCACAACTAAGCTTGTAAGTCTGCGGTTATTTCGCCAAAATCCAATATGTTGATGACTCATGGTAGATGTTGTTGATTGTAGGGTTATCTGAAACTTTTGAAATTCTTAATTTTTTACCATTTCTATGAGAGATTGTTTTAAAAGTTGCTAGTTATGTATCAAATATTTTTAGATCCTCCTAAATCCTCCTTAAAAAGGAGGACTTTGAGTGAGGGATATAGGAGAGATAGTGATAGAATCTGGTGCTTTTCAAACATTCTCTGAGCCGAATCATGAATATAAAGTTTTAAAACTCAAATTCTCTCTTAAGTTTCCAACTAAGTTCACAGATAGTTCCGCGAGGAGAAAGTGATTCGCGTAGAAACTCTCCTCTTAATTGTTGAGCAAGTATTTTAGAATGCTTTGTGCCTTTATTTTCTAGTTTTGATGTGATTCCCGAACCATTATCTTTGACGGACAATTTATAGTTATTTAAACTACAAACACCTGATGCTTCTACACGCTTGACTCCTTGAGCATGTTTGCCAACATTACACAAAGCTTCTTCCAAAAAAAGACAAACTCCCCGTTTGTCTTCCATACTTAAATATTTATCATCAATTGGGTCAAAATTGCGAATTTTAACTTTTAATGTTTTAAAATTTTCAAAATCCTTCCGTTCTAAGGTACTAGAATAAACTTCATATAACAAATCGTGAAGTGGTCGATTCAATTCAAGAATTAATCCGCTACCTAAACGTAAACTCTCTTCTGTGGTTAATGCTTCGAGTTTGAGAAATTCGCCAATCTCTCTAATCTCCCGATCGAGTTTTTCAAATTGTCCCAGCAATTGCTCGTAAGAGATATCTTTAGCACGTAGATGCTTTAATCCATAAGCGAGGGTTTGCAAAGGGCCATTATGAATTACGGTAAAAGTGTGTTGAATGGTGTTTTGACGTTCGTGAATTTGCGATCGCAAGAATTTATCATGCTGGTAAAATGCAAAAGCACTCAAACCTACGCCATTCACGGCTAATACAAGCAAACCCGGTGTTACAGGAATCCATACACCCCACACCCACAGCATCATATACCCGCAGCTAAACAGACAAAATGCCGCTACACTCACACTCAGTATATTTTTCCAAACAGATTGGGTCAGCCGTCCGATCATAATCGGCAAAAACCCCCAAATCAATATCCATGTATACTCTCCAATATCTCCCCAACTATGCAACATTGGGCGACCATCCATTACAGTACTCAAAATTTGACTGATCGCATGAGCGTGATAGTCAATGCCATAAATTTGACCGCTTAATTTCAATCCAGGCAAGGCAGATGTATAAATAGCATCCCCTGTACTCAGGTTGCGGTTGCCAATTAACACAATACGATCGCGCAGCAATTCTGCATCAACTTGACCATTGAGAATATCGCGTAGCGACACAACATTAAAAGGTTGCTCATTGTTGCGAAAGTTCATTAAAATTGACAATCCCCCATCATCGACCCTGACGTATCCGCCAAAATTATGGGTAATTCGGGGTAATTCAATCCCACGGAATTTGATTGTATTCGGGTCATTTTTTCCCGTTTGTAACTCAATTCCTTTTGCATCTAAATACTTAGTAACTAACCGCAATGCTAAAGAATATTTATCTTCGTTGATATTTTTAGGATTCGGCGTATACAACAAATAGCGTCGATTTTTACTATCCTCATCATTAGGTAAATCAATAAACCCAACTCTTTCAGGTGGCAAGCTTTGGGGTGGTGAAGTTTCTCCGGGTGGTAAAATTTTTTCAATGCCAATAATCTTAGAATTTGACTGTAATACCTGCGCTAGTTGTTCGCCACCAGGTTCAACAGGAACATTTTTGAAGATATCCAAACCAATAGCTAGGGGTTTATAAGTTTCCAGCTTGGTAAGCAACTCTGCAATCTTCTCATCTGGAATTGGATACTGCTTAACCCATGCAATATCTTTTTCATCGATACCCACAATTACTATATGTTCATCAGGTTTTTCTAGCGGACGTAGACGCAACATGGTATCGAGAAGCATCCATTCCCAAGATTGCATTCCCCCAGCTATTCGGATCAACATCACCACAAATAGAACTATAATCCCTGGAGGTGCAGCCAGCGACCACAACCCAAATTCTTGGCAAATACGATTCCAGATTCCCCTTCTCATTTAATTTAGGATTTCTTTTCCCTATATTTACAGCATATTTAAGGATGTATTCAAAACCTTTCCCCTTTAAGCGAACCGTATTGCTATGCCTCTAGCGTGTGGTCTATTTAGGTGAAAATAGCTGTAATTAATCAATTAAACCTTCTTCACGGGAACGAATTTCGGTGAGGATTCGCATATTCTTACCACTTTGTTTGCAGTCTTCAGGATACACCCCCAAAACATCCTGAATCTTCGTCCAGTAAGTACGTACTGCTCGTTCCGATTTATACATTCTTTCTGCGATCGCCTTATCTGTTAAACTCTCTTCAAAAGCCAAACGCAACACATCCAACCATTCCGGCTTGAGTTCGATTCCTGTTTTGATGTCTTTTGTGTGAGTTGCACCCTGAAGTGCTAAATTAACCCGCATGAGCATTTCATCTTCGGGTAATCCTTTATCTGCGATCGCAAACCCACCCTGATGATTATCAATCTCGTGTTTAATTCTGATTAACGCCTTCACATAACTAGTTTACACTATGAAATTCTGATGGGGATATTCTTTAAGTAAAGTTTGCAACAGCTTAATTCCGGTATCAATTTCTGCTGTCTCCCCTTGGCGATCGGGAATTGATAAATCCATCACAATCAAGTCAAACTGGTAACATTGCACTTGAGAAAGCGTATCTTTTGCCGTCTGAGCCTTGATAATAGTAGCTTCAGGATACTTTCGATTTAAGACATCAAGAGTACCAGTCAAAATTAATTGGTGGTCATCGACAACAAGAATACCGAGCTTCTTTTCCACTGCTAAATGCCCATAAACTTGATGTTCTTTCAAACTTTTCATCACCATATTTTTATCCAAATTAAAAGTTTTTTTAAGCTTTACTACTCAATACTTAGCCATTGTAGGTAAGATTTAAAATCAGCACTCTTTTAAATGTCCTCTTTAAAGTCTCCGCCTATTTTAATTGGAGATGAATGTCCTACATATACAGAAAAGTGCAAATAATGCTGATAGGAGATTGTTCATCACTACTCAATACTTTTCGGTTAAACCCAATAATCTCTCTTTTGGTCTGGGGAAGGGTTAAAGGGCAATGGGGAAAGGGAAATTCAAACCCTTTCCCTTTCCCCTTTCCCCCTTAACCGAAAAGTATTGCATCACTACTAGCTTATTTTCAATTCATGCACTGAGAAGGTTCTGGGGATCTGGATATTGTAGTATGATTTTTTGACGATGACAAAACCCGCAGATGTCAGCACCAAACGCTTAATTAGTCTTGCACCCGACAACTGGGTGAGATGGCTAACTCAAATTCCCAACATTACAGTTGAAGAAATTCTCAACTCAGAATTTCAATGGATAAGTAGGGAAAGTGATGTTTTAATGAGGTAAAAAAACTTATGGACTGGATAGATTTTTTTCTAGTAGTCTGCCAACCCAAAAATGCTGCGTGATGCCTGGGGAAAGGGTAAGGGGTAAGGGGTAAGGGATTTGAAACCTTTCCCCCTTCCCCTTTCCCCTTTACCCCGCCAAGTTCACTTGGCGAACTACTAGCCTGGTTAGCAAACCTATATTAGGGCTATCTTTTTTTACATTATCATTAGTAAGTGTGGAGCAAAGGCACTCGTTTCCCATACAGATAGAACAGAGGTGATCGTCCTGTAAGGACGGGGCTTCATACCCATTTTTTCGGTGAGACGATGCTGCAACATCTGATAACTCAACAATATTATTTTGCATTAAAGCTTTTCTCGGCACTGGGCTGCGGGCTGATAGCCGGAGTCTTCTTCGGCTTCTCGACTTTCGTGATGAACGCCCTTGCTCGGCTAAAACCGCCACAGGGCATTGCCGCTATGCAATCCATCAATATCACGGTAATCAATCCATTTTTCATGACAGCGTTTTTGGGAACGGCTGCGGCTTGTATCTTTCTTTTAATCTCCTCGCTATTAAAGTGGCATCAACCCGGTGCCGCCTACTTGCTTCTCGGCAGCTTGCTCTACCTCGTTGGTACATTAGGCGTGACAATAGTTTTCAATGTACCGCTCAACGAAGCCCTGGCGAAAGTCGAGCCGGATAGTACTGAAAGTGCGAGCCTATGGTCTAGCTACCTGACCAACTGGACAATCTGGAATCACATTCGGACGGTAGCGGCGCTAGCAGCAGCAACATCGCTCACCATCGCGCTTTGTTTGGGTTCAAGAATCGTAGAGGGAATCGATAATACGGTTAGGTAACTCCGCTACTAATGGGTAAAGTAGGTCGGCGAAATTAAAGCTAACTGGCTAAGGCTGTCATTTGTCATTGGTCATTAGTAAGGGTTTTAAGCCTATTTACGTTTCGTAGCAGACTTAGTTTTTTGTGACTAATTAGTAATTATTTGCTCAACCATTCCTGCCATTTTTGAGCAGCCTTGTCACGTTCTGCTTTTTGGCCTGCGGGATCATAACTTCCCAAACTCTGCCATAACTGATTCCAGTCTTGCCCTTGGGGTAGCTTACTCACTACAGCCTTAACAATCAAAAAAGCCCGCTCACGAGTGAGATCGTTTGGTGCTTGTAAAAGAGGAATTACCAAAGGTAAAACTTCTTTCCCGCCTCGCATTAAAGGATACATCGAAGCTGTGTAGGGATTGTGCAGAATGTCAGGGTAATCATCAAGGGTAGCGACCAAAGCGGGCAATGAGCGTTTATCTCCTAATTGGTGTAGGGCAGTGGCAGCACGGGCACGCACTTCTGGATTAGTGTCATGAGTGGCTTGGAACAAAGCATCGGCACTAGCGGGATCGGCAATTTCGCTCAGTCCCTCAGCTGCAAGCCGACGGGTACGGGGGTTGGGGTTAGTCAAGGCTTCCAACAAAATCGGGGTGGCTTTTTTGCCTAAACGAATCAATTCACCTAGTGCTAAAGCGCTGGTGTCTTGATCTGTGGAGTAGAGACGTGTTTTGATCTGCTCCATAGGTGTCGCGGTAGCGTCTTGATTATTCATATACAAATTTCCTCCGATCGCCAGCATCACAAGTATCACGAATATTCCTATTGTTCTCAAGATCAAGGTGTCCCTCCTCCCCCTGCTGGTGCTGCTGGTGCTGCTGCTGGCACATGCTGAAAGCTCAAGACAACTCGGCGATTACCCCGACGATTCGCTTCTGTATCTTGGTTAGTTGTGGCATCAGGGGTAAAGTCTTCGGTTGAACCAGAGCCGATAGTAACAGCACTAATTTGAGCTTCAGCTACACCCTTAGCACGCAGGGCTGCTCCCACTGCCTGCGCTCTGCGTAGAGATAGATCGAGGTTGTGCTGAGATGCGCCGCCGCGCCTGTCAGCGAAGCCTTCAGGAGTTACTTTGACATCAGGGAATCGCCGCAGGTAATCTAAGAATGTATCAATCTTACCTGTTTCGCTGGAACTCAGTTGGTCGCTGTCGAAATCAAAGTAAAAAATGACTGGTTCGTGTACGTAAAAATCTTGATGCTTCTGCAAAGCTGCATCGAAGGTAGCAGATTGACCATCCTGTGCTGATGCATGATCGTTCTCAACTTTGCCAGCACGGATTTGGAAGCCCCAATGAAGCGCTCCATAAGTTGTCATGGTGTCTTCACCTTTCGCTACCGTCTGAAAGTCGAAGTTGAACTCACCAGCCCCTCCGGGAGCATCGGTTAGTTCTGCTGCTTTGATATCAGTGGGGTCATCGGAGCGTTTGTAACCAATAGTTGCTCCGCTTGCACCACTAGAAGAGGGTCGTGAAAGTCCAGGGGTTGCGGGATTGGGTTGGGCTGGGTCGTTGCCAAAGGGGTACTGGGCAGGTAATGCACTTCCGGCTGCGGCATTGGTTCCTGTACCACCGTGGGCAGGTGCATCATTATGCAGCGCATCAGTGAAATATCCGCCTTCAACTCCCGTGGTTGCATCAGCAGTGGTACGGAGGCTAGCACCACTAGCAGCAGGTAAAGACTGAGGTTCGACATTTGTACCTGTAGCATTTGTCAGACGCACAATCTGAATCAGTCCAATCTGGTTAGAGTAGGGGGCAGTGGTTTTGGGTTTGAAACGAATAGTAATCGGTAGACTCGCGCCGTTTGGTGTGGCATTTACTTCAAAAATACCGTGTGTCAGGTCGTATGTGGGGTTAATTGCCCGTTGAATCAATTTTCTCTGGGCTGTCCCTGTCTGCTGCACCACATGAGTCAGTTCATGGGCGGTTAATGCATCATTACCTGGTGACTTACCCGCACCAAAGAAAATGTTTTGCTGGTGGGTAAATGCCTGGGCATTTAAATCCTGATTCATTTGCACCGATTGAGTGCCTGTATGTACCCGTACTTGACTAAAATCTGTACCAAAACGTGGTTCCATGAAAGAACGCACGGCGTCTGGTAATGAGCTTCCTCCACCTTCACTGCTGTTTAGCCGACTCTCAAAGTTATCCCCAGTTTGGAAGCTGTCATTGGTCGCGAGTTGTAGCGATCGCTTAGTTTGTAATTCTTCTTCTGGTAAAATCTCTCTTTGGATAGGTGCATTAATAAGTTTAGTTTGTAACTCCTCTTCCTCTTCTGGCATTGCCTCCCGTTGCACTAAGGGAGTTATGGCAGAGGCTAGAGGCTTAGTTTGCACTTGGTCTTGAGTCTGTGTATTCTGTAAACCTATTGGCTCTGGTTCAGCCATTCGCATAACCTGATCGGCAACTTGATCGGCTTCCTGCTCATAATGATCGTCTGGCGCACCAACCGTGAGTTTTGCCTGGGGACGATGCAAAGATATGCGACTAATATCATGACTAAGGGGCTGTTTGACGGCTTCTGGTTCCAAGAATTGCTCATTAGCAGACTGCACTTCTTGAAGCTCAGTTGATGCCTCAGTTAGTCTTTGGATTGGAGGATTATTTGTTTGTAAACCAAAGCCACGCATTGGAGAAGCCAGTGTGGGAATATTTGATAAGGCAAGGGACGGATTTAGAACAGTGGATGTACCTGCTTTTTGGCGCTGAACTATGCGTAGATGCCCAGAAGCTTGTTGTCCGTCATTGCTCATATCACCCTTCCTTCATTTATGGTTCAACCAAGGCATATTGGTAACACACATCATAAAATTTATCTGATTGCGATCACTATGGACTTAAGTGGAAATTATCTCTTCCATACGTGAAGCTTAGATGGCTTTAATAAGCTGCAATCAAGTGACCATCACATAGCATCATAATCATTTGTGAAAGTTACAGATCCCAACTTCTCAAAAAAGTCGGAAATCTGTGACTGTCAATGAAAATTCCTTCTTCACTATTTAGCAATTATTTTGAGCGTTTTAGGAACTTTTCTGCTAGGTAAAGTCAAACCTAAAAATAGGAATTATCGTCCGGCGTACCGTTCCATTTTGCAATATTAAATACAGGTGTTCCATCGACTAGAATATACAGAGGGAAATCTCCTTGTGTTGTATTGCCATCCCAATTCCAGTCAGTAGAGTAAATGTGTTCTCCATGACCATTGTTGCCTGCATGGTTAATTGTCGGGCCGCTACCTGTCAAATTGATGGATAACGAATCACCGTAGCCAATGGACATTGAAGAACCCCGACGCATACTTCCACCTCGGAATTGTCTAACATCCATCTCTTGACCCCTACTGGGCGGATCTAAGTTAGGGATTTGAGCTGCATCACTACTTAATTGCAGAGTTTCCTTGATAAAAGTTCCTCTAATATTGCTAAACCCAACTGCTCCAACAGTACCAATTGTATCTGCGGTGTGATCTCCACTGTCTGACCAAATAAATTCTACATTGTCTGTTGTTTTTTGGTTTGTATTAAGTAGTGTTTCAATCTGCAACTGAACTTCTGCCTTTACAGCTTCCAAAATGGCTAAATCCAAAGTGCCACCAGATTGATTAGGTGAATCTGATGCAGTTGGAGCTGGAGCTGCTGGGGTTGGGGTTGGAGCTGGCGTTGGAGCTGGGGCTGGGGTTGGAGCTGGGGCAGTTCCTTGGGTCGGTGGAGCTAGGGGTACATCAGGATGCTGTCGTTTCCAGTGACTCACATAAGCATTAATTAAACGATATTGGGTAATCAACTGTAGTTTTTGTTTGTCTACAGGTGACATATATCCATTATCTAGTTGAACGCTTTGAACACCGCTTTGTCCAGGAGCAAGCGCACTTCCTACCTGTGCAGCAGCTTGTCCTGCTTGAATGGTTGCTGCTGCTATGGTTGCTGCTGCTGCTCCTGATTCAGTTGCCAGACTAGCACCCCAAGCACCGATCGCACCAATTACTGGTAGAGCATTTTGTACAATTGGCTTTTGCTGAACTGCCTTGCTTACAGTTCCGTCTATTTTCTTGGCTTGAATAGACTCTTTCGTGATTGCATCAGGGCTTGCTGCTGCCTTATTACCTAGTACATCAGCTTCTGCTTCCAAAGCTTGGTCTTGCACAACTATGGAATTCCCTTCTCCAGGTAGTTTTGGGATATTAACCCGTCCCTGTCGTTGTTGTACTACATGGCTTAATTCATGTCCAATTAGAGCTTGACCAGATTGACTTTCCGGATCGTACTTTCCCTGAGCAAAATGTAAATTATTACCAGATGCGAAAGCCTGAGAACCTAGCTTTTCTGCTTGACCATCTGTATGAATTTTTACATCTGATAAATCTGCATTAAATGCTGTCTGCATCTTTGCTAGGACGGGTTCTGGAAGATTTTGTCCACCACTAGGAGTCACAACGTCGGCTCCATAAGAGGCGTTTTTTATACCACTTCCCTGAATAACTGCATTTTCTAATCTATTAATCACGCCTTTGGTGAATGCTTTTTGTGGACGCAATGACATACGACTAATGTCATGACTCAGAGGCGATTGTTTGATTGGTTCAGATTTTATTTGTTGCTCATCAGCAGACTGCACCTCTTGCAGGTCTGTTGATGACTGACTTATTGTTTGGGAGCCAAAGCCGCGTATCGGGTTCGCCAGCGTTGGAATACTTGGTGAGGCAAGGGATGGATTCAGAAAAGTGGATGTATTTGCTTTCTGATGTCCAACCGTACCGGGACGCAAAGTGGCTTGTCTTTGGACATTGCTCATCTCAACTTTCCTCCATCAATAGCCTAACTACAGCATAATGCTAAGATACAGGATACAATTTGTCTGTATCAAATCCTTATGGACTTTAGTATAAATTTCCGATTCTATACTTGATATCAATCCTGTCCATATCTATTGCCTTCCCTTATTCTCAAGCATATTTTTGAGTCAAATCATACAATTTAATGATTGCGATCACGTAGTGTGCCGTAGGCAATCGCTATCGACTTAAGTGGAAAGTATTCTGTAATGCGATCGCTCATCTCACTTTTAGCTATACTAATGCGACAAAAATTGCTTAAAACTTTGTGATTGTGCCACAAAGTTGGTTTCATTATCGATAATAAAAGTAACCCTTCAGCAATTTCCCATTGTACTCTATTAGTAAATCGTAACAATATTTTAACTATGACTACGCAAACACTACCTCCACCAGAAGTTTATCAAGGTCAGTTTGGGGAATTTACAATTACTCAGAGCGATCGCACTGGCGTAATTATCTACCGTGCTGGCTTAATGGTAACAGCAGTCAGCTTTGCGATAGGCAGCGCTTTGATTTTGTTCAACAATAACCCGACTGTTGTAACTGCACTTACACCTTTATATGCTTGTTTTAGTCTCGCTCTTGGTGTAAGTTTATTTACCATTCATATCTACATGGCATCACTGCATCGAATGTTGCAAATTTTTTGGGCGATCGGTAGTATGGCATCAGTTATTCTGGCAATTTCTAGTACTGAACCTTTAGCTCTGACTGTTTACAATCAGCCTCTTACCTTATTTGGGGTTGGTTTTATTTTTGTTGCTTTGACAGGGATTTATTTTAAAGAGGCTTTTTGCTTCAATCGTTTAGAAACTAAAGTATTAACCCTAATAGTACCGCTACTGTTATTAGGACATTTGGTGGGAATTTTACCAACTCAGGGCGAAAGTGTTTTATTAGGAATTTGGGCAACGTTGTTTTTGGTATTTGCCCTGCGAAAGACAGTGCAAGCAATTCCTGCTGATATTGGAGATAAATCTGTATTTACTTACTTGGAAGAACAACGTCTAGCTAAAATTTAATGCAGGCAAAAAACCGTCGGCGTAAAAATTTTCCAAAAATCAAACTAATAAAACGCCAAGAAATGTGGACACTTACGGCTCAGGGGTGGGCGATTGCGATCGCTTTGATTGCTTACTTAATATTTTTCGTTATTACTCATGTACACTCATTTCTCGCCGTGACTTCCCCTATCAAATCAGCAGAAGTATTAGTTGTTGAAGGATGGCTACCAGATTATGCCATACAACAAGCTTTAACTGAATTTAAAAACGGTTCTTATAATCTAGTAATTACTACAGGAGGATCGATAGAAAAAGGAAATTATCTTAGCGAATACAAAAGCTTTGCAGAAGTATCAGCCGCTACCTTTGAGAAACTCGGTTTAGAATCGGAGAAGGTAGTAGCTGTTCCGACACCAAACGTAATAAAGGATCGTAGTTATGCATCTGCTGCTGAATTTGATCGCTGGCTATCCCATTCCAATTTAAAGCTAAAATCAATTAATGTTTTTTCTTTGGATGTTCACACCCGTAGAAGTTGGTTCCTATTCAGAAAAATACTTACACCTCAAGTCCAAGTTGGTGCGATCGCAGCTAGAACTCATGATTACGATCCAAACAAATGGTGGGTTTCTAGCCAAGGTGTGCGGACAATTCTTGATGAAGGCATCGCTTATATTTACGCGCGATTTTTGAATTGGAAAGCCTAAAGGTGATAATTCGTAATTCGTAATTCGTAATTCGTAATTCGTAATTTCGAGTTACAAACTACGAATTATGTTTAGATAAACGTAACTTTGGTAGGTGGTTTTACTATGGAAAAGTAGACGACATTATATTATTTTTCCAGGATTTGTAATAATGCTTGTCGATAAATTTTTAGACCCTCAGCATTGAGATGGTCGCCATCGCTCGTCAAATTCTCTTTAAGAACATTATTCTCATACAATGGTGCTAGCCCTGCTGCTTCAACTGGCACTTTTTCTTTTTCAGCAACTTGATTAATCAGAAGATTAATTTGTTCAACTTTAGGAAGTGGGGCTGATACAGTTGGATCTAAGCTGGCTGCAACTGTTGAATAAAAAGCCGGAATCAGAAAAATCTCTTTATTTCCCATTGTTCTAACAAGTGCGATCGCTTCTTGGAGATTTTTGCTAAACAATTCATCACTAATTCCATACCAAGCATCATTCCCACCTACGGCAATAATAGCTTTTTCGCATTTAACTTTAGTAGGAATTAAACTTTTCAATTGTTCCAGTAAAGAGATTGTGCTTAAGCCATTTAACCCAAAATTAAAAGTGCCACTCCCAAGGGTATTACCAAGCCCCGCCGAAATAGAATCGCCAAATAAACAACCTGAAAACTGTTTATCTTGGGCGGCGAGTATTTGATATTGCAGTGCAATTTTCCCAAAAGGTGAAGAACTTACATTATCTTTTGGTAGTGCATCAGCAGAATTAGAAGAGGAATTTGCCAGTCCAACTAGCTTAGAAATTTTTGACACATCAACAACTAGTTGATTACTAGGATATGCTTCTAAAAAGCTGATTAATCCTAGACCTTCTGGTGATTTTGCTCCGATGATGAGGGCAGAACGTAGGGCTTGTGTACTGGCTTGATCGCGACGAGCGATCGCACCAGAAGCAAAAGATAAAATTTGCTTGCCCATTCCTGTATTTATCAGCTTATCTAAAGCCACAATATCAAGCGACATTTTCACTTGAAGGGCTTCTTGAAACTTCTCTTTCTCTTTAGCGCTGAGGTAATCTAAGAAAGATTGCAAATCGCTAGAAGCCTTTTGCTTCTCACCATAGTTGCGTATATCTGCCACCGGGATTGATTGCTCAAACAACCCGTATCTGACAGTAACTTTCTCGGCTGCCAAACTAGGCAATAAACCAAGGCCACTATGCACCAGTAAAAATATTAAGCACCCAGATAGGCTTATTAAAAGACGATAAAAATATTTCATCACAGAAGATCAGAAGATAGATAGTCAATAGTTAATAGTCAAGAGTCAAGAGTCAAAAGTCAAGGGGTTAGTCATTTGTCATTAATTCTTCCCCTGCTCCCTCATCTCCCTCAACAGCCAAGCCCAATTTGGGAATACTCAATCCAGTGGGCGTGAGGACAGAACGGTGGTGGAAGAAGGCGCATATTGGATAGCTTGGGCGCAAATTTCGGGAATTGGCCCGGTATTACTGCGACGGCTGCAACAGCATTTTGGCACGCTGGCAACAGCTTGGAACGCTACCAAGGTAGAGTTAGGAGAAGTGGAGGGTTTTGGTTTTCAGACACTAGAAAAAGTAGTACAACAGCGATCGCGTTTGCACCCAGAACAACTATTCACCAAGCATCAGCAAGAAAATTCCCATTTCTGGACACCAGCAGATGCAGATTATCCCCGCTTACTGCTGGAAACTCCCAGTCCACCCCCGATTTTGTACTATCGCGGTGAAGTCGAACTTCAAGAAAATCTCGGACAAAAACCGATGGTTGGGATTGTCGGCACACGCCAACCCTCAGAATATGGCATCCGTTGGACTCGCCAAATTAGTACAGCTTTGGCTAAAAATGGCTTTACCGTTGTTTCTGGGATGGCAGAGGGAATTGACACAGAAAGCCACAGTGCTGCAATGAAAGCAGGTGGACGCACGATCGCAGTTTTGGGAACTGGTGTAGATGTGATCTATCCACATAAAAATCGGGATTTGTACAAGCAAATTTTGACGGCTGGTTTAGTTGTGAGTGAGTACCCCACAAAAACCCCACCTGATCGCACGCACTTTCCCCGCCGCAACCGGATTATTGCAGGTTTAAGCCGCGCTATCTTGGTAATGGAAGCGCCATTAAAATCTGGTGCGTTAATTACTGCTACATACGCTAATGAATTTGGCAGAGATGTCTATGCCTTACCTGGAAGAGTGGACGATCATCCATCTCAAGGCTGCTTAAAGTTACTGAGTCAGGGAGCTTCTTTGATTGTCAAGGAATTGGATGAACTGTTAACAATGCTGGGAGCAATACCACAAATTGATGCAGTCGAGGCTTCCACAGCGCCAGAAAAGTTAATGCCAACTTTATCGCCAGAATTGCAAACGGTAATGGATGCGTTTACAAGTGATGCTTTACCCTTTGATTTTATTGTCCAACAAACCGGCATGGCTGCTGGCTCAGTTTCCGGTGCTTTGTTGCAGTTGGAACTTATGGGTTTAGTTTCGCAATTACCAGGGATGCGGTATCAAAAAAGTTAAGAGTTAAAATTTCCTAATTTTGTCCACACCCAACCTTTAGGCAATTCTATTAATTTAAATTTAACTTCTTCCTCCGTGTCCTCTGTGCCTCTGCGGTTTATAAATCATTTATTCAACCACAGAGGCGCAGAGAACGCAGAGAAAAGAGATTAAACGAGACAATATTCATAATCTAAATCAGCAACGTAAAAAAAGAATTCCCATCAGTCAGAACTATAGAGATAAGTATCATGGTTTCCTGCCGCATCAGCAATGCCGAAGTCTAATGACCAATAACTAATCAATTCATAAGTTCATAAGAACAATTGTTGCAATGATTTAAACGTTTCTTATACATGGAAGAGTATTTGTTGCAAAGTATTAAGCATTTGCTACAACTGATTATACCTTTGCAAGAAATACTTAAGCGTTTCTTATATATGGAAGAATATTTGTTGCAAACGTTTGAATTTTGACAATTAGTGTTTGAATTTGAGCAATGACTATTTGGTTGATAGTTTCGGGTATAGCAATCCTATTTGATTTGCAAACAGAAATTGTCACTTCAATTGCGATCGCCAGCCTCTACGGACTATACTTTGTGGTTTTAATTCAGTGCAACGCCTGCATACCGCTAGTTCCCCTAGCCCCCTGTCTTATCCCAACGATACGCCGACCTACTTATCTTTGAGGGTAATACTGAGGATTCATAACTGGAGACTGATAACCATTTGCCGGTACAGTACTTCCTATCCCATTAGGTACAGGACTGATAACAGGGGGCTGATAACCACTCATGGGTACAGTACCTGTGGTACTGTTGGGTAAAGCAGGATTCCCAATCTGGGGTTGATAACCATTTGCGGGTATAGTGCTTGTGGTACTGTTGGGTGTAACAGCATTTTGGCTAAACTCTTGGTAGGCAGCACGAGAAATTGAGCTAATCAGTTTTTCGGCGCGAGGGTCGTTTTCGGGGCGTTGTACCATGACGGTAGCTATATAGCGCTTGCCAGTGGGAACAACAATTAAACCTGTATCTGCCAGCATAGTCCCGATATCGCCCGTTTTATGGAATGCTCTTGCGCCTGTTCCCAAACCCGATGGTAGTAGAGTGTCCCTTTGGGTGCGACGCAAGATATCGAGCATGAGATCGCGTGATGGCATACTGACTAAATTTCCCTGACTCACAATAGCCATCAAATTCGCCAATTCTTTGGGACTAGTAGTATTTGTTCCTTGCAAATCTGGGAGAATATTACGAATTGTTGTGGTTGTCAATCCCCAAGTGCGGAAACGCTGGTTTAACGCCTCCATCCCTCCTAGCCGAGCAATCAGCATATTTGTCGCCGTGTTGTCGCTGATTGTAATCATTTTAGTGACGACTTCCAGGGCATTGTACTTGGTTCCGGCTGGTTTTGACCCCATATCTCCAGAACCGCCAGCTACCATATCCTGTTGCATGGTCAGCATTTCATCAAGGCGAATTTTCCCCGCATCCACATCCTGGAAAAAGGCAAGTAGAATCGGCACTTTAATTGTGCTAGCTGCTGGAAAACTGGTAGAGCCGTTAACATCCACGTAATTACCAGTGTCCAAATCTACCAAGAAAACACCGGGTGCAAGATTTGGGTAGTTCGCTGCCAAATTTTGCACGGCATTTTTCAAGGAGATAATTTCCTGGGATAGGTATAGGCCGGAAGATGCAGTTGGGGGAGCTTGGGTAGGTTGTGGCTGCGATCGCGCTACATTACTATTAGATTGAGGTGTAGAAGTTGTACTGATGCGATTAGCTGGGTCTAATACTGACAACACCGTGCCCACAATTGCACCCATTCCAACACCCACTATCAACAAGCGCACAACATATAATATGGTTTTGGCCATTGGCTTTAATCGCGTTTTCCGCGATGAACGCAGGCCTCTTTTTGGCTTTTCCATCCGCACTGTTTTCACCATTACAGCACCTGGTCGAAAGGGAGGAATTTTCCCCTTTACAGTTGGTATTGGTTTTACTGCCGTTGGCATGACTAATCCCGATTTTACCCTACGTGTAGCACCAGGGGTTGGGGGGGGAGCAACGCGATTTTTGGAGCGTGCTAGCGCCGCTTCTCGTCCATTGGCAGCTTGCTGCTGGCTATTAGCTTTAACTTTCTTTTGCGCCACTTTTTGAACTTTTTGTGGACGTTGGCGGCGATTTAGGGGTTGTCGCCGCGAGAAAGCTGTTAGTTCGTCACTTGACTCTGACACAGTTACTCCTTGTGACCGACTTGACTGTTTTCTTGCAGACTCCTGACCCAAAACTTAATCTTTAAGCAATATTAATACTCAAATTCCACTTTGCCACTAAGTAGCATTTTTGTGTTTAGTTTAAGCCATATTAAATATTTGGGGGGGGTGATTGCGTATATATTAAACGAATAATTATAAGTTTTCACCATCCCTCTGGTTTTTCAAAGCCCATTCTACCTGCTGCAAAATTCCTCGCAGCATAGCTACTTCCCTAGTTTTCAGGTGAGCGCGATTATATAGTTGGCGAAATTTTCCCATGCGACTAGCTGCTGTATGGGGATATACATAACCAATTTTCAGTAATAGTGATTCTAATTGTTGGTAGTATCCCTCTAAAACATCTAAGGGTGCGAGTTCAGTTTGGGTTATGGTCTGAGTGTCAAATTGTTGGGCAGATTGTGACAATTCATAACAACAGATTGCCACAGCAGTAGCTAAATTTAGGGCTACATAATCTTGACTGGTGGGAATACCAACAAACCTCTGGGCATAATTTAATTCTTCATTGCTTAATCCCCGGTCTTCCCTGCCAAAAATCAGCGCTGTGGGCTTTTCTGGTTCCTCCAGTAACCAGGGTAGTGCAGTGCGGGGGTTTTCTAAAGGTGTTTCTAAACTGCGAACGCGACCGGTTGTAGCGATCGCCCGTACACATCCATGCAATGCTTCTGGTAAGGTTGCCACTAATACCGCAGATTCTATAATTTCCTGAGCGTGAACAGCCATCATCAAAGCTTCCGTCGAGAGCGGATCGCATTGGGGGTTCACTAATACTAAATTATATAACCCGAAATTTTTCATTACCCTGGCGATCGCCCCGATATTTATCGGCCCAGCTGGTTCTACCAACACAATTCTTAATCCAGCCAAGCCCATTTTTTGCCTCCTGCGATCGCACCATAAAATATTTTTAGGCTAACTCTCAGCGTTGTAGTTCTGCTGAAGAGTTTTCTTGAAATCATTTTACCTGTTTGACGCACTCACCCCTAAAAGGGGTGGAATTCAACCACTTATCCCGGATTTCTCACGCATAGTGTAGGCAGAGGGAGAAGAGGAGAGGGGGGAGTGTGGGGAGAGGGGGGAGTGTGGGGAGAGGAGGGAGTGTGGGGAGCCAGATTTCTTCCCCATCCTCCCACGCCTCCCACACCTCCCACACCTCCCACACCCCTTGATTTCTCACTTGTGAGAAATCAAGGTTATGTGAGATGCTGATTGATGATTAGTGAGTTTTGCCAATGTCTGTTGTTTCTGCCATCACTGTTACTGTTCCCGCCACAACTGCTAATTTGGGGCCTGGTTTTGATTGCATCGGTGCAGCTTTAAAGCTGTACAACGAGTTCAAATTCACTCGCCTAGAAGAAGATGGGCTAATTATTCATGTCACTGGTACAGAAGCTGAACGAGTCCAAACTGATGAAAGCAATCTCCTTTACCAGGCGTTTGTCAAATTCTATCAACATATAGAGCAAACGCCGCCAACTGTGAAAATAGAGATTAAGTTAGGTGTCCCACTGGCGAGGGGTTTGGGTAGTTCGGCGACAGCGATTGTGGGCGGATTAGTTGCTGCAAATCAACTTGAGGGTGCTACTCTTTCTCAGTCGCAGGTGATGGAGTTAGCGATCGCAATGGAAGGGCATCCTGATAATGTAGTGCCAGCTTTGTTGGGAGGATGTCGTCTGGCTGCTACCAGTGGCACAGCTTGGGAAATTTGTGATGTTCCTTGGCATAAAGATGTTGTACCAGTTGTAGGTATTCCTAATTTTGAACTTTCCACTTCAGAGGCGCGGGGCGTTTTGCCAACTGAGGTGAGTCGCGCTGATGCAATTTTCAATACGGCACATTTGGGGTTACTGTTGCGTGGCTTGGAAACTGGTAACGGACAATGGTTAAAAACAGCTTTGCAAGATAAGCTGCATCAGCCCTATCGGAAAGCTTTGATTCCTGGTTATGATGCTGTCAACATTGCCGCTGTTAGTGCTGGTGCTTATGGTATGGTAATTAGTGGTGCGGGGCCGACACTGTTAGCTTTGGCGGATAAATTACACTCAAAGGCTGTGGAGGCGGCGATGTTAGCTGCTTGGCAAGAAGAAGGAATTACAGCCGAGGTGCGATCGCTATCTCTCGATACCCAAGGCGCAAAAAGCTTTTAAGATTTTATTCAGCACTTAAAACTCAGCACTTAAAACTCGATTTATGGAGCAAATTCAGGCTGAAATGGCGGCGCTTAACTCTCAAATTGAAATTCTTTTAGAAGAACGCGCTGCACTCACTATTAATAATGTCATCTCTAGCGAGAATGATTCACCCCAGGCAATGGTTGAAGCATATCGCCGTCAAGCCAGGGAAAATGCCCAGTTATCAGTTGAACTCCAGGGCATTGATGCTGCGATCGCAGCTTTGGAAGTCCAAATCAAACAAAAACAAAATAAATTAGTGCGTTGGCAAGTTGAATCAAAACAACTTACCCAACAACAGCAGCTAGAAGAAGCGAAAGAAGTGGCACAGGTTCATGCTCAACGCATTAATCAACTGGCTGGAGAATTGGCGGCAGAAGTCCGTTTTCTTAAGGCTTGTGCCAATGAACTGAGTCCAATGTATTGGCAGATTTATTACAAGCCTTTCATTACTGGGTTCAAAACAATCTCCGTTCCTTATGTCCGCTCTGATTTAGAAGTGTGGACAATTGTCAACCGGATTGTTTAATTCTGTGAGCTACAGCATTAAGCGAAAACACCTCTAATTTGCATAACCAAATTTCATCAAACTTTTGTGGTTTATACCAATTTAATATGAAGTTGCACATATCTTGATGCCCCTAAATCCCCCTTAAAAAGAGGGACTTTGATAGATGTTTTTCCGGTTCCCCCCTTTATTAAGGCTACGGTGTACACACAAGTACTATCTGAAAGGGTTTCAGGCGTTATAGACCCCTTAAATTGTCATTACAAGCGCAGTGATAACGGAGCGAAGTAATCACATAATCCCCTGGTTAAAGCGATTGCGTCGTCGTTCCTCCTCGCTCTGGAGAGGCTTCAAGAGCGATCGCCTCCGGTGGGATACCGTTGGCGAATTCCCCAAACGGCTAAACTGAACCGATTAGTTCAATAATGAAACGATTGAGAGCCTTCTGAGCAGTTTTATACCC
>NZ_JACJSF010000120.1 GCF_014698035.1 Desmonostoc muscorum FACHB-395
AATTGCTAAATAAACTGCTAAATAAAGGAGGTCTTATTATTAAATGGGAGCGTAGAATTAAAAATAAAGGTAATGCAGTTTATTAAATTTAACTGCGTAACAGCTTATTGCAGTTGCAGCAGGTGATATCAGTGGCTACGCTAAGTTAATTCAAAAATCTCTGCTAGTGTGGCAGGGACAGCAATAGCTTAACTTCTTCCATTCTTGGACAAAAGGATCTTCCACTTGGGTAAATGTTTCGGGAATTGTCAAGAGATTCCGTGTCAATACTGTTTTGCGGTTTCGACTCCTAATGAGCAGATAATGGATGGTTGAGAGTTCTCGCTGTGGAGGAACAGCGTTGAGAAACTTACTAGGTGATAAAGGCACAATCTTAGTAGTAGATGACGAAGCCAGCATCCGCAGGATTTTACAGACCCGTCTTGAGATGATTGGCTACAGTGTGGTTACAGCTAGTGATGGTGAAGAAGCTTTGTCAGCTTTTCGTCTGTTGACCCCTGATTTGATAGTTCTGGATGTGATGATGCCAAAGCTGGATGGCTACGGTGTATGTCAAGAATTACGGAAACAATCAGATGTGCCAATCATCATGCTTACAGCCTTGGGAGATGTAGCAGATCGGATCACTGGGTTGGAATTAGGTGCTGATGACTATATGGCGAAACCTTTCTCTCCCAAGGAATTAGAGTCAAGAATTCGCTCGTTGCTGCGACGAAGAAACGATAGAACAACTACTGCTGCTATTTCTAATTTGGGAGTAATGGTTGTAGACAATCTCAAAATTGATACCAATAAGCGACAAGTTTACAAAGCAGGTGAGCGGATTCCATTAACGGGTGTAGAGTACAGCTTACTAGAGTTATTGATGAGCTATCCGGGTAAATCTTTTACCCGTGGAGAAATATTGCAGCAAGTATGGGGTTATAACCCAGAACAACATGCAGATACTCGTGTGGTGGATGTGCATATCTCACGTTTGCGCTTGAAGTTAGAAGATGACCCGGAAAATCCAGAATATATACTCACAGCAAGGGGAAGTGGTTACTTTTTTCAACGAGTCGCTCAACTAGAGCATTAATCATGAAACTGCCAAATGTCACTTGTTTAAGGTTGATGAAGTTCTTTGTCTTAATTGTAGTGTCCTGATAGAGAGGCGCAGGAAATTAGTACAATTTTTGGATACTGGAGTTTTCATTTTTGAAAAAGCATTTGAGCCAAAGTCTACCTATAGCACCAAGCCGAAAACTGAAGATTACGATCCTAACAGTAGGTTCAAGGGGAGACTTGCAACCATACTGCGCTTTGGCTATTGCCTTGAAGCGTGCTGGGCATCAGGTAACAGTCGCAACACACGAAAACTTTGCACCTTTTGTTAGGAAGTTTGATTTAAAGTTTGCACCGATCGCTGGCAATATGGAAGAGTTTCTGCAATCGAAACAAGGGCAGCGATTGATTGCGGGAGAAAAGTTGAAAAAAGAAGAAGCAGATAAGCTTTTGCTTCAACAGTTGGAATCAGGTTGGCAAGCGTGTCAGGAAAGTGAGGTGATTATCTACACGCCGTTAGCTACCTTTGGATATCACATTGCAGAGAAATTAGGCGTACCCTGCTTTTTTGCATCAGTTCTGCCGTTGACTCCTACAGGGATGTTTGGGTTTTTGAGATTTGCTCAAATAACTAAAAACCCGCTAAAGAAAGCGATCAACTATGGCAGCTACTTACTAGTAGAGTTTTTGCACTGGCAAAGATATCGAAAATTGCTCAATCACTTCAGAACAGAAACTTTGAAATTGCCGCCTCTACCATATTTGGGCAGACGCTTCAGACGGAAGACTCCGGCAAATCTATCACGAATTCCTGTGTTGTATGGATTTAGTTCGCACGTCATCCCAAAACCTCGTGATTGGCCGCATTGGGCGTATGTGACTGGTTTCTGGTTTATTGACCAAGCCTCCGAATACGAGCCACCTATCGAACTAGAGGATTTTCTTGGGCGAAAGCAATTACCTTTGTGTTTTGGGTTCGGCAGCATGACGATGCCCAATCCAGAATATCTCACTACATCGTAGAAGCCTTAAAGAAAACACATCAAGGCGGGATTATATTGTCAGGCTGGGGCGACGTTGGAAGAACGGTGAATATAAAAGATTCGCTACGAGTGTTTGTGATCAAGGAAGTTCCGCATGATTGGTTATTTCCCCAAGTGCCAGCAATAGTACATCACGGAGGAGCAAGTACAACGGCGGCAGTGTTACGTTCGGGAACACCATCAGTTACCGTACCCTTTTTTGCTGATCAGCCAGTTTGGGGTGAAAAGCTAACTCGGTTGGGAGTCAGCCCACAACCGATACCGTACCAGAAGGTATCAGAAAAAACTTTAGCAGCAGCAATTGAAGTAGTATTGGGTGATGAGGTGATGCGGAAGAAAGCCCAGGAGTTAGGTGAGAAAATCAGGGCTGAGGATGGTGTGGCGAATGCAGTTGAAGCATTTCATCGACATTTGGGTTTGATTGGGTGAGAAATTGCAGACAATTAAAATACATCATCACACCCACAACAGCAGTAAATGTCCCAAGTTAAAGTTGATACCGTACTCTGTGTCAACGGCAGTGTCCTAATGGTTTTTTACACGCCAGGGCATTGTTGGGAATTCCGTATCATCAGCCGCACGGGTGGGATATTCGGGGAACAAAAGATTTATTACACGGCGGAGGCGGCGTTGAGAACTGGGTTAGA
Source organism: Desmonostoc muscorum FACHB-395 (assembly GCF_014698035.1). GTDB lineage: Bacteria > Cyanobacteriota > Cyanobacteriia > Cyanobacteriales > Nostocaceae > Nostoc > Nostoc muscorum_A. Next base: position 2,735 of record NZ_JACJSF010000120.1, read on the forward strand.
GTGGTTGCGGGATGAACGGTGATGAGTGCGTATATGCGATCGCCTTCCCTGTCCCTTGCCACAACCACTCCTCGACAGCCTACGAATGCCAGCCTGGAATAATTGCGAATATTATTTTACACTATTAGTTAACGGTTTCTGATTGTGTGGTGTGCCAATCTGAAGCCTTAGAACGGATTATTTGAAGCTCGTCAAAAGAGATTCGCTCTAAGTTACGCAAGATTTGAGTCATGCGTGGCTGGTTTTTGAGCAAGTCATAATGACGAGCCAGAAAGTCCCAATAAAAAAAGTTGAAAGGACAAGCATTATCCGTACTGCGCTGGCGATGATTATAAGCACAATTTTTACAATAGTCACTCATATTGTTGATTTCGTCCCTGGCGGTAAAAGTCCTCCATGATTAGGCGTTTGCGTCCACTGGACCATTCAATGAACTCCTGATCACTCCAGATAAAACGGTTATTTGGTGTAAAAGTGACTTGAATTGTCAAGTTTAACTTTTGAATTAATGTAGCAAAAGGGCGATCTGTGGGAGTCATCACCCGCAGTTCGGTAATTTGGTATTGTTCAATCCATTGGAGTAAATGGCACTCTGGTTTCTGGCGTGACAGTGGTGCGGGAGAAGGATACCGGCACTTTGGAGCAATTGTTGATGACTCCAGCAACCGTTTGGGAGATTTTGCTAGCAAAGATTGTGCCGCTATTTTTCCTACTCATGGGGGATGTGTTTCTAGCGCTAATGCTGGGTAGGATCGTATTTAGACTTCCTTTCCGAGGCAGCTTTTTGTTGTTTATTGGGTTGTCCGGCATATATCTGTTTGTCGGGATTAGCCTGGGAATCATGGTGGTGACGGTTTCTCAATCTCAGCAACAGGTAGTGCTGACTGCCTTCTTTATTAACTTACCAATGGTGCAAACTTCCGGCGCGATCGCCCCGATCGAAACCATGCCATTGTTCTTCCAAATTCTGTCTCTGTTCAATCCTCTACGCCATTACATCACGATTGTTCGGGGGATTTTGCTCAAAGGGGTTGGCTTAGAAGTGCTGTGGATGCCGGCGTTGGCACTGGCGGCTTTTGCCATAGTCCTTATGAGTATTAGCGTCAACAAATTTCGTAATCAGTTGAGCTAACTCAAGTTGTCTGATGAATGGATGCTGTTGGCGAAGTCTAAATATACTAAAAACGGTTAGGAATTTTACTTTTAAACGCAGAGGTTCGCTGAGGTAAACGCAACGGTACGCAAAGTTTAACAAAGAATCGTTAAAAATCATGTTTAGAGATGAACTGCTATGTCAATCAAATTACCAGAAAAAATCATTGTTCTTTGGATTGTTTTTTTACTAGGCTTACTGTTTCATACTCAGTTGGGGCTAATGCCACTGTTTCATGATCTAAGTGTGGCTGATTCTCATGCTAAATCAATGGCAGAGATTGCTCCAGTTATGTGGCTGATGTTGGGCTTTTTTGTATTGCCGATGATAGCGATCGTGGCAACGCTATTGATTGATTCAAGTCGCTATCGCCGCTTTCATTTTGGGTTTAGCGTCATCTACTCCATCTTGAATTTTGCTCATTTGGTTTCCGAACTGACCGTGAAGCCAATCATCTGGTATCAAGTTGTACTCGTTGGGATCTTATTTGTGCTGGGATTATTCATTACTCGAATTTCCTGGGAATGGATGCAACAAAAAACTGTTCATCAAAAAACTGTTCATCTGTTGTATAGAGGTTAAGCGACTGAACGTTTTGCTGGACTGGGATTCGACGAGGACACTATAGAACCAAAATGAAACATCATGAACAATCATCAACAGAACGGCAACCGAACACCCGTACCTAAACGCCACTTACGAAAAACAGATCATGTCGAGGTTCAGATTCAGGACGATCGCACCGGGATGGATTGTGCCACCCTCAAACGAGCAGTTCTGGATAATCTCTACTACATTCTGGCAAAAGACCAAGACTGGGCAACCCCTTACGATTACTACATGGCGTTGGCGTATACAGTGCGTGATCGCTTGTTGCAACGCTGGCTCAAAACCGTCGAGCAAACGTATTTAAAGTCTGATGTCAAAGTTGTTTGCTATCTCTGTGCCGAGTATTTGATTGGACGGCAACTAGGTAAAAACCTGGTAAATGTTGGGCTGTTTGAATCTGCTCGTCAGATTATGCAGGAATTAGGACACGACCTCTACGACTTGCTAGAGCAGGAAAATGAACCTGGTCTTGGAAATGGCGGTTTGGGACGCTTGGCAGCTTGTTTTTTAGATTCGCTCTCGACTTTGGAAATGCCGGCAATTGGGTATGGGATTCGCTATGAATTTGGCATTTTTGAGCAAACCATTCGTGATGGGTGGCAGGTAGAACGCCCCGATCGCTGGTTGCGGTTTGGCAATGCCTGGGAGATTCCCCGCCCGGAGTACATTGTGGAAGTTAAATTCGGCGGACATACTGAGGCATACACAGATCAGCAAGGACGCTATCAGGTACGCTGGATTCCAGAGCGAACGGTGCTAGGTACGCCCTACGATACGCCGATATCGGGTTACAGCACGAATACAGTCAATACCTTGCGGCTGTGGAGTGCCAAAGCCAGTGAAGAGTTTAATTTTCAAATCTTCAACACCGGAGATTACATTGATGCGGTTGCTGATAAAACGTTTTCAGAAAACATCACCAAAGTTCTTTATCCCAACGACGATACGGAACAGGGTAAGCAACTGCGATTAGAGCAACAATACTTCTTTACATCGTGTTCCTTGCAAGATATAGTTCATGTCTATTTGCAAAATCATCACACATTTGATCGGTTCCCGCATAAAGTTGCGATTCAGATTAACGATACCCATCCCGCGATCGGCATTGCAGAACTGATGCGCCTGTTGATCGATGTGCATCAACTAGACTGGGATCAGGCGTGGGAGATTACGCAAAACAGCTTTGGCTTTACCAATCACACCGTTTTATTAGAAGCCTTAGAGCGCTGGTCACTCAGTCTATTTAGGCGTTTGTTGCCGCGTCATTTAGAGATTATTTTGGAAATCAATCAGCGCTTTCTCGATGGAGTCCGGGCAAAATATCCAGGTGATAACGATCTTGTCAAGCGTGTTTCTTTGATCGAAGAAGGAGCCGACAAGCGAGTTCGCATGGTTTATCTGGCGTGTGTGGGTAGTCACGCCATTAATGGGGTTGCTGGACTGCATACTGAATTGTTAGAGCATGACTTATTGCGAGATTTTTATGCCTTGTTCCCAGGGCGCTTTAGCAATAAAACTAATGGTGTTACTCCCCGTCGCTGGATACTACTTAGCAATCCAAAGCTGGCACTACTGATCACCGCTAAAATTGGCAAAGACTGGATTAAAAATCTTGATGAACTTCAGCACTTAGAAGCTTTTGTGGATGATGCCGAATTTCGGCAGCGTTGGCAACAGATTAAGCAAGAAAACAAACAAGACCTCGCAGAATATATTTTACATACCACAGGAATTGGGATCAATTCCCATTCACTGTTTGATATCCAGGTCAAGCGGCTGCATGAATATAAGCGACAGCACTTGAATGTATTGCATATCATCACCCTTTACAACTACATCAAACACAATCCTACTGCTGATATTGTGCCGAGAACTGTGATTTTCGCTGGCAAATCTGCACCGGGTTATGCAATGGCAAAGTTAATCATTAAACTGATTACATCTGTTGCCGAGATCGTGAATACTGATCCTGACATTGGCGATCGCTTAAAGGTTGTCTTCCTCCCCAACTACAACGTTTCGATGGGGCAGCGAATTTTTCCGGCCGCAGATATCTCCGAGCAGATTTCCACCGCAGGTACAGAAGCATCGGGAACAAGCAACATGAAGTTTGCGATGAACGGAGCGTTAACGATTGGTACGCTTGATGGAGCCAATATTGAACTGCGCGATCAGGTTGGCATTGACAACTTCTTTCTTTTTGGTCTCACGGCGGCCCAAGTGGCTCAAACTAAAGTGTGGGTCTATCGCCCGTGGGATTACTACAATGCCAATACCGAATTGAGAACCGCGATCGATCAAATTGCATCTGGCTACTTTTCTCAGGGCGATACAACGCTCTTTCAACCATTAATTGAGTCTTTAAAAAACCAGGACGATTACCGGGTGTTTGCTGATTATCAAGCGTACATTGACGCTCAAAAGCAGGTCAGCCAGGTTTATCGCCATCAGGAGCAGTGGGTGCGTCAGTCGATTTTAAACACGGCTCGAAGCGGTTATTTTTCCTCTGATCGGGCGATTCGGGAATATGCCCAGGATATCTGGCATCTCAACCCGGTTCCCGTCATGCTAGATGCACCGCCAAGATAACCACAGAAAACGTGAGCGATCGCACTCTAGAAAATAAGCATTCGTGATCGCAAAGCCGCTCGAAGGGGTGCTTGCCTTCACCTTAGTCTTAGGTATTACGATTTTTGTACAAGGCATGATTCAAGTGGCGATGGCGTTTCAAATGTGCCGGATTTCACTAAATTGGGGATGGATGCTTGTGAGCGGCATCGTCGGCATTATTTTCGGTATTTTCGTTTGGCTGATTGGCACTTTAATTGGAATCAATCTCTTGTTTGATGGGGTTTGGATGCTCACTCTGCATTCAGGACAGCGCCGCGTTTCACCATAGAACTTCAGAGTTACCCCGCAGCAAGAGATGGAAAACGCGATCGACAGTAACAAGGCTCTCAATGAAAGCAGCTAGCGCTACTACTACAAGTCCATTAATTACGATCAAATTTAGGAAAAAACAATGATTGAATACAAAAATAATCCAAACAACAATATCGTCGAAATTATCATAGAAGGGAAAATTTCTGAAGAAGACTTCGATCAAATTGTTTCTCAGTTGAAGGTTGATATTGCCAAGCACGGTAAATTGCGAGTTTTGGAAGAAATTCGACATTTTGAGGGGATTGATCCGCTAGCTCTCTGGAAAGATATTCGCTTCGGATTGACCCATCTCAATGATTTTACCTATGCAGCTCTCGTTGCCGATACCAAGTGGATTCGGACGCTTGCAGAAGTGTTCAATAGTGTCTTATCTGTCAAGGTAAAAACCTTTGAGCCATCACAAATTGATGAAGCACGGAACTGGCTTTCAGATACAATTTGACAAGAATATTCCTCCAGAATTAGAACCTGACTCATCTAGTTCAGTAGCATTAAATCAAACTCTATTTTTGCAACAATGTAATTGAGGATATAGCGTTTCCTTAGTAACCAAGGTACACCCAAATCTTGTTAAACTTTGCTTTGAGACTCTGAACGTAGTTCTGAGCTGTTTTGAGGGATATATGCATCCGATCTGCGATCGCCTGATCTGTAAGAGCTTGGTTACATAACAAGTCTAGTAGCGTTCTATCTTTATCAGTCAATGGCATTTCGTTCATTAAATTACGAGGAATCTTACACTGTCCAGCTAAAGCACTACGACCTCCTTCTAGAAAAGCATTCCGTCTTTCCATTTTATTAACGACAGCAAATCCCCCTTGATGTTTAAATATTTGCTTGATGATTTGCCTTAAATAGCTGGGTTCGCTGGTATAGACGAGAACATTTAACAGAGGGTGATGCTCAAAAATGTGGTGGAGTAGCGTTAAACCTGGCTTGGCTGACTCCTTGCCTGTCAAAGTCCCAAATTGTAAATCAACTATGACTAAATCTATGTTTTCTTGCTGAAGTTGCTCAATTCCCTTTTCAGGGGTGTCCTTAATAATGCAGGAACACTGAGGGTCTATCATCTTCAAAAATTCACAATTGTTTTGACCTACTTCAGGATGATCCTCAATTACAAGAAAGCTTTGTGTTTGAGAACTCATAGTTTTGACATTGTAACTATTTTATCATTTCTCTAGGGTACTCGTTTTCACGGTCTATTTTAGACAGGCTAGATAACGGCTACCGTTACTGATAATAGTCGTGAGAAAGGGGAAAGATAAGTAATAATCATCTTTTCCCCTTCCTTGATGAAATCCTACTTACAATCCTACCTAGTACTTTGTAGACTTAGAAATGTGGATTAAATAAGGTGCAAAACTTGGTTTAAAGAGTTTTAAATACCAGATGAACCGAGGAACAAGAATTGTAAGTTAATAAATCCACATTGCTTACAGGTTGACAATTCTGGCTTGATAACATTTATGCTCTAGGTTGCGAAGGTCTCGTTGAGCATCTGCACGAGTTCGGAAAGTTCCAGCATTTATCCATCGTTTTTCATTATGGCGGTGGTATTGGACACGGTATTCTTGGTGACGGCGTTGAGATTCAATCGCAACCCTTTTTGTTTGGTTTATAGGTTGACTCATATCTTGCACCTCTAAGTGCAACCCCAGGTAAAGTCCAAAGATGCGCGATAAAGCTACCCAATTTTTATGGGTTTTTATAGCTAAATCAAGGGTTTTACTTTTTTACTGAGTAATAAAATTACATCAATTTTTCTTGGTGCAAGATGTGAGTTGAGCAGCATTGGCTGGGAAGGAAGCAGCAAGTCCTAGCCCAAGGGTAGCTAGAGAGATGAGTGTAACGATTACCTTTTTTATAATTCAGACCTCTTGTGGAGTTGATAGTTTTATCTTGTCATTCAAGTCTTTCAATTAATAGAGGAATAAACGTAGATAGTATTACGTGTTTACGCAAGTCCGTTTAGTCATTGAGAAATTCAAAGTATTGAACTCGTTCCACACAAGTTCCTCACAATCTTGGTCTAAGTTATTTTTATTAAACTCTCCACGAACTCCTATTTTTTGCTGACTCCCAAAGAATCTTTGATTGGAGTATTGCATGAATAATCGCCAAGAAATTAACAAACTTAACTCTGGGGCTGTGGTTTCAGTCCGAGGGAGCATAATTGATGTTTATTTTCCCCAAAGACTGCCAGAGAGATATACTCAACTCCAGACAGGAGAGGATAGCAGCGTGGCGATTGAAGTTGTAGCTCATCTCAACTCCCATGTAGTACGCGCCATCTCCCTGAAGCCGACAGCCGGGTTAGCCCGTGGTTCCCCAGTCATTGATACTGGACATCCCTTGCAAGTACCTGTAAGCGAAAAGTTACTCGGCCGGATGTTTAACTTATTTGGAGAAGCAATTGACGGCAAAGAACAGATAACTGATGGACAACGCCGTTCAATTTACGCCAATCCGATTCCCCTGGCAGAACGAGTCACCAGTTCAGAGATTTTCAAAACCGGGATTAAAGCAATAGATGTGCTTGCACCTTTGGAGCGAGGTGGTAAAACTGGATTATTCGGTGGGGCGGGCGTTGGCAAAACGGTATTGATTACCGAAATGATTCATAATATCGTCAAGCAGTACCAAGGAATTAGCATCTTCTGCGGGATTGGGGAACGATGTCGGGAAGCCCTGGATTTATACCAAGAAATGCAAACGGCTGGGGTTTTGCAGAATACAGTGATGATATTCGGGCAAATGGATGAACCACCTGGGGTGCGATTTCGGGTGGGACACGCTGCACTCACCATGTCGGAATACTTTCGAGATACGACTAAGCAAGATGTATTACTATTAATTGACAATATTTTCCGCTTTATTCAAGCAGGTTCAGAGGTATCTGGTTTAATGGGGCAATTGCCTTCACGAGTAGGCTATCAGCCGACATTAGCAACTGAACTGGCAGAACTAGAGGAGCGGATTTGTAGTACAGCCACAGGCTCAATCACATCGATTCAAGCAGTTTATGTGCCAGCAGATGACTTTACCGATCCGGCTGCTGTCCACACCTTTTCCCACTTATCAGCATCGATGGTGTTGTCCCGGAAGCGGGCGAGTGAGGGGTTTTATCCGGCAGTGGATTTGGTACAATCAAGGTCAAAAATGTTAATGCCGCATATTGTCACCGAGCTGCATTACCGCGTTGCCCAAGAAGTGCGTCAAACCCTAGCCAACTATGAAGAACTAAAAGATATTATTGCCATGCTGGGGTTAGAAGAACTTTCCCAGGCTGATCGTCAAATTGTCGCTAGGGCAAGACGATTAGAGCGATTTTTAACCCAACCTTTCTTTTCCACCGAACAGTTTACTGGACTACCAGGTAAGTTTGTCGAGCTAGAAGCAGCATTGGAAGGATGCGATCGCATTCTCAAAGACGAGTTCTCTGATTATCCAGAGAAGGCACTGTACATGATTGGCACAATTGATGAGGCTGTCAAGCCATGAAACTCCAAATTATGTTGCCTACGGGGATTCTCTTAGATACAGAAGTAATTAAAGTGACTGCTGAATCAGAAAACGGTTACTTTTGTCTACTACCGCACCACATTGATTTTGTCACAGCTTTATTACCAGGATTACTCTCTTTTGTTACTACCCAAGAACAAGAAAAGTTTTTGGCAGTGGATGAGGGAATTTTAGTCAAATCTGGTCTTGATGTGCGGGTTTCCACTCGCTATGCAGTCGAGGGTGCAGACTTGGGTAGCTTACGCCAGACAGTGGAAAAACAGTTTCAAGTATTAGACGATCGCGAAAAACGCACTCGTTCTGCTTTGACAAAACTGGAGGCTAACATGATTCGGCAATTTGTCGAACTGGGAGGATTTTAAATTAGCAAATTAGGTAAATATGGATACTCAGAAAACACCGAAAGAAAATCATCATAAAATCCGTTTGGGTTTTAGCCGTAAGGTGGGAAGCAAAGAAGACCGCAAACTCAGAGCGAGGCAACAAAAGAGCCATAGTATTTGGTTTGGATTGGGGTTATTGGGATTAGTCGGCTGGTCAGTTGTCTTACCTACTTTGTTAGGTATGGCACTCGGTATCTGGATTGATCGAGAATTTCCTAGCCGCTTTTCTTGGACATTAATGTTGCTGTTTGCTGGGTTAATGCTGGGTTGCTTAAATGCGTGGCAATGGGTTAATCGAGAACAAACTGCGATCGAGCGTTTTTCCTCCCACAAGCAATCTCAAGAGGAAGTAAAAGATGATTAATCTGCTATATTTTCCTCTGGCGCTGTTGACAGGAATTGCATTAGGTTTGGCGTATTTTGGTGGATTGTGGCTAACTGTGCGCCAACTTTCCAGAAGCCAGAACCCAGCAATGTTAACCTGGATCAGTTTTTTGGGGCGCACGGGTATTATTTTGCTGGGATTTTATTTGGTGATAGTTGCAGTTCCTAACTTTCCTCTACTTTACCTGCTACCAACTCTTGCCACATTCTTTTGGACAAGGAACAGGATTATACAGCGTATACAGCCTAAATTTAGAAGAAATTAAGTACAGCTTCGCGTAAAATTGGAATTTTTTTAAACGCAGAGGGGCGCGGAGTAAACGCAGAGGGACGTAAAGTTTTTCATTGAAGTATTAAATTTAAAAATTCGCTCTTTCAAACTCTTACTCTCTGTGCCTCTGCGCCTCTGCGTGAAACAAATTCATACTTTCCTACTAAGTTTTATCATTTTTATGCACCTAAGTCCTGACACAATTATTCTCTGGCAGTCGGGAGCATTTACAATCAATGCTACAATTTTTTTCACTTGGGTTGTGATGGCGTTGTTGGGGATTGCTTCCTGGCTAATCACCCGTAGGCTATCAGCAGGAGTTCGCCTGTCTCGCTGGCAAAATGTACTGGAAGTTATAGTTAGCGGATTGCGAGATCAAATCAAAGATATTAGCGGCGGTAACTCGGATATTTATTTACCATTTATCGGTACTTTATTTATTTTTATCGCTGTTTCCAATTTGCTAGAAATTATCCCTGGTTATCATCCGCCTACAGGTTCTCTTTCTACAACAGCAGCACTTGCTATCTGTGTGTTTTTTGCAGTGCCATTTTATGGTATTCGTCAGGAAGGATTAGTAAATTATATTAACCACTATCTCCAACCTAGTGCTTTCATGTTACCTTTCCATATTATTGGAGAGCTATCACGTACATTATCTTTAGCTGTGCGGCTATTTGGCAATGTGATGAGTGATGTGATGATTGTCGCTATTCTTTTATCTATTGCCCCTTTGTTTTTCCCCATTATTATGCAGATGTTGGGGCTATTAACGGGATTAATTCAAGCATATATTTTTGCAATTTTGGCGATTGTTTATATTGGTTCAGCTACAGAAGTACAGCAAGAAATAGTTAATTATCATGGAAAATTAGAGGAGGAAATAAAACATGAATAATATTGGTTTGACGGCAATGATCTCAATTTTGGCAGCAGGATTAACTATGGCGATCGGTTCCATAGGCCCAGCACTAGGAGAGGGTAAGGCTGTTGCTCAAGCTTTAAATTCTTTGGCTCAACAACCAGATGAAGCTAATACCATTACCCGAACTTTGTTTGTGGGTTTAGCTTTTATTGAATCAGTGGCGATTTATTGTTTTGTGATATCGCTAATTTTAATTTTTGCTAATCCTTTTTGGAATTACATGATCGCGAAAGCGGGAGCATAATTCCGTGGAAATTAACTGGTTTACCTTCTTTGCCCAAATCGTCAATTTTTTTATTTTAGTTGCTGTACTGCAAAAGTTTCTCTATCGTCCCATTATTGGGGCAATGGATCGGCGAGAAAAAACAATTAGCGATCGCCTGCAAGCAGCAGAACAACAGCGACAATTAGCACAGGAAGAAACAGAAAAATATCAACAAATGCAACAAGAGTTAGCAAACCAACGCTCAACTATGTTAGCTCAAGTTAAGGCGGAGGTTGCACAAACGCAAACAGAGTTAATGCAGAATGTTCACACTGAGGTAGAACAGGCTCAATCCCGTTGGCAAGAAATAATTCAACGGCAAAAAGATACTTTTTTACGGGAGTTACGTCATCACGCAGCCCAACAGATTCAGGAAACAATTCGCGTAGTTTTGCGGGATTTAGCTGCTGTTGATTTAGAACAGTGCATTATTCAAGTGTTCCTAGAGCAGATTCGCAATTTAAATCAGCAAGAGAAACAGGTACTTTGTGAAGCTATTGCTGCAACTCCAGATGCAAAAGAGGTCATTATTTCTAGTACCTTTGAAATCTCGGAAGCATTGCGGGGGGAAATTATTCAGGTAATTAAGGAGCAATTTTTTGCTGATGTGAATTTAAAATTTGAGATGACACCAGATCCCATCTGTGGTGTAGAGTTAAAAGCCTCTGGTCGCAAGCTGGCTTGGAGTGTGGAGAATTATTTGGACAATTTTACTGAGAATTTAACTACTGTGTTTGCAGAAGAAGCTATGAACAAATGATATCAAATTAGGATAATTACTATTGCTTTGATATTCTATAGAACAACTTATGAGTAATGATTTAAAATCTAAAATCTAAAATCTAAAATCTAAAATCGATATGAGCCAAGATGAGCAAGCGCTACAACAGTTACTAGATGATACTTTCACTACCTTTAAAAAGGTTTTAGTTGAGCAGCAACCACAGCTTAAGTCTCAAGAAATTGGGACGGTTAAATTTGTTGGTCAAGGTATTGCCCGTATTGCTGGTTTACCAGGGGTAAAATCGGAGGAAATTGTGCGGTTTCCAGGGGATTCGTTGGGTATGGTTTTGAACCTGGATATGGATGAAGTCGGTATTATTCTATTAGATAAAAGCGAACATTTAAAAGCAGGTTGTGAGGTACGGCGCACGGGAAGAGTGTTGGATGTACCTGTAGGTAAAACACTTTTGGGGCGAGTGGTCGATCCTTTAGGTCGTCCGTTGGATAATCGGGGGCCAGTGCGGGTAGCACAACGATATTTAGCTGAACGCAAAGCCCCGGCAATTATGGATCGGGCGGCCGTGACAGTACCATTGCAAACTGGGTTAAAGGTTGTGGATGCTTTAATTCCGGTAGGACGGGGACAACGAGAACTGATTGTAGGCGATCGCCAAACAGGAAAAAGTGCGATCGCTCTCGATACGATCATCAACCAAAAGGGTCAAAATGTCATTTGCGTTTACTGTGCAGTCGGACAGCGCAGTTCGGCTGTTGCTAAGTTCATTGCTGACTTACAGCAGTACGAAGTGATGGACTATTGCTTGGTAGTATTCGCCGCCGGAGAAGAACCACCAGGATTACAGTTTATTGCTCCATACACTGCTACAGCAATGGCAGAGTATTTTATGGAACAGGGACGCGATGTGTTGATTGTTTATGATGACTTGACTGCTCATGCTTGTGCTTATCGAGAGCTATCACTATTATTACGTCGTCCTCCGGGTCGAGAAGCTTTTCCTGGTGATATATTCTACATTCATTCCCGCTTGTTGGAACGTTCCACCCACCTAAATGCCGCACGCGGTGGTGGTTCTTTAACTGCATTACCCATTGTCGAAACCGAGGCACAGAATATCTCTGCTTACATTCCCACCAATTTAATTTCAATTACCGACGGGCAAATTTATCTCTCTCCTGTACTGTTTCAAAAAGGCATTTTACCTGCGGTAGATGTGGGGAAATCTGTATCACGGGTAGGGGGAAAAACTCAATTACCTGCCTATCGTGCTGTCGCAGGTGATTTACGCTTGTCCTATTCCCAGTTTGAAGAACTAGAAGTTTTTTCCCGCTTTGGTACTCGTCTAGATGAAGCCACTCGCAAAACCCTAGAACGAGGTCGGCGCGTGCGGGAAGTTTTGCAACAAAACCAGTACGAACCGATGCCAGTCCCCGAACAAATTGCTGTGCTGTTAGCAGTGACATCAGGGGTATTTGATGAATTGGCGATGGTTAAAATAGCAGCAGCAGAAAAAGCCGTAGCTTTAGCCATATGCCAGCAACTATTAGAGATATGCGATGCCTCCGGCACGCTACGCGAACGTATCCAGTCTGGTGAAAAACTCAGTGATGAAGATTTTCAAAGTTTAGTAAATGTAGCCAAACAAGCAATTGAAAACCTAGATTAAATCAGATTGTTGTAATTACAAATTACGAATTACGAATTAATATAAATCATGCCAGCCCTTGAATCCCTACAACGCCAAATTGCTACTGCCCAAGAACTTCAATCTGTGGTGAAGACGATGAAGGTGCTAGCTGCTGCCAGCATTCGTCAATATGAGCGGGCAGTAGAATCGCTTACCGAGTATACTTGCACTATTGAGATGGGCTTACAAATTGTTTTAGGAGAGGGAAATCACAGGGCGATAGCCTCAACAGCAGCACAATGTTCAAAAAATCCTCGTTTAGGTGTGATTCTCTTTGGTTCTGATCAAGGAATGTGCGGTCAGTTTAATGAGCAGATTGCTCAATATGCAGTTACTCAGATTCAATATTTGTCTATTTCCTCCACTGCCCAAATCAAAGTCTTGGCTGTAGGTGCGCGGGTAATTTCTGCACTAGAAGCCGCAGGAGTAGCAATTGAAGAGAATTCAATGATGCCTACTTCTCTTGCAGGCATCACATCAATGGTTCAAGAAATTCTATTACATATCGAAATGTGGGAATCTCAATTGCAAATAAATGAAATTGTCCTGTTTTACAATAAACCTCACTCCAATACATCCTGTGAACCTCATACTTTGCAACTATTACCCATTGACGAAACATGGCTACAAAACTTGCAGCAGCAAAAATGGTTAGGTCCTACCTTACCTACTTTTACAATGGATTGGAGCCAATTATTTTCCGCATTGGTTAAGCAATATTTATTTATTTCTATATACCGTGCCTTTGCTGAATCTTTAGCCAGTGAAAATGCCAGCCGTCTAGCTTCCATGCAAGCATCTGAGCAAAATATCGAAGAACAATTAGCACAACTCAACGCCCAATTTCAACACGAACGTCAGACTGCTATTACTGAGGAAATGCTGGAAATTGCCTCTGGCTTTGAAGCACTAACAGGTATGAAAGGGAGTGGGTAATCGGGAGTCGGGAAACTACAGCAGTTTTCGATCAAACTCACCACAAAAATAAATCCTAAAACAAAGCCCAGTATTGCTTTTATTTGTGGCACGTTTGATTGTAATTCGCTGTAAGTCGCCCCGTAAAGCCTGCGGCATAGCTGCGCTTCGAGCGTGTCCTCTCGTAGAGAAGTGGCTTGTAAATATTCTGTGATTATGTGACAAAAGTAACGGGGAAAAAATGACTTTTTTTACCTAACGTGTTCATAACTATAGCGACTAAATTAAGAATATATAAATTCAGGAAAATGAGGCTAATTACTCCCGGTTCGCTCATTTTAAATCGAGTTAGAAAAAGCTGAACGGTTTAATAGGGCTTCCAGTTTATAATACAAATATACTATTGTGCCGACTTTGCGCGTAGTTTACCGCTGTAGGCATCGCGTAAAAATAGAGTTTTTAGAGCAGGGTGGTAGTTCAAGGTAAATTTAGGGGAATGGCTAAAACTATTACTAAACCTAGATTTTCTGTTTTTGGTGATTTCTCGAACTCCAAAAAAGTGAGCGAACCGGGAGTGACTATACATTAAAGAGTGAATCTCAATTGTAATCGTTGCGATTAGGTGCTGACAGTTGGATCATTTCAGAAAACCGTGAATACTTAACCACATTAGTAGCTGGATAATCCTCTGACACTGCAATTAAGCCAATTTTTATATCCTCGAAATAAATCGCACCCCCAATACGTCCTTCAACTTGGAAAGCTCCATGAAATAAATGATATTGAGCGATGTAGATCAGCAAAAAGTCACTAATTTTTATTGCCCTGCCAAACATCTGCTGACAAGTTTTTTGGAGGACAGCATCTAGATATTCATTATAGGCAGGCTCACCCATGTCAGTGAATTCTGAATGATCCGCAAAATGATCCATATAAAATAGCCAGATATCGGACAAGTCTGCGTCATTCGTGAGTTTTTGCTTAAGTTCTTGCAATCGGTCGATATTCATATTGTGAATATTGAGAAAATGGGGCAAACAGACAGTAATGTTAAAAAGTTATCAATTATTTTTGCGTTAATGGGGGATAAAGAATTGCTACCAAAGCATTCTACTAAATGGTGAGGGACTTAGATCATGAGACTAGTGCTAGTGTACTACAAGATTTGTAGTTTAGGATTTTAACTGTGAACCGTCAATGGTCAACAATCCCAATGGAATATATTTTTACTTGGAAGTCCCTTAATTTTCTTGACTGCATTCTGCAATTCCTCATTCCCAATAACTCAAGTAGGAGAAATACCTCATGTCTACATTCAAGTACAACCGTCTAGACAAGAATAATGCTGCGGTTCTGCTGGTTGATCACCAAACTGGACTGTTCTCACTTGTGCGTGATATTGGTGCTGCCGACTTCAAAAATAATGTGCTAGCTACTGGCAAGTGCAGCCAAGTTTTTCGACCTGCCTACAGTTTTGACAACTAGCTTTGAGCAGGGACCTAATGGGGTTATCATCCCTGAACTGAAGGAGAAGTTTCCCGATGCTCCCTTTATTTCGCGCCCCGGACAGATCAACGCTTGGGACAACGAGGATTTTGTTAAAGCAGTAGAAGCAACAGGCAAGAAGCAATTGATCATTGCCGGAATTGTCACCGATGTATGTATGTGTTACTTTTTGTGCGCTTTCGGCATTGGAGGCAGGTTATGAAGTTTTTGTTGTAACCGATGCCTCTGGAACCTTCGATGAAGCCTGTCGCTATGCAGCTTGGGATCGAATGTCTCGTGCTGGAGTTCAATTGGTCAATTGGTTTAGCGTTGTGTGTGAATTGCACCGTGACTGGCGTAACGATATTGAAGGCCTGGGTAGTCTCTTAGCAGGGTTTATTCCTGATTACAAAAACCTGATGACCAGCTATGCAGCAACGTCAAATACTGGATCTCCCAGTAAATAGTGAGAAAGCGCCTACTTTAGCTCGTGTTTAACTGAGTTGGTATTGTCATCGCTAAGTTATTAACTTTACTTAAAACATAGGGGTTAATACTTCTCGGATTTTGGGGAAGGGGAAAGAAAAAACCTTTAACCCAAACCCAGTACCCTTTACCCAAAATCCGATTCCGAATTAAAAATGCACAAAGCCAGAAGTATTGCCATTCGGACGATGTTTCAGTTTTAGGGTCTGTACAGAATGGCACTAAGAAAAGCTGAAACCTGGTCAGGGCAGGGTGTGGGATGTGTGGGAGGTGTGGGAGGTATGGGAGGATGGGAAAGAAATCTTACCCCCCACACTTCCCTCTCTCCCCTCTCTCCCCTCTCTCCCCACACTCAAAATCTTGTTATATCAGGGCTTTGCGATTAACAAGCGTGCCATTCGGGTCTGTACAGGCACGGTAAGAGCCGTTTTTCTTTTTTAAACATCAAATTCCCATAACGTTAAATCCTATGTTGGATGAACCATCGGCGATTAATACCAGTGAAGAAAATCATTTAGTCACATCTGTGATCTGTCATGTAGTGAGGCCGGGGCGCGAGGAAGGTTACGAAGCGTGGTTTCATGGTATTGCCGCAGATGCACGAAAATTCAAGGGACATCTGGGTGTCAACACTATTCGACCCCAGGATCACGCTCATCTAGAATACGTGGTCATTCTCAAGTTCGATTGCTACGACAATCTCAAGACCTGGCTAGAATCTGATGTTCGGCGGAAATGGATTGAGCGATTGCAGCCCTTGATTGAAAAGCCGGAAGCGCTTCAAACACTGACCGGATTGGAAACCTGGTTTACTCTCTCAAACAAACCGATGAAATCGCCACCACCCCGCTACAAAATGATGTTAGTGACGTGGTTGGGAGTGTTCTTCACTCTTCCTCAGCTCAATCGTTTGCTAGCACCGTTGTTGTCTGGGTTGCCTGTATTGCTTAGTCAACTGATTAGTACAGGACTCGGTGTCGCCCTGCTCACTTACTTGATCATGCCGCGCCTAACACAATTATTTCGCAAATGGCTGTATCCCATTCCATAAAACGTTGCCTCATGTGTGAGGTAAATTATTTGTATTAATCGTCTTTTTGTAGCCCTGGCTTTGGAGTACAAAGTTGTCTAGGTAGTTGTTGAATAACACGCATAAAAGGAGATGGATCATTCAACCCTTGTGACAAAATTAAGGAACCTTGAATAGCAATCACTGCATCTTCCCCTCGATATTTGGCGAGTTCTTCATCCATACCACTTTCGATTAAAACATTAGCAATCGCATTAATCCAGATACAGAATAAAGCATTAACTCTAGTGTGAAAGATATCACGGGCTGAACCCATTAATAAAATGGCAGACATACAGGGTTGGTGTCCTCCTTCATAAAGTTCGCTCAGGCGATCGCACATCCTCTGTAATCGTGTTAGCGCATCACCTTGGGAGGTCAGTGCTGTCAAGATGTTTTGGGCTAACCACTGTTGAAGAAAATCTAGCACTGTCTCAACCATTTCATCCTTACCGCCAGGAAAGTGATGATAAAGGCTGGCTTTCCCAAGCCCAGTAGCTTCAGAAATTTTAGATAGAGTTGCGCCATCATACCCGAATTGGCGAAACAGCCGTATGAGATATGGAATATATGTTTCTTTGGGCATTGTAAGAGTTGAGAAAAATAGATATTGACATTATACCGAACGAACGGTACAGTAATTCTATACCGAACGAACGGTACAAAAATGAGACAGGAAGTGCCACTTAATTTCTGTGATTAAACTTGTTCGTTCTTACCTCATCTGAAGGATTAATCTATGATTCAGCTTTACGGTTACGAACTCTCTGGCAACAGCTATAAAGTAAAATTAATGTTGTCGCTATTAGGCTTAGATTACGAATGGGTAAAAGTTGATTTGCCTAGAGGAGCGCACAAACAGCCAGAATTTTTAGCACTCAATTCTTTTGGTCAAGTGCCAGTTTTGGTTGATGGAAATACTATATTTGCAGATGCTCAAGCAATTCTAGTTTATTTAGCTCGACAGTATGGCACAGAAGGGTGGTTGCCTCTGGAGCCAGAGCCGATGAGTCGTGTAATTCGCTGGTTATCTACAACTGCGGGAGAAGTTCGGCTTGGCCCTGAATCGGCACGTTTATATCACCTGTTCAAAGCTACTGACATCAATCTAGAACGAGTAAATCAAAAATCAGAGTTTATCCTCACACAACTTAATAATCATCTAGCAGAAGGTGAATGGCTAGAGTTGGGACATCCTACGATTGCCGATGTTGCTGTATTTCCATACATCGCCCTCGCCAACGATGGTAAGATTTCTCTCGAACCCTATGCTCATGTTCAAGCCTGGATTGAACGGCTCAAGCATCTCCCCGGTTTTATTGGAATGATTGGTATTGAAGAACCTGCTAGAGTTTAGGAGCGCACTATGCCACGCAAATTTGGAGAAATTGCTTTTACTCCTGAAGTTGAAGCCGCCCAGTCACAACGGGGATCACGGCAAACCTATGAACGCTACATTGCCAACGGGCCTGCCAATGATTCAATTACACTAGAAATTGCCGAATTTATTGCTCATTTGGATGGGTTTTATTTGGGAACAGTCAGTTCCAATGGCTATCCCTATATCCAGGGGACTTCCAGAAAATAAACTATTCCATTAACAATAATGATAATCATTTTAAAGGGGAATGAAGTGGCTGCCGTAGAG
>NZ_JACJSF010000121.1 GCF_014698035.1 Desmonostoc muscorum FACHB-395
CAGCCTTTAGTGACAGTAATCTGCTGTCGGGCTGGCTTAGTTATGTACGGACTAGTTACCCTGATTCACTAAGCAACGAATCGCACAGAAGCTGCCAGAGCGATCGCTAGCGGCAAAATTCGATGTTCCTGAATTTGAATCCTGGCGTGGAGTGTTTCTGCTGTATCATCTGGCAATACTGGCACTGCGGCTTGCATCAATATTGGGCCACTGTCCATTTCTAAACAAGCGATATGCGCCGTACAACCAGTGATTTTTACCCCAGATGCCAAGGCTTGTTCTACAGCATGGATTCCCTTGAAACTAGGTAACAAACTAGGATGGATATTAATAATTTTGTCAGGAAAGGCATCCATGAAAACTGATGTTAACAATCGCATCCAACCTGCCAAAATCACCCATTCCACATCGTAGTGCCGCAATGTCTGCACAATTTTTTCATCTAACTCTTCTCGGATTTTATAGTTGCGGTGATTTAATAAAACAGCTTCTACACCTCTATTGGCTGCTTTGACGGCTGCTTTCGCCGAGGGGTTATTGTAAATTAAAACTTGAATTTGAGCATTTAACTGTCCATCTTGGATAGCTTGAGCAACTACATCAAAATTGCTGCCATTCCCAGAAGCCATAATTCCTAGTTTTAAAGGGGCGACTTGTTGGCGAACATCGCTAATACTGGGAGAAACCAAGCTCAGGGTAGAATCAGGGCGGAGGGTCATAAACAGCTAAGAGGGAAAATTATAGATGCCAAAAATATATAATACGTACAATTTTGTGTAAAAGCGTAGCTTGTTTAATGCAAGGGGACGCATTAATATTGTTAGCCAATGCATTGGCATTGTTACCCGATGCATTGGCATTGTCAACCGATGCATTAATATTGTTACCCAATACATTGGCATTGTTTGCCGATGTATTGGCATTGTCAACCGATGCATTAACATTACAGGGTATTGCCAAATTTACTTTGCTATGAATTAATGAAATGCTCTACTAAGTCGTGGTTGGATACTGATACAGTAGCTGCCTGGATTTTTCTTACATAAATAGGTAAGATTTATACTTTAATTTAGCAGTGTCTCTTTCCATGTTGCGATGTCTACGACGGACTACGCCTACGCTTGATTAAATTTTGCTCTAAAAATTTAGCTTATAATCTAGTCCGGTTGATAGAGATAATATTCTAAAACTTGGTATAAAGGAAACAATACAGAGATTAAAGCCGCATAGGATTTGATCGCAGCATAGGTAAATTAAATGGCGAAGGTAGCGTTGCTGATTGGGGTCAGTGAGTATGAGCCAGGGCTAAACCCGTTGCCCAGTGCAGTTAGAGATGTGGAAGCAGTGTATGGTGTACTGCTGCATAGCGAGATGGGCGGGTTTGCCGCGTCAGATATTACCCTGCTAAAAAATCCTGAGCGACAAGTTGTAGAAATGGCGATCGAAACGCTATTCTCTGGACGGCACAAAGATGATTTGCTGTTGCTGTATTTTTCGGGACACGGCATCAAAGACGATCGCGGTAGGCTCTATCTGGCGACTCGCAACACCAGTAAGACGCAGCAGGGCGAATTGATTCGCTCAACGTCGGTGTCTGCCAATTTCATTCACGATCGCATGAGCGAAAGCCGCTCCCGTCGCCAGGTGGTGATCCTAGATAGCTGCTTTAGTGGCGCGTTTGCCGAGGGAATGTCTGCCAAATCTGATGGCGGCACCATTGACATCCGGGAGCAGTTAGGCGGTGAAGGACGAGCAGTGTTGACTTCTTCTACTTCGACTCAATATTCCTTTGAGCAAGAGGGGCAAGATTTATCGATTTACACTCGCTTTTTGATTGAAGGTATCAAGTCGGGAGAAGCCGATCGCGATCGCGATGAGTTTATCTCCATCGATGAACTTCATGAATACGCCAGTCAGAAGGTGCGAGAACTTCAACCGGCGATGAAGCCCGAAATCTATGCAATTCGAGAAGGCTTTAAAATTCGACTGGCAAAGGTGGCTCCGGGCGATCCCAGACAGCGATACCGTAAAGAGGTAACGCGATTTATTCATCGAGGCGAAATTTCTTTTGTTGGTCGTCGTACATTGGATGTACTGGGGACTCGCTTAGGATTGGAGACAACTGAGGCAAAGGCGGTTGAAGATGAGGTGTTGGAACCGTATCGCAACGAGTTCCGGGAAAAACTCCAGCAGTATCAGCAGGTGTTTACTGAACTACTGGAGCGAGATGAGACAATTACAGATAGCGATCGCCACGATCTGCAAAATCTCCAGCAAATTTTGGGGCTGCGGAATGAGGACACGATGCCGATTGAGGCACTGGTGACTGCACGGTTTAAGACACATCAGCAAAACCTGCAAACATATCAGCAAGCGTTTACAACGGCACTGCGACAAGAGTTTCCCCTGAGTGCAGCCAGCCGCGATCGCTTACGGCAAACTCAGCAGCAATTAGAGCTTGCAAATGGAGATATTGCCGCGATAGAATCTCAAATTACGGCTGAGGTAGAGGCATATCGCCAGAAACTCCAGAATTACCAACGGCTGTTTTTTACTGCCACGCAGAAGGAATATCCTTTCAGGGCGGCAACCCGCAATGATTTACGCCAACAGCAGCAGCGCTTGGGACTGACGGATGTAGATGTTGCACCAATTGAAGCGCAAATCACAACACAGATTGAAAGCTATCATCAAAAACTCCAGCAGTACGAACAGGCGTTTGTCAAGGCGACGCAGCGCCGGCATTATCCAGATGAGGTGACGTGGAAGCAGTTACACCAAACGTGGCAGACATTGGGGTTAAGTGATAGAGATGTGGGGGCGATTGAGAGGCGGATTAATGGGGAGATTGAAAGACATCAAGCAAACTTGCGGCAATATGAGCAAGAGTTTACAGAAGCTGTTCAGCAAGAATATCCGCTCAGTGCTTTCAAACGCTCTCAACTAACTCAACGTTATCAAGCGTTGAATCTGACTGCTGAAAATGTGACTGCAATTGAAAATCCAATTGTTGCTGCGATCGCGGAACATCGGCAAAAGCTTCAGCAGTATGAGCAGGTATTTAGAGAGTCGATGCAGTTTGAATATCCTCTTAGTGATGCTACTCGTGAAGAACTTCAGCGCTTTCAACGAATTTTAGAACTAAATGATGCAGATATTTCTGCGATCGAAGTAATTATTATTCAACCATCTTTAGAAGCAGAATACCGGAAACAGCAAGAGAGAATCAGACAGCAGCAGGAGGCAGAAAAACAACAAGAAGAAGCTGTACGACTAAACCAGCAGGAGGCAGAAAGACAACGACAGCAGGAGGAAGCAGAATATCGCCAAAAATTACAGCAGATGGACATCACTGCAATTGAAACCAGAGTTGTAGCAAGCCAAGAATTGATTAAACCTCCGATTCAGCAGTCAAGCTCTGCTCAACCCACTCAACCGGCTCAAGAGCGAATAACCCGACAAAAGTTTTTGAAATGGGCTGGCTTGGGAGGTGTAGGTTTGGTGACAGCAGTGTTAGGTCATGAAATTTTTAAGGGTCAATCACCGACACCTAAATCTACTATTATTGAACCTGCTAATCAACCTACTAATCAACCTACTAATAAATCAACAACTATCTCTGTACCTGAACCTAAATATATTGCCTTTAAGTTTGAAACGGTAACGGTAGATAAAAAGGGACAGATAATTAAACGAGAGCCTAACAAGCAAGCTAAGTTCTTTAACGAGGACTTAGGAAATGGCATAACTTTAGATATGGTTCAGATTGTTGAAGGCTCTTTTAATATGGGTTCACCACCCGGTGAAAATGGTCGAGCCAAAAATGAAGAGCCACAGCACGTTGTGAATGTCCCTGCTTTTTTTATCGGCAAGTTTGAAGTGACTCAGGAACAGTACCAGCAAATAATGGGTAGCACTCCGTCAAAATTCAAGGGAGCAAAACGTCCTGTAGAGCAAGTGTCCTGGAATGATTCAGTGGAATTTTGCAAAAAGCTGAGTCAAAAAGCTGGGCGTGAATATTGCCTACCTAGTGAAGCCGAGTGGGAATACGCCTGTCGTGCAGGAACAACGACACCATTTCACTTCGGCGAGACGATTACAACTGAGTTAGCTAACTATGATGGAGATTCCACTTATGCTTCTGCACCAAAAGGAAAAAATCGTCAAGAAACAACAGAAGTAGGAAGTTTTTCACCCAACGCCTTTGGATTATACGATATGCACGGGAATATCTGGGAGTGGTGTCAAGATACTTGGCATGACAGCTATAAAGGAGCGCCTAGTGATGGAAGTGCATGGATAGATAATGATAATAAAATTCGGATGCTGCGGGGCGGTTCCTGGTACGACGTTCCTGGAAAATGCCGTTCCGCGTCCCGTAACCTCAACTTTAGCGTGGGGCGCAACCTGATCCACAGCAATCTTGGTTTTCGGGTTGTCGTTTCCGCCGTTGGGAGGACTCCTTAGCCCTTTATTACAAATAGCTACATTGAGAGTATTACTAGATGAAAACATTAGAGTGAGAGCAAAACAACTAGAACAACAAAGGATTAAAGCCATTGATGCTCTCCATGTTGTTTGTGCCGAAGCTTCTCAAAGTGATTATTTTATCACCTGTGATAAGAGATTAATCAATTGCTGTCAAGGTTTAACACTCAAAGCAATCAACCCGACTGATTTTCTTTTGGAGATGGAAGATGACAATTAAAGTTATTAACGAACAGCAAAATTTACAAGAAATAATGCAGGTACTTTTTACACATTTAGAGCCATCGAAGGTGATGAAATTTTTGGCAGCTTGTAAATTAGGTGAAGGTGATTATTTACAACTAAAAGAAAAACTGTTTGCTCAAGAGAATGTTGATAGTTTGTATGAAAAAATTCAAGCCTATCAAGACATAGAATGAAACTTGAAGAAGAATTCAGAAGCAAAGCCGGAGATGTTCCACCTACGGTCAGAATTAAGCCAACTAGAGATAATTATGAACCAAGAGTTTACCCAAGCGTAGGCGTAGCCCGTCGTAGACATCGCTAATGCTAGGAGAAACCAAGCTAAGGGTAGAATCAGGGCGGAGGGTCATAAATAGCTAAAAGGAAAACTATAGATGCCAAAAAAAATATATACTACTAAGTCGTGGTTGGATAATGATACAGTAGCTGCTTGGACTTTTCTCACACCAGCACTAAGTTTACTAGGCGTTTTTATCATTTGGCCGATCGCTTATTTGTTTTACCTCAGCTTTACTGCTGGTAGTTTCACCTTAAAAGGTACTTATTGGATAGGCTTAAAAAACTATTGGCGCTTGCTACTTAACCCCGACTTCTGGCAAGTTTTGGGTAACACCTTTTATTTTACTGTTGCCACCATTATTCCCAGTTTAGTTATCTCGTTGGGATTGGCTGTGCTATTAAACCGCTCTATTCCCTTGCGGGGCATCATGCGGAGTGCATACTTTCTACCTTCGATTATTTCACTTGTGGCAGCCGGTTTGGGATTTCGCTGGCTGTTTCAAACATCAGGGCCAGTTAACGGACTTTTAGATTTTTTTGGCATTCCAGCCATCCCGTGGCTAGGAGATTCATTTTGGGCAATGCCAGTAATTATTTTAATGAGTATTTGGAAACAACTCGGTTTCAATATGGTAGTTTTTTTAGCAGGCTTGCAAGCAATTCCTCCCAGCCGTTATGAAGCAGCAGATTTGGATGGGGCAAATGCTTGGCAACAATTTTGGTATATTACTCTACCTGGATTGCGCCCGACTGTGATATTTGCAGTCATCACTACCGCGATTTTTACATTGCGGAGTTTTGAGCAAGTTTTTGTCATGACTGGCGGCGGGCCACTGAATTCGACTAATTTGCTGGTTTACTACATTTATCAAGAGGCTTTTGGTCAATTTGATTTTGGTTATGCAGCAGCAGCAGCAACGGTGTTACTAGCAGTGACGCTGGTATTAGTTTATTTTCAACTGCAAACTTGGAAAGAAGAGTAGGGGGACTTTATGCATAGAGTATTCACCACTTCTGAATTCTGACTCCTGAATTCTGACTCCTGTTTTATTTTTTTGATAGGCTGCGATATTCCCAAGGATTAACAAATTTAGTGTCACTCCAAATCCCAACACGTTGTTCCTTGGCTTCAGCTTCGGCTTGTTGAACTAAGTCTTTACTAGGACACTTGTTTAAGTAAGGACGATATACCTTTGCCAATCCTTCTTTTAACAATATCTGCTGCACAAAAGTGCCATTTTGTAAACGGACTTCGGCAATTTTGCGTCCATAGCGATCGCTATCCGTAATATTCAAAGTCACGCGATCGCCTCCTTGTTGCACCAGTTGTTGCACACGTTCTTGGGCTTTCACACCCCAAATAAATTGATTGCGATCGCTAGTGCGTTTACTCTGCTTTTCTTTATTAGAGTGGGCTATTTCGGGCGCATCTACACAAGCAAAGCGCACGGTAAAATTTTTGCCGTTGGTATCTTTAACTACTATGGTATCGCCATCACTCACTCGCTCAACTGGTTCTCCAGAAGTACCGGTAAAGCGATCGCAGCCTATCAAACCCAAAAATATGATAGTTGCACAAAGCCAAAATCGCACTGGTTTAGTTAATTTCTCCATCCCAACTCACCTGCATTACCTCTGTGGGATGATATTAGCAAAATGATGAGATATATTTGTTAACCCTTGACATACTGCCACGGGCAATTGAAAATTCCAAGTGGTAAAACCCTTTGGCGAGAAAATGCACATTAGTATAAGAATTGTAACCTCCCAATTATCAGTGGCAATTTCTGATGAACTTCTTAACTCACATTCTGCATTTAGCTGGTTCAGGTGCTTTTGCCTATTACTCTGCTGCTCAAATTCGTGATTCTAAAACCCGCCCCAACATCCTTGCAGGGTTTTATTTTGCTGAATCTGGTTCTGTGCCATTTTTATCTGCACTTAGCGATCGCGCCGCAGCCGAAGGCGATACATGGCTAGCCGAAAAACTAGCAAAACACGCATCAGATGAGACTAGGCATGGTAAAGTTTTTGCCCACGCCTTACAGCAGATGAATAAACAAGTTATAGATTTTAAGCGTCAACCCCAAACTACAACCACAAACAAATCACAACAGCAGCGTAGTCCATTTTTTGCAGCATTCTTTGAAGGCTACACCCAAGAACAACTTAAACCTGCTGTCATTGACTGGGATGTGTTTATGGCTAGCACATACATTCTTGAGTTAGATGCTAGTAAAGACTTTGCGCGAATGGCGAAAGTATTACCTGATAACGAGCCAACTGGTCGTAACTTGAAGTTAGGAATGCTAAGTATTGCTCAAGATGAAACTGGACATGCGGCTTATCTCTACGAAGCCATGATGCGACGGATGTCTGCTAGCAAAGTGGAAAAACTTGTAGATATGTGGCGAACCCGCAAAGTAAACGCCTTGTTAGCAATGGTTGGTGGTATCCTCCAGCGTAACGGTGAAACGCGATCGCTAGTCCAAGATAGTGCGCCGTCGGACATCGATTCTGAGTTGATAGCTACGTAATTATAGTTATCATTGAGTATCTAATGTTAAAAAAATTAGTTCATCAAAGAGAGCAGTTAAATTTTGTGGAGTGTTGTAGATGTACCCATACTTTTAACTAGCGGTACTACCCAGCAAATCTAAGTAAGGTACTTCTTAAAAACTGACTATGAAAGCTGAAGCAGAAAACAATCTCAGGCTGACTTGTGAAGTAGAAACTACCCTAAAGGTAATTGGCGGGCGCTGGAAAGTTTTGATTATTAGAGAATTAATGACTGGCGTAAAAAGGTTTGGTGAGTTACAACGAGCTTTACCTGGAGTTACGCAAAAGATGTTGACTCAGCAACTTAGAGAAATGGAGCAAGACGGCATTATCCATCGAGAAGTTTATCCTCAAATTCCACCAAAGGTAGAATATTCGCTAACGCATTTAGGAGAAACTTTGCAACCAATTCTCTATGCTATGCATGAATGGGCTGTTCAACACTCAAATCGAACAAATCAGCATCAATATTGAGCATAGGTAATAAATAATAATTGCTCATTTTAAATTTGAGATAGGAGATTATTTTTGAATCTTGAATTCTTTATTTAGATATGTCTAGAAATCAATAGAGACACAATATTTTACGTCTCTACATTCTTGTTTGAAGACATTTATTCATTGCTTCTTAAATATTCAATCGCTGCCTCTAATTTTGAGGGGTAACTTTCAGCAAACCTTTCAAACCAAAGTCCTTCCGACGAAAGTGGATCTACTTTGGCTAACCATTCTTTTGCCTGTATTTTCAAACCCTCTAATTGTTTGGCTTTGAGTTGTTCTTGGCGAATTCGCTCCTTTTCTAGTTCTTGTTGTTTTTTTAACTCAATAGCAGCATCCTCTTCTGCAAAATTAGCCTTAACCTCTGCCAAAATGTTATCCATCAAAGATGCCGATTTTGGCAATGGTGGAATAAAAGCTTTGGCTGTGGCTGATTTGGACTGTTGCTGTTGTGGTTTTACTTCTTTATATTCAGTTTTGAGTTCGGCTAACAGCTTATCAATGGAATCCATTTTTGCAATTCCTATAAATGGTATATCTAGTCATTAATAGCATTGAGCAAGACTTCTGATAGACTCATATCTTCCATATCTTCCATAGTAATGGTGTCACAGATATCAAACTTAGCACCAGCACTTTGGAGTTCATCATCTAAGACTTTAAGAAAGCGAGTAGCTTGGGGATCTGTACCCACTTGAATGAAGGAAATGGCTAATTCTTCATCTCGATCGATGCGGCGAGAAGCTTCAATAATTACCTTCATAACTGCTTTGCGATCGTCTGGTTCACCATCAGTAACCACTAAAATTGTTTCACCATTTGGCTTTGTTTGACCGGCTGCTTTGCGTTGTAAGTAATCGTCAGTTGCATGTTTCAACACACCTGCCAAGTCAGTTGTACCAGAGGGATCATTTTCTCGGAAAATTTGCCCTACTAGACTGGATGTAACGTTTTCGTATCGCTTGAATTTACCAGAAAATAAATAAATAGTGATACCATCTGGGTCAAATTGCTCACACTTGCTAGCTAATGCTAAAGTAGATTCCTGTGCTGCAAACCATCTACTTCTGCCACCCTTTTGATCTTGGGTTGCCATGCTGCCGCTTTTGTCAATAATTAAGGTGTAATCACGATTTTCTAGCATTATTCAATTCTCCAGTTAAGAGTCAATCAATTTTAGATTTTGGATTTTATTTTAACCGTTAACCTAAAAGTAGGTATTGGGAAATAAATTTGGAATTTGAGATTTTTCCATAGTTGAAAATAGTCGCTATAAACCCAGATTTAAGTTTTGATTTCTTCAACCTAAAATTTAAAATCGGTTACTCAACTATAGGCAATCAACCCATTAGTCAGTTATTGCGTTCGTCAATACATCTACAAGACTCATTTCTTCTAAGTCGTCTAAAGTAACCGTGTCGCAAATATCAAATTTAGCGCCGACACTTTGCAACTGGTCATCCAAAGCTTTAAGGAACTTAGTTGCTTGGGCATCTGAACCTACTTGAATGATCGAAATTCCTAATTCTTCATCACGCTCCATCTGGCGAGTAGCATGAATGATAACTTCAAATACAGCTTTGCGATCGTCTGGTTCACCATCGGTGATGACTAAAATTGTCTCTCCGTTTGGCTTGCTTTTACCCGCTGCTTTACGTTGAAAGTAATTATTGAGTGCGTCTTGAAGCACACCAGCTAAGTTTGTCGTCCCAGCAGGGTCATTTTCGAGAAATATCTGTGCGACTTTGGCTGAAGTGACATCATCGTAGCGTTTAAATCTACCGGAAAACAAGTAAACTGTGATGCCATCGGGGTCAAACTGTTCGGCCTTTCTTGCCAAAGCGAGTGTAGACTCTTGGGCAATCTCCCATCTACTTCTACCGCCCACTTGGTCGGGTGTGGACATACTACCGCTTTTATCAATGATTAATGTATAGTCGCGATCGCTCATCATAATTTTCCTCTGATTGTTACCCTGCAATTCTAGTCTAACTCCGTTTTTTTACCAGTAAGCAAAGCCTTTAAGCTTTTGTATCAATTTCTACGTGAACTAGCCGCACTGACTTGGATTACAAAGTACAGTCTGGGCTGCCAATTTCACCGAGGAATGCCGTATCTCGGATCAGAATATAGATGATAGATGAAGCTAGTTTATAGTTATAGTCTGCGATCGCTTTATATCATGTCTTCCTAATCACTTAGGATATGCCATTGTGATTGGAACACAGCAATTGCAACAGTTCGAAGATTGCTTCTCTACGAGATGCTCCATCAACACTTCGTTCGCAATGACAACTAATTAGCCGGACATGATATTACTTAATCCAGCAAATATGAGGCTGTCGGTTTTTCGCCTGTAAGTGTACATAGCATAATTGAGTATAAAATTGCTGCGTGTTGCTATACCAGTAAGTGGCAACTATCTCTGTAACAAGAGGCACTTCGATCAAGAAATCGTCCTCTTTCTTTGCTCAAAGTTCAAAAATAGTCTCTATGGAATGATGGCTTTATTTACTGCTTGATTCTTGCAGAAGTCTATGATAGCATCCGTACAAACAACAAACTACGCTAAGTCGGTCGATTTAAAGTAGATTGAAATTGTGTGTCATTGGTAAAACTGCTTAATTAAATTTATCAGCTAAAAATTTCATTTAAATTTCTAGCTAATTGCCAGTAGTGCAAACGGTAGAAATTCAGTAGCTAAAAAACGAAAACATTAAATATTTACTAATCCATTATGGTAGAAATATCGCGCAAATCTTACTTAAAGCTGTTCAATTACTCTCTACTATTCTTAGTAGGTGGAGTATTCATTTTATCCACGACTTTAGTCAGTTGTAAAGCACCAAATACACCAGAGCAAACTGCTAACGCCTCCAATAGCTCTAATAGCACTAAGACAAAAGTCTTACACATGGGCTATATGACAGCTGGAGACTTACTCAAGATTAAAGGACTGTTAGAGAAACGTTTAACCCCACTGGGCATGAAAGTCGAATGGTCAAAATTTGCTGCTGGCCCACAACTTTTGGAAGCAATGAATGTAGGAAGTGTAGATTTCGGCTTTGTCGGTGAAACTCCCCCCATTTTTGCTCAAGCGTCGGGTGTTCCTTTTGTTTATGTTGCTAGCAGCAAACCTGGAACTGGTGAGGGAACTGCTGTTGTAGTCGATAAAGATTCTCCAATCAAGACAATAGCTGACCTCAAAGGTAAAGGATTGGCCTTTCAAAGAGCTACTGCACAGCAGTATTTCGTTTTGAAGGTTTTGCAAGAAGCAGGGCTGAAACTCAGCGATATTAAACACATTAATCTCACACCATTAGAAACTCGTGCTGCATTTGAGCGTAAGAGCGTTGATGCAGCTGTAATTGGCGACCCCCACCTTGCTCTATTTCAGAAAACTGCTAGGATTCGGATTATCCGGGATGGTAAAGGGATTACTACCCAAGGAGGCTACTGGTTGGGATCGCGTAATTTCGTCAAAGATAATCCTGATGTAGTTAAAGTCATATTAGAAGAAGTCAATAACATTGGCAAATGGGCTGAAGCTAACCCACGTCAAGTAGCTGAACTAATTTCACCTGAAGCGAAAATTGATGTTCCAACACTAGAACTGGTATCGAAACGTAGGCTTTATACATTAAGACCCCTTAGCGAAGAAGTTTTGTCAGGACAGCAGAAAATTGCTGACTTATTCTATGAGCAGAAATTTATCACTAAGAAAATCAATGTGAAAGAAGCGACGCTTTCTTCTGAACAATATACTACTTTAACCCCTTCAGAAGTTAAGCCTTGAGCATATAATTCGTAATTCGTAATTCGTAATTCGTAATTCGTAGTTTTAAGAGCTGTTATTACGATTAGATTTACAAAGGTTGCAAAACAATTATGTTGTGTATCAACGTCAATACTTCGTTTTAGGTTTTTATTAATCATTCTTTGATGAGAATAGAGCTTCGCTGTAGGGGCAATTCATGAATTGCCCCTACGACAGATGTGGTTTTTCCAATCATCTATATTTGCTCTTCCCTGCCAATGAAGTAGTAATTACGAATTACGAATTATCTCAATGCCTCCACTTCTTCAGGAACCTTCATTTGGTCGAGAATTCCCCAGATTTCTTGTAACATCGGCTCTAAGCCGGTGCGAGTAACTGCTGAAATTATAAAAACTGGGGCGTAGGAGAGATGATTAAGTTGGGTAGCTAAAGCCTCCAAATCGACAGTTTCCCGATCTACGGCATCAATTTTATTCAGCGCCAAAATTTGTGGACGTTCTGCTAAACCCTGTCCATAAGCTTGTAATTCTTCTTTAATTGTGTTGTAATCCCTAATCACATCATCACTAGTGGCATCAATCAAGTGAAGTAGCACTCGCGTGCGCTCAATATGACGCAAGAAATCATGCCCCAATCCAGCCCCGTGAGATGCTCCCGCAATTAGTCCAGGAATATCGGCGAAAACAGTACCATCGCCAGTCGGTTTTCGCACTACGCCCAAATTTGGGATCAAGGTAGTAAAGGGATAGTCGGCAATTTTTGGACGTGCTGCTGATAAAGATGAAATTAGAGTGGATTTTCCTGCATTTGGTAAGCCAATAATCCCCACTTCTGCCAAAAGTTTCAACTCCAGACGCAGCTGCTTTATTTCCCCCGGTAATCCTGGGAGGGCGTATTCTGGGGCGCGGTTACGGTTGCTCAAGAAATGCTGATTTCCCAGTCCGCCTTTACCACCTTGGGCAATCAGTAAAGTCTGCTGAGGCTCAGTTAAATCTCCCAGCAGTTCGCCAGTTTCAGCATCATAAATGGTTGTACCGCAGGGAACTTCGATGATTAAATCCTTTCCTCCTGCCCCTGTGCAGTTATTTGGCCCACCACGAGTTCCTTTTTCTGCCTGAAAGCGATGATTATAT
Organism: Desmonostoc muscorum FACHB-395; assembly: GCF_014698035.1. Lineage (GTDB taxonomy): Bacteria > Cyanobacteriota > Cyanobacteriia > Cyanobacteriales > Nostocaceae > Nostoc > Nostoc muscorum_A. Next base: position 12,979 of record NZ_JACJSF010000121.1, read on the forward strand.
CTGAAGTCCAGCAAGGTTTGGAGGTTTTCGTCGGCTACGAAAAATATCGAACCGCCTCGCCCTCCATTACCACCAGAGGGTCCACCAGTCGGTACGTATTTCTCTCGCCGGAAGGCGACAATACCATCGCCGCCCTTACCAGCTTCAACTTCAATTTTTGCTTGATCGATAAATTGCATACTTAAATAATAGTGAGAAGTGAAGAGTGAGGAGTTACAAATTATAACTCCTTACTCCTCACTCCTAACTCTAACTAAATATATGGTGAAACATCTTCACCACATTTATCTGCTAGATAAGAGAGGGCGCGGAAACGTAAGCCCACCAGTTGCTCATACAAGGGGTTGATTTTACACATTGGGGGGATGTGGACAATCTTGCGTCCAAATAAGGTGACATCCCGCTCAAAGGGACACTGGGAGGGAATCATTTTACACAAAAAGCGGGCTACTCTTGGGTCTTGAATATCTAGCCCATCCAGCCAGTCACGCAAAGGGTGTAGTGCATCAATTTGACGCTTTGTAAGTCCAGGGCTGGCGATCGCAGGGGTAAGTTGCTGTGGGTGTTCTAGGGTATGGCGAAGGGCTTCTAGTAACTCCTCTGGCTGTTCTAAGGCTTGGCAGAACTGATGCAGAACCTCATCTTCACTGGGAGAATAAGTACCATCTGCGATCGCTACCATCACTGCTGTCCTTAAGAAATTTTCTGCGGCTGGTGTACCTTTACCCAACACTGCGGCTAATTCTTCTGGCGTAATTACCTCTAGTGAGTCGCATTTAATCTTAGGAGCTAATTCATCTTTGGTGATGCTGGCAATTAATTCCTGTTCTTGGGCATCAAAATTACCATCTGCCCAAGCAATGGTGAGCAGTCCACGCAACCAAGCGGCAATCTGTTCGCTGCTGTAGGGGGATTGAACGGTACTTGTCATAAACTCACGTCTCAAGCTTTCCTCAGTCATTACTAAGCTACCCTAATCGGCGACTAGGAAGATAGTCTGGGCAGCACAGAAAAATAAATCAGAGAGGTTTTCAAGTCGCAAAAGCCGATCTTAGGGTAAAATTCATTTATCCTGTTATTGAGAATCTTTATAGTTAAAGTAAATTTGATTGGAGTATCTCAAATATTCGTGCTACGTCTCTACAAGGGTTCTAGAGAAAGCATATTTAATTTTTGGAAATATCTATCTATTAGTTAGATTAGATTAACTATAAGCAATAAAGGTATAGATAATGTTTTTCTTTGGCATTGAGCATGAAGTCGCGTTCCTAAATAAAGAAGGTAAATTTGCTGATTTTTCCCACACAAAATTTGCTGATTTTAATCAAATTATTGAAAAGTTACCCACATATCCCAGCGATTATCCTCAACTGCGCGTAGGTGATGCGGGTATTAAGATGAAGAGATGGTACATTGAGGGATTTGAAAGATTTGCAGATTCCGATGAAGTGATAGACTGTCATGTTAAAGGTATTGAAATTAGAACAACTATACATTCTGATATTCAAGGCGCTATTACGGAATTATCAGAAAGTTTTCATTTACTACGTGAAGTTGCTGCTAACTTTGACTTATCACCAGTTTTGGTCAGTTTTAATCCCTACAATTCGGCTTTTGAACCTCAACCTCCATTAAATGATTATGAAATCAAACAGCTAGAGGCTTATCCTGACGAACAAACTGCTAATATTCACATGGTGTCTTATGGGCCAGATTTAAATATTTCAGTGGCAGATTTGTCTACTGAAAGTGTGATTGATATCGGCAGAAAGTTAACTTATTATAGTCCCTATATCGTCCCTTTTAGTTATAGCTCCCCTTTTTATAACGGAGGTTTATGGGATGGGTTATCGGTACGAACATTTATCAGAACTGGGAAAAGGCCAGCAGCCCTAGTTTTTGTTCAGAAAGAAGAACAATTGATTAATAGTATACCTTCACTAACAAAAATCGCCCGCATTCCGGCTGAAGTAGGACGCATTGAATTTAAAGCTTGTGATAGTTGTGATGATTTTTTAATCTACGCATCTTTGCTAGCTTTATTGAAAGGTTTGGTATTAGATAATACCTTGCTGGGTAGAGAAACTGTACCCGATGCAGCATTACATCAAATTTCAGCAAAAGAAGGTTTTGACAACGAGGATATTTTTGAGAATGCGACAAAAGTCTTGCAAGCAGCCGAAGTTGCTTTGGGAAATGACACCGATGTTCATTATTTAATGCCCTTGAAAGTACTACTGGCGCAGCGAAAAACAAGATCCCATGAATTAATAGAAATGTTCAATCGAGTAAGTTCAATAGAAGAAGTAATAAGGCAGACTTATCAAGTTTAAAGAAAAGATTTATTTTTCCCCATAAAAAAGGGGATATTTATATAAATTTATACTTTACAAATATACTACAAAGTGCATATTTGTGAAAGTGCATTGATTCGATAAAGTCGAGCTAACTGAACACAAATCCCAGAGTCATTAATCTGCGACAACTACATTAAGTCGATATATCTAGAGACTGATTTTTATTACAACCACAGATATAGAAAAGTTCATTCTAGAGATTGATGCAGACTTTAGCATTTTTCAAGTACAAGTAGAAACAGGGAACCTTGAGAAAAGAATGTCAATATCAAATGTAATAATTTTGCTACTGAATTAAGGTGGTATTTGCTTATTATCCCTTATTTATTCGATGCAGAAATACAAAGATAATTTCTTCATCTCTTTATCAGGTTCCTTTGACAAGAACTTTCTGATTGAAGTTTAGCTTGATATTTTTATTATTGCTCAATTTGCTAAATAAAAGTATAAGCTCCGCTTTCTCAGTGAAAGTTCTGCGTTGTTAAAGCTGTTATCGAGGATTTCAAATGAAGATTATTGCTTCTGTTTTATCTATCTTAAGTCCAGTACGTTTTCTAGTTGTGGCTTTTACTTGCGCCATACTATTGTTATCTAGTGCTTTTCCTGCTTTTGCGATCGATAGCTATCAAAGTAATCCTACCGAAGGCACTACACAACTGCTTGACATTCAGCGCAAAACTGATGAAGCTGCTAAAGAACCACCAGCAGGATTGAAAAAGGTTCAAAAGGAGTCCAACAAAGGACTCAACGAGGTTCAGGGAGATGCTGATATTGACAAGCAGAAGCGTCCTGAGAATTCACAGGGTGCAACCTCTGTGGAAGAAAATATTAAGAATGTGTTAGAGAAAGTTACAGGTAAGTAACTAAATTAATAGTTCTGGTAATTTTTGGGTAGTAATGGGTCATTGTGTAAAAGCAATGACCCATTACTACATTTTTAATGTTAAGCAGGCTGGTAAATTAAATTAATTAAGTATAAAGCTATGTTCACATGAGCATTGTTGGAAAACTGGGTTTAGATAGTTTGAATTAACTATTATATTTAATATTCTTATACTTGGAGTTTAAAATCGCTAATTACTAGACTATTGGCTAAATAATACCTATTAAGACATAGGCACAATTATGAATTGAGTAACTAATCTAAGCTCATAATGTTTCCTTTGGTTGATGTGGAATGTATCTGAAATTTGAGAAGTTAGTAAATAAGTTTGCTTAGGGATGGAAAAACAATGCGTGCGATAAACATTGGGTTGACAGAAGAACAGCGTCAAGGTGTAATTAATCTGTTAAATAAAGATTTGGCAGATGCCTATCTACTGTTGGTGAAAACCAAAAAGTATCACTGGGATGTCGTTGGCCCTCAGTTCCGCTCTTTGCACCAGCTTTGGGAAGAACACTACGAAAAGCTGACTCTAAATATTGATGCCTTGGCAGAGCGGATTCGCGCTTTGGGCGGTTATCCAGTTGGCACAATGGAAGGATTTCTTAAGATTGCTACCCTGAAGGAACATGCTGGTAATGTTCCCACAGCAACGAAGATGGTAGCTAATTTAGTGCATGATCACGAGCAGGTTATTCGTAACTTAAGAGACCATGTAGATCAGTCTGGTGATGATTTCCACGATCAAGGAACTGCTGACTTTTTAACTGGACTGTTGGAACAGCATGAGGAGATAGCTTGGATGCTGCGTTCATTTATTGAAGGAGAGGCATTAGATCCAGATGGTAGACAGCCAGCATCTGGGGCTAAGACTCCTGTAGGTGTGTAGTTTATAACGTCTGAGTTGAGATGGCTGTCTGTAAAACCAGTTAGAAGCAGGAATCAATCCTGCTTCTAACTGGTGTAAAAGAATTAATCTGCCTGCATCTACCTCTTCACCATATCCATTGCACAAACAAAATAATACAGGGAGATTACTTAAGTGACAGAAGTATACAAAGCAGAACGTACTATATCTGCTGTATTCAAAGAACAGAAGCAAATTGATGATGTAATTCGACGTTTACTAGACAGGGGTGTACCTAGAGATCATATTTCGGTCATGGGCAGAAACTTCCAGTCAGAAACTAGAATCGCTGGCTTTATTAGTAAAAAGGATGTGATTCTGGGAGGTTTGAGAACGGGGGCAGTTTTTGGTTCCTTGTTTGGTTCCTTTCTCAGCTTGCTCACTGGTGTAGGCGTACTATTTATTCCCTTTGTTGGCCCAATCGTAGCAGCCGGGCCTATTGGTGCAGTGCTGCTGGGGGCTGCAAGTGGAGCGATCGCAGGTAGTGCAGGTGCGGGTCTGGTGTCGGTTCTAACTACTTTGGGGATGCCAGAAGATAAAGCGGCTATCTACCAAACCCGCTTACAAGCTGGCGAATTCTTACTGATGGCAGAAGTTCCGAGCGATCGCACTGGCGAATTTCAATTGCTACTAGAAAGTGCTGGTGGTGAAGAAATTAACACGATCGAAAAAACCTTTGCTCGCCCTTGTCCTGGACAGTGCAACAGTCCAGATGACTTGTCTCCTGAAGTTCGCGCTCATCTTTCTGATGAAGCTCAACGCACATTCATTGAGCGCTATAATACTGTCTTCAATGAAAAAAATGACGAGTTCACAGCCGAACAAGCTGCTTGGGAGTCTGTTCATCAGCAATATGACGAAGATCAAAACGGCGTTTGGTCAAAAGCTAAAGTTAAAGCTTAAACTACTGCGTGTTAGTAATTATATGAATTTGCTTTGATTTTTGTTCGCGTAGGGTGGGGAAGTAAGAGGCAATAGGCAACTAAAAAGAAGGCTCTTTGAGTTATACTGAGTTTTTCAAAAATCAAATATGAGTCATATAGCAATTCTATTTGACTTGTAAGAATTGCAAGCCGTATATCCCCGACTTCTTTGAGAAGTCGGGGATATTATCTTCTCTATGGCAATTTATAACTACCAACACGCAAATTTAACTGACCTTGACGCGGGTTTTGGGTGAATATAAATGCGCCTTCTTCACTTTCCCCACTAGATAAAAAATCAACCTGTTGCTCTCCTGTTTCTGTAACTTTACCGTCAATCATTAACTCAGCCATAATCTGAACTGACTCAGCTGTATCTCCTCCACTATTCACAACTTCAAAAGGAACATAAAATTGGCCATCAATTTCCCGAATTGTTTCTTTTTTGGTAACAGAAAGAATGGGAGGTTGATTCTTTTCGTTCAGCCAAGTGTAACCTACTAAACTCACAATGATTGCTAGGATAAATGAGGCGACGCTGAATGTTATCCACTCAGCTATTGAGCGCTTTGGTGGTTGTTCTGTTTGAGTCATATTGCTAACCTGCCAGCTGCACCGCCAATAGTTGCAGGTAAGCCCAGCATCAAGGTGTGATCTAACCACATTGTCCAAGGGTCGCTAAAAGTTAACTTTTGAAAGAACCACAGCATAAAAGCACTTGCTAGGAGTGACACTAGGTAAGACATAATAGTTTCGCTCGATGGTCGTTGGAAAATTCCCTTTTGCTCTCTTCGCTTTTGTTGGTCAGAAAAGCCTGCTTGAAATACAATGCCATAAGAAATTAGTGAAGATGTGGCGATCATTGCTAACTCCCAAGGTGGCGAGGCTGCGGCTGCAAGCATAGTAATTTCATCTGTTGGAGCGATGTTAAATGCAATTATGGTTGCACCAATTAGGGTTCCACCTACATCGGCAAAGGTGGCGTTTAACTCATCTTTTTTGTTGCTGGTTGTGCTGTCGGCTTTTTGCCCTTCTCCATTGCTGTTTCTACTATCTCCCAACAACTGGTTGGCTAATGCTACACCAAGAGCAAATGGTACACTTTCAAAGATGATTTTACCTAAAGATTCTTTTAGGGAAGTTTCTAGTGTCAATTCTCGCAATAGTAGCAGCACAAAGGTAGAGCAAGCTAGTCCGATCGCGATCGCTTCTACAGTATCCATTGCGGCTTGAGGAGCTAGCCAGCTATATCTGCGTTTCCGAAAGCCTTCTATCTGATTGAGCAAGTACACCACGATAAACATAAATGCGATCGCCATCATCATCAGTTGTGGTTTTGCCCGCGATCCAATCCACCAAACCTCCATTGTGTACAGTAAAGGGATGCCAAATAAAAAACCTCCGCAAGCACCCCGAATAATGTCATTAATCTCACTCCTCCATACATCTTTTTGACGTTTTGTTGCCACTCCTTTTCTGTCCTTTTATTGAAAATTTGCTTTGACTTCTCTAATTTTCTATGAAGATGTATATAGCAGTCCTAAATACTTTGTGAAAAGTTAAATCCCCAACTTCTTTGAGAAGTCGGGGATGTGAACAATGCAAATTTCTATGAATTCGGATTTTTTTAACTGCTTACTCTGTAGCTCACCGTATCTATCTTAAGATACATAATCGACCGAATTCTTCTATCGGTTGATGGAGGTCAAAAAGAATACATTACTGTTAGTTTATGTAATAGCTGAATCAACTACAAGCTAGACATAAAAACCATGAGTACCGAAAAAAGAGTAGAAGCTACTGTAAAGAATATTGAAGGAAAAATCCAAGAGGTTGTGGCTGAAATAACTGGAAATCCACAAGATAAAGCTGAAGGACAAGCAAAGCAAGCTGAAGCCCAAGTTGGTCACACTGTAGAAAACATTAAAGATGAACTTAAGAAAGCTTTAGACTAATTTAGTTTTTGCAGTGCAGCAACACTAACCATGATTCATTACTGATGCCTTAACATTAATTACTCCACTAACCTTGAGGAAGTGGAGTTTTTGTATTTGCGTAAAATCTGAAAGGGTGAATTCCTAAGAAATTGCTTTTTACCACGATTTTCTAGAGATTTAATTCAACTAATAACTGGCACGATTAGCTAATAGATTCCAGAGGAAGATGGCAACTATTGCGCCAATTACAGCAACAATTACACCTGGTATACTAAGGGTTGCAGCAGTTAATTGAAATCTCCCGGTCTCTAAAAGAGTAATTAAAATTCCCCCGATCACAGCACCTATGATACCTAAAACCATAGTTGAAACAATTCCACCACCCTGACGACCAGGATAAATAGCTTTTGCTATGGCTCCAGCAATTAAACCCAGAATAATCCAAGCAATAATGTTCAGCATAGTTTAATCCATCAAAAAACTTAATCACTAGCTTAGAAATTACAATGGTGTTCTCCTTCTACCCGAAGGTATAAGTATTAAAGTTCAATAAAAATTAATAGCTTTTATGGAAATTAGATTGTATTTTTTTGCTAATTAAGTATAGCCTCAATCTTGACTACAAGGACACAGAGGCGCTAGCGGTTTCTTTTGAAGCCCATTTAAGATGGTAAAATATCAAGAATTATTGAGAGGAATCAATCCTCATGACTTTTATTGTTGCTAAATGGACGATTGACGAATATCACCGCATGATTGATGCTGGCATTTTGAGCGATCGCAAAGTTGAACTACTTAAGGCGGAAATTGTCGAAATGTCGCCGGAAGGGGAACCCCATGCTTATTGTAGTGATGAAGCTGGTGAGTATCTAGCAAAGTTATTGGCTGAACGCGCCAAAATTCGTGAAGCCAAGCCTATCACCTTACCCAACGACTCGGAACCAGAACCAGATATTGCCATTGTCCAACGTTTGGGACGTGAGTATCGAGAGCATCATCCCTATCCAGAAAATAGACCTCTTGCAAAAAAGTTTTGTGGTATGATTGAGGGCTGACTAAATCCAAGAGAAATTTAGGCTTCTTTTTGAACTTCATAATTATAAATCCCAGCAATTAAAT
>NZ_JACJSF010000122.1 GCF_014698035.1 Desmonostoc muscorum FACHB-395
AATTAAAAGACTTGGGTATGGCTTTCGGAATTTTAGCAATTTTCGATTACGCAGTTTATTAAACTGGCACTTTTCTATTAATTCTCCATAAAAGTAACGGATGAACCCAAAGTTCTTTGTTTTAATAATGATCGGTGTTTTGGTAATCAATGTGCTATTAGCAGCACCACAAAAAGCTTTCGCCCAGACAAATAAACCTAATATCCTTTTCGTCCTAGTAGATGACATGGACGCTGACACAATTAATAGAAATCCAGAGAAATATGCACCAAACATTAAGTCGCTTTTGATCGACAAGGGCTTAACATTTCCCAACTTTTTTGTGAACGTATCTCTATGCTGCCCATCGCGCACGAATATTTTGCGTGGTCAATATGCCCACAATACAGGGGTCTTGACCAATTCATCACCTGATGGAGGTTTCCAGAAAGCCTATAGCCAGGGCTTAGAAAAAGAGACGATCGCTACCTCGTTACAGGCAAATGGTTATCAGACAGCGTTGATTGGCAAGTACCTCAACGGCTACCCCGACACAGCCCCCGATGATACCTACATCCCGCCTGGTTGGACAGAGTGGTATAGCCCGATGGAAAAAGGTAAGAACAGAAACGACCAAAAGAAATATGGCAATCCTTACGAGCAGTTCAATTACACGCTGAACAAGAATGGCAAGCTGGTCAAGTACGATGACAAGCCCAAAGACTACGGTACAGACGTTTATACTGGCTTTGCCATTGATTTCATTCAACGTTCTGTCAAGGACAGCAAACCGTTTTTCGTTTATCTGGCTCCCTTCAAAATTCACGGACCATATACACCAGCACCACGCCATGAGAAGCTCTTCCCAGATGTTAAAGCGCCCCGCCCAGACAATTTTAACGAAGCTGATGTTAGTACTAAGCCTCAATTCATGCAAGATTTGCCTCAATTCAATCAAAAACAAATTGACGATGTTGATGAAACTTATCGAAAGCGCTTGCGATCGCTACAGTCGGTTGATGAGGCAGTTGACAAGTTGGTCGATACGCTCAATGCGAATGGGCAACTTGACAATACTTACATCATTTTCACCTCCGATAACGGTTACAAACAGGGTATTCATCGGGCAAGTACAGGTAAAGAAAGTGCCTACGAGGAAGATATTCGCTTGAATCTGGTAGTGCGGGGACCGGGAATTCCAGCTGGCAAGAAACTACCTCAGCAAGTGGGTAATATCGACTTTTTCCCAACCTTTACCGAGATGGCTGGAGTTAAACCACCCGCTTTTGTTGATGGACGCTCGTTCTTACCCTTGTTAAAAGGTACGACATCAAATCTCCCTAAGTGGCGCTCTGCATTTTTGATAGAACACAAACAAAATCAGAGGCGACGTGCTGCACTTGAGAATCAGACAAAGCTTCTTCAGGATCAGTCAAAGCTTCAGGATCAGTTAGAGCTTGAGGATCTATCAGAGCTTCAATCGCTCCAAAAAGGAGGCCAAGTACCGAAGATCCCTACTTACCAGGCGATTCGGACACAAGATTATACCTATGTTGAGTATAAAACTGGGGCGAAGGAACTGTACAACATCAAAAAAGACCCATATCAGCTGAACAACCTGGTTTCTACAGCCGATCCAACTCTACTCAAACAGCTTGCTGACCGACTGAGTGAACTGCATACTTGTAAAGCTGATTCCTGTCGGGCAATTGAGGAGCAGCCGTTCACTCCTTAATCCTGTTCTGTCACTTTGGGAGAAACCAGTGCCTGAAAGCCTTTCGGAGCTTTACTTTTGGGTTTTTGGCTACAAATTTTAGTTTCTATTAGAAAAGAAAAGCTCAAAGCTTGATTAGATAAAAGTTCCAGCGTTTCGCTACGATTATTGTTTTCCGGAAGTGACAGAACAGGGTTAAAGAGGTTTTGCCAGGATACGTACCACTTATCCTAGTAAATCAGACAGAGCAACAGCAAATATCCAAAGCCAGCGATGGGATTTAGGGTTTTTGGTGACTAATTTAGGGGGTTTTTGTTGTAGAAGCGATCGCTTGGATTTATCTATGGGACTTTCAATTTTACTCATTTTCTTCTTCAGCCCCCGATTCCTCAAGGCGTGGGGTGGCATCTAAAATTTGCAGCAATCTTTCAATTTAGATGGTGCAGGGTAGTTTACGCAAAGAATACGTGACCTGCAAAGTCGTTTTAAATCATCAATTACGAAAGTAGCATTGTGGAGGCTCTAATGGACGAATCTTGTGTCATTCCAGTGGTCAAATCGCCGCATGAATATCAGACTTACCGTATTAGTCCAGATGCCACAAATCGATTAGCAATCGTTTTTGATCCAGCAACTGTCAATTTATCCGTCACGTATTGCATTGAGATTTTTGATGTTGATGGAAAAACGCCACCCAATCGACATCTATTTGCGGTTGAGACATTTTTTGTGCTGAAAGGTGAAGGCATTGCAATTTGTGATGGAAAAGAAGTTGTGATTCGTTCGGGAGATACCTTGCTCGTGCCGCCGACGGGAGTTCATGAAATCCGCAACACTGGGTCAGAGCGACTGTACACGATTACTGTCATGATGCCCAATGAGAATTTTGCCGAATTGATTCGTAGCGGCGTTCCAGTCAAACTCGATGCCGAAGATTTAGCCGTGCTGCGGCGTGATCTAGTCCAGAATTCAGTTTGACGACATTATCAAAGTGGCTGAGAGCAAGCAAACTTCTATGATTACAAGAGTCACTCAATAGGAGCAATCTGATTCCAGTTGGCATTCCCAATGCAGTTGGTGTACTGAACAATTGCTCTACTCACGGACTGGTGCTTTCCTCATCAAGCTCTCCATGCAAGACTCCGCTCAATTTTTTTAATTGAAGGTACTAACTATTATGTCTCAATTTCTCGGTGTTGCCTTTCAACCTTATGTTGGTCGCTGGAGAGGAACACCTCCAAAAGCTACAACCCCGCAGTGGAACTCTTACAGCCAGCAAGAGATTGTGGATATGCTAGAGGTGATTGCATCCAAGTTTACCAAAATCAGCACCTACAGTATGGGGTATGCCGGGTATTACACACCTACAACGCCCTGGAATCAAGTCGATTCTAACTGTCATGTTGCAGTTGCTGCTGCCCATTTAAATAAGCGTCGTGGCAAAGTTGCTATTAAGGTAGCTCAAGGTATTTATCAGCAGTCGAATGCACAACTGCAACAGGCAGAAATTAAAGCGGCTTTTTCTGCTGCTAGCGCAGCAAACGCTATTGTTTCCAACACGGTCACTTCATTGGTTTTTACTAATGAATATATCGTTGACGCGCAAACAACTAATGCAGTCAACAGAATGATTGTAGCTAACAAGCAGAAATCTCATCACCTCGATCTCAAAGTTGGTGTCCGCTCTAATACCTTCGGAAATATTGCCAATCCAAACAGTCCATTTCACAAAGAGCTGAAGACGCTGATTGAAAACTGCGATTTTATTCAGTGCAATCTTTATCCTGATACAAACACAGCCACTCCCCAAGAGGGTGTGAATGGGGTAGCCCAAGCTTTCAATAAGATTAAATCAGCAGTGGCTAAAATCAACCCACAATGTGAGGTGATGATTGGCGAGACTGGCTGGCCTTCAAAGGGAATCAGCTTCAACAAAACGCATAACAACGTCAATAATCTTCTAGCATACTTTGAGGCGATCGATAAGTGGGCATCACAACACCATGTAATTACTTACTTGTTTGAGGCAATTGACGAACCTTGGAAAAGCGATCAGAACAAGCAAGATCCTCCTTGGCAAGGAGCGAATGGTGCTGAGGGACACTACGGTCTTTGGTTTCTCAATGACTCTGGTGGTTATACACACAAGCACGTCTAGCAACAAGCACAAACATGGAGGTCATTTATGTCTTGTACATCAGGTAGTTCGTATATTGTTAAGTCTGGAGATACGCTTTATACCATTGCCCAGCAAAAATTGGGTAATGGCGATCGCTGGACCCAAATCAAAAAGCCAGATGGTAGCGCACCTAATCCTAGCAATTTACACCCCGGTCAAGAACTCTGCCTTTCTCAGGAGTCTAATCCCACTCCTGGTCATGGTAAGCGATTAAATCTAGAAGCTACATTTTACAGCAGGGAAGAAACACAGTGTCATCCACCTGCGACAGGTGTACATGGAGTTACATTGCGACAAGCGCTTGCAGGTGAAAAGACTCCACCATGTGGTTCAGGCATTGGGCGTTTACAGTGCGCGGTAGACCCAAATGTTATTCCTCTTCACAAAGAATTCACCTTGATACTTTGGAATGGCAAGCGGGTGAAGGCAGTTGCACTAGATACGGGTACAGCAATTAAAGGTCACATTATTGACATATTTGTTGATACAACCACAGAGGCAATCAATCTAGGTAGAAAGCATGTTAAAGCAATTCTTTAATATGCGATCGCACTTAAAAGGAGGCAGTGCTTCGTCCTTTTTCCCAGAACTAAAGGTACAAAGTATCCAAAATGAAAAAATCTTACTAAATGGAGAGTAAGGGCGATAACATCCACTGCGATCGCATGGCGCACTACTAATACGAATTTACGACCATTGGAGCAAATGCAGTGATTTTGCTGTCCAACTTACTCAAATCTATTTGAAATTAAAGGAGAAAGAAAACGATGTCTACGTCAGAACCAATGGATGCAGTATTTCTTTGCAATTATGATGGAGCGATGGCGCTGAAGAATAATGCCGGCAGTCAAGCAGTGCTGATCGCTAACAATGAAGTGTCACCAACTGTATTGGCTGCACCACCAAAAACCTGGAAAGAGCATTGGCTTGACCACGAACAACTGTTATCGCTAGTTCATCATAACGAGCATGTAGCTGTTTACTACGACAAAGATGTAAGCCGTTCGGTTACTTGGCCGTTCACTTATATGGCTGAAGTATGGCAGTACACCAAAAAGGTTTACGGCAAATTTGGCACCGACTCCAGGTTGTACGCCATTTATCACACCAATAAATACTCTGGCGGACATCCATCTACGTACCTGGATGCCAGTCACGATCACCGTAATGTAATTGATGTCGGTCCCGGTCCTTGGAAAAGTGGAAAAGGAAACGATCTGGATCTATGCACTCATGAAGTTGCACATATTGTAGAAGATGCTTCAAAAGGTAAAAAAGGTTCTCCAGCCTTTACTATCTGGGGCGACAGTAAATGGGCAGAAATTTTTATCTACGATGTGTATCGAGGTCTTGATCGAACTATGGATGCTAAAAGATGGCACGATTTGATGATGAAAACCCACGATAATTTTCCGAGAGCCAATACCCAATGGTTCAAGGACTGGTTTCATCCTATTTACAGCAAGCATGGTGGAAGTGCCACGTTAAACAGATTTTTCCACTTGTTATCTGACTATTTCCCAAAAAATAATAATACGTATATACGTAACATGAACTGGGGTGAGTTTGTGCATTTTTGGAGCGGAGCTGCTGACAATAATTTAAAGTCTTTAGCGACCGAAGCGTTTGGCTGGACAGATGATATGCAAGCGCAGTTTAGCAAAGCACGCACTGATTTTCCGAAGATTAAGTATTAGAAGACGTAGTGAGAAGATGATCGCTGAACCCTTGCAAACTTGAGCTAACTCATAGAAGTAAATGCACTATCATCTGAAGAAACACTTTGCGTAAAGCTTATGTAGAAAGGTTTTGATAAAATGAAGCTTCCTCCTTATCTTGAGATTTGGGGACAAATTGAAGACCAAAAGCTTGGGCTTTCTTCTGAAGATTTTTGAGGATCAGATCCTGGTATTTTTGCTCATAGTAGTCCATACCAGGATCAGTATATCGTCCAGCAGTTGTCCAAATTGGATAGAACAAACGAGCCAGTTTGTGTGCAGTAGCATTTAGATGATTTCTAGGAAAGAACTTACCAATAGAGGTAGAATATAGCCTTGAGGCAAAACAAACAGGAGCAAGCATTTGGATACGTTAGCCACAGCAGGCGCAGCCAAATCATTAACGGGACTTAGACAAAAATTAAGCCCAAATAAAGCCCAAACTAGCTTTATAAGCAGCAAATACGTCACGGTTGAAGGTCAACCAGTCAAAAAATCGATAAGACATAGCTGTTCTAAAGGCTTCCAAAGCTTCAGTAAAGGTGTTCAAAGGTTTATTTGCCCATCTGCGTCTCAAGCCTCCTGTCAACTGATGCCAAAGAATAAAAGTATAGGCACAGAAAACCAAAATAAAATGTCGAAGTAGACTTCTTTTATCTCGGACTTGATATTCTTTTAGTCCTAACCAGCCCTTGGCTTCTCTATAAAAAACTTCTACCCAATTTCTTGCTCCATAAGTATCAACTATCCATTGGGGTGTGACAATTGATGAGGAGACATTAGTGATAAAATAGTCAATATCAGTGGCTTGAGAGAAAGTCTCAGCGTTCATGACGATGGCAATATTTCGCTTTCCCTTCAGTTGTGATATTTCTATTTCTCTAGTTACTACCCATACTGTTCTTGGTTTATCTAAGTTTAGTTTAATTTCTGTAAAAGCCTCTCTGGGTAAACTCTGTGCTAGTTCATCCAGCCTAATTATCTGTTGATTTTCATCTTTTTGAGTAATAGTTACTTTTCGATTTTTAGCTAGTCCTCCTAAATACTTCAATTCCCGCTTTTCTAGCTCTAACAAGAAGGATGTATTGTTGCCATATCCAGCATCTACAATTACTATACCAGGCTGATATTTTCTCTCTAGAGTTCTATCTATTAACTTGATCGCTAGTTCCGTTTTTTTCTCAAATTCTGGGTCTTGTTTCCCTTCGGATAAAGAACTGGCGTGCTGATATAACTCTATATCTAATGGTAAGCTTTTTCTCCCATCATATAAATGAGTTGTTACCACTACTATTCCATTATCTGTTTTGCCAATTTCTCCAATGTACTGTCTTCCCACTCCATCCGTAAAATTTCCGCTTTTCCTATGTCCAGAATCATCAATTATCAGGCTAAATCCTCTACTAATTCTGGTTTGACTACATTTGCTCATTACCTCTAAACGACGTTCATTGATCTGTAAATTAGACCAGGGTGCTTCAGTTAAAAAGTGGTGCAATTGATAGTATTCCACTCCTATAGCGTTTTCTGCCATCTGAGATAGGTTTTTTCTCTCGCTTTCCCCCAATAATCCCCCTAAATAATGTCTAAACCCTCTTTTTTGCGCTTTATGACTAAACACATCATCAAACCTTTGACACCATTTTTCAAAGCAAGGCGGCATGGCTGCGGGTGTTGTCTCTTTCATCGGGTGTTATTTTAACGTAAAAGCTATGCTGGTAAAGCATCATACCTTATTTTTGCTTCTTTTTTTGTTTAAGTCCCGTTAACAGCATCGCAAATAGAAGACTGTGAGTCAGAGAAAAAGTCGCAAAGGGCGGTGTTAACTAAAGGTATTGTGAACAGCAAGCGCCAGCGAATGAATACCTTGGTCTGGAATTACCTCAAACGTATCATTGTGGCTAAATGCCAGCAGTTGTTTCCCTAATTGCTTCTCTAACTTAAATTTCGAATTTTTTAAAGGTAATTGCTCCTGTGTGCTTTTGACATCATCTACACAAAAGCGAATCTTACCCACAATTTGTTCAAGAATAGGTACCAGTACTGTCATCAGCTAACTCGATTTAATATTTTCAGCATGAAGAAATTCTGTCACTTTTTGTGAAAATGTAATATGGGTATAATTCCAAGAGTTTGGAATAAAGACTCTAATTTCAAATTAAAATTTTCACTAATTTTTGGAGTTGCTAGGGAGGCCCATAATAAAGGTACTATCTGAAAATCATGAAATCCCCAAGAAGTTATTACGATGCTGAGTTTGGACAGATGACATTGGAAGATAACTATTGGACTTTAGCACAATGTGCTGTTTTGGGCGATCGCCGTGTACCGATTTGTGTGGATTTTGAACAGGGGCAGATTGGGGAACTTTCATCACTTCAGCGTGAAGCTATTCGGCAAGCCCTAGCCTTGCCACCTGATGTTTTACACGTCACTGCTCCTCTGGTGCTGCAAAATTATGATGTATATCGTGACATGATTGGAGATGGGTCAATGCCATTGTTGGCTAATCCCATTCAGGTCTGGGATCAAGTCACTTTCTCATATATTTATGTGGAGTATGACCTAGATATTGCTACCTTTAAGTTGATAGCTGAGTGTGACTGGGAGCCAGAACACGGCTTAGAAGTACGCTTTCGCAATGGAGTAGCAGACGACGCAGATCAGATAGGTGAAACAGGACGGTAAAAACTATATAGCTTGGCATAAAACAGTGGTGAATTGAAGCATAGCGCTTATATACTGAGATCGCTGCCAGAGGAACCAAATGTCGATTGCCTATTGAACGTTTCCTGGCTGTTTTGTAGTACCTATGGATAGATATCCTATCTCTTTTGACTGAATATGAAAGTGGATTTATCTAACCGAAAGTGCAACAGTTACAACAGTCAAACATTTAGGGAAACGAAATGGTTATGATCTATCGCGCCAAATCAACACAGTAATAGTCGTTGTGCATTGTTAATTTTCGCGTGTTGCTAGAAATTATTCCTTTTCCCCTTTGCTAATAAAAGCTAGTAATGCTAGATTTCCGTTACTGGCAATTCTTCAGGGTGATTTATGAACAAAGGTGAACTAGTGGATGCTGTAGCAGCAAAGACCAACATCACAAAAAAGCAAGCTGATGAAGTAATCAGTGCTTTTTTGTCAGTTGTTACCGAGGCTGTAGCGAATGGTGAAAAGGTAACGCTGGTAGGGTTTGGCTCATTTGAGCGGCGCGAACGCTCAGAACGCGAAGGGCGTAATCCAAAAACCAATGAGCCAATGACTATCCCAGCGACCAAAGTGCCTGCGTTTTCTGCTGGGAAACAGTTTAAAGAAAAAGTAGCACCATAGATGAATGGCTTTACCACTAGCAATCCAATCACTGCTTCCTCTGTAGCGTTAGCTGTCCTCAAGACGGCGTGGGGCAACGGTAGATGGAATGTGAGCATTGAATTGCAGATGTTGCAGATGGCGTAGACGCGCAAGCGGCAAGTCGAGTGACATCGCTTACGATTACTGCTTAGTGCTACGATTGCTGAGTCCAAATTTACTTACATATACAAAAAAAGTTGTTTGAGCTATTAGAATTCCGAGCGCTGTACCGGAGAATGCTGCCTGAGCTTGAAAAATTGCAAGCTCATGAAGGTTTGGGGGTTCAGGGCCGAATTCTAGGTGGAATTGCCATCTTGCTGCTTGTGGATTGGTAAGAAAACTCAGAAATAGACTTAGAATATAGCCAAGAACCGTAAATAATAAAGCTGTAGGAATAGTCAGCTTTAAGTTTTGAAAGAGTAACGAGCGCATGGAGAAAATTGTTTAACTTTAAAGTTTTTACAACTATTCTGATAGTTACACAATTATGAATTAATTACGAATTGCGAATTAGTAATTATTAGATAGTGCCTGGATTTCCCCCTGGGAAGCAGTTACGGAAAAAGTAGAGCCATAGATAGATTGCTTTACCACTAGCAATCTAATCCGATGCAAAGCCCTAGCACTCGCTGTTTTCAATCCGCATGGTACAACGGTAGGGACAACGTGAGTGTGGGATTGTAGATGTTACACAAGTGCGATCGCAGTTTTGATTTTGGGCATTTTAAAGTAGCGTTTACTCAATATTGCCATGTTTAAAGGATTCGGTCGCCGTCAGAAAAAATCAGTGCTTAAGGACAACGAACTGACCACAGGGATTGTTCAGCATCCAGTTACGGGACTTTGGCAGACATGGATATCATTTACAGGTAATGATATTCAATGTATTACCGCCCATGCGAACCCTGATGATGCTGACCGGGTAGCGAAACAGATTGCTGATGCCTGGAGTGAGGGGAAATACAAAACTGGGGAAGAGGTAACGGCTTTTATTAAATCACTGCCGACTGATGCTGTCATAGACCCATTGCCCCAAAATATTGTGATGCAATTAAGTCAACAGGCATTAAGCGCAAGGAAGTAGTTAGAGCGATGGCTACGCCAACGTCTGCGATGAACGCTCTAAACAGTATCATCCATCCATCCATCCGCACTCTGGATTTTGACAGTCCCAATGCACCCGTGCTGACCAGTCCCGATCAAATTCAGCACTACACTGGGGGCATCTACCAGTAAACATCGGATGCCAATCAAGTAACTCCAGCTTTTGCTGTTGCGTCCACCTCTGTTGTGGTTGCAGTATTAATTCACCGTTGTAGTAGCTTGCCCCCTCCGGTTGCCATAGCTCCTCTGCTTCGGCGTTGGGGTCAAGTCGAAAGTCCAAGCAGCTATCCCCCTGTGGCCCTGCTGGGTGAACGACACAGACGAGGTGGGGGTTATGTGAATAGAGAAGACAGTTATCGCACTCTGGAAGTTTCGGCATAGTACCAGTGTACTGCTTTGTCACAAGCGATCGCTTGCTCAATCGCTTTAATATCTCCAACAAAAGTGCTTTGGCAATGGATGCTGATGTATATCAAAATGCAAAAGAATACTTTTTTAAGAAACGATAAAAACTTACTTGACCAGAGTACCTATTTTGTGTGAGAGTATTTTATCCTTTCTTGATAATGTCTTAATAATTATTGGTTTTAATGAGCTAGAACTTCATTCTCTAAAATAGACTTTACGTCCTCACTATTATTTCCAAAAACATATTAGTTTGCTTCATCATCTCTTAAATTAAAAGCCAGTGGTAGCCCCATGTTAAAGAACATATTAAGTGATTGATATTAGATAAGTAGTTGCTAAATCAAACTTTTCTAATATTATGAATAAAAAATAGGCTGCTAAACGACTTACAATCAATCTCACCTCAAGTGAAGCAGAGAAGCTGGAAAAATACTGCTCAATGACTGGCAGACCAGCAACCGATGTAATCCGGGAATTAATTCGTTCTCTGGCTACTGAAGATAAAGAGTAAAAACCTAGGATGTGAAAAATAACTACGATGAAACACAGCTTTCAGTTAGGTAGTAAAAATGTTTCATCAAAATCAAGATTGTGAAATTGACTCCGAACCTTTAAAGATTGTTGGAATGGCCATCACCATCAACATTATCAAGTTAGCAACCCAAAACAACACAACAATTCCAAAACCTAATAATGTCAAATAGGAAAATGTCAATTGTGTGAATCCATCTAGCAGTTGCCACAACCGAAAAGCTGTGTAGAAAAAGCCAATAGGTACAACAATACTTGGCACTAGGAAGCGACTAAAAACACGTTCAGATATGAGTTGTACGGCGACTATCAATAGGTAACTCCCCCAGAATACCCCTGAAGATGGTTGTTTCCAAGCCAGAGCTAACAAGCACATAGGTAACAAAACTCCAGCAACCAAGGCTAACTTGACCCACCATCGCAGAAATTGCCATTGCTGCTGGTTAAACCCAATTTCTGCCGTAAAGGGTAAACGTCGAGCTTTTACACCAAAACCATAGCCAAGAGCTAGCAGGGTTATAATCAGAATAAAGAGCGTAAGAATCAATCCATTATTAACTGTCATCTGCTCGAAAATACCAATTCTCATACTCTTAGTTTAATCTGGCTTTAACATGCTCGCTCTACCTTGGCTGCCAATAAAAATATTTCGCTTTCTACTTTTATGCTAATCGAAGGTTGAAGTCGAACTCCGCTAAATTTGCTCTAGCAGCCGTAGTCCATCGCCTAAAAGCAATCGATTCTCTCTCTTATTGCCGAAAGTCTTGCTGATGTGGGCTATTGGAGTGATGGATAGTATGTAGTTTATTCAAATTAATCAGGATAATAGACCTATATCACCTTTTACCCTTGACTTTTTTCAATGCTGCAAGTCTTACTTCTGCATTGAGCAAATAACCAAAACCCACCTTCTCTAAACGCAGCACAAATTCCTCTCGTGTATTGCCCAATTTACTAGCTGTAGCATCCAAATTCCAATTATGGTTCGCTAACTGACTCAGCAAATAAACTCGGCGAGTCTGCATACCTGATAAGCGATAAGTTTTCAAATACTCCAATTCACCATTCTCTCGAATAATCGCTTCCCCAATATGATTTTCTTCCTTTGGGTTGAGGTCAGTAATAAATCGTTGTAACATGAACGAACCAGCAGTATAGACTTTTCGGGAAATTAACTTGCGTCCTAATAGTCCTTCTGCCATAAAACCTTGAAACGATGCCCAATCTGAACGCATATTTTGTACTGCTGCTCTCAAGGCTTTTAAATCATTAATTTTTGACTCATCTAGAGATACACTCATGGTCAAAGTAGTATCGTGCAGCAACGCGTATTGGTACAATAACTCACCATAGAAATCTTCTAACAAGCTATTGTGCAGAAGTCGATAGTCCTCTGGTGTCGGTACTACAAAAGCTGATGCTAATGCTTCAGCTACAAATACCAATACCCCAACCTGTCGAGAGTGAATTTCAAATACCCGCAAAGCATCTTCAAGTCCAGCAATATAACGTCCACTAAAAGAGCTTTCCATTCGGCTACCCAGCCCATGAGAAAGGGCATACTTAGAATATTCACTCCAGGCGATATCGGGACCAGAGAAAAACATTGATAAAAAGCCTTCCATTGCCAAGTGAAGTGGCAAAAATCTCAGTTGATTACTAGATTCCCGCTTCACCATCCGGTGCATCAACCGGACACTGGCGCAACCATAGTTTAGCTGTTTACCATCTGTTTTAAAAAGCTGTCCTCCAAAAGCCCCTACAGGGCTGCCGTCATCAGTCCAGGACAACACTAGCCCGTGAGGAACATAGGAAAAATATTTCATTCCTGGTGCTGTCATTTCTCCTGCTAAGGAAACAACTGCTAAATCTTCATCGTAGCTACGACGCAGCAAGCGCAAGTCATTACGTACTTGATGGCGCAATAATGGCACAATCCGCACTGCTCCCCGTATTTGAGAAGGAGCAATTTCTAGTCCTTTGAGTGATATGTCTGCTAACAGATTGCTTTTGGATGCCATAATTGCCGCTCAAGATTTATCAGTCCTGGGTTTAGGAGTTTTTATTGCTGTATCACTTAACATTTGCTTGACTCGCTCTGCTAAATATGATTCCAATTCGGCTAAAGATGCAGAACCTTCAGCAAATCGAGCAAAGCCCAACATGGTAGGTAAATCTTCTGCATCTCGTAATCCTACTGTGGGGATTGTGGGACTAAGGGGGTGTAAAGAAAAGTCATTGGCATTGTAAACAGGATTGCAATGAATAATGGAAGTTTTTTGTTTTGGGTCTAAACGATTACGATATACACGTAGAATTTCCGAGGCTCCACTGGGAGGATCGTTTTCCCAACCATCGGTTACAAGTACTACTAAATCTGCGCCCCAGTCCAAAGCATCCAGTAAGGGAGTAGCAAGGTCTGTTTGTCCACGAGGTAGAATCAGCAGTGGATCGCTGATTGGTGCTGTCCAAAAAGCTTGATATTCCTGGGATGCTGCTTTTAGTAGGTAATGAGTAGCTAAGGCTACTCCTAAAGGACGACGATGTTTTTCGGCTGAACCGGAACTGGAGTAGCTGCAATCTAGAACTGCGGCTACTCGTCCTAGTTTTAGGGGTGATTTTCTTAATGTGAAGGCAGCAGATTTCTGTAATGCTTGGTTTAAGATATCCCACTGCTGTTTGCGAGTATCCAATGGTAAGGATAGGATATACAGCGCCAAACGAGTTAGGGGGAGACGACTTAAATTAATGTCGATTTCTACTTCTGTGCGGTTGGCTGAACTTTGAAAGCGCAATTTTTCATTCAAAGTCATTTGCTCTTGAATACGGGATAAAAAGACCTCTCGTTTAATTCCATGTTTTGCTGCTAAACCTTCGGCAACTGTAAAGGGTAGTTGATAAACTGCTTGAGCGCTATAGTGTGCTTGGCGAAATATCTCGAATAGCTCTGTTTGATAAACTTGCTGTTTCCATTTCCCAAAGAGAAAATTACCTAATTCCCCTGGTAGGGTGAGGTGAGCATGGGAAGCGATCGCTCGAAATTTGGAGCGATATTTCACAGCATCAAAGTTGATGTCACGTTTTTGCTGGAGATAATCACGAGCGATCGCTCTGCTACGACGATTATTGATACTTCTTTTCCGCAATTGTTGCAATACTTCCCAACCTCGTTGTGGTGGTAAGGCTGTTAATGCTGCGGCAATTAATGCACCTTCTTCTTGTCGATGTTCAGAAGGTGTATCTTTTCCTGTTGCCAGTAACTTGAGGATAATCTGCGCTTGGTTGAAGTGGTTAATCCCTGCTGCCAATGTCCGGGTATAGAGTAAACGGTAATTACCTAAAATATAGTCGTGCAAAAAATCAATAGATACGCGCTGCCCGTAACCATCACCATAGAATTCACGCTGTCCTGTGCAGGAAAGGCAGGCATTAATGAACATGACTAAATCTTCCCTTGCCACTTGCTGATGTTGGTTCGCCCGATTAATGTCCATTTTTGACATAGTGGCTTTTTTGAAGGGGTACTGTTTGGGGAATGACGACACGACAAGCTAGGATAGCATTACAGGCTAGGTTCGGAAGTCGCACCAAAGTCCCGCAAACAGTATTAACGACTATTTTAAGTTCTAGATGAGAAAATAGCTAGAGAAATCAGACTTAAATTTTACTCAGTATACTGAGTCTTTAAGCCGAACACAAAAGGGGATCGCAAACTAATTCAACGAACCAAAACTGAAGTGCCATCGGGAAAAGTAACGGAGCTAACCCAGAGTAGCGGCAAGTAAACTTCTAACGCTGGAGCTGCCGGGGAGATCCCGATGACCAAAACAAGTCTGAAAACTGGTTGCTAAAAACTTTAATAGTTCCAGAATCAAGGCATTCACACAAAGGCAATGCCAGAGCAATCGTGTACAAGCGTATGCGAATGCTACCACATATAAAATTATTAAGTCATATCCTTAATTACTTCTAAAATCTAACCTTCTAACCTATGATTCCACCAACTAATCCAGAACAAGACCGATACAATCTAACTGCTCCAGAAGTACTGGCCAATCCCTATCCTACCTACCGCCGTATTTTATTAGAAGATCCTGTTTATTGGAGTGATTTTTTTGGGGGTTGGTATCTGATGCGTTATAAGGACGTTGCATCTGCTATGCAAGACAGACGTATTTCGGCCAAGCGTCTGCCTATTAGTAAATTACCAGAATTAGAGCAACAGAAAATACTTCCCCTGCTTGAAACTTTATCAAAATGGATTTTATTTTGTGACCCTCCAGAACACACACGTATGCGTGGACTTTTTAACAAGGCATTTACTCCTAGTATGATTAACAGCATGGCAGGGCGAATTCAGGCACTAGTAAATGAACTAATCGATGCTGTATATGAGCGGGGTCACATAGATATTATTCATGATTTAGCTTATCCAATGCCCGCAATTGTCATTGCCCAAATGCTTGGTGCAAAGCCTGAAGACCACAAACAGGTTAAAAAATGGTCATCTGATTTGGCAAGTTTTTTTGGTATGTTCCGCATGAATCCTTACGTTTTGACTAGTGCTAAACAAAGTATTATCGAAATGACCGAATACTTCCGCCACATCAAAGAAGAACGCCGTCATGCTCCCCAAGATGATCTCATAAGTAGCCTCATTTTTGCACAAGAAAAAGAAAATTCGCTTGATGAAGACGAACTTTTAGCAAATTGTATTTTCTTAACTTTTGCGGGTCATGAAACTACCACCAACTTGATTGCTAACGGCTTACTTGCTTTACTCAAAAATCCCAATCAGATGCAAAAGTTAAAGGATGACCCTTCGCTAATCACAATTACTGTAGAGGAGCTTTTACGTTATGATAGCCCAGTTCAACGCCAGGCGCGCCTAGCAATTGAGGATCTCGAAATTGATGGCAAACAAATTAGCAAAGGGCAACGCTTGTTCCTGATGATTGGTGCTGCCAACCGTGACCCTGAGCAATTCTTAGAACCCGATAAATTAGATATTACACGCTCAGAAAACCCACACTTGGCATTTGGTAAAGGAACCCATTTTTGCCTCGGTGCATCCCTTGGCAGGCTTGAGGCACAAATTGCTATTAATACTATTATACGCCGCTTTTGTAATCTTCGAGTGGATACGGATCAGATAGAATGGCATGAAAACCCAGCGTTGCGAGGTATGAAATCAATGCCCGTAGCTTTCGATCCCTAAACCCGGATTTCTCACCACACCTCTCAAAGCCTGCGCTTGAGCAGGGGAGCAGGTGAGAGTTCAATGTGCTAAGTTCAATCCCCTCTGCCCCTCTGCCCCAGACCTCTGCTCCATCAAAGTAGGGAAGCTTGTGAGAAATACTGGTAAAGTGAGCCTTTGGTGCAAGCAATGCAATATTCAGTCGCAGATTTTGCTTTCTCTTTACGGGGCTTTACTGTACTTTTTGACTATTGGATAGCGAATTCTACGTTGTCGTGGTTGCCCTGCTTCCCAGCCTGGGGAAAGGGAGCGAGATTATATAAGTTTGGGACAAGCGGGTATAATTAAACCCACTTTGGCACGGTGATACCCTTAACTACTATGAACTTTACGCCGTAGTAAACTTATCATACCTATACAAGATATCAAAGCTACAACATTTGATGGTTCAGGAACACTTAGTGTTTTTTGTGTATCTAAGAAATTGGCCATATCTTCACCAATGATTTGGTGTACACGACGAGTAGGATGAATTTCGTCGAAGTAATAATAATTATCAGGTGTTGAACAACCAGGCTCCAACCCCCCAGTGGTGTATAAAAGTTTGCAGGCATCGTTTATATTGGTAAAACCAAATGTCGCTGGGGTAGAGCGAATTTTGTTGCTAATTGCAACATGGTCATACAGTGCAACTTCAACACCTAATTGCTTATTCAGGGTATTGAGTTGACCGGGAAGACTTTTATTGATAACATCTATAAACTTAGCTGCCTCTTGTGAGTATTGCTCAAAAAGTGTTAATGCAGCTAAATCTGTAGAATTTACAACAAAAAACTGTTCTGCACCTAGCGCTGCAAGTTGTGATATTCCAGAAGCAATATTGTTAACAGCAGCATCAGCTAATACATCGACCGAACCAGTCTGATTATAAAAAAACCTTTCTAATAAGTCATTTGAAGATATAAAAATGAAGTGTAACGCTTTAGAATCTGCCACGCGATTAACTTCTGTTTTATATTGTTCGATTTGACCGAATAAACCTGTATTTTGATATTGATCGAGCCAAGTACTTAAATTGCCATTACCGCTTTTTGCGCCACCTACCGCATAATTTGTTAACTGTAAATTTTCTTGTTTTGCTAGTACCTCAACTGATGTTAGTCCCGGATTATTTGTCCATCGACCGTCAGAGTCATACACGTCCACTCGTGGGAATATAAACGCTCCAGGCACCTCAGAGTTAACTGCTGCTGTTGTAATCCGAAGTGCTGCCCCATTATCTGAATAGCTATCACCAAAAGCATAAATACGAGAAATCGAATTGAAAGAAGCTGCATAAGCATTATTAACACTTATACACAAAAAAGCCGTACTACTTACTGCGGTAGTAGTAAATATTTTCAAAGGAATATTTTTTAGCATATTGACTTTTTCATGAGGTCTTCAGCTTGTTTCTTAACGGCGATCGCACAAAAATATCCGCCCATGCTCGTAACTGAGATTTATTTGCTTGTAATTACGCACATGAAAATATATATACTTTCTAGCTTGATTAAGCAAGATGTATTAAGGAAAATTACTTAATCATTTGCAAAAATCATACTTTGCGCCAATGAATGGAGTATGTGGCGTTAGGGAGTAGGGTTATGAATCGAGGGGGCCCAGCAGCCAATAGCCAGGAGAATCGAGTGAGTCGTCAAAGTAATAGGCGCGGATGGCTTCGAGCAGGAGATTCTTCATCATGACCTACATTTGATTCCTGAATTCTGGTAGACATCGCACCGAAACTTCAGCTTGATTCAAGGTTCACGTAGACCGTAGAAAAATCCAGTCGGTTCAAGTGTTCCCTATGAATAAGTATTTGCAGTGTGACTATATTTACCTCCAACAAAGTCAACAAGAACGCCGTCCCAGCAGTGGTAACTTTGCTTCCGGCGAATTCACCAAGCTGTTCCAAAAATCTCTACAAACCATTGATTTAATCTTTCGCAATGGTATCGACTGGGATGCTTTCGCTTACTAGTTTAAAAAAGTAGAAGTCGAAAACCAAGGCGCACAATTGGATGTCCAAAGTATAGAGAAGAAAGGCGATGGCATTCTTGTAGTTCGAGTGACTGTTGCTCCTGATGCAGATAAAGCAAAAATCCACAATCAGTTCATGCGGGGATATGAATTTGCGGCTAAAGCATTAGAATCACAGTACCAAGCAAGACTTGAAGATAAAGATTTACTGATTTCCAAACAGGAAGCACAAATTAACCGCCTATTTGACATAGTGGAACAGCAAGGGTCAGTTCAAAAAGCATTGGCAGAAAATCCGAGGAAAGTTTCTAACTACAATATGCAGAATCCGCAGTTTGCAAGTGGCATAGTAGATGCCAACACTGTTAACTCAGAACGAATAGGTGGTAATATTCACAACAATGACGCTTAAACCTGCCCAAACCAACCCATGCCCGATTCACAAGACCCAAAGCAAGTCTCTAGTAGTGACTTACGCAATTCCCAGTTTGGCGGTGGATTGGTTAATGCTGACATAGTGAATGCTGGGCGAATTGGCGGCGACATCTACAATATTCACCTTGGGCAGCAGACGACAGCATCAGGTAATTCAGTCCAATCGCAGAATCAACGGCAGCGATCGCTTTCTGAAAGAGACTCACTCGAAAAAGCTTACACCCTCCAAAGCCAGAAAGTTGCAAATCTACGAACAGCATTGGTTATTGAAACTGATGTATCCCGCAAGTTTCAATACGAACACCAGCTTCAGTCAGAAGAACGCACCTTGAAGGAACTTGGTGATAATTTGAATGCAGTTGAACAACAGTTGCAAGCGGCTGATAATTCTGGACTAACGGCAGACACAACAATATATATTGAACGACCACCCATTGAGCAGAAATGTTATGAAGCAATCGTGCAACCAGGGGCATTGATTCGTCTCAAAGCCCCGCAGAGAATGGGTAAAACATTACTGCTGGAGAAAATTCTAGACTATGCAAGACACCAGGGTTATCAAACTGCGAAAATAGATTTACAACTGGCTGATATTGATATTCTGGCTAACTTAAAAGCATTTCTACAATGGTTGTGTGTTGATGTGGCTGACAGTCTGGAACTAGAACCGCAACTAGATAAACAATGGCAAGAGGTTTTTGGGCTGAATAAAAACTGTACCCGTTATTTTCAAAAATATTTATTATCACTTACTGATACTCCCTTAGTTTTAGCTATAGATAATTTTGAGAGACTGTTTGATTATCCTGAGATTTTCCCTCAATTCTGCTTGTTACTGCGGGGATGGTATGAGGCAGCGAAACAAGGAGACAAGATTGGTAATATCTGGAAGAAGCTGCGGTTAGTAGTGGTTCATTCAACTGAATCTTATCCTTCCTTAGACAGTAATCATTCCCCGTTTAATGTGGGATTGGCGATTGACTTACCTGAATTTAATCTGCAACAAGTAACAAATCTCGCCAAGCAGAATGAGTTAAGCCTGGGGGGACAGGACTTAACTAGGTTAATGGAGTTGCTAGGGGGGCATCCTTACTTGGTACAATCAGCGATAACGCATCTCAAAACCCAACAAGTGACCCTAGAAGAATTGTTAAGACTTGCACCAACAGAGCAAGGAATTTTCAGCGATCACTTGCGACAACAACTGTGGCATTTACAACATAATCCTCAGCTTGAAATAGGGTATAAAAAAGT
>NZ_JACJSF010000123.1 GCF_014698035.1 Desmonostoc muscorum FACHB-395
AAATCAGTTGTCACCTTCTTTTGAGATTTGGCTTTACTAATTTGGAATTCGTTCGCTTTAATCACAGGCATTGCAGCCTCTTTAACTGCTGCTTTTGCTTGATGATAAAGAAATTGAACTACACCGTCCGCATCTTCTTCATCCTCCACTTGTGCCCAAAGTGAGCAGCCCAATTCGAGAGATTCATAATTGCCCAAGTTAAATTTTCTCGAATAACTAACTGAGACAGTACCGATTTTCATTTACTTGTTTGAACCACTAATTTATATAGTGGCGACTCACGTTTGAATCGCCTTTTTCGTATCTAATTACCGCTTGTTAACTTGCGGCATAGCTGTCTGATTCTGCGCTTGCAGAGATGCCCTCGCTTCAGTTTCCGAAACCGGGGGTAATGCTGGTGCAGTGACAGCATTTGATGCCCAGCGCTCGTAAGTATCATTCGTCACCCAGTGAATTGTTGCCCCAGATTCAGCACCAGAGCGAATCATCTCTGCTGCAACAAGAGCATCATGCTCAAAGTCAGATTGAGGATTGCGATAGCTCCACTGAATGAACCAATACGTTCCCAGCGTCCCTTCCACTTTCTGAAACTCGGCGCAGAAAATGTAGTTTTTCAGTACCGAAGCGATCGCACTGAAGCAAAACTCTTTGGGATCTCCCGGCATCCCCTCTTCGCACCACTGCTGGAAAGCACGATGGGCGAAGTGATTGTAGAGTCCGGCAAAATTGTCTTTACTGCGGCGGTGGATCAGGAAAGAAAGCAGCATGGAGGCTGGCCCCTTAAACTGGTCTTTTAGTCCGCCAGCAACAGGAATTACCCAAAGTTCGGTAAATGCTTCATTGGTGAAGTTCTCGTTGATAGTCAAGGCACGGTCTGGGCGAGAAATAGCGATTGCAAAGTCAGCCTTGTTACCTTTGAGATATCCTCCTGCTTGTGCTTCTAGAATTGTGAGTTTTGGAGGACAATCGAGAAGGAATTGTCCGTATTCTTTAGCGCAATTCGCTTGCAGTTTAGGTTGGCTGGGTGGAATGAGAAAGACGCTGTTGTTGATTTTGATGGTTTCCATAATTTCGTTGTTGTTGCTAAAAATTGTGTTGATACTGGATAGTGTTCGACTTAGCTATTTATCAACAGAATTCAGGAGTCAGGAGTCAGGATTCAGAATAGAGGAAAGGTATTGTGACCGAAAAAACGTCTGAATAATCGGCGTTTTTACATCCCCAACAAATTGAAGTTTTAGTGGTGCAACAATTCAGTCATAGGTCTGAATTCCAGACTGATAGCGAATCTAAAAGCGTCTTGAATCTGACTACTGAATTCTGACTTCTGAATTCTTCATAACAATGCCAGGAATTGCTTTTAACTCGTATTTCAGCACTTCAATTTGATATAGTCGTTTTTTAATTTCTGCTTCTAAAAGTGTTTTCAATTCCTGCGGTTTGAGCAATTTAATCTCGTTCTCTAAGTGATTTTGTTCTTCAATGGAATTCATGTCAGACATGACTAAATAACGCCAGCTTTCATCATATTCACAAGCTAAAAGACTATCGCTTGGGTAATACTTAATGCCGATAATTATTCCTTGTTCTATACGTTGTCCTAAAGTGAATCGGGGGTATTTCCAACCGTGTGGAATGGTGATTGTTGGTTGCATTATTCTGCCTCCTGATTAAACTTGACCTCGACTATTTCTTCTACACAACCCATTGCCTCAGTCAAATAATGCAGAACATCACCCAAATGAGTTGCTGCTTCTGGGTCAATCTTCTTGTCAGCAATTAACAAAAGCCAGTTTTCATCTTGAGCGATTGCTTGAATCTTTTGGTAGCATGAGTTGAACTGCTTCAGTATTTCTATCGGTTCCATTGGCTTATCCGATGAGTTGTTTTGTTCTATTTGGATAAACTGATAATTTAGTTTTGCTCTGGTTATAAAGGTGGGTCTTACTGCCCACCTATTTTTTACGCTGCAACCAAATGTTTCGCTTGCGGAACGTACCTCTTTAACCGCTCCCACTCGTCAAGAGTTAGCGCATCAAATTCTTTATCGATTGACACTCCTCGACCTAAAGATACGAGGATTCTTGCTTCAAAGGGATTCCAATGAATTTACCCTCAGCAAGCATCTTGACCGTATGCCCTACGGCTGCAAGCCCCCTTAAGAGAACTACTTGTGCAGCTGCAACATCTCTATCAGCTATATAGCCGCAATTTGAACAAACATGAGTACGAACAGAAAGCTCTTTTTTGCCTGTCTCAACTCCGCAACTAGGACAAATCTGGCTGGTTTTGCGACTGTCTACTTTCTGGAAATAAACACCACGTTTAAAACAAGTCTGCTGTAGTATGTTGAAGAATTGCCCAAAACCAGCATCTAAAAAGTGTTTGCCCAAGATTCCACGGGATAAACCAACTAAATTTAAATCTTCAACAAACACCATCCCTGTATCATCACAGATTTTATGAGACAGTTTTCTATGCCAGTCTTTACGACAATTGGCGATGTATTCATGTAAAGATATAACTTTCTTCTGAGCTTTCTTCCAATTGTTCGAGCCAATACGTTTTCTTGAGACACGCTTTTGCAGCAATTTCAGCTTGCGCTCGGCATCTACAAAAAACCTCGGGCGTTTGACAAAAATACCATTAGAAGTTGTAATAAAACTTGTTAAACCTATGTCAATTCCTATTGCTTCACCGTGCGGTATTGGTTGTGGTAAAGATACATCCCATTGCACAATTAGCATTACATACCAACCAGAGGCACGTTTAACAAGATGAGCTTGTTTTACTGTACCACTATCAGGTATTTCTCGTGATTGATAAAATTTAACCCAGCCAATTCTCGGCAGTTTTATTTTTCCCTTTTGGATTGGATTAACCTCTAACTGCGGAAACAAAAAAGAGTGCATTCTCCCTGGTTTTTTGAATCTGGGAAATCCGTGTTTGTGTTCCCACATTGCAACAAAGGCTTTCTCAAGCCGCTTCAATATTTGCTGCAAAACTTGCGCTGCAACTCGACTAAGCTCAGGATATTTCTTTTTTGCTTGGGTTAATCTTTTGCATTGATTGAAGTAGTTTGGTCGTGGTGTCTCAACAGGAATGATGTACTCAGAGCGTAGTGAACAAGCATTAATCTGACAAGAACGAGATTTAATCCAGTCTTTACGCTCTGCCAAAGCATAATTATAGACACGGCGACATTGCTCTAACCAGTCTTCAAATATTGCAATTTGGCTTTGTGTGGGCTTAAGTTTAAATTCGTAGGTCAGATTAAACACTTGAACTATCTCCTAGTTCTTTTTAATTTTTGACTAACCAACCAAATACCTAACAATTTGCGGATCTATAGCAGTAATCCGCTTTTGATTTGATTGTGGGTTGCATTGTTCTAATTGATGAATGAAGAGATTATTCAGGAGCCAGGAGAGAATGCTGACTCCTGACTTCTGTTTACACTGCTACTAACTCTGGATTGTCAAGCAAATGTCGCAATTCATCAGAACTCATTTGCTCAAGCGGTTGGTATTGCAAGTATTCATCAACAGGTATTGCTTCGGCAATGGGTAACATCTCAGCTTTCGACAACCACCAAACTGCATCTAGGGCTGAGTTACACAATATACGTTTTTGTTTTTCTGCTGTACGTATGAACCACCAATTACCATTAGTGAATCCCACTTCACCCAGCTTGCAATCGCTGCTGTAAATACCATCGTCCAGGATTTCAAAGCCAAACTTCTCGCATTCAGCAAAAACCTGGGACATGATTTCGTTACCAGTAGTGCAAACTTCTTCTGGTTGTGGAGTTGGTAATGGAGCTTCGAGTGTGCCTTGTTTGTGATGCCAAGTAATATAACTGTTGCATTTAGCCCAGGTGTTAGCACGGTGTTTTTCTTTGGCGTTAACCATGACTACCCAAGGCTGAGTTAAGTCATTGTCGTAGGTGATAGCTGCTACTAACTTTTCACTAAGATAATATTCGTGATCGTAGAAAGATATTTCGACTGTTATTAAATATTCTGGTGCTATAGCTTCGGATTGGGTTTCGAGATGGTGGTTTAGTTCTGCTTGGGCTAGGGCTTGCTCATCACGAGAAGAACTAGGAATTGCTTGCTGTGTATGTGTTGTATAAGGCATAATAGAGTTCCTTGATAAAAGGGTAAAAAGCGATCGCAGAAGTTGTCCAGACAGTAGCGGTCGCTTTTGTTATGTGTTCAAACAACGTTGTGGTTCAGCACAACGCTCTCAATTAGATTTGGCGTAGCCATGTATTTGTGACTCAAAGCCAGTGGCATTTGAGTGATACCAAAACAGGAGATACAGCGTATCAGGCGACGTGTACGGCTTCAAAAGCTTCAACTGCCGTCCTGCTGGTAATTTCTTATTTAGTGCAAATCCATTTCCCATCTGTGTACCCATCGCCTTCTCTGGTTGCGCCAGTGCCTCGGTTACTCATCAAGCGGTGACTTTGGATTGTGCTGTCAAAGTTCTGTAGTTTTTAGTGCTTCTTTATTTATTGAAGAGGCATAACACTTTTTCCTCCTTGTTAATTACAAGTCTAACTTGGAATACAGCTTGATGTCAAGAGGCAAACTTGTATTTTTATAAGTTTGCTTTGTAAATATATTGATTGCTTTTGTATATTTCAAAGTCTGAGTGCTAACATTTGTACTAGTGTTAGGTAGCGGAGTACATTTAAGGTGTTGATTTTTGTGAATCAGACTTTGATTAAGTGGAAACTAAAAGAGGTAATGGCAAGATATGACATCAAGGCGGGTGATCTTGCCAATGAGTTAAATCTCAGTGCTAATTCAGTATCAAATTTACGGAAAGCCAAAACAATGCCACGCTTGGATGGTCATTCCCTAAATAATCTCTGTAACGCACTAAATCGTCTAGCGCACGATTTAGATAGGCAGATTACTCCGTTCGATTTAATTGATTACACCCAAGATTCAGATACTTCTGCCTCTTCTGAAAACCCTAACAGCAGTAAGAGTAGCGCACTAAGTCAAGGCCGAAAGTCTTCAGCAATTGATGCTGAAAATCAAGCCTGTTTAACGGCTGCATAGCAAAAGCGATCGCCGCCCGTCACAGCAATGCGATCGCCTGCTCAATCCGTTTACCACAAAGTGAGCTAACTATAATGCTGCCATATTTTTGGAAAATCCATCTGACAGCTACCCGGTTCACTTTGGTTAAACTGCAACACCCCAACTTTCAAGCATTTACCATAGTGGGCAAGAGATATGCTGACACTAGACAGAGAACAAACAACAGCACTTGATTACAGTGTTGTCAACACCAGCATTCAGGAAACCTTCACCGCCATCCACAGGTTCGAGTGGCAAGCGGTAGATGAAATTCTCCAGATGAGGGAACAGCAGCTTTACCTGCAAGTTGGCTATAAAAATTTTGAAGAATACTGCCAGCGTGAATTATATACCTGGGGTGGATACCGACGAATCAACCAACTGCTAGGAGCCAAAAAGGTCATAGACGCAGTTGGGGAGTTGGGCGGACACATCAAGAATGAGCGTCAAGCCCGTCCACTACTACGGTTAGTCAAGGAACCAGAGAAACTAAAACAAGCTGTAGCGATCGCTCTCAAAGATAACCCGTCCCCTGGTGAATCAGACTTTGCGGCTGCTGCAAATATTGTGGTTCCTCAACTTCCACGCAAAAAACATATTGTTCAAGAACCAATGGTTCCCAAAATTGAAGAACCAGTGGTTCCTCAAAAAGCCATTGTCACAGTTCTACAACAGTCCCATCCAAGATATGGAGAAGAGGGAACCATTGAGGCAGACGCACCAAATCATTGGCAGCAGATTGTCACTTTTGCTGATGGCGAGAGGTTGTTGATCAACAATACTGATTTAGATGCCGCTAGTGTCCCATTTTCCAGAGGGCGGAACTATGCACCAGAATATAAGGAAGCGATCGCTGCTATCGAAGAACGCCATAGACAGGAGTTAGAGCGACTGGAGCAGGATTTGAGGCTTGGCTTGCTTTCAGAAGCCACAGCCAATGCAGAAGAACAAGTACAAGAGCAAATCCAATCTCTGCAAAACTTGTACAAGCAACAAAGGGAGGAAAACGTTCAGTTACGGCAACGGCTGAATGAAATGGAATCGCTACGACAGTTAGAGGCTGAGAACCAACAACTCCATCAACGCATTCAGGAATTGGAACGTGCCGTAGAAGAACGTCCCTCGCAACAGTGGGGGAATACGATGACCCAACAGGCAACTAAAGCTTTGAACAAGCAAGTCAAGCAAGCCCTGGAAAAGATAATTGATCTGCGATCGCTAGCTGCTGAACCACCAAAGGAGAATGCTACCGAATGCTTACGATTGATGGGCATGGCTTTGAAAAACCTAAGCGAAGCGATGAACAATACCCAAGCGCTCGAAGCTGCGGCGATAATCCTGGGGAGTGAACCGACACCACAGGCGATCGCCTACCGAGCCGAGCAATTGTCAATGTTGCCCCAAGCGGTTATTGATATCAGACAGGTGCTTTCACAAGCTGGGTGTAGCTGGCAGGACTACTGGGCAGTGGCCCAAGAATATGAGGTGATTAAATCAGATTACTGGGCAGAACTTACCACCCAGGAAACAGAATTAATTTCCACACTCCAGAACGCATCCCTTCAACCGCGCACTATTAGCATCGGCTCTATTGTTGCCCACGCTGACCCCTACCGGACTTTGTATGTTGAGAGGGGTGAAGTTGTAGAGGACTTGGGCGAAGAGTTGATAGTAGCTTGGGATTGTTGGAAGGAGCAATCGAAAAAGACTGACAGGTATTCACGAGACGAGTTGCGATTCTGGCAGGGCGAGAAAAAGTAGATAAAACTCGCCTCTAGCAAAAAGACTTAAACGCGGCATGGGTGCAATGTCGCTCACGTTGTCATGGAAAAATTTAGGAGGAATTATGTATGACTACAGCGTTAAAAGCAATCAACGGTGGCAGCAAGCAGCGAAACGAGCGCAGACAAGCAGACGCAGATAAATCGATTAGACCACATTGCAAAGTATCAATTGAGGATATTAACTGGGTTCGTCAGCAACCACCTT
Organism: Desmonostoc muscorum FACHB-395; assembly: GCF_014698035.1. Lineage (GTDB taxonomy): Bacteria > Cyanobacteriota > Cyanobacteriia > Cyanobacteriales > Nostocaceae > Nostoc > Nostoc muscorum_A. The sequence goes on from NZ_JACJSF010000123.1 coordinate 7,086, forward strand.
CAGTCCAGCAGCTTTGGTTAGATAGCGTGGCGGCTGAACAATTCGGGGGTTCTGCCCATAAACTCGATACTAACCTCACCTACAAATCTTTGCAAAAAGCAGGGGCGGCGTTAACTGCCCAAGGATTGTTTCAGTTTGAGGAGTTGTTTGGCCGTTTGCCCTCCGGTAGACCTGGGTTGATTGGCTACCGTGTCCGTAACCTTCACGGTTATTACAATCGCTTTTACTGGGAATCGTCCACGTCAGAAGAAACCAATTCTTGTGACGAGAAAGCCGTCCACGCCGGGGAGAAAGTAAATCAGCCCGGACGGAATCAAAACCACCCCAAAGTGGAACAAATTCAGTCTAATTTGGAATCATTCCAAAAGAATGGTCAAAAAAGTGAGGATTTGCAAGGGTTCCAAAATTCTAACAACGTTTCTAACAACCCGTTAACTACCTACCAACAACCAACTAAGGTTGTTGGTATGGTAGTTGGTTCTGACGCGCTTGCTCGAAATCCGCGTGTTGAGGCAACGGCTCATGCGCCCTTGAGGGGCGCGTCGCCTTCACATATTGAGAGCGCGTCAGAACTTGAAGACTTGCCTACGGCAATGGACTGTACATTGCTAGCGCTTGTAGATGATGTACAGGGTGAATCTGCTTCGTTGTTGGCTGAAAACCAGGACTGTGGTGTTGAGGCGGCAATCTCTCATGAAGGTACTGATTCCGCCGCGCTCATCACTAAAAATGAATTTTCTTTAAATTCTGCGATCGCTAATCAAACACAGGGGCAAGCAGAAGAAAGTAATTCCGCTTCGTTGTCGGGGGAAAATCAAGTCTCTGGTTTTGAGCCGAAAAACTGTGATGAAGAACCAAGTTCCGCCGCGCCCGTGTCATTAAATCAAAGTGAGATATTTGAATGGTTGGATCGAGCAGATGCAGGAGCTTGCCCCCCATTGTGGGTTATCCAATATTTACTAGACAGCAAGTATTACACAAATATGAGAGCTTCAATAAGTAAATTTGAGCAACAGTGGAATATATCTGTAACAGATTATCGGGTGCAGCAAAGAACGTGACAATTTTTTCACATTCCCGCCCCTACAATTTGACCTTGTGAGAAATCAATTCATAATCTTGGCTGCATCGTCGGGATTGGGACTCTGGAGGGTAAGTGATCGATTCGCTTGCGACAAAGCTGCTGAGTTCAACTCAATCGCTCATTTCATGTGTTAATAGCTCATAGTTTTGCAAATCACGAGTATTGCTTAGTGATAGAATTTGAGCGCGTCCGCACTTGTGCTATCTTTGGATGACTCAACCACCACAAAGCCCTCAGACTACTCCTCAAAAACCTGTACAGAGGCAGACAAAAGCAGGTCAATACACAGAGCAAATCTTAAAAAACATTTGGGAACCTGTGAATTTGCTAGGTCAAAGTTTGATGGGGGATTACTGGAAAACTGTTTATCTCTCTATTCAAGATGCGATCGCTCTTGCTGTTTTGCTAAAAATCCCAGAGTTACTTGGGCAATTGATTTTAGGTAAAAGTTTTTCTGATTTCGGTGTTTGTCTTCAAGAAAATGCTTTGGGTGCTTCACGCTATGCCTGCTTTATCATAGTGGCATCAGACTTTATGTTGTGGATCGTGATTGCAGGTCGAATAATTGGTCGTTTCTGGGCAGATTTAAATGATTTGAGAAAGCAAAAGGGAACTGGTGGGCATGGCGCTAACAAACCGTAGAAATATTAGTCTTTATAAGGAAGCTAAAGCTGGACTAAGCTCTTTAATTAAGCAAATGGCTTTGGTTGGTTTTAGTTTATTAGTCATGCTACTACTAACCAGAGGAAATCCATCAAATTTTGTAGTTGGCTTGAGTGTCTTCTTGGGTATTGCATTTGTTGCTTGGAGCGAAAAAAAGAGACTCACAGACCCTAAGCAATTATTTAAAATTACTAAAGATTTAGCTGGAGCCAATTTGAACAATGCCAATCTGAGCGGTGTCAATTTGAGTAGAGCCAATTTGAGCAATGCCAATCTGAGCGGTGTCAATTTGAATAGAGCCAATCTGAGCGATGTCAATTTGAACAATGCCAATTTGAACAATGCCAATTTGAGCAATGCCAAGCTGAGTGGCATTATCTTACACTATGCCAATTTGAGCGATGCCAACCTGATTAAAGCCAATTTGAGCAATGCCAATCTGAGCGGTGTCAATTTGAGTAGAGCCAATTTGAGCAATGCCAAGCTGAGTGGCATTATTTTACACTATGCCAATTTGAGCGGTGCCAACCTGATTAAATCCAATTTGAGCGATGTCAATTTGAGTGGTGCCAACCTGATTAAAGCCAACCTGATTAAAGCCAACCTGAGCAATGCTAATTTGAGTGGTGCTAACTTGAGTGGTGCTAACTTAAGTGGTGCTAACTTGAGTGGTGCTAACTTGAACTATGTAATAATTGATAATAGTACAGAAATTAATCGTAAGTGGCGTGTAGTTTGGGAAATAGTTAATCAGGGAGCTATAGGTCTTAACCTGAGAGATTTTGACCTGAGCGATGCCAACTTGAGTAACGCTGATCTAAGTGATGCCAAATTGAGACGTGCTAACCTGAGCGATGCCAACCTGAGCAATGCCGATTTGAGACGTGCCGATCTGAGCAATGCCAACCTGAGCAATGCCAAATTAAGAAGTTCTGACCTAAGTGATGCCAACCTTAACTTTGCCAACTTTAACTTTGCCAACCTGATAAATACCAACCTGAGCAATGCCAACCTGAAAAATGCTGTCCTCAGCAGTGCTATTCTAATTGGTGCTATTCTGAACCATGCCGACTTGAGCAATGCCGACCTGAGCAGTGCAAATCTGAGCAGTGCCAACCTAAAGAATGCTATTGTCGCAAACGCCTTATTTCAAGGTAGTACAGGACTTACAGAGGATATGAAGCGTGACCTAGAAGGACGAGGGGCAATGTTTGGCGATCAACCCCCCAGTTCTGAGTCCAAAATAAGAAAGCAGACATGAAAAACTTTCATCACTTCGAACAGAGTGATCGCTTTCAATAACTAGCTTGTAGAATAGGGTTATTCTACTTTGTTGTTAGCTGAAAACTCGGTTTCGAGTGTAGAAATCAAAACAGTTGATGAGGATGAAGTTTCCGCCGCGCTTGTCACTGAAAAATGGTCGCATGAGGCGATTGTAGCAAGGTCAAATTTACGACCAGAACGTATGCAGAAACTCAAGGTTGCGGCGGTATCTGGTGGCAGGGCTGATTCATCCCCTAAAACCTGTAAAATAGCAAGTGTTTAGGGGATAAAAATTATGGGTGCGAATCTAATTGACCAGTTAAAGCAAGTGGAAGACTTTAGGACAAAAGATGGTCGAAGACATCCACTTTGGTTGGTTTTATTGTTTGTAACAATGGGCACTATGAATGGATATGTGGGATATCGTGGGTGGGGAGATTTTGTGAAAAGGCATAGTCGGGTATTAATAAAGAAATTTGGTATCCAAAAACATGGAGTTCCATCTTATTCAACTATCCGGCGTGTAGTGATGGGAGTAGAGTTTGATAAGCTGGCGGAAAAATTCAATGATTGGGCAAAAAATTATGTTGAAATAGAAGAATCAGAATGGTGTGCTCTAGATGGGAAAAGTATTAAGGGTACGGTGAAAAACTACAATTCATCTCAACAAAATTTTGTCAGCATAGTATCAGTATTTGCTTGTAAACGAGGGCTGGTCGTCGGGATGGAAAAATTTGAAAACCATGAGACAAGCGAAATCCAAGTTGTACAAGATTTAATCACAGCAATGGATTTACAAGGTGTGGTCTTCAGCTTTGATTCCTTACATTGCCAAAAAAAACTTGTGAGCTAATTATAGAAAGTTGTAACGATTACGTCATTGCGGTTAAAGGTAATCAGCCAAAACTACATAGCCATATTCAACGTATTGCTGCTTTAAGAAAACCAACAAGTCGTATAGTTGAGATAGAAAAAACTAGAGATAGATTGACAACACGCACTGTAGAAGTCTTCCATGAACTCAAGGGAATTGATCCAAAATGGATAGGGGTAAACTCTTTAATTAGAGTGGAAAGAGTTGGAACAAGAAAAGGCAAAAAATATCACGAAATTGTCTGTTATATTAGCAGTTTGCTCGGTACAGCAAAGGAATTTGCTATCGGTATTCGCGGTCATTGGGGTATCGAAAATCGCCTCCACTGGGTTAAAGATGTTGTTTTCAAAGAAGATATTTCTACAATCCGTATGGGCAATGCTCCGGCAAATCTTTCCATTACCAGAGCAATTGCACTCAACATAATTCGCCGAAATAGTTATGCTTCTATAACAATTGCTCACAGATTTCTATCTCATGATATTGACAAACTTATTGCCCTTGTGGAATGAAACAGCCCTGGTATCTGGTGGGGGAGTGAGAATTTTGCGTTTTAATGCTGACGAGCGTAGTCGAGCGTAGTAATGATATGAGCAAAATAATCTTATCACATTGATAGAGTTGGTAAAGCTATGACATTCATGGCTTATTACCCACTCTATTTAAAATTTGATTTGTTAGGATTCGCTCAATAATACTAGAAGCTACGCTTAGGTAGTGGTGAAATTACTAATTCCTAGAGTACCAGCAAAACCTGTTACCTCAATTATGGCATCGGTATTAGTATTAAACCCTGCTGTAGCATCATTAATAGCCACAAAAGTACGGCTACCAAAAGAAAATTGAGCAGCAGAGTTAGAAGCAAAACTAGTAGTTGTTAACTTGGCTGCAATGCCTGCTGTATCCAAAGTTGCCACAGATCCCACATCAACAAATTCAGTGCGTGTATTGAAAATGAGGAATAAATCATTACCAGCGGTAGCATTAAAGTCGGTAATAACATCAAAGCTACTGAAGATGGAATCAGCTAAGTTGCGGTAGTCAAAACGGTCTGCTCCAAATCCTCCAGTTAGAGTATCTTTCTCAACTCCCCCGGTTAGTATATCATTACCATCACCACCGTTAAGGGTATCATTACCAGCACCGCCATCAAGGATATTATTACCAACATTACCTGTGATTACGTTATTAGCCACATTGCCTGTACCATTAATTGCAGCGGCTCCTGTGAGGGTGAGATTTTCCACGTTAGGCAGGTTAGCCAGACTAAAGGTGACACTCGATTGAATTGTATCTGTCCCCTCACCTACATTTTCGCTAATCACATCAGTGGTGCTATCGACAATGTAGGTATCATCGCCCGTGCCGCCGATGAGTGTATCATTTCCTTTGAGTTCAATAATGCCTCGTAAAAAAGTGCTGCTTTGAAAATCGTTCCATTTCCCGCCAGCAGAAGAATTCATTCCTACATAATCTTCATCACCTGAATTATTGGGTTCACCTGGAGACCAGTTTTGGTAAGTTAAAGTTTCACCATTAATCCACTTAAACTGTGATTCTGTAACTTTATCTGTCAAGCCAATCCAGAAGAATTCTGTGCCACCAAAAGTACTAACTAGCCAATCTTGTTCGGTTTGAGAGTTGATTGTGACTAGGTTTGCGCCCAAAAGCTGGGCTTGTGCTTGCACTTGTTCCCAAGTGCCACTGTTACTCAGGAGATATTTGCTCCCGTTGTATTCAAAAATGTTGCTATTATCGCCATTAAGGATATTATTACTAGCATTCCCTGTAATAACATTATTAGCTGCATTGCCTGTACCATTAATCGCGGCGGCTCCTGTGAGGGTGAGGTTTTCCACGTTAGGCAGGTTAGCCAGACTAAAAGTGACACTCGATTGAATTGTATCTATACCTTCATTGGCATTTTCTGTGACGCTATCATTAGTTGTATCTACAACATAAACATCATTGCCAGCCCCACCTTTTAGGATGTCATTACCACTGCCACCATCAAGCGTGTCATTACCAACACCACTATCAAACGTATCATTACCAGCACCGCCATTAAAGATGTCATTGCCTGAGAGTCCTACAAAAATGTCATCATATTGTGTGCCAGTAATATTGTAGTTTTCTACATTAGAGACATTGACTAAAATCTGACCATTAACACGATTCCTGATATGAGGTGTATTAGAAGTACTAGTAGCTCCTACATGAATACCAGCACCATCTGTTTTGTTCGTGTAACTAGCTTCTAGAGTGTCTGTACCATCTCCTCCATTAACTGTATCAACTGAGCCTTGGCTATAACCAGGGTTAAGGATGTCATTACCAGCACCACTATCAAACGTGTCATTACCAGCACCGCCATTAAAGATGTCATTGCCTGAAAGTCCTACAAAAATGTCATCATATTGTGTGCCAGTAATATTGTAGTTTTCTACATTAGAGACATTGACTAAAATCTGACCATTAACACGATTCCTGATATGAGGTGTATTAGAAGTACTAGTAGCTCCTACATGAATACCAGCACCATCTGTTTTGTTTATGTAACTAGCTTCTAGAGTGTCTGTACCATCTCCTCCATTAACTGTGTCAACTGAGCCTTGGCTATAACCAGGGTTAAGGATGTCATTACCAGCACCGCCATCAAGGATATTATTACCAGCATTAGCTGTGATAAAGTTATTAGCTGTGTTACCAGTCCCATTAATCGCTGCTGTCCCTGTCAGGGTAAGGTTTTCGATGTTTGCTAAGGCGGCTAGGCTGAAGGTGACACTAGATTGAATTGTATCTGTTCCCTCATTGGCATTTTCCGTAATCGTGTCAGTAATTGTATCAATAATATAGATATCATTGCCTGCGCCACCAATTAGGGTGTCAATACCTCCACCACCATCAAGGGTGTTGTTGCCACTGTTGCCTGTGATAAAGTTACCAGCTGTGTTACCAGTCCCATTAATCGCTGCTGTCCCTGTCAGGGTGAGGTTTTCGATATTTGCTAAGACGGCTAGGCTGAAGGTGACACTGGATTGAATTGTATCTGTTCCCTCATTGGCATTTTCTGTAATCGTGTCAGTGGTTGTATCAATAATATAGATATCATTGCCTGCGTCACCAATCAGGGTGTCAATACCTCCACCACCATCGAGGGTGTCATTGCCTGCACTACCATCGAGGGTGTTATTGCCACTGTTGCCTGTGATAAAGTTATTAGCTGTGTTACCAGTCCCATTAATCGCTGCTGTCCCTGTTAAAGTGACGTTTTCCACGTTAGGTAGGTTAGCCAGACTAAAGGTGACACTCGATTGAATAGTGTCTATACCTTCATTGATATTTTCTGTAATGATGACAGTAGTTGTATTTACAACATAAATATCATTATCAGTCCCACCATCAAGGGTGTCATTACCACTTCCACCATCAAGCGTGTCATCACCACCGCCACCATTTAGGATATTACTAACAGCATTACCTATGATGACATTATTAGCTGCATTTCCTGTGCCATTAATTGCAGTTTCACCTGTTAAAGTGAGGTTTTCTAAATTATTACCCAGAATGTAAGTGAATGAACTTTTAACGCTGTCAATGCCTTCATCTATATTTTCAGTAATGGTATCATTTGGGTTATCGACAATATAAGTATCATTACCTTGCCTACCTGCTAAAATGTCGTTACCAGCACCGCCATCGAGGGTGTTATTGCCACTGTTGCCTGTGATAAAGTTATTAGCTGTGTTACCAGTCCCATTAATCGCTGCTGTCCCTGTTAAAGTGACGTTTTCCACGTTAGGTAGGTTAGCCAGACTAAAGGTGACACTCGATTGAATAGTGTCTATACCTTCATTGATATTTTCTGTAATGATGACAGTAGTTGTATTTACAACATAAATATCATTATCAGTCCCACCATCAAGGGTGTCATTACCACTTCCACCATCAAGCGTGTCATCACCACCGCCACCATTTAGGATATTACTAACAGCATTACCTATGATGACATTATTAGCTGCATTTCCTGTGCCATTAATTGCAGTTCCACCTGTTAAAGTGAGGGTTTCTAAATTATTACCCAGAATGTAAGTGGATGAACTTTTAACGCTGTCAATGCCTTCATTTATATTTTCAGTAATGGTATCATTTGGGTTATCGACAATATAAGTATCATTACCTTGCCTACCTGCTAAAATGTCGTTACCAGCACCGCCATCCAGAAGATCATTATAATTGCTACCTGTTAAATTATCATTTCCATCATTCCCCTGTATAGAGATAAGTCCTGTAACTAAATAATCGGAATTACTGTCTATTAAAATCCTCAAATCGATAACGTCAGAATATTTAGTACCTATAACACCTTCTATAGATTTAAATGATGAAGATGTTACATTTACTCCTGCTGTGAGATTGGAATAATCAACCCGATCATATCCAATCCCACCATAGATAGTGTCTGACACTTTCTGAAGTACTATATAATCGTTGCCATCACCACCATTTAATACGTCATTTCCATTTGTTCTACTTATTAATACATCATCACCCAAACCACCAGAAAGCGTAACTGTTGGGAAAGAGTTTGTAGCTAAAATAGAGAGTACGTCATTTGCAATAGTTCCATTCAAGATACTATCTGATGCGATTTTCTGCTCCTTAATAGTGTCACTGATCACCCAACCTGAGTTTGCTGAAGTAGTTAACAAATTACTAATTAAATCCTGTTTGCTACCAATGATTAGTGATGATGAGTAGTCGTTAAAGCCAATCCGTAGAATCTCTCCAGAAGCATTACTACCATTTACAAAACCTATTGAAACATAGTCTTTAGCAGTATCACTGAACGTACCTGAACCGACTTCCCAAGTCCAATTTGTTGGTAATTCAGGAAGCGTGATTATATCTACCCCCGGTTGAAAATCCCTGATTTCAACTACTGTTCTGGCATCTAATATGCTAACAGATCCCCAATTACTATTGTTTTGATCAGCAAAAAATTTGTCTATGGCAGCTAAGTTATTGTTATATTCTTCTAAATCTAACTTAGCATTCTCGGCAATATTAGCTAGCTCAATTGTTAAATGTGCTGCTGTAGCAGCAGCGTCAACTATACTTTGACCCGTGCCAGTTATATCAAAGAACAGCCCTGCTTTAACTGCTGTTGCGCTCCAGTCAATCGCAGAACCAACAATAGCCTGATTGACATCCATTGCAATACGTTTGTTCCGAACGTCCCAATCAGGCTCTACTAGCATCTGAGCTAACTTTTTTAAATTCCAAGTATTAAAGTCTATTCCGACCTTGCCATTACCAGGAAGCTCAAAATTTACATTGAAGATATCAGCACCGTCATAACCCCAAACTTTTTGTACGAGTCCTGGTGTCGTAGATCTATAAGATTGAAGTTGGAGAATGTCCTCTTGGGTACTTCCATAACCGATAACAGCTGAGGATGGAGATGTAGGTTTAAGTAACGTTATAAATTGAGACGTAGTTAGAGCATTTTGCTCGATCTCAACAATCTCACCATCCAAAGTAACAGTCGCCGTATCATCCTCAGCCTTTAAAATGGCTAAGTCTTGCTGACTGATATTTTTTCCTTGCACTAACCGAGCAAAAATATCACCTTCATCCCCTGCCGCATCTGTCGTATTAATTTTTGAATTAACATTATGACCGTACTCTTCCAGTAATACAGCCACAATCGCATTGAGATTCTGAGAATTTTGGCTAATAAACTCAGAAGCTAAATAAATCTTGTCTGTGGTGATAGAAAAAGCTCCATTTGCACCATTAATATCATTACGGTTCACAATCTCAATGCTAGGAATATTGCTAAAATCTCCTAGAGCAAAATCATCAAATAATTGATTAGCTAAATACTGATTAAAATTCTTACCAAAAGCAGTTTCCAACTTCTCAGTGTACCCTGCATCAAATCGGAACTGACTGAGATAGTTACAAGTATCATGTAAAGCTTGATCCACTATTCCCTGAATCTCCAACAAGCTGTCTCCACTACTGGAATCAATCTGAAGATTTTCCGCAGAAACCACTGATGTCGTGACTTGCGAAGCTTTGGGAGTCAGGCTAAATCCAGAATCACCTGCGAATCCGCCATTTTTCAGGAAATCAGTTAATAAATCCTGGGTGTTGATCTGTTCCCAAGGAAAATGGGCTTGATGTGAATGGTTTGGTAAAGTTCTGAAGTTTTTCATGACAGATTCCCTTTTTTAAAATTAGCCCTGGTGATAAAACTACTTAAGTATTTAGGTAGTAGACTTCAGCGTAGACCTAAAAATCAAATCCTCAAAAATGCTGAAAAATCCTGAATTATATTGCCAGCACGGCAATCGGTATCATAATATCTGGCACACTAAACGCGGTCATCGGATGAGTAAAAAGCTTAAACGTCATCTGGTTGATAACTTCCTGCGCGCTGCTCCTTGAAATATGAGGTGAGCAGAAATCTGTGAAGTCGCGTATAATTTCGAGATCAACAGGTGCGTAATTCAAATCTTCCAACACACATAAACGGTCAGCTTGTCGCGCACTGCGAGACTCAGACTATTTTTAGGCATGGTTTGGTCACAATATTGATGACATTAGGCATGGTTTGGTTACAATATCGATGACAGAAGGGATAGACTGGATGATGTAATCGGGGTTCAAAAACTGACATACATCGGGGTCGCCGTAGCCAAAGGTTACCCAGCCCACTTGAGCGCCTATACTCCGAGCATAGTAGATGTCGGTTGCGGTATCGCCCAGTACCAGATAGTTTTCTGGCAATAGTGCTGGGAAAAGCGGTTTGATCCGATCTTCAAAGCTGCGTGGGTTAATCTTGGTAGCAAGGTCATTCTCCGCAGCCACTACACTTTGCACCCAATCAGCAAAACCTAAATGTTTGAGAGTGCTACACACCGTTACTGATCTCTTGTTGGAGACGACGATGACTGCCACACCCATATCCTTCAGCGCAGCCAGCATAGTGGCAACCTTCTCGAACGGAGTGCTGGAGGCGATGCCAAGTCCAGTATTGTAGATTCAGCGATATTCAGTGACCCACTCAGCGCAGCATCCTTTGTTCTTTAATTTGTCACTGTACTTTTGATGCGACCTCCATCTGCTTACGGCGCTGGGCAAATGAAAGGTACACCGTAAGTGGTAGTGCCATTTGCTGCATCCTCGTTAAAGTACAAGTTCACTCCAGTAAATGCATAATTCTGTATTTCAACCACTAAATCGTGCTTTCCAGAGGCGAAGCCAGTAAGAGTGAAAGAAAAGTTACCGTTAGCTACTGTGTCTGTGGTGAAATCAGAGTTAGCAGGAGCAAAGGGTGTTGAACCATCCTTTTTAACGGCTATCTTAAGCACTTTTGAAACCTGATTAGTTTTATGCAAATGCCCGACAACATTAACCATACCTGTAGTATCACATGTAACAACAACAAAGCTGCGATCCTGGTCTATGGTTTGCCCTTGGTTATTACCTACCCATACCTGCATACGCTGCTTTGTTGACGTTGCATTAGCTTGTACAAGTGGCACTGCACTCAAGATTAGAGACATTAACGTCAAAATACTGATTTTTTTGAGTTTATTCATGCTTATTCCCTGCTTATTTACTGATTTTTGTCAGTTATCTCGGTTTTAATTAACCTGAGCTTTGCCTGATGAGATAACTATAAAAAAAGAGCGTGGTATTTCAAAGGGAATAAACAGGAATTTGACGGCAATATAGACGGTAATATAAGGAAAGGCCAGGCAATCACCGTCTAACTTTTAGTGTTCAGGGGGCGACAAGGGAGCTAAAGAGCTTGCTGTATAAGTGACATAGCTTTCAAACCCTGGCGATAAAACCTCTGCTTATTGCGAATAGAACCCATGAGTTCCTCAACCCATATTTGACACTCACGAAAAGCAGTTATCCAATTTTGTCCGTATAAACCTATCCAAAAATTACTGTGCCGTTTTTTAGTTCTACCTTTTTCTTGAGTCCGACAGATATAGAGTTGTCTTTGTAATTTAGTCCTTTATCCTTGTAACCAAGCAGAAGTCATTGCCAGGGCAATTAACAAAATTAAACGTACAAGTCTATCAGGATTAGCTTTTGAACCCTCCAGATTGTAACCAACAGTTTTACAGTCTTTAAACATTGCTTCTATTCCAAAACGATAAACATAAATTTTAACGACAGTTTCTAAATCGGCGAGATTAGTTAATAAATACCAAGCATTATCTTCTTGTTTATTTTTATATTTTATTTTCCAGCACACAGCTAAATTAAACCGATTAAATCCTCGTTTCTGGGTAAAGGTTATGCTGAATGCGAACGCAGAACTTATAAGAAATACGAGACTGGTATCTCACCAATGCATGATTCATTGTCAATAAACCCCTGTTTTTTCTCCATTTTTTCAAAGGGTATGTACCGAATGGCACTAAGAAAAGCTATAATCTATATGACGTAAGGCTTTCAAGTTTTAATCAATGAACAGTGAGTGAGCAAGTCGAGCGATCGCTCCCGGATCAGACAGAG
>NZ_JACJSF010000124.1 GCF_014698035.1 Desmonostoc muscorum FACHB-395
GCAGGGGAGCAGGGGAGCAGGGGAGCAGGGGAGCAGGGGAGTAGAGGAGAAGAAATTACAGAGCGTCCTTTACATCTATTAACACTGTCAGCCAAACATCCCCAAGCTTTGAGTGAAATTGCACAACGCTACATCAAATACTTTTCATCTCACCCAGATATAGTTCTTGGCAACATCACCCACGCCTCACAAGTTGGCAGAACCCATTTCTCACATCGCCTTGCAATCATCGCCGCAGACAACGCACAAATGCAACAACAGTTGCAAGCCTACCTCGACACCACCGAAGTCATCGGTATCCATCACGGACAGGCTAGCCAGCAAACTAAAAAAATTGCTTTTCTCTTTACTGGACAAGGGTCACAGTATCGCCACATGGGTAAGCAACTTTACCAAACTCAGCCCAGTTTCCGCCAAACACTCGACCAGTGCGATACCTTACTGCAACCTTTGTTAGGCGAATCAATTTTACAGGTGATATTCTCTGACAATTTAGAAGATACTCGCCTCGATAAAACTGCCTACACTCAAGTTGCATTATTTGTTATAGAATACGCTCTTGCTCAACTTTGGTTATCTTGGGGTATCCGTCCTCATGCTGTACTCGGTCACAGTGTCGGTGAGTATGTCGCTGCTTGCATTGCTGGTATTTTTTCCCTAGAAGACGCACTGAAATTAATTGTGCAACGTGCTGCTTTAATGCAAGGACTACCTCAAGGTGGAGGAATGGCAGCAGTATTCACCACGGTAGAGCAAGTTACACCGTTAATTGCTGACTATCCACAACAGTTGAGTCTTGCCGCCATCAATGGCGAACACAGCATTGTTTTATCTGGGGAATTAGAGATACTCACAACAGTGCTGCAAAAATTAGAAAGCCAGGGTATTGAAACCAGAAGATTGCAAGTATCCCATGCTTTCCACTCGCCCTTAATGCAGCCAATGCTGATAGACTTTGCCAAAGTAGCAGCATCAGTAAAATATCAACAGCCGCAATTAGATATTATTTCCAATGTCACAGGTAAGATTGTCAGACATGAGGAAATGTCAAATGCAACTTATTGGGTAGAGCATATCCTCGCAAGTGTGCAATTTGCTGCCAGTATGCAGACGTTGTATCAAGCACGATATGAGGTGTTTATAGAAGTCGGTTCTCATCCGACATTGTTGGGAATGGCACGGCGCGAGTGTCCCGAACAGTTGGATATGGAAGGATTATGGCTGGCTTCGCTGCGTAAAGGTAGAGAAGATTGGCAGCAGTTGTTAGATTCCGTGGCACAGTTGTATGTTGCAGGGGTAGAGGTTGATTGGCGGCGGTTTGAAGCTGATTATCCGCGCTCTCACGTGATTTTGCCGAATTATCCTTGGCAAAGACAGCGTTATTGGGTGAGTGATGGCAAGAAAAAGCGATCGCCCTTGCAAAAACTATTACATCCTTTACTCGGTCAACGATTGCGATCGCCCTTAGCTGACACAATTATCTTTGAGAGACAACTCAGTACAGCCGATGTACCCTTTATTGACGATCACCGTATCTACGGTATGGTAGTAGTTCCCACAGTTGCCTATTTAGAGATGGCTTGGGCAGCAGCTACGGAAGTCCTTGGTCAAGGTGTTTGTGTTTTAGAACAAGTTGCTATCCGCGAAGCATTCGTACTGGCAGAGGGTGAAACCCGCACTACACAATTACTCCTCACACCAGATGAGAGAGGATATACTTTCCAAATCTTCAGCTTGGCATCCCCGGAAAAAGAAGACGGAACCGCTTGGAATCTCCACGCATCTGGTAAGCTGCGAGTTGAATCTATACCAAAACACCAAATCATTGCAGATTTCTCACCCATAGCACTACAAGAACGCAGTCTGCAAGAACTATCCGGTGGAGTGTTCTATCCTTGCTTACACAAACGCGGACTAGAATTTGGCTCTAGCTTTTTGGGTATAGAAACACTCTGGAAACTTCAGGACGAAGTGTTAGCAAAAATTCAAATGCCAGTATCCATCATGGCAGAGGTGGGTGATTATAATATGCACCCAGCCCAATTTGATGCTTGCTTGCAGTTGTTTTTGGCTGACTTACCCAGTGAAGATGATGTGTTCATCCCCATTGGTTTAGATAAGTTGTGCTTTTACGGGCAACCCACGACTGAGTTGTGGTCATATATGCGTCTGCACATTGGTAATACACCCAATCCAGAAACCTTTGACGTGGATGCCTGCATTGTAAATACGGCTGGTGAGGTAGTAGCCCAAGTTGAGAAAATGCACCTCAAACGTGCGCCCAGAAAAGCTTTACAGCGCATTGCCCAGAAGAGTTTGCATGATTGGCTGTATGAAATTAAATGGCAACCACAAGTCCTACAGTCGTCTATCCAAGCTAATGCGACAGGGCATTGGCTGATCCTAGCTGACCACAGTGCGATCGCAGTAGAATTAGCCGAGTTCATAGAACAATCTGGGCAAACTTGCAAGTTAGTCTTTGCCAGTCAGGAATACCATCGTCAAGACTTTGAACAACTGTTCGAGAATTGTGCAGAAGACCGAGAATGGCGTGGTGTAATTTATTTGTGGGGAATAGATTCGACTTTAACAGATAAAACTTCTGCCAGTTTCCCCGCTTTGCTTCAAGCTTTAGTCGCCGCAGAATTATCTCAGCAACCCAAGTTATGGTTAGTTACACGGGGTTGTGTACCCGTGCAGCTAAAACCAGGAGAATTGAGTATTGCCCAAACTCCTCTTTGGGGATTGGGAAGAACCCTAGCCGTAGAACACCCGGATTTGTGGGGAGGATTAATCGATTTAGATCCAGGAACTAGCTTAGTCGAGCAAGCATCTAGTTTGTGGACTGAAATTAACCATCCAACTGAAGAACAAGTGGCTTTCCGGGCTGGACAACGCTATGTACCTCGGTTGTTGCGCTATCAACTATTATTCTCAGTAGAACCTATAAAAATTAAATCTAATGCTACGTATTTAATTACGGGTTGTTTTGATGATATTCACGTGAATATTGCCAGTTGGCTAATTGAAAAAGGCGCTGAACATCTCGTGTTGATGGGTGAAGGAGAACCTACACCAGAAATTTGCGATCGCCTCAAGCAAATGCACGCAATTAATCCAACTGTAGTATTATTTAACTTCAGTAGCTCCAAGTCAGAACAAGTCGCAAATGTCCTTCAATACATTGAAGACAAACTGCCAAATTTATCTGGTATCATCCATGCCGAAGGTATTCATCAAGACAGCCTTCTCTTGCACCAAACACGAGAGAGCTTTGCCAGAGTCCTCGCACCCAAGGTAACGGGAGCCTGGAATCTTCATACGATTACCAAGGAAATACCCTTAGATTTCTTTGTAATGTTTTCCTCAGCGTTATGCTTACTAGGTTCGCCCGGACAAGGTAATTACGCTGCGGCTAACGCTTTTGTCGATGCTTTAGCCCACTATCGTCAATCTCTGGGTTTACCTGCTCTTAGTGTTAACTGGGCACCTTGGGCGCATCAAGATAATCCTGTTGTCCGACGCTGGGCAACTTGGGGCGTAGATACAATTGATTGGCAACAAAGTTTAAAAATTTTAGAACAACTACTGACTGATAATGTCGCGCAAGTTGCCGTCATGCCAGTGCAGTGGAGCAAGTTTACTCAAGCCTTTCCTAGAGGGAAAAAAGAGGCAGAGGGGCAGAGGGGATGGGGAGCAGAGGGGAAAGAAAATGGACTTTTGCCCACAAGGGAAGGGGCTTGTAGCGAAAATATTTTTTCTGCTCTGCTCGTCTACCCAGAATCTCTGCTTTCTTCTCAACCGAAATCTTCGCCAGCATCCCAGTTATACGAACGTTTAGAAAACGCTCCCCCCAGCAGACGCAAAGACTTAATATTTGAAGCCATACAAGGGGAGGTTGCCAAAGTCTTGCGGATGAAATCAGCCCAGGTAGATGGGAAAAAGCCTTTTAACACAATGGGTATGGATTCTCTGACAGCAGTGGAACTGCGAAACGCCCTCATGGAATTGTTGAAAGTAACATTACCTGCAACCCTTGTCTTTGAGTATCCCAGCCTAGAAAGCTTGTCTGAGTATTTAGCTGAGTTAGTGATTCCCAAAATCCCATCCTCCGTAACAAAGGAACTACCCACTGCTCCCAGCGATATTAACTTGGCTGTAGAGCAAATGGAACAGTTTTCCGAAGATGAGCTAGAAGCCTTACTAGCTCAAGAATTGGCAACTCTTAATGAGTCATGAAGATGAACACCCCAGAACGTACTGACCAGCTACGGCGGGCATTAGTCGCCCTAAAGGAACTCCGCACCAAGCTTGATGCCATTGAACAGGATCGGCAAGAAGTTATCGCCATTGTCGGTATGGGATGCCGATTTCCCGGAGGAGTTAACAACCTCGAAACCTATTGGCAATTATTGAGCCAAGGTATTGATGCTAGTCGGGAAATTCCGAGCGATCGCTGGTCGGTCGATAGCTACTACATGCCTCATCCTGACACCCCTGGTAAAATGTACACCCGTCGGGGTAGCTTTATCGACCAAGTTGATGGCTTTGATGCCGATTTCTTTGGGATTGCGCCACGAGAAGCAGTCAGTATAGACCCGCAGCAACGATTGTTGCTAGAAGTTGCCTGGGAAGCCTTAGAAAATGCCGGACAAAGCACAGAGAAATTAGAAGGTAGTGCCACTGGCGTATTTATTGGCATTTCCACCAACGACTACGCCCGCTTCCACATCAATAGCGGCGACCCTAATCGTATTGATGCTTACTCGTTTATTGGTTGCACTCCCAGCGTAGTTTCTGGTCGTCTATCTTACGTTTTTGGGTTGCAGGGGCCAAGCATCACCATAGATACAGCTTGTTCATCTTCCCTCACAGCCATTCACCTAGCTTGTGAAAGCTTACGCAAACGCGAGTGTAATTTGGCTTTGGCTGGTGGTGTCAACTTGATGCTGGCTCCAGAAACCACGATTTATTTTTGTCAGGTGAAAGCCTTAGCAGGAGACGGTCGCTGCAAAACCTTTGATGCTGCTGCCGATGGCTACGGACGAGGAGAAGGCTGTGGTGTCGTCGTACTCAAGCGTTTGCGGGATGCTATAACAGATGGCGATCGCATCCTTGGTTTGATTCGTGGTTCCGCCGTTAATCAAGACGGACGCAGCAACGGTATGACTGCCCCCAATGGCTCGGCTCAACAAGCAGTGATTCGCCAAGCACTAGCGGCGGCGGCAGTACAACCCCAGGAAATTGGTTATGTGGAAGCCCACGGTACGGGAACCGTCTTAGGCGACCCCATAGAGATTCGCGCCTTAGCATCGGTACTTTGTGCTGGCAGGAGTCAAGATAATTCATTAATTGTTGGTTCTGTCAAGACCAACATCGGGCATTTAGAAGCTGCTGCCGGAATTGCCGGAATTATGAAAGTAGTTCTGGCTTTACAGCATCGACAAATTCCACCACATTTACATTTCAAACAAGCAAATCCGCATATCGATTGGCAGGAATTACCGTTAGTTATTCCGACTCAGCTTACTCCCTGGACTTCAGACCGACTGCTGGCTGGGGTTAGCTCCTTTGGGATGAGTGGGACTAATGCTCATGTGGTTTTGGAAGCAGCACCGGTTGAAGAGGACAAGGGGACAAAGGGACAAGGGGACGGGGGGAATGATGAAAGCGATCGCGTTTATTTTCTACCCTTGTCTGCTAGAAGCCCAGAGGCTCTCAAAGAAATAGCTAAAGCATACCGAGAATTGTTATCAGGAAATTCACTACATATTGAGGATATTTGTTATACAGCTAGTTTGCGGCGCGTTCATTACGAATATCGTTTGGGGTTGGTGGGAAATTCGGCGGAAGAATTAGCTAATCAACTTCATGATTTTCTAGAAGATATTCCCAATTCTGATGTTAATTGCGGATATCAAGGTTCTAGCCGTCGCCAGCAAATTGCCTTTGTGTTTTCTGGACAGGGTTCCCAATGGCTGGGTATGGGGCAAGAACTATTGACACAGGAGCCTATATTCCGGGAGGCTTTGGAGGAGTGCGATCGCATCATTCAATCTCATACATCTTGGTCGCTAATTGCCGAACTGTCGGCACTGCCAGAGAAATCCCGTTTGGATGAAACGGAAATTGCTCAACCTGCAATTTTATCTCTGCAAGTGGCACTAGTGGCGCTGTGGCGGGCTTGGGGTGTGGAACCGAGTGCAGTTGTAGGTCATAGCGTTGGGGAAATTACAGCTGCTCACGTGGCGGGTGTGTTGACTTTGAAAGATGCTTTGTGGATTGTGGTACAACGTGCCAAACTGATGCAGCAAGCAACAGGCCACGGCAAAATGGCAATGCTGCATTTACCACACAAAGCAGTGGCAGAACTGATTGAACCTTATCAAGACAAAATAGCGATCGCTGCCATCAACAGTCCTTCCTCAACAGTCATCTCCGGTGCAACCGAGGCAATTGAAATTATCCTAGAAAAAGTCGAACAGCAAGGAGTATTCTACCGCCGCTTACCAGTGAATTACGCTTTTCACTGCCCGCAGATGGACGACTACAGTCGAGAATTAGAGAAAATTCTCCAAGACATTCAGCCAAAATCGCCATATTTACAAATTTTCTCCACCGTTAGCTGTCAACCAGAAGATTCCCCTCCGCCCCTCTGCCCCCCTGCCCCCCTGCCTCTTTTTGACGCTGCCTATTGGGGGCGGAATATGCGGCAATCTGTACGATTTGCCGAGGCAATGGATAGTCTAATCCAAGCTGGATACGACCTGTTTGTAGAGGTTGCTCCTCATTCTGTCCTCGCCAAAGATATGCTAGAGTGCCTCAGTCAGACTCAGCAGCAGGGAACAGTTTTACCAACGATGCGGCGCAAAGATTCTACGGTAAGCTTAAGGTCATTAGCCAAACTCTACACTTTAGGACAAAAAATTACCTGGGATAACTTGTATCCCAATGGTGGCAAATTTGTAGAGTTACCAACTTATCCTTGGCAACGTAAACGCTACTGGATTGAGCCAATACAGCCCAATGTTATTTCCACCACCGCTTCAGAATTATCAGATTGGCTGTACGAAATCCAATGGCAACCGCAACCATTATTAACCAAACAGCAAACCATTGCTCCTACCCATTGGTTAATTTTTAGCGATCGCTCCGGCATCGGTGAAACCCTAGAACGCATACTACAAGCCCAAGGACACACCACCACCGTACTCTACTGTACAGATGCGTCTTGTACAGACGCGATTCATCGCGTCTCTAAAGTCTCCAACTTACAGATTGTCCATCTGTGGAGTTTGGATAACACTGAACAGTTAGTTAACTGTGGTAGCGTACTAGACTTACTACAAGCCTTGGCACAAGTAGAATTACCAACAGTAAAATTATGGCTAGTAACCCAAGGCGCACAACCAGTAGGGGAAATTAGCAAAGAATTAGCGATCGCCGCAGCACCGCTTTGGGGTATGAGTCGAGTCATCGCAATGGAGTCTGCTGAAATCTGGGGAGGCATTATAGATATAGACCCAGCAAGCACTCCAGAGGAAGCGGCTAATCTACTGTCCGCCGAACTATCTCAATCAAAGACCCAAGAAAATCAACTAGCTTTTCGCCAACAGCAACGTTACGTGGCTCGTCTGACGCGGACAGTCGCAACTGTATCCACTTCACCTTTGAGCCTCCAAACCGATGGCATTTACTTAATTACAGGTGGATTGGGTGCTTTGGGATTACAGGTAGCCCATTGGTTGGTAAAAAAAGGGGCGCGTCATCTGTTATTACTCAGCCGTCGTCCTCCAGGAGAACAAGCACAAGCAGCTATTCAGGAGATGGAACATGACGGCGCACATATTCAGGTTGCCTTAGCAGATGTCACCAATCAAGCTGAACTTAGCACCATCCTACTAAACCTGAATTATCCTTTACGCGGCATTATCCATGCAGCAGGAGTATTAGACGATGGCATACTACTGCGACAAACTTGGGAAAAGTTCGCCAAAGTATTAGCTCCCAAAATCGATGGGGCTTGGAATTTGCATCTTCTCAGCCGTGACTGTCCCTTAGATTTTTTCGTCATGTTTTCGTCGGTGGCTTCTTTAGTTGGCTCCCCAGGTCAAGGGAACTACGCCGCCGCCAATATGTATTTAGATACACTGGCTCACTATCGACGACATCAAGGCTTACCTGCTTTGAGTATCAATTGGGGGCCTTGGTCAGATGCAGGTATGGCAGCTGATTTAAATAATCGCAACCTGTGGAGTACTGAGAACGGAGTTGGTTACATTACTCCAGAACAGGGATTGCGAGCCTTAGAAGAACTGCTCAAACAAGGGAAAACTCAAGCTGGAGTCGTGCCGATCGCCTGGGATAAATTCTCTACAGCTATACAACTGCCATTGTTGCAGCAATTTACTACCAAAGTAAGTCAATCACCATCTCAGCCCTTCTTGCTACGGCAATTGGAATCTACACCAGTGAGCGATCGCCGGGAATTGTTGATGTCAGCCGTACAAGCCCAAGTGGTGAGAGTGCTGAGGTTAGATAATAGCTGCCCCATCGACTCGGAACGCCCCTTGCAAGAAATGGGTATGGATTCCCTGATGGCGGTAGAATTGCGAAATGCTCTCGGAAAGTTGGTAGATAAAACTTTACCGGCAGCTTTGATTTTTGACTATCCCAGCATCTCAAATTTGACAGAGTATTTAGGTAAAGAACTGGGGATATTTGCGACAAACGCATTACCACCTACTGTAGAGAATCGGGAATTATCACCTACAGAAGCGATCGCTGTTGTGGGGATGAGTTGTAGATTCCCTGGGGCAGATGATTTAGAAAGTTTCTGGCAACTGTTGTGTAATGGCACAGATGCAATTCGAGAAGTACCGGGCGATCGCTGGGATGTAGATGAATTTTACGATCCAGACTTGTCTTTCCCTGGTACGATGAATACTCGCTGGGGCGGCTTCATCAATCATGTAGACCATTTTGACCCCCAATTTTTTGGTATTTCTGCCAGCGAAGCCCGCAGCATGGACCCCCAGCAACGCCTACTCTTAGAAGTTTCCTGGGAAGCTTTGGAACACGCAGGCTATAGTTCTGACCAGCTGGCGGGTAGTCAAACAGGAGTATTCACAGGTATCAGCACTTGGGATTACTTCACACTACAACTAGAGCCACCTCCAAGGGGCGGAACGGGGATGGCTTTGAGTATTGCAGCAAACCGTCTTTCGTATCTTTTAGATTTGCGCGGGCCCAGCATGGCAGTTGATACCGCTTGTTCTTCTTCCTTGGTAGCGGTTGATTTAGCCTGCCAAAGTTTGCGAAACGGTAAATGTGATATGGCATTAGCAGGGGGTGTAAATATCATCCTCTCACCACTGACTACCGTTGCCTGCTCTCAAGCTGGGATGATGGCTGCTGATGGACACTGCAAAACATTTGACCACCGAGCTGATGGTTATGTCCGGGGAGAAGGCTGTGGTGTAGTCGTACTCAAACGTTTATCCGATGCTCTCAAAGATGGCGACCATATTCTGGCTCTGGTGCGTGGCTCTGCTGTCAATCAAGATGGACGCAGCAATGGTTTAACAGCCCCCAATGGTTTAGCCCAACAAGCTGTAATTCGCCAAGCCTTACAAAATGCTGCCGTCACTCCCGACCGCATTGGTTACGTTGAAGCCCACGGTACAGGCACAGCTTTGGGTGATGCCATTGAAGTAGAATCCCTGTGGACAGTACTTAAGGAAGGTCGCACTGACAATCAGCCTTGCCGGATCAGTTCTGTGAAAACTAATATCGGTCACTTAGAAGCAGCCGCAGGTATAGCTGGTTTCATTAAACTAGTGCTGTTGTTGCATCGAGAACAGATTCCTCCCCACCTCAACTTGCAAACAATCAATCCTGTGTTGAATTTGGAGCAAACCCAGCTACAAATTCCCACCTCCTTACAACTGTGGAAACGAGGAGAGCAGCCGCGATTGGCAGGGATTAGTTCTTTTGGCTTTGGTGGGACTAATGTTCATGCAATTGTGGAAGAAGCACCCTTGGAGAAAGGAGGGGGGGCAGGGGAGCAGAGGAGCAGAGGAGCAGGGGAGCAGAGGAGCAGGGGAGCAGAGGAGCAGGGGAGCAGGGGAGAAGAAATTACAGAGCGTCCTTTGCATATACTCACGCTGTCGGCAAAAAGTGAATCAGCTTTGCAAAACTTGATTGGGCGTTACCACCAATATTTACAGGAAAATATTGGCGATCGCTTGGCTGATATCTGCTATACCGCTAATGTGGGACGCAGCCATTTTGCTCATCGTCTGGCATTTGTGGTCAATTCCCAGGCGCAGTTACGAGATACGCTTGCTGCTTTCAATGCAGGAGAACAAATTGTTGATGTACTGTACGGCAAGGTAGATACTCAACGTCAGCCAAAAGTTGCTTTTATCTTTGCTGGTGAAGGTTCGCAGTATGTTGGTATGGGTAAGCAGCTTTACGAAACCCAGCCGCAGTTTCGCCAAATTATAGAAGATTGCGATCGCCTCTTACAACCTCATCTTCAACAATCCCTACTTGCAATCCTCGAAGATGAATCACTGTTAACACAACCCCGTTACGCTCGTCCTGCTGTATTTGCCTTGGGATACGCCTTAGCCCAACTTTGGCGCAGTTGGGGCGTACAGCCTAGTGTAGTCATGGGTAGCGGAGTTGGCGAGTATACCGCCGCTTGTGTGGCTGGCGTGTTCAGTCTGGAAGATGGTTTGCGGTTAATTACTCAGCAGGAATCGTGGGCAGAATTCGAGCCGATTGCCAAGCAGGTGAAATTTCAAGTGCCCCAAATTCCAATGGTGTCAGCCTTCTATGGCCAACTGTTAGCTGCTGACTATATCCCAGACATTGACCACTGGAGACGATGCTGGCAAGCACCAGCGTTATTTAAAGGAGCAATGTTAGCCCTTACACAAAAAGGGTGCAATTTATTCTTAGAAATTGGCTCTGACCCCCAATTATCGGAGATCCAGCAGCAAGGCACTTGGTTGCAATCAATTGATGACTGGTCAGTATTGTTACATAGCGTGATTGCACTTTATATCAATGGTGTAGCAATCGATTGGCAAGGATTTGAACAAGAATATCAGCACCGTCGTGTGGTCTTGCCGACTTATCCCTTTGAACGGAAGCGGTACTGGCTCGATCCGGCAGTTATCAGATCCTTTAGCAAAAAGGAGGAAAATTTATGCAACGAATAGGAATCGAGAAAATTAATTTATACGCTGGGCGTTTCTGTGCTGATGCCCTGGAATTAGCTAATTTACAAGGTAAAGATTTGGATTACGTGTCTAAACAAGTAAAAGTAAAGACACGTTCCGTAATTCCTGCTTACGAGGATACAGTTACCTTATCGGTGAATGCAGCCAAACGGCTCCTTTCCCCAGAAGATGCGCGGGATATCGAATTGTTGATTGTGGCGACAGAATCGGCTGTGGATTTTGGCAAACCTGTATCTACTTGGGTGCATCGGTATTGTAATTTACCTGCCCATTGCCGCAGCTTTGAACTCAAACACGCCTGCTACGGGTTGACAGCAGCCGTCAAAACCGCAGCAATGTGGCTGCAAGGAGGACTCACCCCTGGTAAAAAGGCATTAGTTATCGGCTGTGACTATAGCCGTCCCCACCTTGATGACCGTGATAATTTTATTGGCGGTGGTGCGGCTATTGCCATGCTGATTAGTACCGACCCCAAGGTATTTGAAATTGACTTGCATCCCGCAGGCTTTTGGACTGACGAAATTTCTGATACCTTCCGTCCGACTGCGAGAGTCGAAATTGGCGACAATCAAACCAGTCTTTACTCTTACTTAGACGCTTTGGAAGCCTCTTACACCCACTACGAAAAACTTGTGGGGGGAGTAGATTATGACAAAGATTTTCAAAAGCATATTTATCACACACCCTTTCCGGGAATGCCCTTACAAGCGCATCGGACTTTGCTGAGTTTATTTGACGTTAACGACTCGAAAATCTATGAGGAGAATTATCAAAAGAAGGTACAGGAAGGTATTTACTTCGCCCAGCAGGTAGGTAGTACTTATGGTTCATCTACTTTCTTGTGTTTGCTGAGTTTGTTACACCATGCCCAGGATTTACACGCAGGCGATCGCATTTCGATTTTTGCCTATGGTTCTGGTTGTCAAGGTGAATTTTATCGCGGCACTGTTAGTCCGGGAGCAATTGAATACATCCGTTCTTTGGATATTGACCGTCATTTGCAAGAACGTTTGCCATTATCTCTGATGGAATACGAACTTTTAGAATATGCACGAGAAAAATATATTGATGCGCCTGATTATCAGCCCAAAAGAGACAGTTTCCAAGAAGCTTATGACAAACTCTATGCCGGACAAGAACTACTGGTATTAAAACAGGTAAAAAATTACTACAGGCAATACGAATGGAGCTAAAGTTAAAAGCAATTGAGTATCAAATAGATTCAGGAGTCGCTCACATCACATTATCAGCACCAGAAGCTGGTAATGCTTTGAACGGCGAGATGTTGGCACAGTTTTATCAAGCTTTGCAAAATGCGATCGCTGATGCAACTTGTCGAGTTATTGTAATTTCTAGTATAGGTGCTGACTTTTGTACAGGCATGGACTTTAACGCCATCTTTGCCAATGGTTCCCGTCCTAATTTAGGGCCACTGCAAGCCTTTCGTGATTGCCTGTTACTAATTTATAGTTCTCCTAAACCAGTCATCACCTGTGTGACAGGTAATGTTACAGGTGGTGGTGTGGGTATAGTCGCCGCCTCCGACATCGTACTCGCCGAGGAAAATGTCCTATTCATGCTGTCAGAAGTGCTAGTGGGGATGATTCCTGCTGTAATTACGCCCTTTTTATTGTGTCGTCTTTCCTCCTCCCAGGTGAAATATCTCACCCTTAGTTCTAGAGGTATTGATGGAAACGAAGCCAAAAATTGGGGACTGGTGGACGAAATCGCTGGTGATGGGATGAACGATACACTCAACCGCCAGATTCAACGTTTATTTTATTCTTCACCGGAAGCGATCGCTGAAAGCAAACAATATTTTGACACATTTATCGGTCAAGATTTGCGACACCAAACCGAATTCGCCATGCAACGCCTACAGAAATGGTTAGAACAACCCAAAATTACCACAGCCATCCATCAGTTTAGTGAAGGCTATTCACCACCCTGGTTTCAAAAATATAGGAGGAATACCACTAATTATCCAAAATAAGCCTACAAATATAAAGCTAGATTCTGACTCAATACAGTTCATTTAAGCATTTTTTCCTTCTCTTTCTCTCTTCTCTCTGTGTCCTCAGCGCCTCTGTGGTTCGTTAAAAAAATGACTTCAACAAAGAGTACTAGCCTTAACCCAAGCGTATTGGATTCTGACTCTCTTAATTACGAACTACGAATTAGTATTATGTCTGAAATTGTAACTCTTTCATGTTTAGAAGATGGAATTTGTCAAATCAACTTAAACGACCCAAAAAACGATAATCGACTCACAGATGAGTTAGTTGATAATTTATTAAAAACATTAGCAGAATGCTCCAAAACTCCTCATTTAAAGGTACTATTACTAACAGGACTTCCTAATGTTTTTTGTGGTGGTGCTAGCTTAGATGTACTGCAAAAATTACTGCGTGGTGACACAGAAGTTAAAGACCTCTTACTACCAGCACAACTATTACGCTTTCCCGTTCCCATAATTGCAGCAATGGAAGGACACGCGGTAGGAGGCGGATTATTAATTGCCTTATGTTGCGATGTAATTGTAGCAGCAGAAGAAAGTCGCTATGGCGTGAATTTTGCTGGATTAGGATTTACCCCTGGAATGGGAACAACATCTTTACTTTCATTATTAGTTGGGCCATTATTTGCCCATGAAATGATCCTCACTGCCAAACTTTACAAAGGTAGAGAACTACACGGGAGAAGACTATTTAATGATGTCGTTCCCAAACAAAGAGTAATGGAAGCAGCGATGGATATTGCCCGCAACATTGCCGAAAAACCCAAGCACGTATTAGAAATGCTCAAGGATACTTTAGCACTTCCCCGCCAACGTGCTTTACAAGAGGCTATGTCCCGCGAACATCTAATGCATACTGTATGTTTTAATCATCCAGATACCCAATCTATTGTCAAAGATATGTATATTTCCTAACAATAACAGTAGATTTTATCGGCGTTTAATTATTCTTTTTGGAGATTAGGAGAAAAATCATGGTGCAACAAACAGTTGAGCAACAAGTCCTGAATGTAGTTACCAAACACATGCGCTTGAACATCGAAGGTTTGGAAAATGCAAACATCGACCCAACAAAGTCAATGCGCGATTTAGGTGCTACCAGTTTAGATGCAGTAGAGATTGCCTCAGCTTCGATGAGAGAGTTAAAAGTGAAAGTTCCTAGAACCAAACTCGGCAGTGTTAAGAACATTCAAGAACTTGTAGACTTACTTGCTGAAATCAAGATACAGCAAGGGTGAAAAGTGTTGAGACGCGATTAATCGCGTCTGTACAAGAGTTAAGGGACTTCCAGAAAATAAATTATCCCAAATTATTTGTACATTTTTTGGTTAGGGACTTCCAAATAAAAAAATATGCCAAAACTGACGCAAAAACCCTCTGTATTTCCCCTCTCTCTGTGTTCTCTGTGCCTCTGTGGTTCGATAATTTATTTCTTGGAAATCCCTAAGAGTGCTGAGTCAAAATACTAGTCCCCAGTCCCCAATTCCCAGTTCCCCCTGTTATGAACAACATTAAACAACAAAAAAAGGAAGCGTTGGCTTTGCCCGCCGTAGGCATCGCTGTTATTGGTATGGGATGCCGATTTCCTGGGGCGAAAAATCCTGCTGCTTTCTGGCAAATGCTGCGGGATGGGATGAATGCTATTACACAAGTTCCCGCCAATCGTTGGTCAGTGGATGACCTCTACGACCCCGATTTGGCGACCCCTGGAACGATGAATAGCCGTTGGGGAGGATTTCTGGAAAATGTAGACCAGTTTGATGCTAAATTCTTCGGCATTTCTCCCGGTGAAGCCGCAAGTACAGACCCGCAGCAGCGTTTGTTGCTAGAGGTAGCTTGGGAGACTTTAGAAAATGCTGGTTTAAATCCGCAACAAGTTTCAGGGAGTCAAACAGGAGTATACATAGGCATTGGTAGCAACGATTATGCCAATGTTTGCTTTGAGGATTTGACTCAACTAAATGCTTATTATGTGACAGGCAATGCCCTCTGTACAACAGTAAATCGCCTGTCTTACTTCTTTGGTTGGCAAGGGCCGAGTTTAGCATTAGATACTGGCTGTTCTTCATCCTTGGTTGCCATCCATCTTGCCTGTCAAAGTCTGCAAACAAGAGAAATTGACCAAGCTTTGGTAGGGGCTGTTAACCTGATTTTGTCACCCAAAGCTAACATCGGATTATCCCAAGCTTGGATGATGACATCAGATAATTGTTGCAAAAGTTTTGATGCTGCTGCTGATGGTTACGTGCGGGGTGAAGGTTGCGGTTTAGTTTTGCTCAAGCGTCTAGAAGATGCCATTAGGGACGAAGACCAGATTTTAGGAATTATCCGGGGTTCAGCCGTTAATCAAAATGGCTTTGGGAAAAACTTGACCGCACCCAATCAACTAGCACAGCAGTCAGTTATCAGTCAGGCGTTGGCAAATGCTGGAGTTGAACCACAACAAATTAGCTATATTGAAGCCCACGGAGTCGGCACACCCTTGGCTGATGTCACAGAAGCCAGCGCCCTCAAAGCAGTTTTGCGACCAGAGGGGGATGCTCTACCGTGTTTTCTCAGTTCCGTCAAAACCAATATTGGACATTTAGAACCAGCTGCGGGAATTGCTGCTTTAATTAAAGTTTTATTGTGTTTCCAACATCAAGAAATTCCACCACACCTGCATTTTCAAACCCTAAATCCAGATATTGGGGATGATTTTCCCTTTATTATTCCCACCACAGCAAGTCCTTGGGAATTGAACGATACACCTCGTTTGGCTGGAATCAATTCCTTTGGTTTGGGGGGAACTAATGCCCATATTGTCTTAGAAGAACCACCATTGGAGAGAGCAGGGGAGCAGGGGAGCAGGGGAGCAGGGGGGCAGGGGAGCAGGGGAGCAGGGGGGCAGAGGAGCAGGGGAGCAGGGGGGCAGAGGAGCAGGGGAGCAGGGGAGCAGAGGAGGAGAAAATACAATTGAGCGTCCGTTACATCTGTTGACGCTATCAGCTAACAGTGAAAAGGCATTACGAGAATTAGCTAGTCTTTACAATAAATATATTACTAAATCTGTCAATATCTCTCTGCCGGATATTTGTTATTCAGCGAATGTAGGTAGAGCAGCATTGAAACACCGCTTGGCTATCCCGGCGGATACATTGGAAGGCTTGCAACAAGAATTATCAGCCTTCGCCAGTGGACAAGAGGCGGGAGAATGGTTTTATGGTCAACAGAACTCTACTAAAGTTGGATTCTTGTTTACAGGACAGGGAACGCAATACGTTGATATGGGTCGTCAACTCTACGATACACAACCTGTATTTCGTGAGGTGCTGGAACGTTGCGATCGCCTACTCACCCCTCATTTAAATAAGTCGTTATTATCAATACTTTATCCTGAATCTGGTAGCAAACTATTACTACACGAAACCGCTTACACCCAACCTGCTTTGTTTGCACTAGAGTTCGCCTTAGCAGAAATGTGGCGTTCCTGGGGAATCAAGCCGCATTGTGTCATGGGCTACAGCTTAGGTGAATATGTCGCTGCTTGTGTTGCCGGTGTTCTCAGCTTGGAAGATGCCTTAATTTTAGTCGCAAAGCGGGGACAATTGATGCAGCAGTTACCGCAAACTGGGGCTATGGCTTGGGTATATACCTCATTAAATAAGGTAACAGAAGTACTCTTACCCTATCAGCATCAGGTTGGGATTGCTGCCATCCACGGCCAAGAAGAAATCTTGATTGCTGGTGAAAGTCAGGCTGTGCAGCGAATTCTCCAACAGTTGAAAAGTGAGGGCATAGCTTTTCTCAAGCTGAAGATAAATCAAGCTTTTCACTCTCCAGCCGTCGAACCAATATTGGATGCAATGGAGGAACTGGCCGCCACATTCACCCATAACCCACCGCAGATAAATTGGGTTTCTAGTGTGACTGGAAAATTAGTGGAGGCGATCGCACCCCAACATTGGCGTAATCATCTACGAGATACATTACAATTTTCAACGGCAGTTGATACCTTAATTGCTCAAGGTTGTAACCTGCTTCTGGAATTAGGGCCGAGTTCTACCTTAACGGAAGCAGGTAAGCGATATCGACCCCAAAGCGAGGAGATTTGGTTATCTTCCCTGACAGAAGGATTTGAGGATTGGCAGCAGGTATTATCAACACTGAGTGCCTTGTATGTACAGGGAGCAGATGTTAACTGGGCAGGATTTTACCAGGATTATCAACACCAGCGCCTAGAACTACCAACTTACCCTTTCCAAAGAAAGCGCCATTGGATAGACACGGGAACGCAAACACCGGAGATAAATTTTGTAGAGACGCAAAATTTGGCATCTCCACTGTGGGAAAACTTGAATTTAGAGGAGATGTCAGCTAGTAGTTCGCCAAGCGAACTTGGCGGGGTAAAGGGTAAAGGGGAAGAGGGAAAGGTTTCAAATCCCTTACCCCTTACCCCTTCCCCTTTCCCCAGCCATCACGCAGCATTTTTGGGTTGGCAGACTACTAGTCAGCGTTGGGAAAAACTGCAAGCCTACGTGCAAACTGAGGTAGCAACTGTTCTGGGACTAGAAACAACAGAGAAACTCAACCCAAATGAGGGATTTGCTACCTTGGGGATGAAATCTCTGATGGCAATTGAGTTAAAAAACCGCATTCAAACGCAACTAGGACATTCTTATTCTCTAGCCGCTACCTTGGCATTTGATTATCCCACAATTGCCACGCTCACAGAATATTTGGGTAGGGAAGTCTTGGGTTTAGATTCTTCTTCCACGAACCACGAAAACCTCCCGCACTCTTGTAAAGACGCGATTAATCGCGTCTCTACTGAAGATATCGCCATTATTGGTATGGGTTGTCGCTTTCCTGGAGGTGCAAATAATCCCCAACAGTTCTGGCAAATCCTCCAAAAAGGTATCGATGCTATTACAGAAATTCCCTCGCAACGCTGGAACTTAGATAATTACTTTGACTCAGAACCAGAAACACCAGGTAAAATGTACACCCGTCACGGGGGATTTATTGCAGACATTGACCAATTTGACGCGCAGTTTTTCGGTATCAGTCCCCGTGAAGCTATCAGCCTCGACCCACAACAACGCATATTGTTAGAAGTAAGTTGGGAAGCTTTAGAAAATGCGGCTATTGCACCACAGAATCTTGTAGGAAGTCAGACAGGTGTGTTCATTGGGCTGATTTCCAACGAGTATATGCAACTGCAAATTCAGCACAAAGACCCAGAAACAATTGATGCTTATTATGGTACAGGCGGTATTGGTAGTGCGGCGGCGGGGAGGATATCTCATAGCTTGGGGCTGCGTGGGCCTAGTTTGGTTGTGGATACTGCTTGCTCGTCCTCGCTGGTTAGCATTCATTTAGCAGTTCAAAGCCTGCGGCGTGGAGAGTGCAATTTAGCATTGGCGGGTGGCGTAAACTTGATACTTCTACCGGAGACGAATATTTTCTTATCAAAATCCAAGGCTGTAGCTGCCGATGGACGCTGTAAAACCTTTGATGCTTCAGCTAATGGCTTTGTTCGAGGAGAGGGATGTGGTGTAGTTGTCCTGAAACGACTCTCTGAAGCTTTAGCTGATAATGACCCAATTTTGGCAGTAATTCGGGGTTCGGCAGTGAATCATGATGGACGTAGCAGTGGTTTTACCGTCCCCAGTACAACAGCGCAACAAGAATTGTTACATCAAGCATTAGCTAACGCCAATGTAGAAGCCCAGCAAGTGAGTTATATCGAAGCTCATGGGACTGGCACATCCTTGGGAGATCCGATTGAGGTTGGTGCATTAGCATCTGTACTCTGTGCAGGACGTTCTTTTGAACAGCCACTAGTAATTAGTTCTGTGAAAACTAACATTGGTCATTTAGAAGCGGCTGCTGGGGTAGCGGGTTTGATGAAGGTTGTTTTAGCTCTACAGCATCAGGAAATCCCGCCACACCTGCACTTGCAACAACCTAATCCGATGATTGCTTGGGAGCAATTGCCATTGAGTATCCCTACATCTGGGCAATCTTGGGTAGTTAAGGATTCGGCGCGGATTGGTGGGGTGAGTTCTTTCGGGATGAGTGGTACTAATGCTCATGTGATTGTACAAGAAGCACCTTTGGAGAAAGCAGGGGGAGCAGGGGAGCGGGGGAGCAG
>NZ_JACJSF010000125.1 GCF_014698035.1 Desmonostoc muscorum FACHB-395
ATCCACAGTTAGCACGGGTAGATATGCTGCTCATGCGTGCGATTCGAGAACCTGCTGGATTTGCTCATGTGTTGGTGTATGGGCCAAGTGGTGTGGGCAAGACGACGATGATACGGCAAATTGCCCGACGTTTAAATGCTCCTCACAGTGAGGATTTAGCAAAGAATTCCTCAAGCTACCGCAACGGTTATGTACCTCAATTACCTCTTTTACTGATAGAGACACGTCCACCTGACAGTGGGGTGTTTAATCGAACTGACTATTACCGGACTGCGCTGAAGCTTTTGAATGAGCCATTCTACGAGCGTCGTAGCATTGTAGACATTGATACATCGGAGGCATGGGAGAAAAAAGGGCGTGGACGTAGTAGCAAAGCTTCCCAGTTTAATGATTCTCCAGAACTGCGCCACGCATTAGAAGAAGCGATGACCAAACGTGGTGTACGTGCGGTTATCCTTGATGAAGCGCAACATTTAATGAAGATTGGGACTGGAAGTAATGCTGGCAAGCTTTTAGACCAGTTGGATTGGATTAAATCCATGACGAATGTTACGGGTGTTTTACACATCCTGATTGGTACTTACGAACTGTTAAATTTCCGCAATTTAAGTGGTCAAGCATCTCGGCGCGGTCTAGATATCCACTTTCCGCGCTATTTGTACCAAAATGAACAAGACCGTTTGGATTTTCAAGCCGCTTTATTGGCTCTTTTGAAGCAAGTACCTCTTGATATTAATATTCCCGAATTAATGCAGCATTGGCTTTACTTCTATGAACATTCTATTGGCTGTCTTGGAGTACTAAAAGACTGGCTCATCAGAGCTGTGGCGGCGGCATTAGATGATGGAAATAAAGCTTTAACTTTAAAACAATTACACGAACATACCCTAACGCTAGCGCAGTGCGAACGTATGGCAATAGAAGCAACTGAGGGCGAAGAAAAACTTAGCTATATGGAGAGCCGTCGCGAACACTTATGGCATTTGCTACAAATAGGAATGGGTTCAACGGATGTACCGACTAATGCAGTCCCTCCTGAAACTCCGTTGGTCGGTAGTGAAATCACTTCATCGCAAACAGAGTCACCACCTAAAACAAAGCGGACTCGGAAAAAGCCAAACGTACCTGCACCACAAGAATTCACGACCACAACAGCAAACGAGATCCCTGTAGAGCCAGCCCCAAAAAAGAAGCAGACTCGCAAAAAAACTACATCTACTCAAACACTTGAAATTACTGATACACCACTTAGTAATTCCAGTGCTGACCTTCAGATGATAACCCAGGAGACGCAACAGCAAACAGATAAGAGCCGCGAGAAAAAGTCAGGCACACGGGTTGGGCAACGCAAACCCAAGCGAGACACTGTTGGGCATGAATCGCAGTCAACGACATAAGAATGATAATCATTGGGTGGGGGAAGAAGCTGCCGACGGCAGCTTCTTCCCATTCTCTTTATTAATGAGACAAGGGTGAGCAAGGCTCACCCTTGTCTCCCCCTAACTATACGATTATCATTCTTACAACTCATGTCTCAAGTATGAAGTATATCTTGTTCTAAGTGCTTCTGAAGTATTTCGTGACCGTTTGGCTAAATTATCGTTCAAATCACATTTGTCCTTACAAAGGGTTACGCTTCTTTGATGTTGAAGATGCTACCTATTTTTATGGGCGGGAAGTATTGACCCAAAAGCTGATTCAGCACGTTCAAGTGGGTAAAGGAAATTTTTTGGCAGTACTGGGCGTATCGGGGAGTGGTAAATCTTCCTTACTGCGGGCGGGGTTGATTTACCAGTTACAGGAACAGCGCAGATTACCAGGGACTGAGCAATGGAAAATTCGGATTTTTAGCCCCGGAGAGCAACCTCTGGTGAATTTGGCAACGGCATTTCTGGATGAGTTAGCCACAGATATGCAGCGTGCAGAACAGCTAAAAGTGGCAGATGAGGCGATCGCACAAGGAGAAACGGGGCTAGCACGATTAATTCGAGCATCGCGATCGCCTCGCACCCTACTAATTGTCGATCAGTTTGAAGAGATTTTTACCGTTTGTCAAAGCTCAAGCGATCGACAGCAGTTTATTTCTAGTTTATTGGGGGCGCTCAAACAAACAGGAGATAAACTCTGCATAATATTTGCTATGCGTGATGATTTCTTGGGTAAGTGTGCTGCATATCATGAACTAGCTGATTTGATTCAAACCAATCTGGTGATGGTAACTCCCATGTCTTTAGAAGAGTTGCAGCAAGCAATCCGAGAACCGGCAGCGAAACTAGGACGGAAGGTAGAAGAAAATTTAATCAATGCTATTCTCAAAGACTTGGGAGTTGAGGTAGGACAACCCACACAAGAAGCTGAACCAGGAATGTTGCCTTTGTTGTCATATACTTTAGAGCAGCTTTGGCAACGACAGAAACTGAATTGGTTGAAGCTAGATAGTTATGATCAATTAGGCGGAGTCCGAAAAACCCTAGAAAATTTGGCAGAAAAAACTTACAAAGAACTTTCGGCTGACGAACAACGGGTAACGGATTTGATTTTTATTAATTTGACTCAGTTGGGGGAAGGTACACCAGACACACGCAAGCAAGTTCCGCAGCGAGATTTAGTTTCTTTGGATAAATCTGCACAATTGGTAGAGCAAGTAATTCAAAAGCTGGCACTAGCGAAGTTAATCGTCACTAGCGAACAACGCAGAGGTGAGGAGAAAGTGGCGGTAGTGGATGTGTCTCATGAAGCCTTGATTCGCCATTGGTCAAGGTTGCAAGAGTTGCTGGATAATAATCGGGAGGCGATTAGAACTGAGCGCAGAATTCATGCGGCAGCTGAAGAATGGGCAGATAAAGTTAAGTCTGTTGATTACTTGCTCACGGGGTTGAGATTGGCAGAAGCCGAGAAGTTTTTGCAAGAGCAAGTTGATATTGTACCACCGTCAGGTTTGAGTCGTGAGCTAATAGAGTCTAGTCAGAAAGAGCGCGATCGCATTGCTACTGAACTGGAGCGACTAGAAAAGGAAGAATTAGAACGAGAGCGACTTGCACAACAGCAAGAATTACAAAGAGAAAAACAAGCACGACGCGGTTGGCAATGGCTGGCTTTTGTACTCGGTATTATTGCCACGGCTACAATAGGGTCATTTGTTTACCGTGAAGTGTTGCGGCAAATAGCGATTCGGCATTGGCAAGCTGAAATGATACCTATTCATGGTGGCTACGCTACTATCGGTACAAGTGAGTCAGGTGATGCCTACGCCGATGAAGAAAAACCTGTATGGCATCCTTATATTCTTGATTTCCAAATTCAAAAGTTTGAAGTTTCTAATCGTTTATATCGTCTTTGCGTACAAGCGGGACATTGCGATCGGCCAGTAAACCCCAGCCGTTTATATAATGACAAATTATTAAACTATCCAGTAGTAGAAGTAACAGTCTTTCATGCATCTGAATTCTGTGATTGGTTAGGAATGCGCTTACCGACAGAGCTAGAGTGGGAAAGAGCAGCACGGGGTGTAGAAGGGAAAAAATTTCCTTGGGGAGACGATCCTCAAGTAATTAAGTTTGCTAATGTTCCATTTTCTGGAAAATCAAACACAGACACTGAAGAAATAAATAGTTATCCACAAGGAAAGAGCCAAGAAGGAGTTTACAATTTGATTGGAAACGTTGAAGAATGGACTTCATCCTATTTTCAAAATTCATATAGAAACTACAATCCACAACTCATTTGGAAAAGTCCACAATTACCATTAAGGACAGACTTATCCTTAACTACCAGAGGAAGAAGTTGGACAACAGAAATAATGCGAGTAACAGAACGTTCTCAAGTACCAGCTACATATCATAAAGATGACACAGGAATACGTTGTGCAAAATCAGTGAATTGATAGTTAAAATTCTCAATAAAGGAGCAAAGTTAAATGTCAGACCTAATTAAAGTAGAATTTACGCCCTTAATTAATCGTTACGAAACTACTGCTATTTTTAAAGATAGTCAGGGACAAGAATTCTTAATTAAGATTAGTGGCTACAACAAAGAAATAATAGAAAAAATTATAGAAACATGGCATATTAGTTTTGATACACAGGTTTTATTATCTCAAAAATCCAAAAATAAAACTTTACTTCAAAATAATAATTTTGAATTAGATAAACATCAAAATTTAGAAGGAGTAGAAGATAATACTAATGTAATTTCAAATAATAATGAAATAGACATTGTTTTCCAAAATATAAATAATAATAAATCCCCCTATAATTTTCAGTTTAAATTAAGCAATGATATTCAACAAAATTTATCTGATGGAGAACAAATAGCGTTTAAAATTAATCCAAGCAATCCAGACATTATTTTTAGAAATCTTGGCGTAGTTGTTACAGCAAATATTCTAGTAAGTAAAAATGGAGCTAATTTTACTATGTTAGCAGCCCAATCAAAAAATGCACCAGATAATGCTTGGATACCAGTTGACGGGCCAAAATTTATATCTGTATCTAATGGTCAGCCTGGACGTGGCAGCCTACAATACACGGTACGAGATAAGAATAAATGGTTTAAAATTAAAGTTGAAGGACAGCGTGGAACTAATTATGAAATAGACGGGAGTTGGAAGATTAGGTAAATAAAGTTTTATATTCTATTTGTTAAGTGGATCTATCTTTTTGACTGTCATTTCAATTTTTTAATTGCGCTGATTCTCCCCCTGCTAAATTACTCAAACTACGACTAGCGACATCTGCACTCAATCCCCAAAGTATCAATTCTAAATAATTAGAAAAGGGGTCAGCACCAAAGGTCATCCCCTTTTCTACATACAATGCACGTATCCCTACTAACGATAATCCTACTAACAACGTTAAAGATAACAGTGGTCGTACAATCCAGAATGTTGTTTCTGCTCGCAACTCATTAGATACTCCCGCGATCGCTATAAAAAGTTGGTGCAACCATGCAAACGTTTTCTGCACCTGTGTAGCCTGTTTAGCAGATGTTATGGCCACAGCAGCTTCATTTGCAGCAGCTATCAAAGTAGGATAGGGTTTTTTATTTCCTCCCATCATGCCATTGCTGAGGTTGATAATACTCTGCTGTATCTGTTGCAGCAATTCTTTAGCTTGCTCATCGTTTTCCAATTTAAGCAAGTTTCGAGCTTTACCAATTTTGGCTAATAGCCCGTTTTCACCACCCACATCAGGGTCTTGTTCCATACCTTCTAACTGCTGTTCGATTTTTCGGAGGCTAGTTAAGCAATTAAGACGCTCTTTAATCTTGACTAAATCTGCGTTCACTGTTTCTAAATCCATCTGAGAAACAGAATTCCTAACTTTGTTGACCATTGGACTGAGAATTTCTTGGTCTTGTTGGTCAACTTGAGCAATCATGTTCTCTACTTCGTAGACTTTCGCCAAAGCATCCGATTGGAGAATCCCCTTCTCTTGCATATATTTGAACAATCTGCCCAGAACAATACCCACCAATAAAACTAAAATTGGCATCGCTGGGCCAATACGCATACTTAAATCCACTGGAATCGACAGTCTCCCCTCTCGACCTTCCATTGTCAAGTAAACTGCCCCCGTATATCGGTCGGGGGGTATTTGCGATCGCTCCCACTTCACAGGCAGACTAATAATTGTATTAGCAGCTAAAGTTTGGCGACTTGGCGGTGGTTCTACCTCGGTTTTGGTAATTTGATAGTTAGTTTGCTTCCCTTGTAAAATTACTTCAGCACTGGTGAGAGATATAGTTGCTTGATTAGGGTTATCTAAATAAATTAGCCGTTGATTTTGGAAAGCACTGGCCGGGAGTAATAAATGAGCTAAACCACAATCCCAACTGCATCGGACTAATTGCAACTGAACTTGTTCTGAATCTTTTACAGGTACTAATGCAGGTCTAGCTTTTGCTTTTATTGTTAAAGGAATTACCAAAGCCTCAGACCGCTTCTGACTAGGTAAAAGTATTTCAATCTGTCCTTGATAAGTTCCTGGTAGCTTTACACCATTCAGCTTCACCTGAAAATCTTTTGGTAAACCCACTTCTAGCTTGCGTTCCCCGATTAACTCTACCTGCTGACGACCAATTACCTCATCTCCTTCGTTTCGCTTCAAGTCCGAGGGTAGGAATGTCCAAGCAGTGATACTCCCTCCAGAAGCTGTTAACCGGATGTTGCTAATTAAGGCATTCTCTTCCCCAACCCAACCTTTAATTTCTAACGGCTTGTCTTTGGCATCAACTTCAATTTTGACATTAGTTTGAGCAATAGCAGGAGCAGGGCAAATGAGCAAAATCAGGAGTGCAGCAGTAATCCAGCGTTTCATGGGTAGGTCAAGCAGTTAATTATGGACGATGTGCACGAGCTAAAGCAATCTCATAAGGAGCATACAATGAATACACTAAACCCAAAGGATTGAGGTTTTGCTGAAGCATTTCTCGACGCACTGTCAGCATAGCTTGTCCTATAGGTTCTCCGCGAAATACTCGCTTGAGCAGGGTAATAGCATAGAGTTCTGCAAATAATTCTGGTACGGGGCATTCCGTACCAATTACGCCACTAGCACCGGCCGAGCGAAAGTCATCAATTAAGCTGATATAACTATCAGGGCCATAATCCCCAGTAGCGCAGCCGTTGAGTAAGACTAAAGGGCGATGCTGCCAGTTTAACTCGCAGGCTTCGAGAAAATTACTGTAAATTTTGTCATCGCTCAGTTCCAAGTAAGGCAGCTGCTCGATTTCATCTATGCCACCGTGACAATAAAAATACACAATATCTAAGTCAGAACTGTGGTTTGCCCAAATCATTTCTAGGTCATTAATTTCTTCAGCTATTAGCATTTCCACCGAGCCAAGTTGTTTAATTTTAGATAAATGGTCTTGCCAAAATCTAAAATTTCGCCAGACATTGAAATTGATATACAAAGGTTGATTATTGGCAATTTGCCATACAAGGCTAGGCGTTTGAGAAAGTTCGCCACTTGTCCAAGCTGGAAGTTGCTCAATAGCATAGCGGTAGCCCCAAAAAGCATGGGGGCAAACAACCTTGTAATTATCCTTAAAAGGACAGTCAGTACAGTCGATGTCGTGATTGAGAAATTCTTCGCAGACATGAACTTCTTTACTGGTCATTAACTTACGCTCATACAGTAACGCCCAAGGGATTGTAGACTTTCCTAATCCTAAAATTGGGTTAATCGGGTTGACTTGGATGACACTATCGGGTTTCAATGCGGCGCGTAATTTTTCGCCATTATCTTCACCTAACGTTCGACCTTTGTTTTCGGGGAGCAATGAGCGATATAAATATCGTCCAGCATCGGCTAACTGAGGTAGCCAGGTATTCAGCAACTTCATATCGCCTTGGGTTTTAAACTGATAACCCTCTTTTGTCGCCGCCATTGAGTGCAATTTTTGCCGCACTCTGGCGATCGCATTTCCTAACCCAGATTGTAAATTTGTACTATAAGATACTAGTTCTTGATTACCCTGTGTCCTGTCCAGAAAGCGTAGGTCAGTGCTGCCATCCCGTGTATCAATCTGTACATCTACAGTTAAGAATCGCTCAGGTAGCAGTGCTAGCTTTTCATGAGTCAGCAAGTCGATGGTAGTAAAGGTAATGGTAGCAGTTTGAGGTGGGCGCAGTGATTCTGGGATTTCTGCCCCGGCTACGGGGATGATGAGGACTGCAAGTTGCTTTGACTGGAGCAGATATCCGCGATATAACAAGT
This sequence comes from Desmonostoc muscorum FACHB-395, assembly GCF_014698035.1. GTDB lineage: Bacteria > Cyanobacteriota > Cyanobacteriia > Cyanobacteriales > Nostocaceae > Nostoc > Nostoc muscorum_A. The sequence goes on from NZ_JACJSF010000125.1 coordinate 7,722, forward strand.
CGACCTGAATGTAGCCTCGACCTTCAAATAAGTTAGATTTAACGGTGAACTGTACAATATCCGATGTACCACTGCGGGGTAGGGTTAGCTTTTTGAGAGTTGCATCAATGTTAAAGTCCTTAGAAGCCACCACTAAATCTAGAGGTAGGGATTTTGAGTCATTCCACACCTGAGCCAAGGCTTGATCTGGAAATGGAGTCGGCTCGCTCTCTATTCCTTTTCGTTCCGGGCTGATGTCTACAAGCAATAAATAAGTCTGTCCGTGAATTAAAGGTTCGCTGGGTGGAACAGTTATGTGATGGCGTAGCCCCTCGCAGGCATCGTCAGGATTAACAAAGTAAGTATTAAAGTAACGATAGTTTTCTACATAGTTGGAGATTTCTTGTATAAAAGGTAACTGCTTAACAGTGTGGTCTTGGTTGGAAAGACGCAGGATGGAACTGGTAAGGCTAATTACCGGGTTTGGTTGATTGTTGGGTTCACCTTTGGTTTGACCATCAAAGGTAATAATTTCTTTTGTCTCTCCGAATAGTTCTTTCTCTAAATAAGCTAGGCTTGGTAACAATTCTCTAGGGATTCGACCGTCTAAAGCGTCTAATCTGACTTTTCCTGCTTCAAAAAGCTGATGTAAAGTAGAATTTGCCTGAATTATAGTAATTAATTCTGGTTCAATAAACTCCCAGTAATCAGGATCGAGAGCTAGTTGCTGTCCTACTTCTTGCAGAAGTGCTTGTTCATCTTCGCTCAAAGGAATTTCCAGTTTTTTCAGCGCCAGTAACAGAGCTAGTAGAGTTTTGGTAACGGAAGAATTCATTGAAGTAGGTTGCTTGTAATACTTTATACGGTTAAAATTCTTAGCTATGAGAAGAGAAGCACTTATAGTTGGTATCAACCAATATCCTTTTTTAAAGGATACACCGACAAGTAAAGCCAAGCACCTGACTACGCCAGCTTCGGATGCGGAAACGATCGCGCAACTACTAGAAGCCGATGGCAACTTTCGAGTGCAACGACTCCCCAAACGAGAGATTGATGGCAAAATACAGGTCGATCCAAATCCAAGAGAGCCTGTTACTGCTGATGAACTGGTAGATGAAATTACCAAACTATTTTTAACAGAAGATGGAAGAGACACAGCACTATTATTTTTTGCTGGACATGGGCTATCAAAACCATTGGGTCAACTCAAACAAACCCTGTTGGCAACTAGCGATGCTAATCCTCAAGGTAAAAGGTGGAATGGACTACTATTGCGGGATTTATGGGAAATAGTAGAGCAGAGCCAAGTAAAAGAGCAAATTATTTGGTTAGATAGCTGCTACAGTGGCGAATTACTGGAATTCAAAGACAGCAATTTTCCAGAACGTGTTACTGAATGTAGACGCTTAATAATTGCTGCATCTCATAGTTCAGAAGTTGCTTACGAACGACTAGATGGTAAACACGGTGTACTGTCAGGGGCACTGATAAAAGGGCTTGACCCTAATAAAATTCCACAGGGTGATTGGATAACTGATCGGACAGTGGCAGATTTTGTGGAAAAGGAGCTAAAAACATACTATACCCAGACAAAAATCCCTCAAATTCCACTAATTAGAAGACCAGATCAATCAATTGAACTCATTCTTGGTAAAGGAGAAAAACATAACGAATTAGAACATAATGAAAAAGCTCCTTTAGTTTCTTCTGGATTAGCACCCTTTGTATCATGGGAAGATTTTTTTCGTGAATGGCTAAATACCAAAAAGCCATTTAATCACGCTTGGCGACTTGTTGGGAGAACAGATTATCTGCAAAACCTTAACGATTTTGTGCAATCAGATGAACAAAAAATCGTCATTTTATCTGGACGTGGGGGAATTGGCAAAACCAAATTACTCCTTGCTTTTGCAGAACAATTTAATAATTCCAATTTGACCCTATGGTTTGTAGAAGAAGGAGTCCCTATCACAGCACAAAATTTAGTTGATTTACCTAACAATAATTGTGTAGTAGTGTTAGATGATGCACACCGTCGTGAAGAAGATGTAGCAGTTTTACTTGCGTTCTTCCGGCAAAACCCCACGAATAAATTAATAGTTTCATGCCGACCTTATAGTGTGGAATACCTGCAAGGAATTTTCAGACAAGCTGGTATCGATTCCCGTGAAATTAAACGATTGGATGAACTCAAAGAATTAAGTCGTGATGATGTAAAAGCTTTAGCAAATCAGGCACTAGGTGAGAATTACGCAGATTTAGTGGATAAATTAGCTACAGTCTCAAAAGATTGCCCATTAGTAACTGTAGTTGGTGGGCGATTACTAGTAGAAAAAGCAATACTTCCGTCCTTACTTGAACGAGATGAAGAATTTCAGTATAACGTAATAACGAGATTTAGAGATGCTATTCTTGGGCAGATTGGTCAGAAACTTGAACCTGGGTTTTGTAAGGACTTATTAAAGCTAATTGCTGCCGTCGCACCAATGCGATTAAGTAATGAACAGTTTAAACAAGTAGCAGCAGAATTTCTTCAGGTTAGCACGTCTAAATTAGTAAGTAGTGTTGGAATACTTGAACAATCAGGAATTTTAGTTCGCCGTGGCGGTATTCTAAGAATTACTCCTGATGTACTTGCTGACCATATTCTATATGGAGCCTGCTTAACTGCTCAAGGAGAATCAACAGGTTATATACAAGAATTATTCAATAAATTTAAATCGGTTTGTCTGGCAGAATTACTTAAAAATTTTGCTGAACTTGATTGGCGTATTCGCTATAAAAGCAGAAAAGAGACAGATTTATTAGCAAATATTTGGCATAATATTTGGGAAGATTTCCGTTCATCATCAAATTATGATAGGTGCAAATGGTTAAATGTTATTAAGACAGTAGCTTACTATCAACCAAGACAAGCATTGGAGATAGTTGAATCTGCCATACGTAACCCTAGCACAATATCAGAAGATGAAAGTATAGCAAGAATTTACTGCTATACACATAACAATGTGCTACTTCAGCTACCTGAAATACTTAAAACTATTAGCTACACTTTAATTTATCTGCCTTCCTGTTGTGAATTGTTATGGGAACTAAGAAAATCTGGTGGAATAGGCGTTTTACAAAAAATTGCTAGCTATGATATCAAAAAATCAGTAGAATTTAACCAGATTATTCTAGTAGCAGTTACTAACTGGTTGCGTTTATCAAACCAAGCAGATGATATATGTTTTCTACTTGATATACTCGACCAATTTTTAGTCAAAAGCTCTCATTCTGAAGAATTTGAGAGTTTTACACTCACTTTTACTCCTTTTGCTGTAAGCTTTCAAAATACTCAACAAATTCGTGAACAGGCTCTTCAGTTGATTATAAGCTGTACTAAAGCAACTGAACTGAATGTGGTTATCCGAGCAGTAAAGAGTTTAGAGAATGCGCTCCGAAAACCGGTTGCTTCTTTCGGTAGAGAAATTACTCTTGAAGAAGAACAACAGTGGATACCTGAACAATTAAAGATATTAGATAATTTTAGTTCTTTAATACAGGGAAATATTAATCCACTAGTTAATTTAAGTATTATTAATGCACTTTTATGGCATACCAGCCATAACTCCTTCACAAAAGTCAAGCGAAAAGCCAAGAAAGTCCTCAAATCAATTCCCAAGTCTTTTGAATTAAAACTTACTGCTGCTTTGAGACATAGTTATGACTGGGATTGGTTATTTGAACAGAAAAAGCACTCAAGCATTAATTCTGATATTAGGACTAAGCGTGCAGAAGGAATTTGTCTACACATAGCTAAAGAGCTATTACAGAGATATCCAGATGCAACAGAGGGAATGGAGAATATCAGTGCAAAGTTAGAAGATTTAGTAGGCACTGGCGTATCTCCTTTTCCTTATACATTTTTAGGTAAATTATCTCAACTTAATCCTAGTTATACTGAGAAAATATGTGAGAAATTAATTGCTACTCCAGATTCTCCTCTAACGAGATATTTATACTCATTGCTATTCGGAGTCATCAATACAAATTATAGCCAGGCTATTGCTATTGTCCAACGTGCTGTAGACACTGACCATCCTACCCTTTGCCAAGCAATTGCGGGTAAATATTTTAATATTGACATTACTAACAAGCTTCTAAATCACAGCAATCTCACAGTTAAACAGCTAACTATAGATTCTTTGTCTACTATTTATAGTGTTGAACCGAGGCTAGCCGTAGAAACAGCACTTAAAGCAGATATAAATAACAGCACAGAACTAGCTAGTACATTGTGTCAAGTGTTTGAGAAATATGCCGTTTCTCCAGATGTTTTGAAAGATGAAGAATTAATAATTTTACTAAATAAGCTTGAACATACTCAAAATATAGAAGAATATCATATCAGTGAATTCCTAGCTTATGCTTCAACAAGAACTCCACGTTCTTTAATTAACTTACTATTAAGAAGAATTAAGCGGTTTGAAGAGGCAGGAGAACAAAATTACCAGCCGCTTCCCTATATAGCATTCCATCACGGACTTGATGGTTTAGCCGATAGTAATGAATACGAGGATATTTTGCGCGATATTAGACAAGAAGCACTAATAGGAACATACTACACTTCTTTTTGGATACCTAAATTATTTGAAGAAGCTTCATTAGGATTTAATTCTATTAGCTTAAAAGTGCTTGAAGAGTGGGTTAACTCAAAAGATATAACCAAAGTTCAAACAGTTAGTTTGCTCTTGAGTGATACATATCAAGAATTTATTTTTCAACACGTAGATTTTGTTAATAAACTAATAGAAAAAGCCTATGCTATTGGAGATAAATGCTATCAAACGGTTAGAAACCACCTATCAAAAAGTGCGATTTCAGGCGAACGTTCTCGTGCTATCGGGCTTCCAGCGCCAGCAGATATTACGTTAGAGGAAAAAGCCTCCACAGTAGCAGCACAATTTATTTTTGGTTCAGCAACATACAAATTTTATAATTACCTATCTAAGTATGCTAGGACTAATATACAGGATGATATGGCTCATGATGAAGAGTTTGATTAATCAAATTACAGAAATAAAATACTCAGTTAATTCAGTCCAGCAGAAAATATTCAAGTGTCTTTCATCAGCGATCGCACAGTAAGTAAAAAAAAACACTGTTAGATTTTAGCTATAATCTACACATTCAGCCCAAATACTTCTTTTCACATTCTTCACATGAGCCGAGATGCTTTAGTAGTAGGTATCAACAAGTACCCTTTCCTCAAAGATTCAGCAACAGGTAACTACAAGCATCTTACAACCCCCGCAACTGATGCAGAAGCGATCGCCCAACTTTTAGAAACCCACGGGAATTTTCGAGTCAAGCGCTTTCCAGGCAGCAATATAGATGGGAAATTGCAGGTTGACCCAGATAAACTAGTTAAGACAGAAGAATTAGAAGCAGCAATCCTCGATTTATTTCTCCCAGAAAGTGGGAAGCCTCCAGAGACGGCGTTGTTATTTTTCGCTGGACATGGACTGCGAAAGCAATTAAGACAAAGTTTAACGCAAGGTTTTTTAGGAACTAGTGATGCTAGCCCTAGCAAAAACTTATGGGGTTTATCGCTGCGAGAGTTATGGGAGATTTTGCAGCAAAGTCAAGCACAACAGCAGGTTATTTGGTTAGATTGCTGTTTTAGTGGGGAATTACTCAACTTTAAAGATACCGAGCTGGGAAGACATAGTTCAGGGTGCGATCGCTTTTTGATTGCTGCATCCCGCGATTACGAAGTCGCCTATCAGCAGTTAGATGGTAAACATGGTGTTCTTACAGGGGCGCTTCTAGCAGGACTTAACCCCCATCTAGTTCCAGAGTTTGAATGGATCACAAACCGGACACTGACAGTTTCAGTAGAGCAGAAATTACAAGTATACTACGAAACCACAAAAATTCCCCAATCTCCACTAATTAGCAACCACGGCGAAGCCATTAAGCTGATTCAAGGAAGGGCTAAACCACATTCACAAAATCAGTCCGATGCCAAGAACTTTCAAAATCTCAGATTAGAACCTTACACGCTCAATGAACTGGTGAAGCTGCTGCGACCTTTTTTGGAAGATGAGAGAAACCGTCGTCCTTTTCTAGTTTTGGCTTTGGGTAATGATGAACCTGTGCTGCAACACATCAGTTGGGGTGGTGCTGTGGCAATTTTTATCCCAGATATGGTGTGCAAGCTTGCTGATTCTGGCGAAGTAGCGCAAGGAAAACAAGCGCTTTGGGCATTGTTGGAATATGTGCGATCGCAAGTGGGAATCGATGTACAACAACGTATCGATAATTTGCGTCCTTTGCTTGAAGTGCGTTCACGAAGTGACTCCGAAGGAGTATCGCCCTCTTCCATCGCAATTGATACCACATCAATAGATGCGCTGGTACACAAAGTGCGCGATCGCATACATGATGATATCCAACGTTTGTATGGAACGATGCCACTTTTGGGCGTTGATCATTGGGTAGATTTGGGGGAGTTGTTTGTTGATGTTAATATCCTGGAAAAAGTTAGCAGCAGCCGCAAATCAGAACTAAATGACTTGTGGCAAGATTTTAGCGTTGGCGTTAAAGAATATTCTAGTTATCGCAGTTTGGATCGCATTGGTTTAGGTAAACAGCAGCATCGAGTATCTGGGTTCACAGTACTGGCAAAAAATACTAATTTGATGGTATTGGGGAAGCCAGGTTCTGGGAAAACAACTTATTTACAACGTATCGTCACTGAATGTAATGAAGGTAGGTTGCAACCGCAGCGAATTCCGATATTGATTAAGCTGCGAGAATTTGTAGATGATGGTCGTAGATTTGAACATAATTTGGAATGTTATTTAACTCAACAATGGCGATTGTCTGATGCTGAGACTAAGTTAGTGTTAAGTCAAGGTAGAGGGTTGATTTTACTTGATGGATTAGATGAGATATCACGAATAGATGGAGGAGAAATTTGTAAGCAAATTAAACGATTTGCTCGTGTATATCCCCATAATCAGTTGATAATGACTTGCCGTACACAAAGTCAAGAATCACGGTTTGAGCGTTTTGATTATGTGGAAGTCGCAGATTTTAGTGAAGCACAGGTGAATATATTTGTAGAACACTGGTTTAAAGCAGCTTGTTCAAAAAAAAATGATGGGCAGGCGAAATCACGACAATTTTTAGATAAGCTTTACTTGGAAGAAAATCAACCAATTCAGGAATTAGCAATTACACCTATTTTACTAAGTCTGAGCTGTGCGGTTTTTCAAGCTCAGGAAAAGTTTTACTCAAAGCGATCGAAACTGTATGAAGAAGGATTGGAGCTACTACTGGAGAAATGGGACAAGGACAGGGAAATTGATCGGGCTGAAATTTATGGAGGCTTATCTTTGGAGAAGAAGTGGAAGCTCCTAAGCTATATAGCAGTGAAGAAATTTGAACAACAGCAATATGTCTTATTTGAACAGGAAGAGTTAGAGAAATATATTGCAGATTTTTTGCAGATTTCCCATCAGGATAGTCGTGTAGTCTTACGAGCTATTGAGGCACAACATGGTTTATTAATTGAGCGAGCGCAAAGAATTTGGTCTTTTTCACACCTGACTTTTCAAGAGTATTTTATAAGCCGTGAATTTGTTAATAATTACAACCTTTGTAATGATAATGAATTTTATTTAAAAATGCTGTGTAATCAAATTACAAATAAACGCTGGTGGGAAGTGTTTTTATTAACAGCCGAGTTGCTATTGAGTTCAGACAAGATGCTATTATATATGAAACGTGAAGTTGATAAGATTTTAGCTTATGATGGAGAGTCGCAAAGGTTGCTTGCTTGGATTACTCAAAAATGTTTTTATATTGACGAGGAATTTAAAAAAGCAGCAGTAAGAGCGTATTTTCTTATGTTTTTTATTAATAAATCTGCATTTTTTATTATCTTTGAATTCGAGCAGAACCAACCATTCTGGTCATTTTCTTTTAGAGATGTTCTTGTTAATACTTTTAGTGAACTATCTAAAAGGCGTATTAATCAAACGGGTATCTATAAAAACAAGCTGATTCTAGGCTTTGATAGCGAACTAGTAGAGTTAGAACTTCCTAACCAACTTTTAGATAATGATGGAATCCTTGAAGGTGAGGTTATATCTAGATTAAGCTGTGAAATAGATTTACTGCATAGAATTAGCTTCATCAAAGCTCTGCCTCCTGAAGAATCTAATCCTAATGTTGATAATTTAATTAAACAGCAAAATAAACTTAAAACTTGGTGGATAAAAAATTGTCAATACTTATTAGACAAAATAGATGCAGACTTGGAAGAAAATAGTAATCTAGGGAATGGTTGGCAATTCAACACTATTCAACAGCAAATATTAAAGCAATATTATAATGGTAATTTGCTCTTGGTCAAATGCCTTAATAGCAGTTACCAAGTCAGCAATGAAATCCGGCAAGAAATAGAAGATACATTATTATTACCAATTAGCGAGATTGAAAAATATAAAACCAAACAAAGTAATTCAGGATAATAAATAATGATAATTATAATTTTATTATCCTACTTAGGTAAATAGAAATTCTGATTGTACAGAAGCAAATTTTGTGCAAAATGTTGAAATATGAAGCATAAATCCCACATTCCGCACCCTCACCTGTCACACAGCGATAAAATTGCAGCCCAATCTGCCCATACTACAGCACTATCAGTACATTCGCTCTTCCCCACTATCCTGTCGCGCCAGCAGTTGCTTCGCTTCAGTTACCGAACCATGCCGCAGTTCGTGAATGGCTTGGTGCAGCCCAGTGTGGGCGTTAGCTGTGCCATTGATTGCTGTTTGTAACACTTGTGGGTTTGTCATTTTTTTATTTTGGTGTAAAAATCCTACTTCCCTGAAATCATGGGGCTTTAGAGGAAGAAATACCTTTGACTGATGAACTAGCAGCATATATCAAAAGCCATACATTACGATGCTTTGTCTTTTGGGCCATCTGGTATTAGCGTTCATCCCCCTAGCCCAATCTTCTTAGAGAAGCGATCGCCTCCTTGATTTTTGCTTCTATGACTCAACTTAGACCAACTTTCCTTAACTAGCCAGGGCGATCGCAGTACTGAGTTGTTGCATAGTGATACAAAGTTAATGACATGAACGGTTATGCCACCTCCCTGTAAGGTACTTTATTACTGCTTACAACAATAAACCTAAAATGTTATGCTGGCAAGTAGCAACGGTAAAAAAATTACTACGATGATAGATATTGAACATATTGCTACATTTAAATGGGGTAATAAACAAGCCAAAAAATTAACAGAATTACGCGGAAATATCCCCCGTCGTCAGCTTGAACAAAAAACTACTGACCTTGGACTAAAGGTTGCACATCAATATATTCAGCAGTTAGAGCAGCCTGACTATTATGCTACCCGCCTTAAAAGTGGAACAATTACTGTTTCAGTAGAGGTTGTTAACGTTTTATGTGAAGCACTGAATGCCGATATTACCGATTTTTTCGATACTGCCAAAATAATTACTGTTGTTGCTTGACCTTTGTCCGTTGGTAACGGTAAAATAGAAACATACAAAACAAAAGGCGACCGCTCAAGTTTCGTAGGCTCTGCGATCACCCTTTGACCCTTTTACAGGAGTTTCTATTATGACCCATGTAAGGTATACACAGCAAGCCCTCTCCCGCTATAATCTACCCCGCATCAAAAGAATCGCTGCCGAACTCGGCGCTACACCTACCGGCGATAGAAGAGCGACTGAAACCTGGGTAAACGCAATCATCGCCCACCAATCCACGCAGCTTCAGAAAGTTGACAACCAAGCCCTCGCTCAAGCCGAACTCGACAACTACATCGCAACCCAAGCCCAAGCCGTAGCTCCCGAACCCCTCAGAATAGTCGAAATCTCGTTTGAGCAGAATTCTGATGAAATATCGTACTTGAAAGAGGATCAAATCCAACCGCTCACACCAGAAGAATTATTTCAGCAAATTACCGCAGAGATTGACTTTTATCAACAACAGATAAACATTCTCAACCGACAGTTAACCGTATTAACTAAGGGTGCAAACAATGGCTAAGTCTACAGACAACTTTGAGGGGAGAGCCAAGCACTTGCTGCGTTTACTTCAACTTTGTGGTGGTTGTGTTCCATTACATCGGCTGCAATTCCAATTCTCCGATTCAGTCATTCAAACACTGCTGGATAGAGAACTAGTGCAAGTACAGAATACAGGACGCGGCTTTTTGTTAGAGATTGCCGAAGATTTTTAGGTTATTAATTCCAGGGGAGAAAAGCATGATTGACCACATTAATGCACTTCAAACAAGTTGGTATCTTTCCCCACCTTGGGGACAAACAATTCCATCCGTTGAGGTGAATTTAGTGGAGAGAGTTTACCTGCGAACCAACAGAATATTTGGCTATTGCTGCGGTATGCAATGGAAGCATGAGTGCTGGATTTATTCAATTGACTGCCGCAATGAAATACTCCACGCCACACAAAACCAAATCATCGGGACTGGAGAATTAGAAGTCATCACTGTGCAAAAACCTGCTTTTGTTTTGGGCGAAAGAGTGATCCTCTGCTCTCACGACAAAGGAACAAAGCAACGGCTGATTTTGGGGATTGCGTTGGTACATAATTCTTGGTTTTACCTTGTTGAATTGATGTCACCAACCTTAATTAAGACACCAACTATATCGAATCGTTTCTCATTAGTTGGTGAGAAAAGTTTGCTGCGAGTGAATACCTAAAGTTTTGAAATTTACTTAGGAGTCGAACAGGATGAGTTTACCTTTAAATCAAAATGTTTTAGTCGAGTCTCCATCATTGAGAACTTCTGCACTTTCTA
>NZ_JACJSF010000126.1 GCF_014698035.1 Desmonostoc muscorum FACHB-395
CACGCCAGTCGCTCCACTACAGCGCTTCGCGCATCCTGCGGCGGGGGAGACCCCATCGCTTTTAGCGTCTCCCCTTGGGAGAAGACCGCGCTGGCTCCCCTTAATAAAGGGGGGAACCGGAAAAACATCTATCAAAGTCCCCCTTTTTAAGGGGGATTTAGGGGGATCAAGATATGTGCAGCTTCACATTAAATTGGTATTACATACATAAATTTGCTAAAAGAAAAGACAAATTTGTATATATTCATATTTTATTAACTAACCCTAAATTAAATAAGGCATAACCCAAACTTAATCAAAATAAAATACTTTTTCTTCAGCATTATGTAAGTAACCAAACCATCCTCATGACATTTTCAAGACGTAAATTTTTTGCAATAGCAGGCACTACTGCTGTTGGCACTTTGATGGTGTCTCCTATGAAGGGTCTTCTTGCCCAACAAGCCTATGGATCAAGATATGGCATAGGATATGGGCCACTTTTACCAGATCCCAATGGCTTGTTAGATTTACCAAGTGGATTTCGGTATCAAGTTATATCTCGCACAGGCACTCTCATGAGCGATGGGAGTTTAGAGCCTAGTAATCATGATGGAATGGCAGCCTTTCCTGGGCCCAGAAACACAATAATCCTGGTTCGCAATCACGAACTTAGCAATACTTCTGGTACAAAAGTACAAGTGCCCAATCCCTACGATCCTATTTGCAGAGGTGGCACTACAACTCTAATTGTTGGGCGCGATCGCAAACTGATCAAAGAGTTCAGTTCTCTTGGTGGAACCATTCGTAACTGTGCAGGTGGTCTAACTCCTTGGGGCTCATGGATTAGCTGCGAAGAAGATGTAACCATACCAACTGCGACGAATGGAGTCACTAAGCCACATGGTTATAACTTTGAGGTTCCAGCTAAGGCCACCTCTCCTGTTGAACCAGTACCTCTAGTTGAAATGGGACGGTTTAATCATGAGGCTGTAGCTGTAGATCCCAAAACTGGAATTGTTTATCAGACTGAAGATAGTGGAAGTAGCCTCTTCTATCGTTTTATCCCGAAACAGTATGGCAATTTAAAAGCAGGAGGCACTCTCCAAGCTCTGAGGATCAAGGATAGACCAGAGGTTAACACCACTACCGATTTCGTAGTAGGACAGAAATGGGATGTAGATTGGGTGACTATTCCTGAGCCAAACCCTACTACTGTAGATAATGTCAGAGTCCAAGGTCGTAGCTTAGGTGCAGCCCGGTTTAACCGTGGGGAAGGCATTTGGTACGATGACAACAAGGGCAAGAAAGACAAAAACGGCAAGGATGACAAGAAGAGCAAAGGTGAATTTTACTTCACTGCTACAAGTGGTGGCCCTGTAGGGGGTGGTCAGGTATGGCGCTACATTCCGGGTGAAGAGACAATTGAACTGTTTGTCGAGTCTCAATCTAAAGATGAACTCGATATGCCCGATAACCTAGTCGTAGCACCTTTTGGCGATCTTATCCTCTGTGAGGACGGAAGTGGTGACAATTTCTTGATAGGTATTACTCCCAGTGGTGAAATCTACAAATTTGCACGTAACGCCCTCCAAACTGGTGAGTTTGCTGGAGCCTGCTTCTCACCCGATGGTGATACTTTGTTCGTTAACATTCAAAGCCCTGGTATTACTTTAGCTATCTGGGGCCCTTGGACAGGTTATAGAGGTTATAGAGACTAAGATCAATGTCAGCGTAGGCGTAGCCCGCCGCAAGCATTACTACTATATCGCTGGATTATCCTTGCTAAATAGACTTGGGGAGGGGAAGATAATTCCTCTCCCCTTGCCTCTTTATTGACATCTTGAGAGTACCACCTGAAACTGACCATGCAAGAATTGCTATTTGCTGAGTAAATTGGGATATAGAACCAGAAAATTTTCTGTGTAAACTTGACCAGCAAATGGTAATGAAAAACTATTATCAAGATTTTATAATTCGTGATTGGGTCGCCAGCGATCGCACTAGAGCCGCCGAAGTCATCAGTTATGTATTATCAGAATACGGTCTGGGTTGGGAACCCAACGGCGCTGACCGAGATGTATTGCGAGTAGAGGAATATTATTTAGCTACTGGGGGGGAGTTTTGGGTAATTGAACACCAAAGCCAGTTAGTAGGAACTGGGGCATACTACCCCATACACCGAGGTGAAAAAGCTGTAGAAATTCGCAAAATGTATCTTTTGCCCAGCATTAGGGGTTTGGGATTAGGAAAATATTTGTTACAACAGCTAGAAGCAGCGATCGCAGAGCGTGGTTTTGGGCAAATTTGGATTGAAACCGCCAGTGTTTTGGTGGAAGCAGTCAAGCTGTATGAAAGTAACGGCTACACTCCATCAACGGGAGTAGAAACAACACGCTGCGATCGCATGTATTTTAAGTCATTAGTCATTGGTCATTAGTCATTGGTCATTGGTCATTGGTCATTAGCTAAGAACAAAGGACAAGTGACAAAGGACAAGTGACTAATGCCAAAGGACAATTCTAAATGCACACTTGGATTAAAAATCTCACGGGCTTACTTAATCTTTTTCTCCAATCCCATTGTTCACTATGCCAACGCGCAACTTCCCAAGAATTTTGTCACAACTGCACCAGACAACTCCAAAAATGTCAACGTAAAGACCCAATGTCTCTATGGAAAGAGCCAATACCAGTATTTGGTTGGGGGGAGTATGGTGGCCCAGTGAAACGAGCGATCGCTGTGATGAAATACGAAAATCAACCCCAAATAGCCCGCCCTTTGGGTCAATGGTTAGGAGAAGCATGGTTGTTAAATTCACCGAGGCGAGATAGCCAGCCTGTGGTGGTTCCCATTCCACTGCACCCTAGCAAGCAAAAGCAACGTCAATACAACCAAGCTGCACTAATAGCACAAAGCTTCTGCGAAATAACTGGATTAAAATTGAAACTAAACGGTTTAGCCAGAGTCCGAGAAACTGAAGCGCAATTTGGTTTATCGGTATCTAAGCGAGAAAAAAACTTGGCTCAAGCTTTTGCTGTCGGACAAGAATTTCGCGATCGCCCCCCAAATGTTCCTGTGCTGTTAGTGGACGACATTTATACTACTGGTGCTACTGCCAGGTCTGCTGTGCAAACTCTTCGTCAGTATGGAATAGTGGTCTTAGGATTAGTAGCAGTAGCCACTGCCGTTAAAGACGGATAAATTCCAAAATTAATGAGCTAAATTGAACAGATAAGCGCATAAATCGACCTAATTACTCTATTTTTGTGGAAAAAATTGCTTGAAATGTATGAATAAAGTTTTTGCGGCGGGTTTAAAACAACTCATAATTATTCCTGCCACATTGCTGGCAATAGGTGTAAGTACAAGCGCAGCTTTTGCTCAAAATAAGTTGTATAGTCCAATTCCTTTATCTAACAGTACTGAACTTTCCGATAGCCTCTCAGATAAAGACATTCCCACAGGTCAAGGTGGGTTTGCTCGTGATTATACTGTGAAGTTACAAAAGGGCGATAATTTAGCAGTTGATCTGTCATCTGAAAATTTTGACAGCATCATTACACTGCTAGCACCTGATGGATCGACTCTGGCAGAAAATGATGATGGCCCCGATGGTAGTAGCAATTCCCTACTATTTACCCGCATCGTAGAGACAGGGAATTATGTGATTCGTGTCCGGTCTTTTGGGGAAACTGGGGTTGGGGCTTTTAAACTCAAGGTGACAAAGTTGCAACCGATTAAATAATTGGGAATTGGGAAGAGGACTTGGGGACAAGGAGAATTGGGGACAAGGGGAAAGACTTATTTCAAGTTCTCACCTCTTGTCCTCTTGTCCCCACATCTTAAAAAACGGTCATCACGCAAAGAAATAAGGCTTCAGTCCACTCGACGACTGCGCCGTAGGTGTCTCCGGTGTGTCCGCCTAATTTGTGGTTGAACCATGCGCCGGTTAAAGTGGCGATCGCACTTCCAGCAACTATCATTGCCAGTGCGAGAAATAATTCCTGTCTATCTATCAGCACAAGTAAACCACTCAAACCCAACAGCAATAACAATCCTGGTAACAAATCTTTGTAAGAACGAATGGCTTGTTTGTGAAATGCGCCTTTACCAGTTGGTTTCAAATAAGGATATCGTGCGATCGCTACCTGTTGTCCCCAACGTCCCCAGCCACAAGCCGCCATCAGCAGCAAACAACGGTTTTCTGGCATATCTGTTAAGGCTGTGATTTTGAGTAGCACCAAGGCGATCGCAGTCATTGCTCCAAATGCACCTGTAGCACTATCTGCCATCACCTCCAGCCGCCGATTTGGGTCGCCCACTGCTAAACCATCGGCAGTATCCATTGCCCCATCTAAGTGCAGTCCTCCAGTTATGGCAATCCAAATACTTACTACTAAAGCACTACGAGTTAACACTGGCATCCCAAAATAATCCATCCCCGTATCCAGTAACCCTAAAATTCCCCCAATTATTAACCCTACAAGCGAAGCAAGACGTGCCACTCCCTGAAAATCTAATCCGTTCAAATACGGCAATGGAATACTTGTGTAAAATATAATACTAGCTGCCAGCTTTAACAGCAGCTTTTTCCACCACTGTTGCTGTTTCGTCATCGTAGTTACATTAATATTTGGCTAATTGCTGGATAATCACCATAATTTGACTACAATTGAACATCAGTAAACTTTAAAGCTTTAGATAAGATTTACTTCTGTTAGAGATTATCACTGAAAATTTTGTTATGCTGGTCTAAGTAATAAATAAAAAATTTTGAGTAGTTTTTTATACAAAAATAAAATGATTCAGGAAATTAAAATTCCATCAGGAATCAAAATTTGTGTTTTGTATTCGTTAACTAAAAACTTACTCTAAATTGTTAGACGATTGCCCCACAAAATTGATATTTTTTTAAATGTAGGGAGTAAACAAGCTATTCAATTTTGACAGTTTAGCTCTGTTATCGCTCTCCTTAGCTCAATCGCTATTTTCCTATGAGTCACCATCTACCCGACACCAGGATACCAGCTCCGTGCATTATTAACACGGGCATCATTGTGAATAAGCTCGACATCCGGCGATTGCTGGCAGATTTAGGTCGAGTCCACTACATCTACACCCAAGAAGATAAGGTACTGAGCGAGGGTGAAGGGGATGTGATGGAAGTTTTTGCTAATCCACAAAGGTCTACCTTAGTGGCTAATCATGCGCTATATTTGAATGTTTGTAGTTTTGATTACTTGGAACTCAAACAGTCATCGCAACAAGAAACTTACTTCGATTTGATGCAAGAAGGAGTGTGTCTGCGGTTGATTCCCCGCTCAACCCCCATACAAGAGCGACGAGAGCGAACCTTCAATGTCAGCGCCATAGAAGCGATGATGGAGCAAGTTCTCTCAGCCAGATGGGATGCAGAAATTGACGATGACTGTTCTGATTCTTTTTAAAATAGCGACTACTATACTAATTTGATGTAAGTAAGGCTGCGCTTTATTGATGTAGGGGCAATTCATGAATTGCCCCTACATCGTATAGTTTTGCTTAAGTCTTAATAGGCGCATCTTCAAAAATCTAAAATGGCATGAGTGCGAATTTTTCCTTTGAATGTCTTGCTTGCTGTAGTCAGACAAAAGCTAGAGCCGGAGTGTTTTCCACTCCTCACGGGGTTGTAGAAACCCCCAGATTTATGCCAGTGGGTACGCTGGCAAATGTCAAAACTATCACCCCAGCCCAGCTACGAGATACTGGGGCGCAAATGGTTTTATCCAATACTTATCATCTTCACCTACAACCAGGCGAAGCGATCGTGGCTGGGGGTGGTGGATTACACAAGTTTATGGGGTGGAACGGCCCGATGCTCACAGATTCTGGTGGGTTTCAGGTGTTCAGTTTAAGTGAGATGCGGAAAATTACTGAAGAAGGTGTAACTTTCCGTTCACCACATGATGGACGAATTATTAACTTGACACCAGAACGCTCTATTGAGATTCAAAATACTTTAGGGGCAGATGTGATCATGGCCTTTGATGAGTGTCCGCCCTACCCAGCGACTCGCCAAGAGGTGGAAACTGCTACTGAACGGACTTATCGCTGGTTAGAACGCTGCATAACGGCTCATCAACGTAGTGAGCAAGCTTTGTTTGGGATTGTGCAAGGGGGCGTGTATTTGGATTTGCGTTGCCGTGCGGCTGAAGCTTTGGCTAAGTTAGATTTGCCTGGATATGCCATTGGTGGCGTGAGTGTGGGAGAACCGCCAGAATTGATGGCTGAGATTGTAAAAGTGACAGCACCGCTTCTACCGCCCGAAAAGCCGCGTTATTTGATGGGTGTGGGTACTTATCGGGAAATGGCGATCGCGATCGCATCTGGTATAGATTTATTTGATTGCGTAATTCCCACTCGCTGGGCAAGACATGGAACGGCAATAGTCCAGGGCGGACGCTGGAATTTAAAAAATGCTAAGTTTCGTGAAGATTTTACGCCATTAGATGAAACTTGTCCCTGCTACACTTGTCAAAATTTTAGCCGTGCTTATGTATCTCATTTGGTGCGATCACAAGAAATTTTAGCTTATACCTTGTTGAGCATTCACAACATTACCGAGCTAATTCGCTTTACCCAAAAGATTAGAGAAGCAATCTTGAGCGATCGCTTCACCACAGAATTTGGCCACTGGCTCAACGAAGAAGGTGGAGATGAACAGTGGGAAGTCGAAGAATAGGGTATTAATGACCAATGACCAAACCATGTTAAGATACTTCTCAATTATGAAAGCTGTGTTGGATAGGTGGATTTAAACAAACATGGAAGCAGCACTTTTATTAGCAAAACTGCCTGAAGCTTACCAAATTTTCGATCCTTTGGTAGACGTTCTCCCAGTCATCCCTGTATTCTTCTTGTTGCTTGCTTTCGTTTGGCAAGCAGCCGTGGGATTTAGGTAAGTTAATCTATTTTTCAATTGAGTAGGACAGGTAACATACCTGTTCTATTTTTTTGTGGCACTATGTTTTTTAAAATTTACATTTATTAATATTTTGTAATGTTTTAATATAATAAATAAGATGTGAATCAAGCCATGTCAATATGAAGCCTTGAAAGCCAAGCTTAGAGTCAAGGAGGAATAAATTATGGGTAATATCAAATTCGTTAAAGAGAATAAAGAAGTAGTAGCGGCAGATGGTGCCAATCTCCGACTCAAAGCCATGCAAAATGACATTGATATATATACATTCATTGGCAAGATGACCAATTGTGGCGGTAATGGTCAATGTGGTACTTGCATTGTTGAAATAGTCGAAGGACTAGAAAATCTTTCCCCTCGCACAGAAGTAGAAAACCGGAAATTCAAGAAAAAGCCAGAAAATTACCGCCTTGCGTGTCAAACTTTAGTGAATGGCTCAGTCAGCGTAGTCACAAAGCCTTAAATTTTTTGGGAGCATTCGTAGTTAGCATTTGAGAAAGTAAAAAATTTGGGCTAACTCTGTCATTGATAATGGTATCCTAATGTTGTTGACTGGAAAACTAAGAGAGGCTTTCTTGCCATGCAAGTTAATGACCTGGGGTTCGTAGCGAGCATTTTGTTCGTATTAGTTCCCACTGTGTTTTTACTAATTCTGTACATCCAAACTGCTAGCCGCCAAGGTGGAAAAGATAGTTAAGAATTTGTGTATAAAATAAATAACCCCTGCACTAGTAGTGTAGGGGTTTTTATTTATCAACCACTAATTGATTGCTGTATATGGATTGCGCGGCGTTTAGCCTGTGTTGAGTAGTAAAGACAAGACAAATCTTACTTCTTTACTATCTTATTACAACAATTTTTATACTCAGCATTCTTGACTTAAGCTATAGTCCGCGCCAACAATACCGGACAAGTAGCATTGACTCGAACATAGTCAGACAAGGAAGATCCGATAAGTCGATCTATATCAACAAAACTCTTAGCGATGGATGGACGACGATCTGGAGAACCGAGCAATAATAAGTCTATATTCAACTCTTCTGCTAACCGACAAATTTCTTCACCAGGTTTGCCACTGCTGATATAAGAACGAGATTGGATACCTTGTTTTTGAGCTTCTGCAACTGCGGCTGCTAAAACTGGATTTTTATCTGAGTTAACCTCGGTTATTTCCGATTTTTTACCACCTAAATCTGTACTAATATTTGCCAAAATTAACTGGCCTCCCTGAATATCTCGCAGTAAAAACAGTGCCAATTTCAAGCAGTTTTTTGCAGAATCAGAGTTGTCTATTGCCACCATAATGCGCTTAATTTTTTTCACATAAATGTCATCTTTTACCAGCAACATGGGGCGAGAAGATAGCTGGAAAACATACTGACTAACTGAGTTCGATAAAATAGATTGTAGTCGCTTCAGTCCGCGTGAACCCATAACAATCAAGTCAGCGTCAATTTCATCAGCTACTTGGCAAACTACATCTTTGGGGTCGCCTTCGCGCAAAATTGAAGAAACCTGGCTAGGATCTAAGTTCAAAGTTTGAATGGCATTAGCCAGAATTTTACCACCATTTTCCCATTTAGTGGTCATGGTAGCAGCAGTATTTTGTGCCTGAACAACATGCAAAATTGTAACTTTCGCAGATTCAATTGAAGGGATTTCTCTCAGGGTTTTGAGCATTTCTTCTGCGTGTCCCAATCCCGATACAGTCAGCAAAATTTTTCTTATCATCTTACGTAGTTGTTGTTAAGTTTACTTTTGTTTTCGCTGTTGTTACTATTTGGCTTAGGTCGGATTTTCACCACCTCGCTTGATAACCTAGTTAGTAAGTTGACACAATAAACTTTGTTTTTTAGTATTTAATACTTAAAAAAATGGCAAAGTACAAAATACTCAACAAATATTTAAGTTTGTTTGCACCTAGTTACTTAAATCGTCAACTAGACTTCAATTGTTAAGCATACTCTCTATTTAGCCTGATGAACTTAATAAAATATGATGTTAGTTATCATTGTTAATCTATATTCACTTTTTTTAATTAGAAGCTAGTTAAGTATTGCAAAGAAATTCCCAAATAACTTTTAATGAAAATTGATTCGCTGTAGCCTTTAACAAGCGATCGCTTCTAGCTTGAATAATCTAAAGTTATATTTCATACTACAAAGACCTCTCCCTAGTTTTACTATGCAAAATCTTCCCTCTCCGAGTCGGAGAGGGAGAGACTTGAACTTGAGTTAAAGTCAAGGAGAGGTTGATCGAACTCACGTTAACTCAGTTGCGCTCCTGGTTGTCCGTTTTGGACTGTAAACGAAGCTAGAGTTTTGACAGAGGCATTCAAGTCAACGATGCTTGATACAACGCGGTAGTCACTTTGCCAGCGTTGTGGGGTAAGGTTGCAACGGACATATCCCCGAAAAGCACCATCAAAAAACTTGGTATGGGGATTGTTACTTAGTGAAGCTTGAACTGGAGCGATAAATGCTGTGGGAAAGTCAGAGGTAATTGAGGTTCCTACGAACTCAGTGCCTACCGTGGCTGAATTGGGGTTATTAAAATCAAGCTTTAGATCGTGTACCCAACTAGAGTGGATGTCTCCGGTAATCACCACTGGATTAGAAGGCTTGCGCTGGTTTAGAAAACTCAAGAGCCGATTACGTGCAGCCACGTAGCCGTCCCACTGATCCACATTGAAGACACCGGGGCCTGGACTACTATTAAAATTGTACTGGCCGAGCATGGTCTGTTGAGCAATCACATTCCAGCGCGATCGCGACTGATCTAACCCTTTTCGTAGCCACTGCTCTTGTTCTGAGCCGGTCATAGTAGCATTTGGATCAAAAGCTTCTGGGCAGCGAGGCTTCAGTCCATCATTACAAGGTTGGTTAGTGCGGTACTGTCTGGTATCTAACACATTGAACTCAGCTAAATTACCGAAACTCAACCGCCGATAAAGCAGCATATCTGGGCCTTTAGGCAGCGAAGACTGACGTAGAGGCATGTGTTCGTAGTAAGCCTGGTACGCACTAGCTCGGCGTTTTCTAAAAGCCTCTTCGCTTTGGTTATCTTCGGGGATTAAGTTGGCATAATTATTGTCAACTTCATGATCATCCCAAGTGACAATCCAGGGAAAAGCAGCATGAGCAGCTTGGAGACTCTGGTCTGTTCTGTACAGAGCGTAGCGATCGCGGTAGTCTGCAAGAGTAATGATTTCTGGACTGTTATGCTGGCGTGGTCCACCAGATTGTGGCCCATATTCATAGATGTAATCACCTAGATGAACCACAAGGTCGAGGTTTTCCTCAGCCAAATGCCGATAAGCCGTGTAGTAGCCATTTTGCCAGTCTTGACAGGAGACAAAAGCAAAGTTTAGTTGTTGGGTATAGCTATAAGATGCTGGTGCTGTGCGAGTCCGGCCAATGGGGCTGACTTCCCTACCTGCTTCAAATTGATACCAGTACCAACGGTCAGGATCTAGCCCACGTACATCAACGTGGACTGAGTGCGCTAACTCTGGTGTCGCTAGTACTGTTCCTCGCCGCACAACTCGTTTCATGTTTTCATCAAGGGCAACTTGCCACCGCACTGGCACATTTACCACTGGCATTCCACCTCCAGAAAGTGGATTTGGAGCCAGCCGTGTCCAGATAACAACACCATCCGGCAAAGGATCGCCAGAGGCAACACCAAGACTGAATGGATAACTAGAAAACCTTGAGCTAGCCAATACCGGATGCCACTGGCTAGCAATTGTTAACCCAGTTAACAATCCTGCACCCAACAAAAAACTCCGCCGTCTACACCGATTTGCTAGCAGTTTGCCATCTATAAGTTCCATATTCACCTCTACCCAGATGTAAATACAAGGAACCTAGCAATCCAGGATCAAGCAGAAATTAAGATTTTGTTAAGTTTAATATTGGGAATTGGGCATTGGAATTGGTTATCAATAATTATTCTTCTCTGCTCCTTATCTCCCCATGCCCCATGCCCCATTCCCCATTCCCCATTCCCCATTTAATTTAAAACCTGCCATTTCCCTGAACAATGTGCTTAACAGTGGTCAAAGTTTCTAGGCTGATAAATCCTCGACGATGACCTTTTTGGTTAGACATACCGAGAAATACTGAATCTCCCCGCGAAGGGTTGCGGGAAAAACGCGGGGAAGTGTTGATGTAGGTAGAGGCACTGTTAACTCCCAAAGCAAACTGCCGACTTTCTTGGTAGGATTCAGTAACGATGGAGTCAGCATGACCACTGCTGTGTTCATTAATCCAAGCGATCGCACCCTCTAAGCTATCTACAAGTTTAAAAGCTACTGTCTTTGTTAAGTAAGGATTTCCCCATTCGCCCTCCTTCACCAGCTGCAACTGGGGAAAGGCTTGTACTAGTTCTGCATCCCCTCTAATTTCAAAGCCTTTTTCCATCAAGCTGTTCCACAGAACTGCTAAGGATGATGGCAAGGCTTGACGATGAATGAGTACCTTTTCAATGGCATTGACTTGATCTGGTTCACTTTGATGGCTATCAAGAATCATCCAACGTACCATTTCTAAACTGGAATTTAGTGACCAGTAGAGATAACAGTTACCCATTGCGGACTTTAAGACTGGGCAAGTTGACTGTCGTACTACCTGCTGTACCAAGCTAGAACGTCCGTAGGGAATAACTAAATTCACATACTGGTCTTGGGTGACTAAATCCCGAATTGAAGCACCATGTTCGGCTGTAATCAGTTCTACACAGCCTGGAGGTAGACCAACTTCTGCGATCGCATTTTGCAGTGCCTCAGCGATGGCGGCGTTGGAATGGCTAGCTTCAGTACTGCCTTTGAGAATTATACTATTGCCAGTTTTAATACAAAAACCTGCTGCGATCGCTCCTAAATCGGGAAAGGCTTCATAAATAAATCCAATCACTCCCAAAGGCATTAACTGGGTGTAACTCTGGGAATCTTCCAGTTGATAATCAGCCGTTCTGACGCGCCGTAGCGGATCTGATAATTCCCCTAACCGTTGTAAAACGTCTACTGTCATCTCTAGCCTTTTAGGAGTCAGCTTCAGCCAGTCCAATATCAACTCTGGCACTGCCATTTCTCGACTGGCTTCTAAATCCAACGTGTTGGCTTCTAGAATGTCGTCAAATGAGCGCTCAAGAGCTTGCGCCATCGCCAATACTGCACGACTTCGGTCTGCTCCCTTTGTGATCCCCAACTTTAGGGAAGCTTGATAGGCTCGTTGGGCACTGGTAATCGGTTCGGGGTGGTCATCTAAAACTTCAACAGTCATTGAGTTAACGTCTGTAGGTAAGCCAGACCATTAATGCTGGCAGAATAGCTAATAGCACCGCCACCATTGCCCAAGCAATAATGCTGGAACCATTTGCTAATCGCAGTGCTAATGGCAGCCATATAATCACTAGCACGAAAATAATGCCAAGTGCTATAGGCAGATAGCTTTCTCCCAAGCGGGGATGGACAACATGCCAACTATTTCCCACCCAACGCCAAGCCCGTTTGTAGGGATAGGTGGTGGAAAGCTGTTCTAGGACATGACCATTATCTTCTACAACAAAGATTTGCTGACAGCGATCGCAACCAAATGCTTCTGTCAACGTAATCGGAATTAACTGACCCCGGCGACGACAGGGACAGGGGTATTCAGCATTGAAATCTATTTTTTCGGGTTTTTGAGATTGCACAAGCGTTCTAGTAACTTGAGCGTGTTTTACACGAACTACGACAATATAATCCTTTGGTAAATGCAATAGAAGCTTCTGCTACTATAGATTGCTCTCTTTATATACATGTACTGGCAATACAAATATCGCCATGATTGCAAACAGTAGATGCAGCAGACTCTAAGTATCCTAATTTTCATATCAGTACGGAGTTTTTATTTGTAGTCTTTCCCCGAAGCTGACAATCTTATTTAAATTTTTCTTCTACTAGATAAAATCTAGACAAAGCTAGATATTATTTGACATTTCAAAGGGAGCATAGGAGCGGTTATCCCTTAATGTCGAGACACGAATTAGACATTCGTGCATAAGTTTCAAATTTAGATGTATTTAACACTTCGACTACGCTCAGTGTGAAATCTTAGTCAGCACACTGCCGACATTTATGACATACATAAACCTGTTTTAAGAGACTAATACCCTTGAATTCCCCCATAGTTTGAACAAGTTTTACTAGATGGGTAAAATCTATCCACAAATAAACAGTTCCACCATATCTAAATTACTTTATATTCTACCTATCTATGAAATTCATCAAAATTCGGAACGATTCACAGGAATACAGCGCGAATCGCCAAAAACTTCGATGCACCCTAAAAATACTAAACCTCTTGAGATTTTTAACTTCAAGAGGTTTTAGTTGGAAGCGGGTGACGCGATTCGAACGCGCGACATTCACCTTGGCAAGGTGACGCTCTACCACTGAGCTACACCCGCAATCAATTGCCATATATCAATATCTCAAATTTATCTCTGATTGTCAACCCCTTTATTTATTAATTTGTCATTGGTCATTCGTCATTGGTCATTAGTGAATGACAAAGGACAAATGACTAATGACACATCCTAGCCGAGTTCTTCTGACTCCGCCGTTAAATTGCCGATGCTGGCACTTTGAAAAGAGGCTGGCAAAGACTGGCTATTACGAGAATATGGCTCTGCTAGGTTAGAACGCAATTGCCGCATCAGGCTTGCCATTTCTAGGGCGTTTAGAGCATAATCCCAGCCATGATTACCTTTGATACCTGCCCGTTCTAAGGCTTGCTGCATAGTGTCTACTGTCAAAATGCCAAAAATTACTGGCACTCCAGTTTGAAAGCTAGCGGCGGCGATGCCTTTAGAAACTTCGGCGGATACATAATCAAAATGGGGTGTTTGCCCACGAATGACTGCACCTAGACAAATTACAGCATCATAACGATGGGAAAGTGCTAGTTGGCGAGCTACTAAAGGTACCTCAAAACTTCCTGGAACCCAAACATAGTCTACCTGATTACCTTGGGGGTTAGGATCTACACCGTGGCGTTTCAAGCAATCTTGACATCCCTCTAGCAGCTTTCCGGTAACAAGGTCATTGAATCGACCAATCACCACTGCAAACCGCAAAGGCTCCGTTTGGGTAAAAGTTCCCTCGAAAACTGCCATGACTGCCTCTTAATCAACTATAGTTCTGGCCAATATACATTTCTTATTTAAATGTAGAGGAGCAGGAAAGCACGGTTAAAAAAAGGAAATCGGAAAAAATTTCTTCTTTTCTCCTTTGGTCTTTGACCTTGGCTTTTCTGCCCCTCTAGTTCTTATATTATGTGCCTGCGCCAGAGCAAAGCCGTCGTCTACACGACAAAAAAGTTTAACAAACCAACTAAAAATACCAAAGCAATCCAGACGGCAGAACCAACCCAGAGTAGTTTTTTAGATTCAACCCAATTTTGGGGAGTAGCGTAAGCAACCGGAACGCCTACAACCAGGACAAAGGACAATAGGACTAGACCTATCAAGGCAAATTGGAATATTATGGTCATTTTTGCTTCTCCCAATACAGCGAAATACTAAGGATAGAATATCCTAAAGGGCGACACTGACACTTTCTTATTATTTTTAAGCTAGCAGAAATTGCAACATTTTAGTCATTTGTCCTTTGTCTAAGTACCGATGACTAATGACTCTTAACTATGGATTTAATTCTTTGCCACACAACCGCAGATTTTGACGCACTAGGAGCAGCAGTAGGGTTAACGCGCTTACTACCGGGAAGTAAGATTGTGCTGACTGGCGGTTCTCATCCTCCTGTGCGGGATTTTTTAGCATTGCATCGGGATGAATATCCGCTAATTGAACGCCGTTCGGTGAATCCTGAAAAAATTCGTTCTCTGACTGTGGTGGATACGCAACAGCGCGATCGCTTGGGTAAAGCTGCTGAGTGGTTAGATTTACCCCATCTTGGGGAAATTATAGTTTATGACCATCACTTAGGACAAGAATCAGATATTCCTGCGACGCGATCGCATCTTTCCTCGGTAGGAGCCGCCACAACTTTAATTGTGGAGCAATTGCAACAACAGGAAATTTCCTTGACTTCTGCTGAAGCGACTGTGATGGCTTTGGGTATCCACGTTGACACTGGCTCCTTGACCTTTGACCAATCCACACCACGGGATGCCTTAGCTTTGGCTTGGTTGATGCAACAAGGTGCAAGTTTATCGGTAATTTCTACCTACCGTGACCCTGGCTTATCTTTGCAATTGCAACAGTTATTAACTGAATCTTTAGAAAATTTAGAATATCTTTACCTACGTGGATATACTGTTGCTTGGGTAATTCTGAAAACAGATGCTTTCGTGCCAGGGCTATCGAGTTTAGCTTCAGAACTTGTGGAATTAACCGAAATTGATGCCATTCTGTTGGCTAATGAGTATCCTTTGAGTGAAAATGATTCACGTTTAACTATAATTGGGCGATCGCAAATTCCCAAAACAAATCTTAATCTATTATTCCAACTCTTGGGCGGCGGCGGTCATTCACAAGCCGCATCGCTAAATCTAAGAGGAGTGGATTCACAAGCAATATTAAAACAACTCCTTGACGGAGTAAAAGCACAAATTCCCCACCCCCTCACCGCTAGGGATTTGATGTCTTCTCCTGTTCGCACGATTCTACCTGAAACCACAATTGCTGAGGCACAGCGAATTTTGTTGCGCTATGGACACTCAGGCTTATCTGTAGTCGATACTCAAGGGCAACTAGTAGGCATTATTTCGCGCCGGGATCTTGATATCGCCCTGCACCACGGATTTAGTCATTCGCCAGTCAAGGGCTATATGACAAGAAATCTGAAAACAATTACACCAGATACAACACTGCCACAAATTGAGTCGCTGATGGTGACTTATGATATCGGACGCTTGCCAGTATTGGAGAATGAGCAGTTAGTTGGTCTTGTCACTCGTACTGATGTCTTGCGGGAATTACATCAAGAAAGGGATGAAGATGGAGAAGGGGGAGAGGAGGAGAGACAGAAAAGTAATATTAATCTCCCGCAATTGCAAAATAAACTTGCTCCTCAGTTATGGCAATTACTCACCATCGCATCGCAAGAAGCCGAAAAACGAGGTTGGCATCTTTATCTTGTCGGGGGTGCGGTGCGGGATTTGCTGTTAGCTGAGACAGCAGGTAGCTTGATGATTAAAGATATTGACCTAGTAGTTGATGGCTTTCACAAATCGGCAGATGTTGGCGCTGGTGTGGAACTAGCAAAAGCCCTCCAACAACTTTACCCTGCGGCTCGTTTAGAAATCCACGGGGCTTTTCAAACTGCTGCTTTGTTGTGGCACAAAGACCCAGAATTAGATTCTCTTTGGGTAGATATTGCCACGGCTAGAACAGAGTTTTATCCTTACCCGGCGGCGAATCCAGAAGTTGAGGCGAGTTCGATTCGTCAAGACTTGTATCGTCGAGATTTTACCATTAATGCGATCGCTTTGCGGCTCACCTCTCCCCGCTCTGGTGAATTACTCGATTTCTTTGGCGGTTTACTTGATTTACAAGCTAAACAAATTCGGGTTTTACACCCTAACAGCTTTATCGAAGATCCCACCCGCATTTATCGCGGCGTGCGCTTTGCCGTGCGCTTCGGATTTGAAATTGAACCGCAAACGGAAGAGTTTATTCGTTATGCCATCAACAGTGGTGTTTACGATCGCACTTCCCAAGAGAATACCAAAACTCCAGCCCTACAAACTCGACTGAAAACAGAATTAAAACACATCCTAGAAGCGCCCTACTGGAAATCAGCTTTACAATTACTCGATAATTTAGGGGCATTGCAATGTATCCATCCTACCCTCAAACTAGATGCTTTACTCTTGCGACAATTACGTTTGTTAGAACTCTGTTTGCGGCGATTTGATGCTGAACAAACTCTCATTCACTGGCAAATGCGTCTAGAAGCATTAATCGCCCACCTAGCACCTGAATATCGGGTGAAAGTAGCACAAAATTTGCAATTACAAGACGATAGCATTGTTAGGTTGAAAAGCTTAGTTCAAAGCTTTAGTCAAGTAATAGAATCTTTACCCACTTTTCAACACCCCAGTCAACTAGTGCAGTTGTTGCGGCAATATGATTTACCAATGCTGATTTTAATTGCTTTGCAAAGTCCGCGAGATATTAGACATAAAATTTGGGAATATTTAACAGTTTTGGCGAATGTGCAGCCACTATTAAATGGCAATGATTTAAAGAAACTTGGTTACAAACCAGGGCCACTGTATCGACAAATATTAGATGATATACTTGCTGCTACTTTGGATAGAGTAATTAAAGATAAGGCTGAGGCTGAAGAATTTTTAGCGCAACACTATCCTAAATGAAATAGCTCTGGTCTAAATTG
Organism: Desmonostoc muscorum FACHB-395; assembly: GCF_014698035.1. GTDB lineage: Bacteria > Cyanobacteriota > Cyanobacteriia > Cyanobacteriales > Nostocaceae > Nostoc > Nostoc muscorum_A. Next base: position 17,349 of record NZ_JACJSF010000126.1, read on the forward strand.
TATCTGGATCGATATTTAACTCCCGCAATTTTGCTGCTAAACGTTCAGCTTTTTGTTCGGCTTGTTCTGCCTTTTGTTCAGCTTGTTCTGCCGTTTCCTCCGGTGTTGGTACTAGTTGCCCATCTCGCGTAAAAAACCGCAATAAACCTTCATAAACTCCCAAATATAACCCTAGCTGATGACTCCACAAATATCCTTCTTCACTTGGTTGTAGAGGTTGATATTCTCCATCTACTAAATGAAATCCTGCAAATTCTTGTGTGTAAGGGTCAAACCAAAAATAATCGGGTGTACGGAAAGTATCTTGATAAATTTTTTTCTTTAAATCTTTGTCAGTATTCGCTGTTGAGTCAGACAAAATTTCTAGAATTACATTCGGATATTTACCATCTTCTTCCCAAACTACCCAACTTTTGCGGGTTTTACGTTCAGTTCCCAGCACAACAAAAAAGTCTGGCCCCCGGAAGTATTCCGATTTGCGTTGGCGCGGACTGTAGTAAATAGTTAGATTTCCCGCCGCATAAAAATCATTTCTATCTCTCCACAACCATTCCAGACATGTTAATAGTAGGATTATTTGTCGTAAATGAAGTTCGCTTTCCAAGGGAGGCTCATCACTATATAAATCACCAGGGGGAAATATAACATCTTGGCAGATGCCTTGTTGAGAATCTAATTCTTGAGCTATGGTCATAGAATGGATACGGCATCAAGTAGTTATGGATTTATTTTAACAGTCTCGTAGTTAGCGATCGCGCGTAGCTAATCGCCTATTTTTAGGGTACAGGTAAATCGTCCAATTCAGGCTCTATCATCTCAAAACCAACTTCATAAAAAAATCGTAACCGTTCACAGGATCTAAAACGCTACAGTCAAAAATGAGTTACTGAGGTGGTAGATTAAGAGGCATGGATGAAAACTGCCTCGCTTACGGAATTGAGATTTCCG
>NZ_JACJSF010000127.1 GCF_014698035.1 Desmonostoc muscorum FACHB-395
ACGCTACATCAATCTCTCAATACCTACTTAGAAAAACATCCTGATTGGGATGAACATCGCCTTATTACCGCAGCCATCTCCCTGTTTCTGCTGCAAAATGCTGATGGCGATCGCGGTGTTTCCCAAGTTTATCTCGAAACTCTGTTTCGTCGTGGCTAATGTTATTCCCTAGAAGTCATACTAAATAACAAAGTCAATCAAACTATATACTCAGAAAGATTTTTTCAGTCAGGATTAATGGCAACGAAAAACGAGGTAAAAGCGGAAACATCTACTATTGTAGTATCGCAACTTTCAGATGCAGCAGAAGCCCAACTCGTAGAAAATGCTGAAGATGTGGCTCAACCAATGGAAATTTCCCTGGGTAGTGACGACATCTTAAACTCACTCAAAACCAAGAGGAGCGGGTGATAGTAACCTATAGCCTTATTCTTGAATATCAAATGACAATAGTTATACACTAACATTAACTAAATCTACATCAGCAAGCCATATTGTTCTGCTTTGGGCAGATACTTCTTCTAAAGTTGGGGAGCGCCACTCTACCCCATAAAGCCAATTCTCTTTGAGACTAAAAATTCCTTGAATAATACGGCGTGTCGGCCGTTCACCGAAATCAACCTCAACTATGTCCCCCAATCTAAAAGCTGGAGTAGAAACAGTGGACTTTTTTAGTACATTTGTTGTATGAAATTCTTATTCAGCTAAGTAGAGAGTTTCATTCTGGCAAACAATTGCATAAATCCATTCTTGTCCTAACCACTCAACACCACAGCAATAACCTGACAAGTCTGAGATTGGCAACAAAACTTTTTCTAACATTTCCACTGCTAATGGAGGCATGGTCTTACCCCACCCAGGAGAAATATGCCAACATGACTCTAAGGCGGTAATTTGGTTAATCATCTGGGAATATAATCCTCTTCTTTATATATTCACTCCGAAGCATCAGTCTGATCCGGAATATAATTTAAAGGCTTCACTCGCTATAGCCATTTTCTATTTTTAATAGTCAAAACATATTACCAATGCAGTCCTGCCTGAAGTAACCTCTGCTGTAACCTTGTGTACCTCTGTTGGTCATCAGTAGAGCGCACCGCCAGAGATATCGCTTTTTTTGCTCCAACTACGATCGCTAACTTCTTGGCACGGGTCAGCCCGGTGTAAAACAGGTTCCGGGTCAACATCATATAGTGCTGCATATAGATTGGCAGAACTATCACCGGATATTCTGAGCCTTGGCTTTTATGAATCGAAATGCTCCAGGCAAGGGCAATTTCATTCAGGTCAGCGTAATCGTAAACCACAGTCCGCTCACCATATTGCACTGTAACTTCCTGCTCGACAGTATCAATAGCGAGGATAATTCCTAAGTCACCGTTGAAGACTTCGCGGTTGTAGTCGTTGGTTAGCTGGATGATGCGATCGCCCTCGCGTAATAAATTCCCACCTCTGTTAATCTCCACCTTGTCGGGGGTGGGTGGATTAATCAACTGCTGCAAGACTGTGTTCAGGTTGCGAGTCCCAACTACTCCCCGTGTCATGGGGCAAAGCACTTGGACATCAGTGGCAGGATTAAAACCTAAGCTGGGGAGCAAGTCTGTAATCAATTCGCAGATTGCTTGCACTCCATGTTCAGGCTGATGACCTCCACCGTGCCAAATACAATCAGACATCGGATTATCAGAAATTGGCTCGATTGTTGGGTACTGGCCCCGGTTGATTTGGTGAGCAGCAATGATAATTGCACTTGTTTGAGCTTGGCGGAATACCTGAGTTAACCGCACTACTGGCACGCAACCAGAATTAATCAAATCAGCGAGTATTTGACCTGGCCCCACAGATGGTAACTGGTCAATGTCACCCACCAACAACAGTAAAGCGCCAGCCAATACTGCTTTAACCAAGGAGTAAGCCAGAAATAAATCAAGCATCGAAGCTTCGTCAGCGATAATTGCCGTGTGAGGCAAAGGATTTTCGCTATCGCGCTTGAAACCCCTTGAGCGAGGGTCAAATTCTAACAAGCGATGTATAGTTTTTGCTTCAAGTCCTGTCATTTCACCTAAGCGTTGAGCAGCCCGTCCAGTGGGTGCAGCCAACGCAATAGATTTACCCATTGCTTTCCACAGGCTGACAATGGTGTGAGTTGTGAAGGTCTTTCCAACGCCAGGGCCACCAGTCAAAATCATGATTTTGGAGTAGGCTGCTGTTTCTACAGCTTGGCGTTGCTGTTCTGAAAGCTGAATTTTACGGCTGGCTGTAAAGCGGTCAATCCAGTCACGCACACGCTCAATGTCAGTGCCAACAGGATTTTCCAAGCGTTGGCGTATCAATTGAGCTAAATTCTGTTCCGTATGAAAGTAAGTCGGCTTATAGCAAAGTAGCCTTTTTTCTTCATCCCGCTCTCTAATCAGCTCGTCTGCCAGAGCCATATCTTTAATAATGATCGCAACCGCTTCTTCTGGGGACTGATGAGATTCGGTTGTCAGCAGTTTGATTACCGACTCAATCAGTTCGCTTTGTGGCAGGTAACAGTGACCATCTTCGGCAGCTTCACTTAGGCAATGGATAATCCCCGCACGGTAACGAAATTCTGAGTCAGGGGCAATTCCGATATTCCGTGCAATCTTGTCAGCAGTTAGAAAACCAATCCCGTAAATGTCGGCTGCTAACTGATAAGGGTTATTGGTAACAGTGGCAATTGCTTCATCCTTATATTGCTTGTAAATCTTCACAGCATAAGTGGTAGAAACGCCATGCCCTTGGAGAAACACCATCACTTCTTTTATGGCTTTCTGTGTCTCCCAGGCATTTTTAATTAACTTAATCCGCTTTTTGGCAATACCCTGGACTTCAATTAATCGCTCTATCTGGTTTTCGATAATGTCCAGGGTTTCTAAACCGAAGTGAGCGACGATACGCTTGGCTGTGACTGGGCCAACACCTTTGATTAGTCCACTGCCCAAATATTTCTCAATTCCAGTGAGAGTGGCTGGTTTGGTTTCTTTGTAGTTGATGACTTGGAACTGCGGGCCAAATTGTGGATGGTCACGCCAGAAACCAGTTAGTTGTAAAGTCTGCCCTGGCTGGATGTTAGCAAAGCTGCCGACAATTGTTGTCAGTTCGGTGCTACGGGGACGGGTCAGCCTTGCCACAGTGTAACCCGATTCAGCAGAGTAAAAAGTTAAACGTTCTACGACTCCGGTGATTGTTTCGTGTTGAGGAAAGGCGTTTATTTGTTGAGGAGAAAGATTAGGAGGAGTGGACATTGCTTATCATCAGATGCCGCACAGCACATTATTGTATATGATACTGGAATTCAACGAAATATAGTACATAAATACTAAACCATACACCCAGTATTAGTGTCATCGAAAACTCACCCTAATTTCTCCGATTAACTTACTTCTATGAAACAATTTGTAAAAGTAAAAGTAAGAATATTGAATTTATTTACTTGTAGCAATAACTTTGTCAATTTCTTGTAATTTCTCCTGAAAAAGAGAGCGCATTTCGTGAAGTTGTTTACTACTAGCTTTTTTAAGCAAATCTCCAGAAATTCCATTAACTTTTTGAAATATTATTTTTACCTCTTTTAACTCTTGTTCATTTGACTTTAAATACTTGATCTTAATTTTTCTAACCAGTTCACGAGTTTCTGTTACTGTCAGATTTTTCTTTAAGACTTCATCTGTTGCTGCAATCCGTTCTGATGCTGCTTGATTTTCGGAGATGTCTAATGCTTTGGCAGATAGAGTTGCCAATGCTAAAGCATGAGCGCCTTTGAGTCCATGCTGTCTGATGACCTGTTTTAAATCTTCAGGCAGATAAAGCATCGGCATTAGATTAGCTTTCACAGAACTAGGATTTAACCCTAACTCTAGCAGCACTAGTAGTAGACTCTGTTCTTTGCCTGTAATTTCCAATAGTTCTAAGCCCTGTTGCTGTTCATCGACGCTAACAGCCATCAATTTTGCTAGCTCTTTACTATTTCCATTTCTCTCTATTCTTTTAATTACCGTTCCCAACATTGTGGAAACTTCATCCATTGACAAATTAGTGGACTTCATTACTTCTTTAAATACTGCCTCTGCTTTATCTAAAGGATTCAAGTCTTCAAAGCCAAGAAAAGTTAATAATGCAGATTGATCTAAGTCATTAGGCATTGCCACTATTACTGCACGAATAGTTGACCAGCCTAGTAATTTAGCTCCTTCAGTACGTAGCTGCCCATCTAACAGTATGTAACGACCATTACTCTGTCTGACTAAGATAACTGCTGAAATCTGCCCGTGTTTTTTGAGTAATCGTGCTTTTGCTTGTATTAATTCTGGTGTAATTGTCTGCCGAGGCTGATTAGGATTCGGGTCAATGAGATTTAAATCAACTTGTACTTCTCCTGATTGATTTTGAAGTTGTTCTCGGAGTTTTTGCAGTTCATTCTCTAATTCAGGGGATTGTGCGGTTCTGAGTCTTTCTATTTCTATTTGAAGTTCAGCAATTTTTTGTTCTTGCTCAGTTTTTTGAACTGCACTACTAAATCTACTAGCAATTTTAGGCAAAGCCACGATTATTTTTTCTCCTTAATTAAAGCGACTAAATCATCTGTAATTTGCTTAAAATCTTTACAAGCAGGATGTTTAGGACGGTATTTTTGTAAAGGTAGCCCGTGAGCGCTAGCATTTTTGAATTCATTGGAACTACGAACTTTGGGGTAAAGTTTTAATTGTAAATGTTCAGTGATTTCTGGTAATTGCTCTAGATATTGTCTGTGCATCGCTACGGTATCATCATACATACTTGGCACAAACCCTAAAATTGGTGGACGAGGTGATAACTGTAACTCATCGCTTGTTGAAATGCACCATTCTACCAATTCTGCTGAACCAGAAATCGCTTTCATTTCTAATTGCACTGGAACTAATATGTGAGTTGAAGCGGCTAAAGCATTAACATTCAGCATTCCCAATGTGGCCGGACAATCCAAGATTACTAAATTATGAGGTAATGGATAGTTTTTTAAGCGATCGCTAAGTGTGTACTCTCCTCGTTTCCTAATTACTAATTCGTTGGCCATTTCAGCCATTAATGGATGTCCTTGGCAAACCTGAATTTTTGATTCTTCCCAAACCGAAATTAATTTCCAATCCCCCTTAAAATCTTTGGATAATGCTTTGACTAGAGTATTAGATACTTCAGCAGGTGGTATCCCACAAAACACATCTAAAGAGCGTTGTGGATCTAAGTCAAGTATTGCTACAGAAAAGCCACGCCGAACTATCTCGTATGCAAGGTGTACACTGAGTGTAGTTTTACCTACACCGCCTGCGTTAGCTATCAGTGAGAGAACTATCTGCTTCATATCAGTTTTTTTGTCGGATTTTGAAATTCGACATTAAGCTTTTGAAAAATGTATATCATGCATTTGTATTTGTCACCTATTTCTGTCGTATTTTAAAATACGACACATTTTTTAAGAATTGAGAAATAAACAAAATTAAATTGAAATCAACCCAATGTCCATCTAAACCATCAAAAAATCAACAGCCCAAACCCATTACCTCATTTGTTAAATCTGATTTGACTTTAGTTGATGAATAACTCAAAACTCAGTAACAGCCTGACTATCCCCTGTCGAGGAAAAACCCATGAAGCCACCAAAAGTTGAGCCGCAGGTAACTGGCAAGCGTAACAAGAAAAAAATAGATTCACCACCAGTAAACAAACCTCATACACCCTTCCCAGACCGCTCCGAAGAACCAGAATTACCGCCAGAACCCTGTCAGCACATGCAATTCCTGGATTGCAACTCGGAGGTAGGGCGTGTGATATTCGAGTGCTACCACTGCAAGCAGGGAATGATCAGCGAGTACACCGGAGATCCCGTAATGGGCGAGTACAAAGGACGACCTTCAGTGATTTTCACAAAGGTAAAATGCCCCAACTGTGAGCAAACAGCGATTAGGCTAGAAGCAAGGGAAGTACTTTCAACAACAGCGATACCTTCACCTTGGCAGCAATGATGGCACACCCCCTCTTCAAGAGTGATTGCTAAAAGATATTTACGATTGATAATGCAAATGAGATTTTTACCCTCAATAATAACTGCACTAACGGCACTGACACTAACTAGTTGCAGCACTATTACTGCTGAACAGTATGAAGCTACAGCACTCACCAGTTACACCTGGCAAGTTAAGTATGCTAATAACCTAACAAGTCAACCACAGCCACGCATTGAAACCTTTGCTAACACTTCAGTGGTGAATCGGAATGGAGTAAAACCACCAGGAGCAGTTGTTGGACCAGATGACCGAGGGTTATGGTGGCCTACTGTACCGCCGCGACCAAGTGTTGATGAAGTTGGACAACGTAAAAGACCTCAAGAAGAGGCAGGAAAACCTGAATTGATCAAAGATGTAAAGTACAACAAACTGACTTATGGAGTAGGTAATTCTCAGCAGACACTACCTACTAATTATGATGTTTATCGACAAGTGGTAAAAGCTTACCCCCAAAGAACTCCTTTGGAATTGACTTTGGGTGTAAATGATAATTCAGTTGAGAAAGCTGAACCTGTCAGCAAGTAGTGACCCTAAGTTACGTATTCAGCAAGAAGTTAGAGATCAAAACTGAATTACTTTTCAACAAAAGATTGACACTAAAGTATAAATCAAGCTGTCAACCCCTTCTCTACGAGACGCTGCGCGAACGGGGATTCAAAATTAAAGACAAGAAGCGACGCTAGAAGACTCGCTAACGCGGAAAGCGAGCCTTCTAGCGTCGCTTCTTGCAGACCACTGATTTCTTGAATCAGTAGGGGCTTGTACCCAGAATTAATTCAAAATTATTCTTATTCCTCCTAACAGAATTTTTAATTTTGAATTTCATTAAAGGGTCAACAATGATCTAAATTAATTTTTGCTGCGTTGATAGAAAAGATTTCAAAAAAAAAATCATGGGGGCTATATGGGGGCTATATATACCCCAAAGCAGTTTACAGGCTTGAGCAAAATTTGACCCCTATGTAGGGGCTATGTGGGGGCTATGTGGGGTACATTCGATTGAGTGAGGTTTTACCCCACTTAGCCCCCAAGAGGTTATGATAATTTCTTGACGCTGAAGAAAAAAAGAGTAGTTATTTTATTCTTCTCTTCTCTGCTCTCCACTTCACCTCAACAGATAACTTTCACAAATCAAAGTCTATTACCTTTCTCTTTATGTCTAACATTCACACCTTGCAAAAGATTTTTCCTGCTGGCTTTGATAACGGCTATGGAAGCCTAAAACTTTTAGTCGATGGCTTTGAAGTTGTTCGTGTGCCCAGCTATATAACCAATGCCGAGATGGAAGACGTACCAGGGAGGGTCGTTTTTAACGGTAGTGCTTACACAGTTGGAGAATCAGCCTTCCGTACAGGAAATTATTTTGACCGAAACACTGATAACAATGAAAACAAAGTCAATAATGCATTGTTGACATTATTCGGTGCATTGGCACATCTACCACACCGTAAGGCTTGGCATTTAAAATTGGTCGTCAGCTTACATGATGTCGCTCTGGCTGAAGAATTGCAAAAAGTACTAAACGGAGAATATCAGCCAATACTAGCTGGCAAACAATCAGAGGTGAAGATCGAAATCCTGAAAGTCGTACTAGAGGGGATGGGTGCATTATTTGGGCATCAACTACCGAAAAAATTAACCATTTTAGATTTTGGCAATGGCACAACTCTGTATTCTCGTTACAACCAAGGGAAACGAGAAGTTCACACCGCCTACCCCACTGGCGTAGAAGTTCTCATCAATGATATTTCCCAAAAGATGAAGCATTTAAATGGCGGAAAAATTGGGGATGCATCAAAAATCCGATTTTGTCTGGAAATGGGGCATACCAAGTACAGCCGTGACATCGATATCAAAGATGTCTACAGTACTTGTTTGAAAGATTGGTATGAAAAATACTTAAAGACAGTAGTGAATCTGGCGCTTGATGCTAAACACCAAGGGGATGAAATCTGGGCGATTGGTGGAGGTTGCCTGTTACCCGGATTTAAAAAGCTTTTAGAGAAGAACGGGTTCAAAATACTGGACAACCCGGTAGAAGCTAATGTCTTTGGGCTTTTAGAGATGGCAAAAGCCATCAGCAGCAAGAATTCGCCTACTACATCTATTAAGTGATCACAATGACAGAAAAATTTGACTTAGCTCCGATAAAAATTCGGCTTAAAGAAAACTATCGAGAACGCATATTTGCAGAGTCCCAACAACTAGGTAAAAGTTACCTGGAGACGCTTTACTTCATTATTGATTGCTATTTTGTTTTCATCAAGGCTGGATTAGCCACACAACAAGTAGCTTTCACGCCGATTACTACTGACGAGAACAAACTTCCTTCAATGGCTTCAACTCCATTTGCACAAGAGAAAGAAGAAGATTCTTCAAGCGAAACCTTCAGCCTTGACTTTGATTTGTAACCATCAAAGGAAGTTGGCAACGGTAAAGAAGGGGAATTAGCCTGTGCCATTCCATCAGTGATCGCTTACGGTCGTTCATATTAGCACAAAACTATTCTTCCTCCTCGTCATATTCATAATCTGCATAGTCTTTGCTTGTTCATAAGCAGCATTGATTTTAGCTAGCGATCGCAGCAATCAAATAGCTTTTAGCCTTGCTTACGACCTTTGATATAATGTCCGGCTGATTAGTTATGAGCCGCAGCTTCGCAACTTCCTTGCCTGATGGTATCTTAAGCAGCTTCTCAGTTATTTTTGAATTCGCCAGCAGTGTGTAAGCTAAATTACATTTTTGGGAGGAGCTTGCACCATACAACAAAATAATAATTTATTTGGTTGTAGTTACAATCATTTGATTAGTGCAAGAGAGAAACTACATAGAAATTTTTATTGCTGAGGAAATATCCTTAAAAGCTGTAAAAGAATAGCTTCTAAACTGTGCAAAGCTGCGTTAGTAGTACGTTGATGCTCTAAAAAATTTTGTTGGTGCTGTTCATGACTATCACGCAGTTCCAGCAAAACGTCATCCAGTACAGCACTACGGGACAGGACACGATTAGTATTTTCAGTTAGTTCATTTACGTTATCACTAAGATTATCCAGTTTTGTAGTCAGATCAGAAAGGGCATTAGTATTTACTTCCTGTTTTGCAGTTAGCCCAGCTATAGCGGCTGTATTAACCTCTTGCTGTGTCGCTACTCTGACTAAAATTGCTTCGATAAGTTCTAATCGGCTTGGTTGGTTTGGTGTGTTTGTCATAGTATTTTCTAGTTTCCTCCCTCTATTCTAAAAACTCTACACCATTCCATTAGCTGTGAATCTATAGTTTCTCAAGGTACTCGACAACAGTATCTGTTGCTTAAATCCCCCTCACCTCCGGTGGGCGGTTACGCCATCGCTTTGCGAAAAGGAAAGTGAAAATTCTTGAACCGATACATCCAGATGAATCAAAAACAATTAGAAGACTCCATTTTGGAAGCTGTCTCTGACGCGATTGAAAGAGTTTGGACAATTGAAGAAAAGCAGTTCATTGAGAATAATTCCGAATTGCTCTCGTCACCTAAAAGAGTGGCTACATAATTCCTTGAGTGATACTTGCTGGCATCCAGACAACTATAAATTAGTCCAAGACTTAAATACCCCTTCAAACTTCAGTCCCCCCACGATGTTGGAAAATGAAGAAATTCACATTCCTTTTTAAAACCTTTTGTATTTGCTTCATACTTGATTACGAGCCTTGAGATCAAAGAATAAGCTTTTAAGTCCATAAGAATTAGTAAGTCTTGTGCTTAATACACGGATATTCATTCCAACTAACGATAAAGCACCGTTAATTTTAGCTGCTGTGATTCAGATTCTTGGATGAAATTTGTAACCACTCGACAAAGTAGCTACTTTTTCAATTTGACTATCCTGCTTTCAACCCCAAACAAATCTTTGTAAACTTCATAATCTCGAAAAAACTCCATAATCAAACTTCGAGTAAAAGTACAGTAAATCATATTTCCTTGCGTTTCATATAAATTAAACGCTTTAAACAAATCTTTTCTAGCACCTTCAAGATCGCCCAGATGAAATCTGACTGTCCCTCGTCCACAGTACGCTTCTGCTCTTGGCAGCATCTAGAGATAATGCTTTTTCTAAATCAAAGAGGGATTTTTCTAATTCCCCAGACAAGAAATAAATACTTCCCCTACTTATATAAGCTAATAAACAGTTTGGTTCAAGCGAAAGTACATGATTGTAATCCTCTATCGCTGCGAGATTATCATCGGTTAGATTTTTATAGGTATAAGCTCGGTTTAAATAAGCTTGAACTAAATTTGGATTCAGAGCGATGGCTTTAGTGTAATCTTCAATCACCTTGGGAAATTCTGACTTATGACAGATTTTTGACCGAGCTAATCCTCGATTATTATAAGCTTCAGCAAAATTTGGATTCATTGATAATGCGTTATCAAAAAGCTGAATTGCATTTTCATATTTCTCGACTTGAAAATGAATTAGTCCTATAGTATTGTGAACTTCAGCAAAATTAGGATTAAGTAGTAATGCCTCTCTAAAACACTCGATGACTGCATCTAAATTACCTGACTTTAGATGTGCTAGACCTTGATTATAAGAAACCTGTGCTTGCTCTAAATTAGCCGTTTCCATAGTGTTGTTCTCCTTTTCTATTGCTTAAAAAGGCTATTTATGATAAATAATCTATCTTTGTAAGTCTATTTGTTGTGTTTGAGATTTAGCTAATATTTTATCAATTTGAGTATTAGCATCCTCAAAAGTTTGCAATATCTGTGGAGTTAGTTTATTAGTCTGTACCCTCCCAGATTGCAAGTTTAAAATTACCTCTCCATCTTTCTGCGAAATAGTTAAATCCCTCTGCTGGGTATTGAAAGCCAAGTCATAAATTTTCCCTTGGACTTTAGTACCATTTTCATCAGATTTACCCCAGGCCATGCCAATCCTTTGAGCAATTTGAGTCAGCCGACTGATTCTTTCAAGCTCAAATGTATCTTGATTCATTACTGTCAACGCTTCGGCTGATAATTGCTCACCAGCTTTAAATTGATTGGCAACTTCCACAATGCGTTTTTTGTAATTCTCCGACTTCCCTAACTTATCTACGGTATTGTACCAATTTCTCAAGTCATCAATGGTAACTGATTGAGGTTGGACTTCTTGGTTGGGTGCGGCTCTATTTTGTAGTTCAGGAAACGGGACTATAAAACCCTCCACATAATCCCCCAATGGCTCTAGATGTAGTCCCCAGACCTGCCCTTTGCCTGTGAACAATTCTGGTAATGCTTTGGGTGAGTGCTTTTCCATGTCAGCCCATTGCTGTTTATAAACAGGGTCAGCAATCATATCAGGTGTGATTCGATACTGCTTACCCACTCGAAAGACGACTTGCTTATCAATGCCTGTCGCCAGAGCAATATCGCCTTCCTTAAGCCCATACTGTTTGTAAGGCTCTTTAGCTCTAGTAGTGTGAGTTCTGCCATATCCGCGCATGGCATCAATGCAAGTATCTACAGGTAGTGGGTTCGGCTCACCATGCATCATTAAAGGGTAGTTCATCGGAATCGGTTTGCCTTTGATGACAGGAGAGGCGACGGCGAGATTTTGAACCTCTTGGTTTGGGTGGAATTGAGCGCTTTGTTGAGGCGGGGACAATGCTGATTGAGATGGAGGTTTCAAAAACTGTGGTCGTGTGGCGAGGGAATTAACTCTTTGTTGATACTCAAGAGTAGATTCAATCACAGCCACAAATTTCTTGGCCATATTATCCAAAGTTTTGGGGGGAATTGAACTACTGACTAAGTTAAATACCGCTAGACCTTTTTTGGTTTCCCTGATGACATCTTCTATTGGTACTTGCTGCCATTCAACTTTTTGAGCAGTTAACCATTTAGTTACAGATTCGACTTTGTGATTGTCAACAGTCAAGCCCATGACTCCAAGTTTTTTATTTGATTCTGTCGAAAATAAGAAAGTAGGGCGCTCTTTAATATGATGTAGAATATTCGCACTACTCTCAATCATCTCTTGTTGTTCAGAATTAACCGATTGAGTCCCAAAAGCCTGAAATTCCTTCGTCCACTTCTGGGGATATGCAACGGTATTAGGGACAATTTGAGCGCAAATAACAGAAAAATTACTTTCAACGATTGCAGGCGCGAGTGTAAGTTTTCCGGTTTTGAGCAATCCAAGTTGTCTGAGCGCGTCTTTGTCTTTTTTGAAGTGCAATACCCCCAGGGGTTCACCATTGAGAAATACTGCATCTCTAGTTTTAGAAGCTGAGGTTTCGATACTCAGTTTTCGGTAATCTTGATCATTGAATGTCTGACCAGAAAAATCATAGAAGTTAATTTTATTAATTTTGAGGAGATTCCCATTGGGAGATTCACCCAGGACAAAAGCTTGATCTCCAGTTTCAGAAATTGACTTGAGCTTTAATTTTAGAGGATTACCATTTTTGAGATAATTAATTTCATTTAACTGTTGGCCAGAATCACTGTCTAACTCACCCAGGGTTTTGCCATCAAGTTTGATCTTTACTGTTTTATCAGGAATCAGCACAGTGCCAAATTCTAAGTTGACCGGTTCGGCGTTAAAAACAAGTCCTGCATAAGAGAAGTTCTTGAGTTCACGGATAGTAATTTGAACCGGCTCGTTTCCTGGAAGTCCAATAGTTGCTGATGCTGTGGCAGGTTCCACGCCAATGAAATTAGCTTGCGCCTTTGTGCCAATTGGTAATATTCCAGTCCTGGTTTCAAGCATAGCGAATTCCTTATATTCGCTGTCAGTATCCTGGACAAATATTAGTCTGGAAACGTGGCGTTCATGCCCCGGTGGGTGGTGACTAGCTCTGATTTCTATCAGGTGCTTTTCGTCTGGGTTCCACTTTCTACCCAAAAATTGATTTGCCTCATTCAAAAGTGTGACTAACTTCGGTTCGGTAAATTGCAGTTGCTCCAGGCGGGAGATAATTTCATTGGGGAAAGCAGCAAAGGCGAAGTTAGATACTTTTTTAGCGATCGCTTGGGGGTTTGCGTTTTCTTTTCTTGCAACTTCAAGTTCATCCTGGCGGGATGCACAGATGTTCCAAGCGGCGGCGGATAGAGCAAGTTTTTCTGACTCTGGGATAGAAGCGTAAAATGCGAGAGCCGCTTCTTGTGACTTGTCGAAAAGTAATTTAGTTTGGCTTCTAGTAAGTTCTGGTTTTAGTTCTAGGAGTTTAGCTCCCTGCATGGTCATCCCCGCCTTGAGGTTGTGGTCAGTCACAGATTGTTGGCTAACTGTCCCCAGGTTGCGGTAAGCGGGTTTTCCATCTGACCCAACCTCGTCATCTATCTGTGCAACTGCTAATAATTTATGGGGGCGTTCACTGTTTGTGAATTTAATCTCATCTAGGCGAATATTAAGTGTCTGGGCTTTCCAGATTAAGGGATGCCCGTAGCGGGTGAGATTGGTAATTTCGAGTTGCGTCCCTGAATCCGTTTGAATAATTGCGCTAGGGCCAGACTCTGTTTCTCGCCGCCTTGAGGCACGAACCGCAGCGTTGAATTTCAGATCAAACTCGTACTTGGCGGCGATCGCTGCAAATTTTTGCTGTGGTGTAAATTCTACTCCTTGGAACAAGTCTTTAAACTGAACGATGGGGCGCGATTCTAACTGTGATTCTTGGAAATATTTATTGGTTTGGCTAATTAATAATTCTACTGGTGAGTAGCCCTTTGGTGTTATCCCCGTATTTAAATAAACTGAAGGCGACTTTTTATCTTTAATATAATTAACATCACGATACAAGTAGCGGCTGTTTTCCCGGATTTTATTCATCTCAGGTTTTTTAGCACTTTTAAATAAATCAACCGCTATTTGGTTTTGATAACATCCCTCACCAATCATTTCTCGGTACATCAGGCGGTTAACATCCATTGCCTGCTGAATAATCTCTGGAGTTCTGTTAGGATTCTTTGCTAGAGCTACAACAGATTGCATGAAGGGTTTGTACTCTGCTCTAATTGGTTTGGGCTTCTGGTCATATTCCTGTTCAAATAAACTTTGATAATGGCTATATACTTGCTCTAAATATTCTGATTTTTGTTCTAAAGTCCCATAAGTGTTTAGTACCTCAATTTCTGATTCTAATGCCTCCAGTGCCGTCACTTGATTGTTGATTATGCCCACGCTGATGCTATCGCTCATGTGGATAGCTATTTCTTCAAATGGAGGCTGGCTTCCATCGGTGGGATCATAAAATGATTGTTTTTTGAGCTTAACCGTGGGCGAATAGGCGTTTTGGGGAAGATTTCTTCGCTCTGCCTCTGCTGTTAAATTGGGATATAAGCTGGCTTTTGCTACACCAATGCAGTCGCCATCGTAGTCTCGTGCTTGGCGTTCTGATTCGGTTTCTGCTGGGTCGATAAAATCAACATCAACCCCTTGTGTTTCTAACTCTGTAATTCTTTGCTGTATACGCTTGTGGTCTTCGTCATTGACTACAATTATGCCTTCTAAGGGTTCACCATCTGGCCCTAGCTGATCCTCAACATATTTATTATTAGAAACACACAAACCATTAGAGTTGAGAAAAGGAGAACGGAAGTTAAGAATTTTTTCTTGCTCATCAAACCAAGAGACACAAATTTCACCATTTTTGAGTTCTTTGGAGGGAATAATCATCCCTCGGTCAAAAGTAAGCGTTTTCCCAACAGCAATATCTCGCCACTCACTTTGTACAAACCGACTTAATTCCTGCTTTACCTTCTCAGTTTCTAATAACTGCTGATGCCCAACTAAATCGGCTTTAATGAGTTTGTACATGAACAAGTCATCCTTGGCATGGTCATCATCTAACTCCTGATCTGCATCTAAGTCATCATTTGTCCCTAAGTTTTTAACATCTGCTTCTTGATTAATAATGTCTGATGTTTTTAATTTATTTTGGCTCAATGATTCTTTACGTTTTTCGTATCTTTCACAATAGTAAGCAGCAACAAGTCTTGGATCATCTTGAATAGAGGTTAATCTTTGAGCTTGTACCTCTAGTGACTCAATAAAATCTTTAAGCCCGTGAGGGAAAGATGCCAAGAGTTGAGAGATAGACATTTGACCTTGTTGGGATTGCCCTTTTTCAGCTAACCAAATATTTTGCTGATATAATCCTGGCTTAATCTGCGGTTTAGTGGGCCCTTTGGGTCTATCTTTGTCTGTTCCCTTAAAACTGCTTACGGGGAGAATTATGTCTATTTTTGGTTTGTTATTTGGATCTGCATATTTGATTTCGTCTAGCCTGTATGGTCGCAATGTTCCTTTGCCAAAACGGTATTTAGTAGTATCCTCTCCAACTCCATCCACCCAACCAAATCGATGCTGAATTACACGATAGCTTTTATCTGCTTGGGATTCTCTTAAGGTTACTTTGTCATAAAGTTGTGTTGAAATCTGCCCATAACAGTCACCAACTAATTTATATGCCAAATCATTCGATAATATCCCTCCATTTTCACCAGCCTTTTCATTAGAATCATCTACTACCAGAATGCTTAAATTTTCGTGAATCGCATTTTTACAAGCCCCAAGGAAGATTGAACCATAAGCTCCACGGTCTTTACTATCTGGACAAATTTTTTGAATCGTTTCTAAGCATTCTTTTTCTCCATAAAGTAAGCGAGTCTTAGAAGATAGCAATAAAATCTGTCCATCTGGATGATTCTTTAATTCTTCGGCGGTGCTGTATTCATCTGAGTGTCCAAACGAGAATTCTTTACCAGGAAAGTAAAATTCTAATAAGGTATTACTGAGCTTTTCAGTTAAAATTGATTGAGAGCTAGTTTTGTTCTTGTCTGTATAGACCCACTGATTTAAACGAGGATCAAAATGTTTCAATTCCAGAGTCATAAATGCTAAGTAAATTGATGAAATTTAATCAATTTCTGAGGAGATTTATATGTCAAGAATTAAGCGTTGGATAAATATGCACAAGAAAGAGTTCCATCCAGATGGCAGCTTGAAAAATGAAGCTCGACAAGAAATGTTATCTGTGGGAATGAGTAACGAGGCAATTGATGATTATGCCTCTAGGCTAAAAGCAAGATACGACGAGTGGAAGCACTTGGACGAGACTGATCCAGAGCCGTGGCCAATTTACACAGCCTACGATTTCTTCAGCGAACAAGAAAAAAAGGAGTTTAACCCAGATGGTTCTCTCAAATCTGAATATGTAGAATACGCTCAGAAAATTGGTATCAGTGAAAGTGCCCTCGAACAGCTTGAGTGGCGTAAGAAAATCGAGGTTGATGATTACAACAAAGTGTCTGCTAAATACGCAGAAAAGGGTATTAATTTTGGTGCATGGCAGATGAGAGGAAAGATTGAAGATAACAGAACCTACGCCCAACGCCGGATTCAGATGGAACAAGACCTGCGGAACTTTGAGGATGCTGACAGCTTACCTTTCGATAAGGACACCTCCTATTAAAGTCGGTGAGGTTAGGCTGTAAAGAAAGTTTTTATCCATCAAATACAGTGATTTTATCTGAATATGTGAAAAAAGCGATACCTACGGCGGTTACGCATCGTTAAGTAAAGCAGCGATCGCAGTTTCATAAATTGCGATCGCCTGTTGATAAGTTTCTAACGTCTTTTGCTCCTGCATAAAACTAATCCGCTACTAGATATTAAGGTTTACTTGTCACATAGCTCTTTGATAAAAGCATCAATCGCTTTCGCTGCTGAGGACTATCTAGACTTTCTGGAATGCAACTCAGAGCAATACAAAACATACTTGAAAACCTGACTAAAAATACAGATATCCAATGGCTTCAAAAGCTTGTAGGGAATGACTTATACCTGACTAAAAAAATTGCTTAGAGAAGAATTAACAGTATTTTCTCTTCTAATAAATTAATTATCTGCGCCGTTTAGGTTTACTCTTATTGCGCTCATACTCAGCAATAATATCCTTGGTCTGTTGTGGAAGAATCACACTTTTATTGTTAAATCGCATTTGGTATACCAGATAACAGGGACTTTTGGGATCAGGACAGGAAAGATTTGTTGGCAGATTAATGATTGTTACTCCTGCAAAAGTCGCAGAAGCTAACATGGCAGAGCCAAAAAAGAAAATACCAGAGCGGCCAGAACCGACCCAACCACCGAGCCAAAAAACAAGTCCTTTGAACTGTTCAAAGCGTTTTTGACGAAGTTTTTGACGTTCTAGTTGTGCTTCGTTCCATGCCTGTATTTTTTCCAGCTTGTGGGCAGCTAATTTATTGGCTTTAGCATCGGAGGCTTTTTCGACTTGAATATCAATAGTGCGTTCTTTGGCTGCAATTTCTTGTTTTAATCGGTATTCGTTCCATTCTCTAATGCGTTGGGCGACAGCATCGGCGTGGGCGAAGAAGATGGTAAGGGTGTCGTCTCCCAAGTCACTCCAGATAACTGTGCCCTCTGCTGCTTTTTTTCGGCGATTCTCGCCATGATTCTTTCTTCTAATTGAGCGAAGAGGTTATTTTCAGAATCGCTCTGTTGTAATTTCAGTGCAACATTTTTAAGGTAAAGTGATTGAACTAACTCTGGGGCTTCTTCAGCCTGAGCAGCAGTAATTTTATCAATCAAGCTAGATAAATCTTCTCTTGCCGCTACAGCTTTTTCACTAACATTCTCAATGACTGCATCTAATTTTAATTGTTGAGAATTTTCGCTTTTACCTAGAGTTGTTAAGCTGGCTGCAACTTCTTCAAAGGATTTGTTTTGCTCTTTTATTGATTTGTAGGTTTCAAGAAAGCGTTCGCACTCATCTGGGCTATACTCATCTTGCTCAGATAGTCCGCAGACTTGGAAAATTAATAAAGCCTGAGAAAGTGCGATTTTATAGCCTCTTTCACGAGCAATAACTAGTAATTCAGTGATATCTAATGGTGATTGGGCTTTTTTTCCTTGTTTTTTCC
>NZ_JACJSF010000128.1 GCF_014698035.1 Desmonostoc muscorum FACHB-395
AATTCCGTAAGCGAGGCAGTTTTCATCCATGCCTCTTAATCTACCACCTCAGTAACTCATTTTTGACTGTAGCGTTTTAGATCCTGTGAACGGTTACGAAATATTTAGATTCAAATGCTTGGTCGCGGCGACTTACTCAAGAACACCGGATTGTTTATCTAGTAAGTGATGACCGAATTGATTTTCTTCAAGCTCGATATCACTATTGAAATAGCACATAGCTAAAAGCCAGTATGCGTCTACGATTCTTGACAAAGCTTGTCTTGCAAGATGTTACCCTATGACGATCGCTACTGCAACCCCTCTAGCGATCGCATTCTTTAAGCAGAGATTTACTGATAAATAAAAATTAAAATAGAACAAATATCACAATACAAAATTATTACTTTGGAGATCTAATAGGCAGAATAACCTACTAGAGGCTTAACCGATGTGTCTCCCGTGACGAAGTAAAAAAAGCATCATAAAAGCCTAGCAATCTCGCTTATAGAAAAAAAACAGATGCGTGCTAATGTTTTAATCTCATCGTCTTCTCTTCGGGTCTTTCCCTATGCATCTGCACTATTTACACCCCCAACACCTTGAGGAATTAGTCAAGAGTAGTGGTATAGACTTACACTTAGTGCAACTCAATTTTAGGTCGCTCCAAGGCGTAACTGCTTATGAGTATCTATTGATTTCTGAGCTACTCCCCCGCACCAATACCGGAATGGTGAAAGCTGGCTGGTTGCAGCGTTATGCTCATATTACTGAAGGGGGTTGGTGGTGTTCTGGGCTAGACCCTTTGAATAATTGGCAAATGATGGAATGGGGATGCTTTAAACCAAACCAACCCCGACAGAATCACAATGCTAAGTCCATCAAATACGAGCATCCCCCTAGCACACCAACGCGGGTATTTTGTTTGCGGGTAACGCTGCAAGTGTGGCAGCAAGTCGCTGGACGTTACAATCTGGTCATGCCTGAAAATATCACCATTACTGCTGATGGTGAAGCTAGAGGCTTTTGGCAATGGGTGATGCAACATAACATTCCCCTGATTCTCTGCGAGGGTGTGAAAAAAGCAGCAACACTGTTGACACAAGGCTATGCAGCTATTGCTATTCCCGGAATTACCAGTGGTTATCGGGTTGTTAAAGATGAATTTGGCAAAGTTACCCGTCGTCAGCTAATTCCTGACTTAGCAGCGTTTGCAATTACAAAGCGTAGCTTTTATATTTGTTTTGATTTTGAAACTCAACCTAAAACAATTGCTGCTGTAAATAATGCTATTTCTCAACTTGGTTGTTTATTCCAGCAAAAAAATTGCCCTGTTAAAGTTATCGAACTTCCAGGAATAGAAAAAGGGGTTGATGAGTTTATCGTTGCGAAAGGTGCAACTAGTTTCGAGAAAATTTATCGCCAAAGTGTAGATTTAGAAATTTATCTTGCTCAAACAAAACCCCATACTGAGTTAACTATTCCTGCTGCTCTCACCTTGAATCGACCTTTTATAGGTGAAATCCCTTTTCCAACTTCTGGATTAGTAGGAGTCAAGTCTGCAAAAGGAACAGGTAAAACTACAGCACTGCAAGCCGTTGTTCAGCAAGCAAAAATTAGAAAGCAACCTGTTTTATTAATTACTCACAGAATTTTACTAGGACGATTTTTGTGCGAAAAAATTGGTATTCAATGGGGAACGCATAAAGAAGATGGGGATAAAAGGCTTAATAAAACACTTACCCCCGCTCCTCCCATCCTCCGTTCACTCTCTCCACAGCAATCTCTTGGACTGTGTGTTGATTCCATTTGGAAGCTTAATCCTGAAAATTGGCACGGGGCAATAATAATTTTAGATGAAGTAGAGCAATCTTTGTGGCATCTACTAAACAGTAATACTTGTAAACATAAACGTGTAAAAATATTAAGATTATTCCAGCAACTAATTTCCACAGTTTTAACAACTGGGGGTTTAGTAATTGCCCAAGATGCTGATTTATCAGATGTATCACTTGAATATCTACAGGGATTAGCAGGAATTAAATTAACGCCTTGGGTAGTTCTCAACCAATGGAAGCCTCAACAAGGTTGGGATGTAACTTTTTACGATTCGCCGAACCCAACCCCGCTAATTCACCAATTAGAATTAGATTTACTTGCTGGACGTAAATGTTATGTTACTACCGATAGTCGCGCTGGGCGTTACAGTTGTGAAACAATCGAACGTTATCTGAAAGAACGCTTACAAAAATTACGAAGGCAATTTCCTAAGACTTTGGTAGTTAGTAGCCACACTACAAACACACCTGGTCATGAAGCGGTTGATTTTATCGCAGCTATCAATCAAAAAATCTCTGAATATGACGGCGTTTTTGTTACGCCTAGCCTGGGTACAGGAATTAGTATTGATGTCCAACATTTCGACCGAGTTTATGGCATTTTTCAAGGGGTAATTCCTGACTCGGAAGCAAGACAAGCATTAGCGAGAGTGCGAGATGATGTGCCGCGTGTTGTTTGGTGTGCGAAACGAGGTATTGGTTTAATTGGTAGTGGTAGTACAAATTATCGCTTGTTATCTGACTGGTATCAAGAAAATCAAAAAGAAAACTTAGCTTTGCTTAGTCCACTACACAAAATAGATGTCGATTTACCTTTAGTTCATGACCCGATTCATTTGCGAACTTGGGCCAAGTTATCTGCACGGGTAAATGCTTCTATCCGCCTCTATCGTCAATCGATGCAAGATGGTTTGATTGCTGATGGGCATCAAATTCAGATGCGGAGTAATGCTGTTCATAATAATATTATTCGAGATTTACGGCTGGCATTTTTGGCAACTGATGCCGATGATTTAGCTACCCGCAGAAGATTAGTTTTAGAAATTGTCAAAGTTCAAAAAGATTGGGCGCAAAGCCGCCAAAAAGCTAAAGAAATTAAACGTAAAATTAAAGATATTAAGCAGCAAAATCAACTATCAGTAGCCACGGCTGTAGCTAATGCCAATGATATCGATTATGTAGAATATGAGCAACTATTAGTGAAGCATTCTCTAACTGATGGAGAACGCAACCAAATTAATAAATATGTTCTCAGACAAAGGTATGGTGTAGAAGTTACTCCTTGGCTGAAATTGCAAGATGAACAAGGATATTATCGTCAATTGTTAATTCATTATTATCTAACTCATGAAAGCGAGTATTTTCACATCAGAGATCAACAAGAATGGCATCAGCAATTGTCTTGGGGTGAAGGGAAAGTTTTTCTACCAGATTTAAAAACTTACACGCTCAAAGTTGAAGCAATGAGAGCGTTAGGAATGCTTCAATTTCTCGAACCAGAACGAGAGTTTACCGAGAGTAATCCAGATTTAATAATGCTTAAAAATATTGTTTTTCAGCATAGTAAGCATATTAAAAGGGCGCTTGGTATTAATTTAGTCGGAGAAAAAGAGCAGGTTTCGGCAATAAAAATACTCAGCCGACTCTTAAATTTGTTGGGCTTGAAACTGAAACGGGTAAATGAGGTTTATAAAATCGACCTAGAAACCCTTGATGATGGCAGGGAAAGCATATTTGCTGTTTGGCACCAACGCGATGAGTTGATGCTGGCTCATGTTAAGAGTGTTGGCTATGATTTACCTGATTATTCTTCGGACTGGAAGTTTGAAATTATTCAAACCCAGCCTCATACCGCAGTAGTCAAGGAAGAGGTAGCTATCTCTGGGTGACAGCTAACATGAAGCGCAATGGCGGTCTTTAGGGAGTTCCAAATTTCTACTTTGCATTTACCCGCGCCTGCTTCACCATTGCAATCAGAGTTTGATGAGCATCTTCTGCATCCACTAAAACATGATCAAACTGAATGCGAACTGGTACAGCTTCACCATTGACTTGTGCTGTCAAATCCATGCCTTGTGCATCAATTGACAACATTTTTGCTGCGATCGCATCTGTTACACCACCAAAAGTTTTAGCATAAAGAACTATGGCATCAGCATGATCGTCATTCATGTGCTGGCAGATGCGCGAACTAATCTCAGCAGAAAAATCTTTAGACATTGTTGAGGTAAAAAGTTAGAAATACAGCAATAGCTTAGATTTTAAGCTAACGCGAGTGGAATTTGCTAATTTTCTTTACTAGCAGTAAAGACTTTCCATACTACTCTATGTTTATCATCATTAATAATATTTATTTCTGGAATAATAATTAAATTAAAATAAAACTTAGTTCAGTGTTTTTACCTTTCATTACGGAAACCAGACAGCTTAAACTGTAGCAGAAGTATTAGCAAAACTATTGAAGCTAAGAGACAATGAGCGAAACTAGCCCCAGACGAATAGTAATTGGGGATGTACATGGACACTATGAAGGTTTAATGACTTTGTTGGAGGCGATCGCCCCCACGTCAGATGATCAAATCTATTTTTTGGGAGACTTAATTGATCGCGGGCCTCATAGCTCACAAGTAGTTAATTTTGTCAAACGACATAACTACCCATGTTTGCTGGGAAATCATGAGCAGATGTTATTAAACATTCTGACTAATGAAAGAACTTCCTCCCCGACGATGCAAGCATGGTTGTACAGTGGAGGGCAAGCTACCGTAGCCAGTTACCACGAGGCTTCAATCCCCGATGACCATCTGGATTGGTTCAAGAGTTTGCCTACATATCTCGACTTGGGGGATATTTGGTTAACTCATGCTGGTGTTGACCCTTCTAAGTCGGTGACAGAACAAACTGCCGATCAACTGTGCTGGATACGAGAGGAATTTCACAGCATCGAAAAACCCTACTTTCCAGATAAGCTTATCATCATCGGTCACACAATTACTTTTACTCTGCCTGGTGTTTCTCCTGGGAAACTGGCACAAGGACAGGGATGGCTAGACATAGATACTGGCGCTTATCATCCCCGGAGTGGCTGGTTGACCGCACTAGATGTCACGAATAACCTAGTTTATCAAGTTAACATTTTTAAAAATTATATCCGTGCCCTGCCTTTAGAAGAGGCTGTAATTACCGTTAATCCAGCCAAAATCAAAGTCGATCGCCGCAATAAAAATTAAACAATATTCGAGATGAGGTGGAGGGAAAGATGTGGAAGATTAGGGAGACACGGGGAGTAAGCAATTCCCCATTCCCCATTCCCCATTACCTCAAGACTTTACTAATGGTCGAATATTAGCTTTATAACTAGCATTATCCAACCCATAATTTCCATTACTAGGTTGGGAGTTAATTGCACGTCTGAGGGCATCAATGCGATCGCTAGTTCCGGGGTGTGTACTCAAAAATGTTGGTGCAGAACCCTTTCCAAGCAGCTTTTTCATAAACGAAACCATTGCAGACTGGGCGTAACCAGTGCGTGTCAAAGTTCGTAGTCCTCTTTGATCCGCTTCAAATTCATTGTTACGACTGCGAGGCAAGTCTCGCGCTAACTGGACACCAATTTGCACCGCCGTACTCCGATCTAAGCCTGCTGCTGTTAATAGACCACTTTCGAGCGCTTTTTGTTGCATCTGTTTGACTACGTGTTTCCCACCAATGTGACCAATCTCATGGGCAAGTACACCTGCTAGTTCCGCTTCATTGTCTGCGATTTTCAGCAAACCCGTATGAACATAGACATAGCCACCCAAGGTAGCAAAAGCATTAATACTGTCATCCTCAACAACCTGAAAGGTATAAGGAAGATTCGGGCGATCGCTATTGGCTGCTAAACGGCGACCAACTTGTTCTACATAGCGATTAAGTTCGGGATTACGGTAAAGTCGCACTTGACTGCCAACTAATTCCTGATTAATCTGCTTACCAAGATCAACTTCTTGGTTAGGGGATATATTAGAAAGCTGAAATGCCTGAACTCCTTGGAGTAGAAGAGGCAAGAAATCTAAAGCTCTTCCAGGCACGGGTGTACTCAGGCACAGACTCAGGGCAATTACCACTGAAATTAAAGGATAAAACCAGCTACGCCGCCACACTCGGTAATTTGCAACAAAAACTTTCCAATTGAACATAATAAGCTCTGAATATTATTTTGGGAGGACATAAAATAATCGGACAAATTATGAGACGCATTTAGAGGATTCTAAGTTGCATTCTTAACTCAATAGCAAATGAGTTGTGATACAGCTAATGCTTACGCAAATCTACCGAATTGTGTTGGACTAGAGATTCCCTCTAGAGATAGGCTTAAACACTAGATATTACTTTCTGGGTGCGTCAGTCTGAACGGGCAAAAGTTTCAGGGTTAGCTGCCACCCCTGCTAACTTACGAAACTCGTGATAAACTGTCGCATAACTGCAACGCCCAGCCGCTTTGAGTTATTACCAAATAGGGAAAATTGCCGTTTCTATCAAAAACCTTCTTGCTACAATCAGTTACTTCGCTATTACCTAGGAAAAATTTTTATGGCTATTTTAGATTCAAAAGGTCGCTTGTTCGGCAAAATAAACCTCTTAGATTTAGGTGCTGCGCTGGTAATTCTGCTAGTGATATTCGGCATCTTTGTCTTTCCTGGAACTTCTGGTTCTGTTGCCCAAGTTGGTGCGAAAACAATACCTATAGAAGTAGACTTAGTAGTTCGTGGCTTGAATGTCCGTGACCCTGAGCAATTATTTAACCAAGGGTTAAAAAAAGGTGGAAAGACTAATGTGATTATCCGCAATCAACCTTATGGGCAGATTGAAATTAAATCCATTCAACAGCTACCTAGAACAGTCAATGTTTTCCAACCTGATGGCAGTGTAAAAGAATTACCAGATCCAAAAACCAACAATTTTAGTACAGATTTGCTTTTGACTCTAGACGGTAAAGCCCAGGTTACTGACAATGGCCCCGTTCTAGGTAACAGTAAAGTTAAAATTGGAATGCCATTTGAGTTGGAAGGCTTTAACTACAACTTCAATGCAACTGTTATTGATATCAGATTAAAAGACAAATAACATTCGTCTGCTCATCTTCAAAAAAGAGGCTGATAAACCGAAGTTACTGTAATTTAAAAACTTCGGTTTATCCGATTAATTAATCTAAATTCTAATTAATTAGCAGCTCTCGCTTGAAACATTAAATATGTTCCTCCTAATCCTTCTACAATTGTGCGTGTATTGGCGATCATCATTTTCTGATAAGTATCTGCCTCGGTTCCTGGTTCACCAAGCCCCTCAACGTATAACTTTCTATCAGAAATTTTCACTTCAGCAACTTTCGCTACAGATTGAAGTGAATTCTCGTTAATTGCCGCGTCAGGGAAAATTGTTGAGACTTGAGTTCGTTTAATATTTGCAACCAAATTTTTCATTCGTGTTGCTGTTAAGTTTTCATCAGTACTAATACCTTGTAATCCTCCTGCTAATGGAATATTGTATGCTTTAGCGTAATAACTCAGTGCATTAGATGTTGTAACTAACTTACGTTCTTTGGCAGGAATACTCGTAATTCTTGACTTAATCCAACTATCTAGCTGAGTAAGTTCATTTGTAATTTTTTTGGTATTGCTGTTATAAGTTTCTGCATCACTAGATTCTAATTTTCTCAGATTACTATTAATTACCTCCACCATTCTGATCGCATTCTTGGTATTGTGCCAAAGATGAGGATTAATTAAATTCTTGCCGTCTTTCTGAAATTTTTGTGGCTTAGATACCGCAAGTTGCCCAACGGCTATTCTCGGTACAGTGTTTTTAGTCGCTTTAATTAATTTGATCAGATTTGGTTCTAAATTATAGCCACTATAGAGAATAAGATTAGCTTGCTCAATGGCTCTACGATCTTCCGGCTTTGGTTTATAAGTATGAGGATCGGCACTAGGCTCAATTAAGCAGGTGAGGTTAACTGTATTCCCGGCAACTTGCTTGGTTAAATCACATAGTACACTTGTTGTTGCTACAACTTGAGGAAGGTTCTCATTTACCGGGGTGGTAGTTTGAGTGAATGCAGTTCTTGCAGCTTGATTTCCACACCCAACAAATCCAATTGTCAAAGCAACTAAAATGGCTCGGAAGGAATTAGTTGATGGTAATTTTTTTGACATCCTTACCTTCTACTGGATATAGAGAAAAAGTAATCATTATTAGTAACGAATTAGTGAAATACCACGGATAAGCCTTCAAAAAGAAGGTTAAGGGAAGAGGGACAAGCCATCGGCTAGGAAAATTGTATAAGAGAAGAGGAATTAATAGACTCTTTCCTTTCCCACTCTCCTTGTCTCCACCGCACATCCAGCAATTTGAAGCACTGGCGAGGTTTTGCAAGCAAAATGTTAGTGAACTTCACGCGACAAACTGGAAAACTGGTAGAGGTAATAGCACAATAATAAAGGCGATGCTGAGGAGCCTCCAATAAGGAGTGTAGTGTAGTTCTCTCACAGGATGTTGAAGGGGCTATGCCATTGTGCTTAGATGTTGCAAAGGTCGCAAATTGACTAGAATTATCAGGTTAAGGAGTGAAACGTAGTAAAACTGGGGCTTTTTAAGCATACGGGTTGATTTCGCAAACCGAGTCATGAATCTAAGGCAATTGTAGCTGTGGTTTTGCGAGGTGTGGGCATATAGTTGTTACAAAATTGGTGAATTGGCGATTTTTTGGTTCATCCCCAAAAAAAATCTAAAATCTAAAATTCGTAGTCAAGTATATAGAACAATTCCTCAAAGCTGATATTGGTGAAGATAAACAATGGTAATTTTAGTTATCCTCGTTAATACCCTCATTTCGTTGATACTACTCTATGTGGCTTGGCGAGTGTGGCAACTCAAGCAGCAGCTAGCATATATAGCAGATACGTTAACTGTTTATGAAAGTTGTACTCATACAGTATTAAATAAAGCACCCGAAAATATTTATCTCAGCCAGGAAAATATTTATAACTTACGGCAGAAAAATCAAGCACTAAAAATGCAAATCCAACAAGTGCGACAAATTGTCAGTCTACTTTTGCAAGGACAGCAAATCTGGCAACGTTATTTTCGCAGGCTAGAGTTAATATCCGGGAAAAGAACTGTTGCCAAATGAGTTATGTCAAGTTCACATGAACATTTATAATTAGGGCTGACACAAGGGTACAAAGATACAGAGGGAAAGTAACCCAGGGAGTTTTGAATCATAAGTAATTAATGGTTTTAATGTTTAATGAATAAAAGCAACATTTTTGGCTGATATTTTGTCAGGATAGATTAACTGAATAACATCGGTGAGCCTTACAAGGAGAGAAAACACACCTAAAATAGGTGTAAGGAGAGAAACAACAATATGTCTAATAACCGTTCTGGAGTATTTATTGGCGGTTTGATGCTGGGAGCTACCATCGGTGCTTTAACCGGTTTGCTCGTGGCTCCACGTACAGGGCGCGAAACGCGTAAAATCTTGAAGAAATCTGCCAATGCTATCCCAGAATTGGCAGAAGATTTATCAACAAGTGTGCAAATCCAAGCAGATCGTCTCTCTGCCAGCGCACTACGAAACTGGGATGAGACTTTAGATCGATTACGGGAAGCGATCGCAGCAGGTGTAGATGCCACTCAAAAGGAAAGCCAAATCTTACAGCGGCAAACATCACCTGAAGACTCAGATTATCTTCCCCAGCCATTAGAACGCTCATAAATGACATTACCGTGATTGATCCCCTGTTTTGGTTGGGACTCTCCTTACTTATAGTCGCCACAAGCTTGACTGCGGTTTTAGTGGCGGCAATACCCGCTTTGCAAGAGTTAGCACGCGCTGCTCGCAGTGCAGAAAAGCTATTTGATACACTCTCACGAGAGTTACCGCCCACTCTAGAAGCTATTCGCGTAACTGGTTTGGAAATAACTGACTTAACTGATGATGTTAGTGAAGGTGTCAAAAGTGCCAGTAAAGTAGCCAAACAAGTCGATCAAACCCTCGATAGTGCAAGAATTCAGGCTCAAAATCTGCAAGTAGGTACACGCAGCATCTTTGTTGGCGCGAAAGCTGCTTGGAGAAACTTCACACGCCCAAAACCGACCAGACGAAATAGCGATCGCTTGCCAAGCAATGAACAACCACCACTAACGTTGCGAGAACGAGAAGTGCTAAGGCAAGAAAATCGTCGGATCAAAACAGAAGTATACCGCGCTAACGAAGGTTACGATGACGCTGCTAACTGGGAAAGCAATTTTGATGACGAAGATTGAATTGGTAATAAGGAATGGGAACTAGGGACTAGGGGCTAAGAAAAGAAACCGGGGAGCAGAGGACAAGGGGGAGAATAATAAATTATCTCTTTCCGCTCTTCTCCCTGCTCCCTGCCCCTCTGCCTTTTGTGCCCAATGCCCTATTCCCAAAAACGCTTTGCTTTGATCCCTTAGATTAGAGTAAAGTAAACAAGTGTAAAGAACTGTCATTTTTCCCGTACTCTTTTAAAACAACTTGTTCACCTCTACCGTTGATATTTGTATAAAAACGTCCATGCAATCTTGTTTTTGGCGACGAATTCTGCTATCTATTACAGTCTTTTTTCTGGCTGGGTCAATTTGGGTCATGAATTCTCCCCCAGCACTGGCTTATGACAACCCTGAGTTACTCCCTGACACCTTTACCCCAGTTGTAGACTTAGCTAAATCTCTGCCTGTGCTGCAAGAAGAAAAGCTTGTCAAAGATTTAGAACAGTTTGAAGCCGATACAGGCTGGAAACTGCGAGTATTGACCCAGTATGACCGCACCCCAGGCCGGGCAGTTATAAAATATTGGGGTTTGGATGACAAAAGCATTTTACTAGTTGCCGATTCTCGTGGCGGTAACATCCTCAGTTTTAGCGTCGGCGATGCTGTTTATGAACTTTTACCCAGGACATTCTGGATAGAACTGCAAACCCGCTTCGGTAATTTGTACTTTGTCCGCGAACAAGGCGAAGACCAAGCCATTCTGCAAGCTTTAGAATCTGTTAAAGGCTGTTTGCTCAAAGGTGGTTGCAATGTTGTTCCCGGACTACCACGAGAGCAATGGATTCTCACCTTGATTACCTCAGTTATTGGTGGGATAATTTGTGGCTTTGCAGCTCAACCCCGCGAAAAAGGACAAGTTTTTGCTTGGCAATGGGCTTTAATTTTCTCACCTTTATGGGGGATCTTATTTATTGCCTTTGGTATTGGGCCAGTGGTGACACGTACAAGCGACTGGCTACCTCTAGTTCGCAATATCTCTGGCTTTATTATCGGTGTCTTGGTTGCCTACTTATCTCCTGTTTTCAGCCGACCTTCTTCTAGTAATGAGTTATAAGTGTTGAGTTAGGAGTTTTGAGTTTTTAATTAACTCCTAACTCCTAACTCCTAAATCCCTGAAGCTGATAAGCTGAAAGCTAATATTTAAGAAGCTCAAGAAAAATGGAATGGCACGTAACTGATGCTCAAAGTTTAGCAATCATTGATAATGAAATTGAAAATCATGTCTTTTCACCCGCAGAATATGAGATTGTGCGTCGGGTAATATACTCTACAGCTGACTTTGAGTATAAGTCTTTGATTCGTTTCTCTGAGCGTGCCTTACAAGCAGGAGCAGCAGCACTAGCCGCGCGTACCACCATTGTAGTAGATGTCCCGATGGTACAAGTAGGTATTGCATCTGAGATTCAAAACACTTTTGCTAATCCGGTGTATTGCAGCATGGAAGCTCTGACACGCCCTCAAAAAGAAAAAACTCGGGCAGCATGGGGAATCGAAACCTTAGCAAAGCGTTATCCAGAGGGCATTTTTGTGATTGGTCAAGCACAAACAGCACTAACAGCACTAGTTGATTTAATTGAGGCTGAGGAAATTAGACCTGCTTTGATAATTGCGACTCCAGTAGGATTTGTCAATGTTGATGAAGCGAAAGCGCGTTTACAAGACTCCTTAGTGCCCCATATTACAATTGAGAGTCGCAAAGGTAATGCAGTTGTCGCAGCTGCGATCGTTGATGGATTGGTAGACTTGGCTTGGCAAGCTTATGGACAAGATGGAAATCGGGGGAGCTAGGAAAGTCGACTCTATTGTATTTTTTATTCAAAAGAGCATTCAAAATCACTGAATATCCTGATATTTTTGTTAAGTAGTCCTGAACAAGGAGCCATTTTTTGTGGTAATTAGAGGTTTCAACTTAAGTGCATACTTTGAAGTGCATACTTTGCAATTCCCTTAGTATTGAGTCTTTTGGCTAAGGGAAAAAATATAAAAGTATCTTTAGTTGAAAACGTGCATCAAGTATCTACTAACAAGGAAATCATCTTATCTAGTCGGCAGTTAATTAGCATTAAGACGACACCGAAAACATACTACGTTAGTGGTACTGGAAATTTTCAATTTGGTGGTCTTCTCTACGAGACGCAAACGTGAACAATCAGTCGCAGGGCTAATCCCCGACTGATAGGGAGTCAGACGCTCCTGCATCGCTACTAACGCTGCGCTATCGAGCGTCTTGATTCTGACTTCTAAATTCTTCTTCAATCAAGCCTTAGCATCAACGGTATGGGGTCAATTTAAAATCCAAGATTGTGTTTGACTTTCTTTTTCAATCCTCGTCTCTACGACGGCGACGACGCGGTTTTTGTTGTTGGTCTTCACGCAAGCGACGACCGACTTCGTTAAAGAAATCGCGCCGCAGATAAGGATAATCACTAATCCACAGGTCACGACTGGGAATGTATATATCGCTGAATTGTTCAATACTGCTTAAATCTGCACGATTTGACAGCACTACCATTTCGGCAATTTGACCGCGAGTAATAACTTTATGAGCAGGACGTAATGGTGCTACAAACTCAATGGTAAATCCTGTTTCATCACCCACCTCTAAGTTAATTTGTTTTTCTCGGTTTTCCACAATTACCAGTTGGCCTTTGCTGTTGACTGTTTCTTGTTTCCCCATCAACTGGTCTGTGATCCACCAATCTAGGACTCGACCACGGAAAAAGCCGCCATACTTATAACGGCGGCATTGCAAATTCCGCATACTTGCTTGAAACACTGGATACCACAGCCAAAAAAAAGCGCTAACTACCCCCAGCACAAATACTATTGAAGCAAACTCAAGTTTAAAAATGACTGTCACAAGCAATAGAACAACTATGGCAACTACAGAAATTAACAGCCGTTGCAAAAAATTTGAAAACTTCCCCCAATAGTACTTGTACTGCAAACCAGTGGCAATTAGGGGGATAACTTGTTCAAATTTCTGGCGAGTCAGTGGTACTAACATGAGTGCTGAGTGATGAATGCTGAATAGTGTATTTAAAGTCTAAAGTATCTTTTCTAATCCATATACTAACGACTTTAGCGCTAAGACTTTGCGAATCGCTAGTAGCACTCCTGGCATATAGCAAGCGCGATCGCTCGTGTCATGTCGTAAAGTATAAATCTGCCCTGCTGCGCCAAAAATAACTTCTTGATGAGCAATCAGTCCTGGCAAGCGCACGCTATGAATTCTAATCCCTTCATCTGCTATGCTACCCCTCGCCCCTGGTAATTTCTCCGTCTCTTCTACAAGAGCAGCATTAAAAGTTTTACCCAATTCTCCTAGTAACTGCGCCGTTTGAATGGCAGTACCACTGGGAGCATCAGCTTTTTGGTTGTGATGCAGTTCGATAATTTCCACATGGTCAAAATATTTGGAGGCTGCGATCGCGGCTTGTTGTAACAGCACCATACCAATGGAAAAATTAGGAATAATTAGACAACCAGTGCTAGCTTTGTCGGCAAAGTCTGACAAGTCTTGAATTTGTTCTGGACTTAACCCAGTGGTTCCAACTACAGGACGAATACCGTAGGCGATCGCACTACGAATATTGTCATAAACTGAATCGGGATGAGTAAAGTCTACAATTACCCCTGGAGGAGACTGTCTGTCGCCAGCTACATACCCTAACATTGGTTCCAATTGATTGGTAATTGGCACTTCCAGGGGTTCGCTTAAACCCGCTAATTCTCCAGCGTCTTTATCTTGATGTTCCAAACTGTGGTCAATTGCACCCACTAGGTTTAAGTCAGGCGCTTGCGCCACTGCCTTAATCACCTCACGGCCCATTTTACCAGCAGCACCGTTGACAATAACCGGGATAGGAGCTTGATTTGTCATAGGTCGAGAAATACTTTTTGAGCTAACAAAGGAATTGTAAAGACTTTGGTGATCTAGTAGCTAGCTTCTCAAATCTCTGGCTTAATTCCGACTACCTTGATTGATGCAGCTAATCCCTCAGTTTTCTAACTCTAAAGCAGATCGGTTCTCATTTTCATCCCACTTTCTTAGCCAGTAACCTGTTTTATTTTGCCTATTGCATTTACCCCATCTCTAAAAAAATCCTATACTCTGACTGATAAGTAGTTCTTGTAGTAGCTATCAGAATTTTTTGTCAAGCCTAGTTGACTATTTGTAATATTTCTGTTAAATTTGTTTACATAACTTAGCAATAACTAAACTTAACTACCTAACTGGTATTAACTAATAAAAACAGATTTCGGTATCGCGATATCTCATCGACATTTAGACTTCTCCCATCTACCTCGGCTATCAAGTCGGGGTTTTTTGTGTACCGTTCGCCTAATAGAGAATTAATTTGATGAAATAAGGGATATGTAAAGAAACACGCTTTCCACAAACAGGCGATCGCTATGGCATTCCCAAATGTCATCAAAAAAATTTTTACAAGAAGCTACAGAAACTCTGCGCTAACACCGAGTCGAAGGGTTATTTGGTTTCGAGCATTAATGGTATTACGCGAACGGTGAGTTACTAACCTCGTTGAAAACCCTTTGCTGGCTTTGCTTGCCCTTTCCCTTTTGGTTTAGATTTGTTAACTTCTCCTAAAGCTTCCTGAAATAAGTTATGCAAATGTATAGGTACACTGGCAATATCTGGTAGCTCTGGCTCAATAGGTTTGTGGAATTCTTGCAAAAGCACATCCAAGTCGCTTTCAAGGTGAAACTCTGGACGTTGCAGAACTATTTGCAACACATTTTGTAATTGAATTGGATATTGTTGCGCTAATCGATTCCAAATGAAGGCATTAATACTTTTATCTTCGAGATAGTAGCGAACTAGTTTTTCCGCCCCTTGAACACTTTGCCAGTCTTCTGCTGATAAGATTGCTTGTACCTTACTATATGTTGGTAAAAACATTTGTCCCCAACGGGGATGAGAAAGAGCCGTTACCTGTTCTGCTTTCTTTAGTTCGGCAGGTAAATCAACCTTTGGCATAACCATTTTGCTATTGCCGCCTTTGCTGTTTAACAACTGAGAGACTACGTTAGAATCAGCGCCAAACTCTTGTGCTGCTGCTTTAATTTCCTCGTCTCCAATACCAGCGGCTTCTGCCACTTCCGCCAAGGATTTGGAAGTATCAATTCCTGCGGCTGCGAAGTTTTTTTCAGTAATTACTTCTTGAAATTCCCCTATCTTTTTATTAAGTTGGTATCCAGGTAGGGTGATTTCATCAGTGCCAAAAAAGTCCACAAACTGCTGATGATATTGTTCTACTGACTGCCAAGCTTCTTCTAGCAAGTCTGGAGCATCGCTGTAAAGATTACTTTTATAGTTTTCTTTGAAGTTGCCAATTGCTACAGCCAGTTTTGGTTTACCTAATTTACCCATTATTGTGTAAGGGCCAGAAAACATCCAGTAGCTATCGGTAACAGGAGAAATGCGAGTTAGTAAAATTTCTCCTATTTTCAACCGAGATATTGCCTGTAATGTTTGGGTATTATTAGGCTTGACGACGTAGCATTTATCGGTCAACCAGTTAGTCAATTCAAAGCCATCAGGTAGGATGTTAGTAATGGCAAATAAACCAATAAAACTATGATGCCAGCTTTTGATCAGATTGCGATCGCTCTCTTCTAAATCTGGATGGCTTTCGATAAACAACTCTAGTGGAGACTTATCACCGACTTTCCCTGCTGTTAGAAAGCTATCAATGATTAAGTCCTGCTGTGTACTATCCCCACTTCCACGGCGCAACTGTTCTGCTGCATAAGTTTCCAGTGCTTGTGCCAGTTCGCCTTCAGCATCAAGGACAAAATCAACTAAGGCTTGTTTTAATTCGTGCGATCGTTCTAATATGACATCCACAAGTTAATCTCTCGGTGCAACAGATGTAGATTATAGCGTTTGAGAGAATTACAGCATCTAGCAATAGCTAGATTTATGGTTGCCTGCACTTAGAAGATTTTACCCAACTCCTGGCTGGGAGAGAAAGAGGAATAACCCTATTTTGCCAATCTCGGATAAATTAATGGGTTTTCGACGTTACAGTCAATGAAGTATAGCCTTTTCTAAGCTACTGAGGTACACCCAAATCTTTTTTTCTAGCTTTAGTAGCTTATAAAACTTATCTCACCAGGTCGAGAACCGCTATTAGGTTTTAACCCACTTTCATAAAAGCGGGATTATCCCTTTTAATCTTGTCTTATTTTACGTAAAACTTTTATACAAACATATATGATCTGTATATTTTAAAGTGTGTAATTATTGAGAAAGTAAGATAAGTGTACCTAACTCGGTAAAATTAAGACAAAAGCTCCCAGTGAATGGGCTACGGTTTAGCTTCTTTAACAAACTAGATATTTATTATTGAGATGCCCGAAAGCTAATGACTGAAGCGATCCAAATCGGTAATCGTACAATCACAGCGCGTGAGTTGATTTCCTTGCTAGGAAATTACCAAATGCTGCCACAGTTGCAGAGAGAATTGATCATCGATGAGGCCATAGAGCAGAATTCACGCTCCGAGAAGATAGCAATAGAGTGTACACCTGAGGAAATAGCGCAAGCCAAACAGCAGTTTTATGCTGAAAAACAGTTAAAAAATGAAGAAGACATCCAGGCTTGGATGGCACATCAAGGGCTGACTACCGAACAGCTAGAAGTTATTACAACTCGTAAGCTTAAAATTGAAAAATTCAAGCAAGCCACTTGGGGTAATAAACTGGAATCCTACTTTTTTCAGTCCAAAGCAAAACTAGACAAAGTAATTTATTCCCTACTGCGAACCCAGGATGTGGGAATTGCCCAAGAACTTTACTTTCGGATTCAGGCAAAAGAAAATTCTTTTGCTGACTTGGCGCGTGAATATTCGCTCGGGCCAGAAGCCCAAACTGGCGGCTTAGTAGGTCCGATTGAACTGAATGCACTACATCCGGTAATGGTGCAAATGCTATCTAGCAGTCAACCAGGTCAGATATTGCCCCCTACCCGCATCGCCGAGTGGTTCGTGATTTTGCGGCTGGAAAAATTTATCCCCGCACAACTAGATGAATTTATGAAAGTCCGACTACTGAATGAACTCTTTGAAACCTGGTTACAAGAACAGCAAAAGCGAATCATGTCTGCACCACAAGGGGAGAAGGGCATAGAAGGACAGGGGGAGGGCGATAAAGCTTAACGCATCTGAGTATGGCATTGATTCTCAACCTCCCATACTTGGCTTACATAATTCTGACGACGAAGCGGAGCTACTACGAGGCACTGTCTGTTGAGTACTTACGTTAAAAGTGCGAGGAGATAAGGGCTAGTTAATATGATTGCTGCTTGTTGTAATGTGAAGTTATTCGCTCTGTTTACTTCTTTTTACTATAGTAACCTGAGTTCGGGATAAGGAAAAGGACAGGTAGTAAGCTGAAAATAACAACAAATCCAGCAGCCTGTCCTATGTTTAGTTTAGATGCTTTGTTCTGTCATGTAGAT
>NZ_JACJSF010000129.1 GCF_014698035.1 Desmonostoc muscorum FACHB-395
GTTATAGTTCCCAAAAATAGAAAGTGATACAGCACTTCCGCCAGCTATGAGGTACATCCTAAAAGCTGAAAGCAATGATAGGAGAGGGGCAAGGAGAAAACGATATTGCATAATAGCCGGAAGCGCTGTAACGTGTGGTAAGATAGCAGGTAACTTTGTAGATTTACTATCTAATGTGATCTCCTTTCAATTAATATCCCTAGCAAGTGGGAATCTGACAACGACGGCTTAGAAGTTGTAGAAGATGACGAGTTTCCATTCAATTAGTATCCCCAGCGAGTGGGAATGAATCGCCCGCGAACTGCTCAACGCCGACATTTTCTGGTTTCCATTCAATTAGTATCCCCAGCGAGTGGGAATTTTATACAATACGTGAGAGCGGAAGACATCATTACTTGGTTTCCATTCAATTAGTATCCCCAGCGAGTGGGAATGTTTGAAGACAACCAACAGTATTTAGCTAAAGAAGCTTTTAATGAGTTTCCATTCAATTAGTATCCCCAGCGAGTGGGAATCCGTGCCATCATCCAAAACCAACTGCATCACGCCCTTTTCAATGTTTCCATTCAATTAGTATCCCTAGCGAGTGGGAATATATTGACTAGCGCTCTAAAGCTAAATAGAACGGGAACACAGTTTCCATTCAATTAGTATCCCCAGCGAGTGGGAATGTAAGGTCAAAGCGTACATTGAATCACGCTATGAGACGTGCAGGTTTCCATTCAATTAGTATCCCCAGCGAGTGGGAATCCTTGCATTAGTGCCTAGAAGGAAGCTAAAGAGGCAGTTGTTTCCATTCAATTAGTATCCCCAGCGAGTGGGAATTTATTTAACACCTCGGCTATCCATGTGCTTCCTGATAGTTTCCATTCAATTAGTATCCCCAGCGAGTGAGAATCTTATCGCCTGAAATGACAAAAACTGACTAACGTAACTATTTAGTTTCCATTCAATTAATATCCCCAGCCAGTGGGAATAATAGAGGAATTACGTACTTATAACTGGTTAGTTAGTTTGGTTTCCATTCAATTAATATCCCCAGCCAGTGGGAATTCCAGATCCCGAAAAAATCCCTCTACGCATAGTTGTGTTTCCATTCAATTAGTATCCTCAGCGAGTGGGAATTTATGATTTCAACCCAAGATGTCTTGGATCGCTATCGGTTTCCATTCAATTAGTATCCCCAGCGAGTGGGAATTGGTTAAATATCTTATCTGATGCGACGGTTCATATAGTTTCCATTCAATTAGTATCCCCAGCGAGTGGGAATGAGGCGGCGATCGCTGAACACCTCTCTGATTTCGCAGTCAAGTTTCCATTCAATTAGTATCCCCTGCAAGTGGGAATTCCAGTAAAAGCAATTAAGTTCTGTAAAAAGAATGGGGCAAGTTTCCATTCAATTAATATCCCCAGCGAGTGGGAATATTGACAAAGGACACGATCGCAGGGAACCCAAAGCGTTTCCATTCAATTAATATCCCCAGCGAGTGGGAATTCAATAAACACACACTGACAAAGGATTACTTCACCAAGTTTCCATTCAATTAATATCCCCAGCGAGTGGGAATATTGATAATGAACATCGCATTGCTGAAGGTATTGAGTTTCCATTCAATTAATATCCCCAGCGAGTGGGAATACAACAAACTTGTTTACCTTGTGCCGCCAACTGCGTTTCCATTCAATTAATATCCCCAGCGAGTGGGAATCCCTCAATTTTAGACCCTTACCCAGCAAGGAATCCAGAAGCCGTTTCCGAAGGTCACAAATATTAATCGCCAAACTGTCATTCCATCAATCATTAAAAACCCCCAAACCCTTACCCAACAATTAACCGAAGCTCACAACCACTTTACTGGCACTTCAGGCTTTTTCCTTGAACTTCGGTAACACAGTTAAATAATGACAAGAGATTAAAAATCGTAAGACTTTCACCTTCAATTATAAAAGACCTCTTGGGTGAGTTATGGGCGAGGAAGTATCGCCGTAGGTTCAGAGAAGGTGTTGCTACTTTCCTCGCTATTAACCGCAGTTAACCAGTTGTCCGTCTACGGAAGCAATCCCCCACTGCGGATACTTCGCTACCAATTTCTTGATCACAATCTGCAAAGCCGGATCTTCCCAGCATTCCTGCAAAAAGTCAAACCCCGGATTCTGCCCCGAATTCGGCACAACTTTTGCGCCACTTCCTCAATTCAATTGTAGGAAGTATGTCAACTCTCAAAAGAAGCGTTCCACTAAATAAGCCGCATATTCCATACCATAAGGTACGCTCACCCCAGCAGTCATTTCATTAGCAAAGTAGGTGTTTTGATTACCTTGCAACATTTCTAATCGTTGATAAATACCATCCTTGAGGTCTTCGGCTGAAAAATGAGAGAACCACTTCCAAATTAGGGGTTGCCCCATAAGTGTCACTTCAGTACCTCCGAGCTTTTTGACACAATCGGATACGTTGCTTTCCAACTCTTCAACAGTTGTCGTTTCATCCATAAATGGATAAAAGTTGTAGATTTTACTGCCTGGATCAACCTCGTAGATAGCTAATGGATAACTAGTTGCTAAAGGCTGATTTAAAGTATTTCTGATGATGTAGAAAATGTTTGCAGGTAAACTCTCTACTTTACAGGTAATAACCGCTCTTTTTATTGTACGTACCCTAGAAAAAATTTCTGCTTCTTCAGGGGAAGCATCTGCTACGCCAAGAAAGTCATCTACAGGAGCAGTCCAAATTAAATGCTCGAATTCCCACTGATTTGAGGCAGTTTTGACCAGGATTGTTTGACCGCGAGAAACACGCTCAATAGTTTGTCCTAGACACAAGTTATGGGTTGCTGCTAAACGATTCCATAATTCTTGATTCCCTTCTTGCAATTGAGGCATATTCAGAACCAATTTTTTCAGGAAATTGCAACGGTTCCATAATGCTAACAGCCTAATCACATAAGCAGTAGAAGCTTCTTGTTCTAGATATCCAAACTGTCCCGCATTCGCAATCGGCATTAAAGCATCTCGAATAAAATCCAAACCCTGTTTGTTAAACCATTGAGGAGATGATTTATTCATCGCTCGGTAAGCAGGATTGATATAGCCTGGCTCCTCATCCCAAGTATACTTGTCTAATTCTTGAAAAAATTTTCTTAGCTGCCAGAGTCGGCCCAATAAAGAATATTTGGAATCTACTAAAAACGGACTAGAAACTTTGCCAGTCCGTAAGTCAAATATTTGCACGCGTGGCATCACATGAAGCGATGGAGAAATTCCATACCTTTTTCTGTATTTCTTATATAGGGGGCTTGGTAATATCCAAGCAGTTCCACCCTCGTAAATACCACGGGCTTGAGGACTTGCGTCTTTGTACCTAATTGAATATGTTTTCCCACCTACGCGATTTTTGGCATCAATGATGGTGATATTTTTGTATCCAAGATCACGTAATTCTTCAGCAGCCGTTAAACCAGTACATCCAGCACCAACGATACCAATACGGATTGAAGGTTCATAAGTTAAACGATTAATTCGCATCGTAATTGTCAGTAGGAATTTCAGTCGCATTTAATTGTACTAACTTTATGTTCATGTTAGTCGCACCCAAAGGCGATAGGCGTTCGCTGTCTTTGTCTCCATTGGCACAGTTTCTCAGTGGGGCTACGATATGCTTTCATCGGCTGGTGCTGATATGTTTTATAAAATTCACCAATGGTAAAGAAATACTGGTAAAGACGGCTTGGCGTTGGGAGTGGGAACGAGTGCTGAAATACGCTAGCAGTTGAAATGCTTTACGCGAGGGAGTAGCGGCAGACATCGTTACCAATTTTAAAGTTAACAAAAATTAGAATGCAGAAATACTCAAAGCTGAAAAACTTTGCCAGAGTAGAAATAAGGGTTTTGACATTTACCTATGTGCAATTAAATGACTCAAATATTTGAAAGTGCAACGAAACCAGACCATTATATCCGTGTTGCTCAACTTGCAGAAGTTCAGGCACAAGGCAGTTTATTAGTCTACAAAGAAAAGCATACCATTGCTTTATTTTACTCAAACAATACAGTTTACGCAATTGATAACCGTTGTCCTCACATGGGCTTTCCCTTACAAGGAAGCACTTGCAAAGATGGTATTGTTACCTGTCCTTGGCATTATGACCGGTTTGATCTCAAGAGTGGTGGAACGTTTGACTCGTGAGCAGATGATGTTCCTTGTTTCGCGGTAGAAATCCGTGATGGTGAAGTCTGGGTAAATTTAGCACCACTAGTTAACCCTCATGCTCACTACCGCCAACGTCTGCAAGATGGTTTAGAGCAGAATATTTCTTTAGTGATTGCCAAATCAACACTATATAGCAACTACTATAGTTACGGATTGTTAATTGCTTGACCTAAATAGGATCGTAAGCCTCAAGTTATTGATAGCATCTATATTAATGACTTTAGCTTTTCTCACTAAATCAAGAGTTTTACCATTTCACTGAGTAGTAAAATTACATCAATTTTACTTGTGCAAGATGTAAGCCTCCCACGAGCGCGATTAACCCTCCCGCAAAATTATGAAACAAGGACATTTTGATGATGTTTCTCAAAGCCTTACTCACAACAGTTTTAAAATGTGCAAGTCGAGAGTGGCTATTTAGTCTTTATCTATAACAAATTTCTCAAATCAATATTATTAGATATCAAATACACAAAAAGCAGTATTAATTACTTCAATCTAAAATGAATCAGCAATCATGGTTAGTTGATGAGATTATACCTTCAGATGCTGCAACTTTTGAGCAGATGGAAGAACTTAATTTAGCCCAATCTCGTGGAGCAGACACGCAACCGCCTAATCTAGCTGTCCGGCTACAAGATATTATGATTTGGGATACAAAAAAGTGGTTTGGTGAAGCCGAAATTCGTCTTGATGCACTTGTAGTTCATGGCAATCCTGTACAAGGTGATCAAACGAGCTTTTATATGCCACAGACTTTTCGTTTTCCGCGAGTCAAAAGTGAGGAACCGCTTCCTACAGGTGAGAACGGCTTACTTATCTTTTTTGGTCAACCTCTTCATTTTTTAGATATTTTTATTACGGTATCTCGCGATCGCAAGGACTCAGATGACTTAGCAACGTTGCTTAACAAACAGTTACAGTCTAACGAATTCAAAGGCGCAATGAGTACAATCGTTGGTCTTGCTGTTACTGTACCGCAAGTTGCTACAGTGACTACCGCTTTAGGATCTGCATCATTATTAGGTAATTTTGCTTATCAAGTTCTGAGTAAAACCACTGGCGATACGATCGGTCTTTATCGTACATCCTGGTTACAGTATAGAGATAACTTTGGCATTGGGCGGCATCCAAAGCAGGGTTCTCACCACGTTCAAGATATTTCCTTCTGCTATGAAATTGTTGAAGAAGTTCCACCTAATATATAAAGAACTTCATTTCTAGAAAAATACCTAGTTATCAACGAAATTTTTTAAGTAAAAATTGTAATTCAGCTAAATAGTTTTGTAGCTTTAAGATATGCAAACGAATATAGCTCAACCAGAACAAGGATTTAATTTTAAATTTTGGGCATTATTAGTAGGAATTGATTGCTATTTACCGAATAGATTACCAGACGGAGCTTCTTACAAGAATCTAAGCGGATGTGTACGTGATATTAATCATGTTGAGTATTTTTTGAAAAACACTCTCAAATTACCTCAAGCCCAGATTACGAAACTCACAGCTTCTACATCTGATAGCCTTAACCAACCAAAGGAGGCTTTAGAAGTATTACCGACTTACGAAAACATTGTTACTAAATTTAATCAAATTACTGATTTAGCTCAAGCTCAAGACCAAGTATATATTCATTATTCTGGTCATGGCGGACGAGCAACAACAATTTATCCAGACCTAAAAGGTAATTATGGAGTTGACGAAACCCTCGTTCCTACGGATATTGGCAATCCAGATGCTCGTTATCTACGAGATTTAGAACTAGCAAAACTTCTACAAAATATGGTAGATAAGGGCTTAATCGTTACACTAGTGCTAGATAGT
Organism: Desmonostoc muscorum FACHB-395; assembly: GCF_014698035.1. GTDB lineage: Bacteria > Cyanobacteriota > Cyanobacteriia > Cyanobacteriales > Nostocaceae > Nostoc > Nostoc muscorum_A. The sequence goes on from NZ_JACJSF010000129.1 coordinate 6,035, forward strand.
TGTCACTCTGGAGGCGCAACACGAGGAGGGATAAATGATTGTGACATTCGTGGGCTTAACTCTAATGCAATAGATACAACTCCTCGTCTAAAACATAGTTTAGTTGCATCAGCAGAGGAGTTAGTTGAAAACTGGCAAAAGTTAACACCGCGTAAACAATCGACTCGCAATATTAATGCTACTGGTGGTTGGCTGCCTGAACCTAAAGGTTACGTTTTACTAGCTGCTTGTCGAGATAGTGAGTATGCTTATGAATACGCCTTTAATGGCAAAGAACGTAATGGAGCGCTAACTTATTGGTTATTAGATTCACTCCAAAAGCTGGGGAATGGAGTTACTTATAAAACACTACATAACCGCATATTAGCTAAAATTAATACTCAGTTTGAACGACAAACACCCATGCTTGAAGGTGAAGGTGATCGCCTAGTTTTCAGTGGTAAATCTATTTCTTCAGCAACAAGTGTAAGTGTAATTGTCAAACAAGTAGACGTAGATAACAATCGGGTTTTACTACAAATAGGCGCAGCTCAAGGTTTAAGCAAAGGTGCAGAGTTCGTTATTTATCAATTAGGCACAACTGATTTGACTCAAACACAAAAGCGAGTTGCCATAGCCAAGATTGTCGAAGTTGATGCAGAAGTTTCTTGGGCAGAAATCACCAAAGTTTTGCGTCAAGAAAATCCGACTAGAACTTTACGTCTTTATGTTCCACCCACAACTGAAAATCAAAAACAACAAACTCTTACTCCAGGTGTAATTGAAGATGGTGCGCCTGCTTTGTTGCTATCTCCAGGGATCAAGCTTGTTCGTAAAGTACGTTTGTTACCTCCCCAGGAAAATCAACAGCTTTCAGGTATAGATAGTCTTCAAGCATTAGTAGCCATTAAAAATGCCAAGGAGAAAGTGGAGGGTAATGCTTGGGTAGAATTTGTATCCGTCGATGAAGATAGCAATGAGCCAATAGCATTTCAAGTAACTATCAATTCTCAAGCAGAGTATGAAATTATGGATGCAGGTGGAGAGGTAATTTATTTGCGCTCTCCCTTAAAAGTAACTGATGACAACGCTGCATTTAGTTTAGTTAATCGTTTGGTACATCTTGTCAAATACCAAACTACTTTACAACTAGATAACAATGATCCTCTGTCATCTTTAGCTGGAAAACTTTATGTTGAGTTATGTAAACCTGGAGAAACCCGGTATGAGTTATTGCCATTGAATGCTTCTAGTAACTTGCCTACTTTGGCTGTTGGTGAATATGCTATTTTGCGTATCCGTAACAATTCCCAACAAGTTCTAAATATTACTGTGTTAGCAATTCAACAGGATTGGAGCATAGCTCAAATCCATCCAAGCGGTGCTGGTGCTTTTGAACCTTTAGATCCTGGAAAAGAAAAACTTATCCGCGTTCAACCAAGCCTTAGAGAAGATAGAAAAGAAGGTGCTGATATTCTTAAAGTTTTTGCTACCGTTGGTGTAGCCAATTTTCGTTATCTAGAACTACCAGTTTTAGATCAGCCCCGTAAAGCAGCACAGGTCACTAGAGCAACTAATCCACTCGAAAAATTATTGGCAGCTGTTGCTAGTGAACAGCCTCCCTATCGAAATCTAAGTGCAGCAGCTTATCCGAGTGATCAATGGACTACAGAACAGGTGAAAGTTGTTGTGAAAAAAATATAGAGAATACTTTTAAAAAAATATGACTTGAGCCAAATAGTTTATGCAGCAAAAAATCTTAATTTTAGCAGCTAACCCTAAAGATACAACACCACTCCGTTTAAATGAGGAAGTAAGAGAAATTGATGCTGGACTTCAACGAGCTTTGTATCGTGATCAGTTTATCTTAGAGCAAAAGTGGGCAGTACGACCAAGAGATATTCAGCGAGCGATGCTGGACATCAACCCTCAGATTATTCATTTTTCTGGGCATGGAGCAGAAGATGATGGTTTAGTATTTGAAGATGAAACAGGTTGTGCAAAATTAATTGAAGGAGAGGCTCTAGCAGAATTGTTTGAGCTATTTGCAGATCAGATTGAGTGTGTTGTTCTTAATGGCTGCTATTCAGAAGTGCAAGCAAAGGCAATCTCTCAACACATTAATTATGTGGTTGGCATGAGTAAAGCAATTGGAGATAGAGCAGCAATTGAATTTGCTGTAGGCTTTTACGATGCTGTAGGAGCAGGAAAGCCTGTTGAATTTGCTTATAAATTTGGCTGTGCTGCAATTAGATTGGCTGGTATTTCAGAACAACTCACTCCAACTTTACAGAGAAAACCTTTTAGTGAGTCTAAAGAGCAGCTTTTAATCTCTAATAAAGCAGGGTCTGAGTTAGAGCAGGAACTAAATAATTCTGATAGGGAATTGCTGAGTGATCTTTTAATACGTAGTGGACGTGCAGAATATTCGGCACGAAAAGCTCTTTGTATAAAATCCGGAATTGAACCGAATAAACTTGGATTTTTAAGAGAATCTACTGATGCTGATTTTGCTTTAGAGTTAATTAGCTATTTGTATAGCATAGGCAACAATCAAGCACTTTGTAAAATCTGCTTTGAGTTAGATGCTGTCTTTAGAGAAAGTAAGTACTCAGCAAAGTTAAACAATATCAAATCAAAACTTAATTGTAATAATTAATTAAACATATGTTAGAAGAATTGACATTAGGCCCAGATGAAGTAGACACATTAGCAGATTTACTAGCTATTAGTCCGAAAGTAAAAGAACGAGAAGCACTATGTATAAAAATTGGAATAGACCCAAAAACTCTTGAATTTATTTACCACTCTTCAGATTATAGCTTTGCTATTAATCTAATTAATCTGTTAAACCAAATAGGAAATACAAAAGCTATCTATCAATTATGTTACCGAGAAATGTGGCCTATTTTTCAGGGTGGTAAATATGAACAATCTTTAAAAGAAATTTTAAAAAAAATTACGCCTAATCAGCAAACAGGAATAAATGATCTAACTGAAGATGCGGACAAACTCGAATTTAATCATTCAATAATCAATCAAGAAGTCATCTTATTTTCTCCAAGAAGAAGGAAAATTATAATCGGTAGCGTAATTTTTGTAATTGGATTATTCGTAACAACATTAATAGGATTTGAATTTAGTGAAGGTATTATTAATAATATTCAACTAGAAAATTTACTAAAAAATAAAGATTGGGAACAAGCTAACCAAAAAACTACTGATATTCTAGTGACGGAAGCTGGTAGAAAAGATTTGGTTGGAAGTGAAAATGATAACATAAAACTTAATTCTGAAGAAATTAAAAAGATTTCTTGCCCAGTACTCGAAAAATTAAACGAAAGTTGGGAAAGGAACAGCCAAGGACTTTATGGTTTTCGCAAACAGAATAAAATCTGGCAGCAAAACCAACAAGACTGGAATAAGTTTGCCGATCAGGTTGGCTGGCGGAAAAATAACTTATGGACAAGCCACAACGACACCTCAACAATAAACTATGCTGGACATCTACCAGATTTTATTTGGGTTCCAAATGCACAAATTTCTTGGGACGGTTTTTTTAATCATCTTGGAACCTGTGCATTCATTCATAATAAGTAGTTAAAGCAAGGAAGTGTGAAAATCAAATTATAAATTTTCTAACATCATAACTGTATGCGAAAAATTATTTTTAACCTATTGAAGTTACTGAACTTTAAAATTGCAAATAATACAGGGTTAACGTTTTTTAAATAAAGTTAGTAGCAATTTCTTAACCAACAGACCCAGAATAATTTTAAGAAGATGAATAAAAAATTTTTGATTGTATTTGCAAATCCGAAAAACCCTGGCAGGGTACACATAGATGAGGAAGTAAAAGAAATTCAGGCAGATTTGGAACATTTCAAAAGTCGAGATGAATTTGAAATACTTCCTAAATTTGCCGTGCGTCCTCAAGATTTGTGGCAGGCGTTATTAGAATATAATCTGAAGATTGTATATTTTTCAGGACATGGCACAAGCACTCAAGGATTAGTTTTGGAAAGTAAACTGCCCATCACTGGATTGAGTCGAAGTACAGTGCGGGTATCCTAGAGGCTTTAGATGAATACTTATTCTATTCAGAAAATTCTACTGTTAGCTGCCAATCCCATCGGCAGCCAAAATCTCCGTTTAGGTGAAGAGATGCGGGAGATTAAAGAGGGACTCAAAAGGTCAAAGAACCGAGAACAGTATTCCATAGACACAGCCGAAGCAGTGCGATACAGAGATATCCATAGAGCAATACTAGAATACGAACCGCAAATAATTCATTTTTCAGGGCATGGAGCAGGAGAAGAAGGTTTAGTATTTGAAGATGAAACTGGTTCACCGAAGTTAGTGGATGCAGAAGCTTTAGCCGGACTGTTTCAACTATTCTCAGGGCAAGTGCAGTGTGTGGTTCTCAATGCGTGTTACTCTCAAGTACAAGCAGAAGCGATCGCTCAACACATTCCCTACGTCATCGGTATGAAAAAAGCTATTGATGATCAGGCAGCAATTGAGTTTGCCGTGGGATTTTATGATGCGTTAGGGGCAGAAAAATCCTATGAGTTTGCCTACAATCTTGGCTGTAACGCGATTAGAATGGCAGGGATACTAGAACAGAATATTCCTACTTTCTTGAACAATATTGAAATTAAACCAATATCTGCACAAGCCAAACCCCTTCAAGGAGACTATTCTGTATCAACACAGCCAACGGCTAGCAAACGAGTTTTCATCAGCTACCGTTCTCAACAGCCAGATGCCAAACTAGCGCAGGAGTTTTACAACCAACTGGTAGCTGCTGGGCACGAAGCGTTTATGGCTGGGGCAAGCATTAGATGGGGACAGAATTGGGTAGAGCGCATCGACGAGGAATTGAAACGCTGTGATTATTTCCTGCTGCTGCTGTCGGAGCAATCAGCAAGCAGTGATATGGTGGCAGGAGAAGTTAGGACAGCAAGGAAATTGCAGGATAAACTGGGCAAGCCCGTCATTTTGCCCGTGAGGATCAATTTACCTTTTGATGACCCACTCAATTACGAACTGCGAAGTTTCTTGCAAACCATTCAGCAGAGGGAATGGAACTCCCAGGCAGACACTCCAGCTATCTTATCGGAAATCCTTGCACTCTTATCAACAGGATCAGCACCTAAACCTGTTGCCGAAGAAATTACTCCTACGCCAATTGTAGTCAAGCAAGATCGTCCACCGTTGCCCGTAGCAGAATTGGAACTTCCAGGTGGGACGATACAACTAGCCTCTCGGTTTTACGTCCAGCGAGAGCCTTGGGAATCACGCTGCTATGAGCAGATGGAAAAAAACGCCGGACTGATTCGCATCAAAGCCCCCCGACAGATGGGAAAAACTTCCCTTTTAGCCCGGATTTGCCACCGTGCAACAGAGCAAGGCTATCGCACAGCTACTTTAGACTTCTTAGAAACTGATGAGACAATTTTTGAAGATTTATCAGTTTTCTTGAAACGGTTTTGTGCGTTAATCAGTCGCAAGCTGGGAATCTCCCCACGAAAAGTGTCCGAGTTTTGGGATGAAGAGTTATTCGGCCCCAAAGAAAACTGCAATGATTATTTTGAGCAGTTTATATTAACCGATTTGACGGTTCCCTTATTTTTGGGCTTGGACGAACTAGATCGGCTCTTTCCATACAATACAGTCGCCAAAGAATTTTTAGCTTTGTTGCGTTCCTGGAATGAAAAGGCGAAAGTGGATAAAACTTGGGCGAAATTGCGGATGGCGATCGCCCATTCTACAGAATCTTATGTGGTGATGGACACCAATTCTTCTCCCTTTAATGTGGGGCTGGCAGTAGAGTTACCAGAGTTTAACCAAGAGCAAGTTTTAGACCTCCTAGGGCGGCATGAACTGGGTTGGGAGATGAAACAAGTCAATCAACTAATGAACATGGTGGGAGGGCATCCTTATCTGGTGAGGCTTGCCCTGTATCACATTGCTCAAGGGGATTTGACCTTAAGCCAACTTCTAGCAACAGCTGCGACTGATGCGGGGATATATGGGGAACACCTGCGGCGGCATTTGTGGAATTTACAACAAAATCCAGAGTTAGCAGTTGCCTTTCAACAGGTGGTGGCAACAGAAGAACCAGTATGTTTGCCCTCAATGTCAGCTTTCAAATTAAATGGTATGGGCTTAGTCACTTTACAGGGTAATGAAGTAGTTCTTCGCCACCCTAGCCTGTACCGTCCGTATTTCCAGTCACGATTGAGGGGAAGAATGTGAACCAATCAGTCAACGGCAACTATCGCTATCAAGTGGGGGGAGCTTTGGGTGAAGATATCCCCTCTTACGTCACCAGGGCAGCAGATCATCAATTCTACCAAGCTCTGCAAGCGCAAGAATTTTGTTATGTCCTTAACTCCCGCCAGATGGGAAAATCAAGCTTGATGGTACGCACTCTAGCGCGATTAAAGTCAGAGGGCTGGGCAGGAATTGTCTTGGATTTTTCTGCTAAAGATAGTCAAGTTGAGCAAGCAGAACGCTGGTACAACGGTATCATTAACCAACTCAGCCGTCATTTTCGTTTGCTGGATAATACCCGTACTTGGCTCAAGGATAGGGATTTTCTTTCACCAGTGGAGCGGTTAGAAGAGTTTATTGAAACGGTATTACTGCCAGGAATTAATCAGCGTATTGTCGTCTTTATCGATGAAATCGACAGCACCCTCAATCTGCCTTTTACCGACGACTTTTTTGCCCTGATTCGCGCCTGTTACAACAAACGAGCCGAAAATCCTGATTACAAGCGGCTGACTTTTGCGCTGCTGGGCGTGGCGGCTCCTGCCGAGCTGATTAGCGACAAGAAACGAACTCCTTTTAATATTGGTCAGGCGATTGATCTCAAGGGTTTTGAGTTAGAGGAAGCCCAACCTTTGGTTGATGGATTAGTAGCAAAAGCTGAAAATCCCCAGGCAGTCTTGCCAGAAATCCTCAAGTGGACTGGAGGTCAACCTTTTTTAACTCAGAGATTGTGTCAGTCGGTCGTAGATAACTCAGAGTTCATCTCGGCGGAAAAGGAGGCTGAGTCTATTGAGAAATTGGCACGGACTTACTTGATTGAAAACTGGGAATCTCAGGACGAACAGGAACATTTAAAGACAATTAGAAATCGGCTCTTGAGCAACGAAGAAAAAGCCGGGTACTTGTTGGAGTTGTATCGGCAAATTCGCCAAGCCGTCAGGCTCAAGTTTCAAAATACTTCAGAAGAAAGGGAATTGCAACTGTCAGGGTTAGTGGTCAAGCGAGATGACCACTTAATGCTTTACAATCCCATCTATGAACAAGTTTTTAACGAGCAGTGGATTGATACCCAGTTAGGTAAATTACGTCCTTACGCTGAAAATTTTCGGGCTTGGGTCGCTTCTGGAGGTAAAGATGAATCACGGCTGTTGCGTGGTCAGGCTTTAGAGGATGCTAAACAATGGAGTTCTAATAAAAATCTGAGCTACCAAGACCAGCAATTTTTAGCTGCCAGTGAAGGAAAGGAAATTCAGGAGCAAATTGCTGTCCAAGAACAAGAAGCTGCTTTGAAACGAGAAAGAGAGGATAGGGAAGCGGCAGAGGCGAGAAATCAATTGCTCAGTGAGGTAAATAAGAAAGCTCAACAGCGAATTAGTATAGGAATTGTTGTTTTGGTTGTTGCAGTTTTGGGGGCAGTCGGTTTAGGAATATTTTCCAGACAGCAGGTAGACATAGCGAACTCTCAAGTTCAGTCAGCAAAAGAAAAAGTTAACTCTGCTAATGCACAAGTCGATGAAGCCAAAAATCAATTGACAGAAGCTCAAAAAAATGAACGTAAGGCTAAAAATAGTGTTACACAAGCAAAGAAGCAAGAGCAACTTGCCAAAGAAAACGAGAAGTTAGCCCAACAAAAAGTAAAACAAGCAGATCAAGTTGCTAAAAAATCGCAACAGGAAGCACAAATTTCTCAAGAGAAAGCATCAAAATTTGAGCAAGATGTTGCAAGAGCAAGCCGGACTTTAATCACAGCACAGAATAATTTAAAGGCTAAAGGTGCAGAGCTATCTAAAACTAATAATCAATTAAACCAAGCTAAGGAAAAAGAATCAAACATCCTAGCAAAGCTTAAAGCTAAAGAAAACGAACTTCAACAAACAAGCACAAAAAATGATGAAACTAAGTTAGAAATTGCAAACGTTCGCCAACTTGTAGCCTTAGCTGGACAATTACGGAACCAAAGTTCATCAGATTCAGATGAAACTTTAAGACTAGCTGCACTATCATTTAATATTGATAATCATCAAATTAAGCAATCACTATTACTAGCTGCTAAGTCACAAGCTTATCAACAACTGAAAGACGGGAATAATGCTAACAATGAAATTCAAGGAAGCCAGTCAAATTTATCCAAAGCTGATAAGAAATTTTTAGATTCTAGTCAAGGTTTACAAGTTCAAGTATTAGTCCAGAAAACTCAAGGTGATTTCCTAGCGCAGAATAAACAAACCCAGAAAGCCATAGCATCTTATACTCAAGCCTTTAATATCATAAAAGCTCATCCGAATGAAACTGATTTTACCAAAGATAATCAATTGCTCACAGGCGAAAATATTGAATCATTTTATCGGAGTTTAAGGGAGCTAAACCCTCAAGATAAAAAAGTTGAGTTAGCACTAACAAAACATTTATATGCTCAACTTGAATACTATTTAAATCCTCAAATAAAAAATTGGGAAGCTGCTGATAGCAAAACATACGAACTCATGCTTAATATTGCGAAGAGAGAAAAAGAAAGATATTTAGATTATGAACAAATAAATAATTTCTCTTGTCCAGACCTGCAAAAAATAGACAAGCTTTGGGTCAATGCAGACAAACGTTTTGGCTTTAGTGTGCAGAAGGAAATATGGACTAAGACTGGGAATAGACTAGGCATAAAACCAGAAGACTGGACTGACAAAGACCTGGAAAATTATTTACAATTTGCTAGGGCAGTCGGATGGTATGATGACAAACTAGAGCGCCAATTATCCAGCGCTGACCAGGGACGACTTTATAAGCGTATTAAAGAAGACTCCGTATACGGTATAGGGGGGCTACCCCGGTCGATCTACTTTTTTCCAGATACGGGTCCGAATCCGTCGGGTGGGGTATCTCTTCTCTCGCATTGCGACTTGCAAAGTGTAACATATAAGCCTTTCAGAAGTTCGTGAACATTTATTACAGGCTCATCTCGCACGCAGTAATCAACATTTCAGAAATCCGATACCTGGCACTGGCTACTTCTGTTGTGCTTTTTTTATGGCATAAAGAAAGACTTCACGGCATTCCAAGCGTGTCAGAAGAAATTTCCTATTGTTGCAACGGGTGGTGATATGGTAGCAAAATCCAGATTGTAAGTTACGTTTTGGACGAGACATTACAAATACGTAAATGACAATGTGAATAGTTTAGTTTATAGACTGTTGTATAAACCCACTACTCCTCCCAATCCACCAACGCCCCATCAACAATCACAATCCCCCACTGCGGAAACTTCGCCAGTAGTCTCTTGATCACAATCTGCAAAGCAGGGTCATCCCAACACTCCTGCAAGAACTCAAACCCCGGATTCTGCCCCGAATTTCCCGCCACTTTGAGTTTCTGCATACGCTCCGGCCGCACATTTGACCTTGTAACAATCGCCTCATGCGACCATTTTTCAGGACTGGAGACAGACGCGGCGGAACAAATACCTTCATGAACTGGTTTGACTTCTACACCCGAAACCGAGTTTTCAAGCAACAACGAAGTGGGATTACCCTGTTCTACCTGCCCCTGTGTTTGATTAGCGATCGCTAAACCTGAAGAAAATTCATTTTGAGCGACGGGCGCGGCGGAAAAATCGCCTCCATGACAGTCTTTCGGCTCAGTACCACAATCCTGGTTTTTACCCAATAACAAAGCAGATTCACCCTGTACAGCATCCACAAGCTTCAGCGATGTACAGTCCGTTACCGCAGGTAATTCTTCCTCCTTCTCTGACACGCCTTGAACAGTCTGAGGCGACGCGCCCCCCAAGGGCGCATGAGCCGTCTCCTCCTCACGCAAAATCCGTGTAAGCGTGTCAGAGTTACACCTCACAAACTCTTTTGTAGAGTTTGTGAGGTGTTCCTGAACAGTTCGTGAGGTTTCCTGTAACCCTTGCTCTGACTGAATTTGACCTGAAATAGACGCTTTATACAAAGCACCCATTTCTTCAGGGGCAGCATCTATCTCTGAAATCTCAGCATTTGATTCTCGTTTTTCAGCATTGGCTTTCTCCCAGAACTCCTTCATCCGACTGCCATGCAAATTTTTCACCATCCACTTCACTGTCTCCCGTCCATCCTGAATCGATTTGTCGGGTTTGAAAATGAATAGCCCACTGTCGGAGAGAATTTTCTTTGCAGAGATAAAAGTACTGTACCCCAAAGCAGAAGTTAGCGGCATCCACCGGGAACCATAAGGGTCAGCCGTCCAGCATTCTTGCCACAATTGCGTAACAGAGGGCTTTTGCTGCGAAGCCCACAGCATATCTTGTATGGGAATAATCACATGAAGTCTTTTATATGGTGATTGTGCTTTAGCGGCAGCAGCCTTTTTGGGCTTGGGTCTTGTGATAGTTGCAGTCATCTTTCAATCTCCTATTTATATTGATGCACAGAAATATCCCCCACTGTGATGCGGGGCTTGATACGTGCATTTATTTGTCTAAAAAGTTATCTATACACTGGAAGCTTATTGAGGTTGCCAGAATCGCAACTCATCTCGGAAATATCTGTCAGTCTTTTTCGATTGTTCCTTCCAGTGATCCCATGCCACCACTACTTCCTCGCCCAAATCCTCTACCACCTCACCCCTCTCGACATACAAAGTACGGTATGGATCAGCGTGGGCAACAATAGAACCAAGCCCGATTGTGTCTGGTTGAGAGGATGCTTTCTGGAGTGCGGTAATTAATTCTGCTTCCTGGGTGGTTAATTCTGCCCAATAATCTGGTTTAATCACTTCGTACTCTTGCGCTACTACCCAATAGTCCTGCCACGTACACCCAGGTTTAGCTAGCACCGCCCTAATCTCACTAACCGCCTGGGGAAGCATTTCTAGTTGCTCGGCTCGGTAAGCGATCGCAGATGGTGTCGGTTCGCTTCCGAGAATGATTGCCGCAGCTTCGAGCGCCTGGGTGTTGTTCATGGCACTGGCAAGATTCTTCAACGCCATACCCATCAGCCGTAAGCATTCCTGAGCATTTTCTTTTGGGGGTTCCTGGGCCAGCGATCGCAGATCAATAGTTTTTTCTAACGCCTGTTTCACCTGCTTGTTCAACGCTTTGGTCGCTTGTTGGGTCATGGTATTCCCCCATTCTTGAGAAGGGCGCTGTTGTACGGCGTTTTCTAATTCCTGAATGCGAGAAAGAAGTTGTTGGTTTTCAATTTCCAGCTTTCTCAACCCCTCCATTTCATCCAAACGCTGCTGTAACTGGATATTCTGCTCCCTCTGCTGCTTGTACAGGTTTTGCAAGGA
>NZ_JACJSF010000013.1 GCF_014698035.1 Desmonostoc muscorum FACHB-395
ACTGATTTCATCGTCCGTCACAATGATTCAGCCCAACCAATCAAATGGTCATATACAGTAGCCCAGATGATGGAGAAATTCGCTACGAATTAATGCAAAGCTGTACTAAGAGACGCGATAAATCGCCGTCTCTACAAGTGTTTTGGTCTTATCTGAACTGTATTGATAGCAACGCTATGAGCCAATACGGTTCAGTTAAGGCTAAAACTCTTTGTCAAAGTCAATTTTTTTAACGAACCACAGAGGCGCAGAGGGCACTGAGAGAAGAAAGAAATGCTTAACTGAACTGTATTGCGCTATGAGCGAGTCTTCTCCCTTTGGGAGCTTTACGTTGGCATAATTGCTTACTTCAAAAATCTTCATCAAAATTCTATTCCGATATATCGCGATATATTCCGATATATCGTATATTAGAGAAAGTTGATTTGAGATTGATTTATGTTTAGACACTTTCGTTCACGCTTTGGTACACCTGCATGGGCAGGAGTTAACGAAGACGATTTCTTGCTTGTCAGGTCTTGGTTTGGGCATGGTAGACATCATGGTAGAGATCATGACAAACACTTTGGTAATGAAATGTTTGGTCGTGGTTGGGGAGATGAACATCGGACTCGTCGGGGTGACATCAAGTTCATCCTGCTGGAATTGTTATCCGAGCATCCTAGTCATGGTTACGACCTGATTAAAGAGATGGAAACTCGTTATGGTGGTTTCCGTCGCCTTAGTCCTGGCTCAGTGTATCCCACACTCCAATTGCTGGAAGAAGGGGGTTATCTCAAGAGCGCGCAGGAAGGTGGCAAACGCATTTACACGATTACCGATGAAGGTAGAAAATTATTGGCAGAACGTGCCCAACAAGAAACTTCAGATACTCCTTGGGATACCGTCAAAAGTTTCGTGACAGGTAAGCCCCAAGAGTTTATTGAGTTGCGGAATGCTGCAACAGAATTAGCTGCTGTTGTAGTGCAAGTTGCTCGTAGTGGCAATGTGGAGCGAATAAACCGGGTGCGTGAGCTTTTAGAGCAAGTTAAACGAGAAATTTACGCGATTTTGGCGGAAAAATAAGTAAAGACGCAAAAATTTGCATCTCTACTCTCAATATTCTCAGATTTTGCGTTTACAGGTTAGAAGCGATCGCACTTAAATCTGGCTCAATGAGTGAGTTGAGCAATGTCCACAACTGCAAATCAGTAAAATCTGGAATTGCCATAAATGCACCGACTTCTTGTAAAGCTTGCGGATCATGGGTAGAAGCGATGCCAATAGTGCGGATATCTGCGCCCACCGCCGCCCGAATACCAGAGGGAGAGTCTTCTAATGCGATCGCTTCCTCTGCTGTAATTGCCAATTTATTCAGGGCGACTTGGTAGGGTGCAGGGTCAGGTTTACCTGCTACACAATCATCCGCTAAAACAACTGTATGGAAAGCTTCTTTTATTCCTAATACTTCTAGCATAAATTCTGCATTTAACCTAGGTGCATTAGTTACTAATGCCCGCTTTAATTGATGTGTCTTTGTCCATGCTAGTAGTTCAGAAAATCCATCCAATGGTTTAAGATTCGAGGCGAGTTTGCGGAAAAACGCCTCTTTTTCGTCTGCAAATTTCTGCCCTTCTGCTGTTGATAATTGTGGCAAAATATCCTTAACAATTTCTGGATTTAGTCGCCCACTAATTCGGGATTTATAAAATGTTTCGTCAATTTCTATGCCATAATTTAACAGCATTTCCTGCCAAGCTCGGTAGTGTATAGGGTCAGTATTGACAATAGTGCCGTCTAAGTCAAAGAGAATTGCAGCTAGCATGATTTTTTGGTAAAATGTAAATAATTGTTAACTTAATTTAAATAGTTTACATTGTTTTTTTGCCTTTATACAGCGCAAAAAGCGATAAATTAATCTGCTAAATCCTAAAATCTATACTGGATAAGCCATGTCAAGGTAGACAGGTAGAGCTTCTCAAGAAACTACCGTATAATTGATAACCTTCTGTGTAAGCAAATGCTAGCCGCTACAAACTCTTTTCGCGTTGATGATTTACTGGTGCAGATTTATAACTCTGAAGTCGAAATGGCCGAAGATGTTGCCGAAATCGCCCAAAAGCATTTACAGCAAGTTCTCAAACAACAGGATACAGCTGCTGTATTGTTAGCAACAGGTAACTCCCAACTCAAATTTCTCGATGCTTTGATTGCATTGGGTGGTGTAGATTGGTCACGGATTATTCTATTCCATCTAGATGAATATTTGGGAATTCCTGCTGACCATCCTGCGAGTTTCCGGCGCTATATGCGAGAACGTGTAGAGAAGCGGGTTGTTCCTAAAGTATTTCACTATATAGAAGGTGATACACTGCAACCAGTAAACGAGTGCGATCGCTACACCAAACTTCTGCAAGCACAACCAATAGACTTATGCTGTCTCGGTATTGGCGAAAATGGACATTTGGCTTTTAATGATCCAGCAGTAGCAAATTTTCAAGATCCTTACAGTGTGAAACTAGTGAAACTGGATACAGTGAACCGTCAGCAACAAGTAAGTACAGGTCACTTTCCAAATCTAGAAACTGTCCCACAATATGCTTTTACTGTCACCATCTCGGCGATTTGTTCAGCTAAAAAAATTATCTGTCTTGCTCCAGAAAAACGTAAAGCGAATGTGGTAAAAGAAATGTTGCAAGGAGCTATAACTACAGATTGTCCGGCTTCTATTCTCCGTCAACAATCCCAAGCTACGTTATTTTTGGATGTCAATTCTGCTAGTTTACTTTCTTGAACTTCTCTCCATTCTCGGAGGATATTATTGAGAAATAATCCTTTACATATAGCAGTCCTAAATCATTCGTGAAAATTACATCTCTCTTTCTTCTTTCCTCCCTTTGCGTCCTTTGCGTCCTTGGCGGTTCGTTTCCTAATCTACATTTTTCACAACTCAAATAGGATTGCTATAGTCAGAAAATCTCTTTAGTTTTGCGAGTGAAGGGATACATTACCTGAACAGTAAGATATAATCCTACCAAACACGTACTGTTAGCAGTATTGACTGCTGCTATCAACAGAAAGTGCATCCCTCTCCTAGCAACAATCCCAAAAAACTCCAAGACCTTTTCTTAGTATGCGGACTCCAAAGTTTAGGACAACATTGTGTTGCAGTCCTAAAGGAATATGATGTTAAAGTTAACGCCATTGACGATGTACAACTCGAACATTGGGAAGTCCCAGAAGTACCAAGCTTACTAGAAAAATTAATCATAGGAGACTGCCGCCAGCCAAGTGTTTTAGAGCAAGCAGGTATAAGGCAATGTCGTTCAATACTTTTAGTCACAAGAAATGAGCGGATAAATATAGAAGCAGCGTTTGCAGCACGGCGACTTAATCCCCACGTTCGCCTGATTGTACGTTCTGACAAGCAAAACTTCAACAAACTTTTGTCCGAAAATTTAGGCAATTTTGTTGCCTTTGAGCCTACCCATTTGTCTGCTCATGCTTTTGCTTTAGCATCTCTCGGATCTGAAGCCATCGGTTACTTTACCATAGAAGGACAACTATTGCAAGTAATCAAGCACCAAGTACAAGCGAAGGATAGCTGGTGCAATGGCAAGCCAGTACATAGACTCAATCTCACAACTCGCCGCATTTTGAGTCACACAACCGTTTCATCCGATCCCCTCAAAGAATTGTTTGGATGGAACCCAGAAGCAGAAGTGCAGGTAGGAGACACACTCGTTTACATTGATGTTGCATACGAACTGGCTTTTTCTGAGCAATATACAAATAAATCTCATCGCCAAAGTTGGCAGTGGCAAGAGTTTCTTCAAAGTATCACAGCAAAGAATCTTAAGCAAAAAATATTACAATTTTGGCAATCTTACTACCAAAGCCAAAATCAAATTCGGCGAATTGCAACAATTTATGGGATTACCGTACTTATCCTATGGTTCGTTGGAATAATTCTTTACCGCTTGTATTATCCTGACATCTCCCTGCAAGAAGCTTTCTATGCAACAGCAGTGTTGCTTTTGGGAGGATACGGTGATTTATTTGGCGGTGTTGAGTTTAGATCGCAATCTGAACCTTCAGATCATATCCCTTGGTGGTTGCGGTTCTTTAGTCTGGGACTCACGTTGACAGGTCAAGCTTTCGTGGGAGTATTATATGCACTGGTAACTGATGCTCTTGTCACTTCCAGATTCCAGTTTTTCAAGTCTCGTCCTCCCATACCACAACGCAACCATGTAGTGATTATTGGCTTAAATCGCTTGGGACAGAAAGTTACTGCTCTTTTGCAAGAACTCAATCAGCCGTTAGTAGGAATTCATACTACCACTCTCGATCCAGGCACTTTACCAGATATGCCCCTGATTATTGGCAATGCTACCGAAGCACTAGCTAAGGTGAATCTCTCCCATGCTAAAAGCATCGTTTTAGTTGGGGACGATAATATGGAAAATCTGGAAATTGGTTTGATGGCTCATACAATAAATCCTGCCACAAGCTTGATTATCCGCTCTCAAGATCGCCATTTTAGTGATAATATCGCTCCTCTGTTTCCCTATGCCCAAGTTCTATGTGGCGCGGCTTTATCTGCGGAAGTCTTTGCTTGTGCTGCCTTTGGGGAAAATGTTTTGAGCTTGTTTCACTTGAGTGAGCAAATAGTTATGGTGACGGAATACAAGATTGAAGAAGGTGATACCCTCAATGGGTTGCTTCTATCTGAAATAGCATCTGGCTACAGTGTTGTGCCGATTCTCTACCATAAATATCGGCGAGACAATTATTCCTTGATGCCCTGGTATGATGTTAAGCTCTATGCTGGCGATCGCTTGATTGTTTTAGCCACAAGCAGTAGTTTGCAGCGAATCGAATGGGGTGAAATGCTGCCTCGCCTTTGGCAGGTGGAGATCGAGAAAGCTCTGACTACAAATGCTCTTATCTATGGTGCTGAAGAAATAGTCTTGATTACAGGATGTAGTTTGGCTACTGCTAGGCAATGGATGAATAATTTGCCTGGAGTATTGCCAATACCACTTTATAAACATCAAGCTCAACGTCTAGTGCGATCGCTAACAAAAATACAAGTTTTGGCAAATGTAATCTTCATTGGGCAAGGCAGTAGTTCGACTTGAGTAAACTGGGATGTAATAAAAAGGGCGCAATATCAATATATTGTGCCCCTACTGACCTAACCTGAACTTGACAAAAATAACGGCTGTACGCTTCCTATAGTGTGGTGAATATTATTTAGAACGAGTACCCGTTACTTCATTAGGATCGCTATAAGCCCGGACTTTATCACGATTACGAGCCAGACCTGCTAAACCGGCTAGACCAAGTAAACCTAGCCAACCCCAATCGAAACCGCGATCGCTAGTTCTTTCGGAAGTTGTAACACCTGCATTCCTGTTAGTACCTGTAGTGTCAGTACCTGAGCTAGTACCTGTTGTACCAGTTCCTGTGGTATCAGAACCTGAGCCAGTACCCGTAGTTCCAGTACCTGTGGTATCAGTACCTGAGCCAGTGCCTGTAGTTCCAGTACCTAAACCAGTGCCTGTGGCATCAGAACCTGAGCCAGCGCCTGTAGTTCCAGTACCTAAGCCAGAACCTGAGCCAGTACCTGTGGTATCAGTACCTGAACCAGAACCTGTAGTTCCAGTACCTAAGCCAGAACCTGTAGTTCCAGTACCTGAGCCAGTGCCTGTAGTTCCAGTACCTAAACCAGAACCTGAGCCAGTGCCTGTAGTTCCAGTACCTAAACCAGAACCTGAGCCAGTGCCTGTAGTTCCAGTACCTGAACCAGTACCTGTAGTTCCAGTACCTAAACCAGAACCTGAGCCAGTGCCTGTAGTTCCAGTCCCTGAGCCAGTACCTGTAGTTCCAGTCCCTGAACTACTGCCACTACTAGAACCTCCACTACCTGAGCCTCCACTTTGGGCAAAAACAGAAGGAGGTAAAGATACAGAAGCGAAACTGATGGCAAAGACAGTAGCTAGAACAGTTTTAGAGAAATCAAAAGGCTTCATGGTCATAGTTCCGTTTATGTTTTAGATTTGTGTGGTTGATTGATGTTCAAAACTGATATTTCCTACTTAATCCAGTGCTAATTTAAGTAACTTTCGACAATCAAGATAGATTCAGAAGTTTTTCACTTAGAGGATGTTTGAAAAGTCTTCTTGTCGGTATCAAAAGTTCTAGATTCTCCTAAATCCCTTTTAGAAAGGGGGACTTTGATTCCGGTTCCCCCTTTTTTTAAGGGGAGCCAGCGCGGTCTTCTCCCAAGGGGAGACGCTAAAAGCGATGGGGTTTCCCCAAGTGGAGCGACTGGCGTGGGTTAGGGGGGATCTCAAAGTGCCTAAAGTCACAGTAAAACACTTTTCAAACAACCTCTTAGTTTGTGTTGGAAAAGTTGAAAGCATTTGAAGCTCCACATAACACATAAATATTCGTCAGATTCAAACTAATTCATAATCAGTAATTACTTATTTATGATTAAGAAGCTACTAGCAAAGTCGCTTGCTCACCAAAAGACAAGGAATAAAAATTAATCTTACTGATGTAAAAACATTTATATTCACTTGCGTTCTACTTTTTAATTACTTATTATGAATTCTTTTCTCATTCCTAATTAACATAACAGCTAGTTTTTTGCCGCACTTCTACCATAGGAGTAAACCTACTTCTATCGCAGGCATTACTTTTACATTAATTAAATTTAGTCTGTGAACATGAAAATAACGAAACGTTTTGCAGCTTACAATCCGATAAGCACGACTCAAGATAATCACAATCTTCACACTGGATATATTTCCCTGGATTAGCACATCCACAGGCAGGGTTCACAAAACATTCAGAAGGATCTTGAGGTGTTCGAGATTTTTTGAATAGAAGGTATAAAGCTGCTTCTTTTATACAAAAAATCAAATCTTTAAGCATAAACTTCCGTACCAATCCTAATAAGTACAACGATTTTTGGATTTTTCGATGAGTTTATATTTTTATTGGTTTTTTAGTTATTTTTAGATACATATTATAAAGTTAAACAGCTAAATAATCGCAAAAAATAAGAGTATATTTAAAAATACTCTACAATATTATTTTACCTGATAACTTATAACTTCATACTCTAGATGTGTCTTATTCTAGACTTAAGGAATATTGTTTCACTATAATAACTAATACAAATTCTTTACCCTGTACTTCTCTGCTGGATAATTGTACCAAAATTAAACTAAATTAGTATTCCTAAAGGCATATTCAGATTTTACAGGTATTTAGTTATCATCCATTTGGTAGATGACAAACCTCTTTGACCAGATAACCATCTTCCATCTGAATTATGCGATCGGCAATATCTAAAATTCTGTTGTCGTGAGTGACCATTAAGATAGCACAATTCTGTTCTTTAGCTAATTTCTGCATTAGGGTGACAACATCTCTGCCTGTCTTACTGTCTAAAGCAGCTGTGGGCTCATCAGCTAAAACTAATTTTGGATGGCTTACTAAAGCACGAGCAATTGCTACCCGTTGTTTTTGTCCCCCTGAGAGATCAGATGGGTAATAATTAACTCTATTCTCTAATTTAACCGCATTTAGTATAGCTTCTGATTTACTGCGAGCTTCCCATTCAGAAATATTTTTGTGTAATTCTAGCGACATTTGAACATTTTGTCTGGCTGTTAAGAAATCTAATAAGTTATGAGCTTGGAAAATATATCCAATGTGGCGGCGTACTTTAACTAATTGCTCGTTACTAGCTCCAGAAAGCTCTTGACCTAAAAATTTAAGGCTTCCCTCTTGGACAGACCGTAACCCACCAATTAAAGTTAGTAAAGTTGTTTTTCCTGAACCTGATGGCCCAGTCATAATGACAATTTCTCCAAATTTGATATTAAAATTAATATCGAATAATATTTGACTTCGTACTTTTTTCTCGCCGAAGTAGTGATTCAGATCGCTAATATTCACAATAAACTTTGTTTTCATGATTTTCTCAGATATATATGACTCATATTTGATTTTTGCGAAGCTAGGTACAACTCAAAGAGCTTTATTGTCTATTAACTATCTATCGCACTTGCGCTGCACGAACAGAAATTAAAGCGGACTGCTATGTAAAATTAAAAAATATCGGCTGGATCTACATTTCGGAGTTTGTTTGTAGATAAGAATCCAGAAGTTAAGCACATTAATGTTGCTGAGATTAATACTAGAATGGCTTTATCTGTACTCATTACAACTGGTAATTTGGTAGCATTTTTTGAGACATCATATAAGGCTATAGATATAGCCAAACCTGGAATATAACCTAGAGATGCTAAGATTAAAGCTTGTTGAAAAACTACACTTAATAAGTATTTGTTTTTGAATCCCATTGCTTTTAAGGTTGCATATTCAGTTAAATGACTAGAAATATTACTATAAAGAATTTGATAAACAACGATCACACCAACAACAAACCCCATTAATACCATCAGATTAAACACGAATCCAATGGGTGTTCTAAGGGACCAATAAGTTTTTTCCAAAGCAATAAAATCTTTGCGAGTAATTACTTTTACGTCTTTGGGTAACTTGGCTGATAAATCTGCAAAAACTTTTTGTTGGTCGGTATTAGGTTTGAGTTTAATTAATCCTATATCTATCTTTTGTGCCGGACGGTCTTGAAATATTCTGAGGAAAGTTGAAGAACTAACGATTAAATTCCCATCAACACCAAAAGAAGGTCCGAGGCGAAATAAACCACCAATCTTAACTTTGTAACCAACTAATCCAGTGTAGCTGAATATTTCAACTTTTATAACTTTACCTTGTTCAAAATCTTTAGCGATCGCTCCAAATTCGGGACGAGAATCGCGGTCAAACAAAACGACATTAGGAATTCTAATTAAATCAAGTTTTTCTTCAATATTTGGAAATTTAAAAACTGATTTAACTGGGTCAAATCCCAGCACATATAATGGAAATTTTAAACCATTGTTGGGATTTTTAAATTTGGCAAATTGTACATATAAAGGGCTAACTGATTCTACACTATCGAAACCTAATACTTGATATAAATTCGAACGAAAAAAGCTCTGATTTGATGTTAAAGATTTATATTGGGCACTAATTAAAAATAAGTCTCCTTCTAGATTCTTATGCAACTGCGTAGCACTGTCATAAAGAGCAGCTTGGAAACCAATTTGCATAAACATGAGAACTGCAACAAAAGCAATTCCAGCTAAAGCTACAAGAAAGCGAATTTTTTGTCTGGCTAATTGTAACCAAGCTAAGGGGATATTGAGAATCATTTAGTAAACCTCAAAGATGAAAATTAGACTAAATTAAGAAAGAATGCTTTGTTTAAATCAAGGATTTTCTATTAAAGCGTAGCCAATTACGAATTAGTATTAGGTAGGTAGGGATGTTCAATGAGTTAACAAAGCTTTCTTGAGAAGTTCTAAATATCAATAATTACCTCTACCTGTAAATCAGTCAGACCAGCAACTTGCTGGTTATCTTGAAGATTATCAATACGAATTTTTACATCAACTATTTTGTTATCTGTGTCTGCTTGAGGGTTGTTATTAAAGATATTTTGTTTGCCAACTTGTAAACCAATATCTGTAACTTTTCCTCGTAATTTCCCTGGTAAAGCATCGCTAGTAATAATCGCCGACTGACCGATACGGACTTTTTTAATATCAGTTTCATAGACTTCTGCTACCACATACATCTGTTGTGTGCGACCTAAATCAGCTATTCCTGTAGTGCCGATAATTTCTCCAGGCCAAGTATTAATTTTCATGATTTGCCCGGTTATGGGCGATCGCACAATACTTAAATCCCACTCTGCCTTAGCCTGGTTAACTGAGGCTAATGCACTTTCAACATCAGCCTGTGCTGTTGCTATATCGGTAGGACGAACCTCAGCAATACTCTTGAGTCTGGCTTTGGCCTCGATTAACTGCTTTTGAAGAGTTTCTATAGTGCGCTTGAGAGAAGCTTTAGCTTCATTGAGTTGCTGTTGAACTGTATCGACTCGCAAACGTTTAGTATCTGCGTCGGAGGCTGAAATCGCACCATCTTTATATAACTGCTGATATCGCTGATTTTCGCTTTCAGCATTCCGCCAATCAGCCTGTAAGCGAGCGATCGTTGCTTCTTGAGCAGAAGTTTCTCCGCGCAACTCAGCTTCTAAACGAGCAATGGTTGCTTTTTGTGCAGATATATCTCCAGCTTTTGCGCCAGCTTTTACCTGGTTAAGACTAGCTTGAGCAACTAAGACTTGTTGTTGGGCTTTTTCTAAAGCTGCAAGACGAGGAAAGTAACTGTCAAGCATTGCAACTACTTGCCCCTGTCGTACTCTGTCTCCTTTGTTTACCATAAGTTTTGTTACCCTAACACCCCCTTGGGACTCTGGAGCCGATAGACGAATAACCTCTCCTTGAGGTTCTAAACGTCCTAATGCTGCAATAGTAGTCCTTTTAGGAGAACTACGTGGGGTAGCTATAGGCTGTACTTTCGAGGACAACTGAAATCGTGAAAAGGTATAGAAAGAGGCTGCACCAGTAGCTACAGTCATAGTAGTTGCTAATATAACTGGCCACCAAACTACAGGTTTAATGAATGGTTTGATGAATGAATGTTTGTGTTTTTGTACCATAATTACCTATTCCAAATTAGCGATGTCTGAGAACAAGGTCTTTCCAAATTATTCAGAAATAGCAGAGATGAAATTAGACCTTAATCATGCCAAGATGAACACTCTAATTCAGCTTGAAGCGGGTAAAAGTGACTATTTTGAATTAGTGAATTAAGCCCCCCTCTCGTGAAGGGGGGTTAGGAGCTTCCCAAGCTAGATATTACTAACATCAATCATATTGATCCATCAATCCGTTAGTAAATCAACTCTGGATGAAGCCGTTTGGTACTTTATGTATCTAGCCAGAGGTAGCTTTATTTGTTAAGAACTGCCTCTTTTTTACTTTTAACGATCGCCAGATATTCGTTGCGAGTTCCATCTATGCGATAGTGGTCGCAAATTTGGCAGAGTTTCAAGATATCCAATCGACTAAATACTTTTTGATGTTCAATGCCGTTGTCATTTCTCCACCGCCAGAAAGTTGTCCGATCAATGCGGCGATTACTTTCAGGCCATCTTCGTCGAGATAAAAAATCTACCAGTTCATCTTCATAAAATGAGTAGCCTTTTGGTAGCTTCAGGAGTTCTTCTCTTAACTCAATTAGCGGGATGAGTGGATCTAGCTCAGATAGTCTCATGCCAGCAAACCCTTATATTTTCGTGACAGTCTAATTATGCAGAAGGCTTCATACAATACGGATCATTGCATTAAATCACATTTCATACTGCGCGTTTATGAATGTATAGAGTGACCAGCAATCAGGTGAATTTATATTTAATTCTCCCTATTCATGTATCTCTCCATCTTCTTAAACAAACAGTATTGAATTACATTATTTAATCACTCACGATAAACTGATTGATACTCAATTGCAATCTATATGCAACATTTGTGAATAGAAACAGCTAGCAATATCATCGACAAAATTCATGAGAAATAATTGCGATCTTTGATCACTTTTTAACACTGTTATGTCCTCGCTCTTACTCAGCATATCAAAATAACTCTTTGCTTAATGATGGGTCTGTTGTCCGCTAGTGTTTTTCATTCTTTAGATATAGTTACTAGTGGTTATTGTTACATTGAAGACAGAATTACTTCTTTAAGAATAAAAATCCTTAAAAAATATCTTATTGATTAATACATAATCTTTAAAAAAAATAAATCGACTTTGGGATAGATGTAAAAACTATAGCATTGCCTCACGGTTACTTAGCTTATTTAATTGGGTATCATCTCTATTTTTCAATAAGTAAATAAATTAATAAGAGGCTAACGTTGTTGATATTTTAATACTTTTTCTCAGTA
This sequence comes from Desmonostoc muscorum FACHB-395, assembly GCF_014698035.1. Lineage (GTDB taxonomy): Bacteria > Cyanobacteriota > Cyanobacteriia > Cyanobacteriales > Nostocaceae > Nostoc > Nostoc muscorum_A. The sequence goes on from NZ_JACJSF010000013.1 coordinate 11,928, forward strand.
TTTTTTCGAGTAAACTGTGATTGCCAAATTGAATATATATGCAATTTGTATGCAATTCGAGTAATGTATTTTTGTTATGTGACATACTAATTGAAAAGAGTTCTAATAGTTATGTGAGTAACAGCGATCGCCCCCCAAAGACCCTATACAAAATGAAACTACAGCGATTCATGCTCTCATTGCCAAGCTTTGATAACCAGCGACTGATTTTTCATGCAGCTCGCCAGACTCTTCGCAAAGCTGAGATGGCCCGCGTTGCCGTGCGTGAATGGCTCAATCAACATGATTGTGAGCTAGAAGAGTGGAAAACAAAAAAAGCTTCTGAGCTGGGAATTAGTATTAGTAGGCTTGAGCAAAAGATATTAGCTGCTGCTCAAAACCAGGCGATAAGTAATAAGACAGATGACAATTTTAATTCCGAGAATGATTCTGTATAAGTTTATATGTAGGTTCTGATCTATTTATCCAATTGCAATCAGAAAATGCACTTTTCTAAGCTATTTTTTAGGGTTTGCACTAATCATTAAAGTGCTTAGAAAAGCCTAACTAGAAACTTATTTACCCAGCAAATGTAATGAGATTAACCACAGAGACACAGAGAACACAGAGTCAGAGACAAAAAGAGTTCGGGTTGACAGATTACTAGTACCGTTATTGACATGGACTAATAAATTATGCCCAATAACATTTTACCTCTCAAGAGCGATACCGTTGTATATAAGTTGTATATCAATTGTAATGGAGAATTAAACAGCCTAATATTAACTACAATTGATAAGTTAAGATGTTAGCTGGATGAAAACATCCAATTTATATCTGATTAACAACTTATGTTGTAATGTTGAAGCCATTTCCAATTTAGAGCAATTCTTTAGCCCAAAAGAAATCTGAATTCTACATTTAGACTTCAGGATATCCTCACTAAAATCTCTTGAAGTTTTGTTTATGGCTTCTGAACCTCAAGTAAAGGCATATCGCTTACCATCAATAGCCCCTAGCCTTACCTAAAAAATAATCGCGTCTTTCTCTATTTGTAGAGATGGTAATTTTATTATCATCTTTACATCTCAAAAATCTAATAGTGAAGAAAAAGTCATGACTGCTTCTAGAATTGAAGCTGTTTTAGCACAGTTGCAAGAAGAAGTTAGCAATTGTGAACAGGCTCTACTCAAGCTCATACAGGTGAAAAAAGTTATGGTTGAGAATGCACCGTTAACCAGCGAAATAAATAGACCTCAGCAAAAAACAGATATTGCAATTATTGGGATGGCTTCTATCTTTCCCCAATCAAAAAATTTACAGGAATATTGGGAAAAAATAATTCATAAAGTTGATTGTATTACTGATGTTCCACCTTCGCGTTGGAGTGTAGAGGATTATTATGATCCTAACCCCAGAACACCAGATAAAACATATTGTAAAAGAGGCGGATTTATCCCGGATGTCAATTTCAATCCGATGGAATTTGGACTGCCACCCAACAGCCTAGAAGTTACAGATATATCGCAATTGCTAGGTTTGATTGTTGCGAAAGCAGCGATGGAAGATGCAGGTTACGGCGAATCTCGACAGTTTAGTTGCGATATCTACGATCGCCTTCGCCAACGCACCGGTGTAATCTTAGGTGTGGCACTAGGTAGGCAGTTGGCGGTTCCTCTGACTGCGAGAATGCAGTACCCAATCTGGGAAAAAGTTCTCAAAGGCAGTGGCTTATCTGATGAAGATGCACAAAAAATCATTGAGAAAATCAAAAGTGCTTATGTGCAGTGGGATGAGAACGCCTTCCCCGGTATGCTCGCAAACGTAGTTACAGGAAGAATTGCTAACCGCCTAGATTTGGGCGGGACTAATTGTGTAGTAGATGCCGCCTGTGCGAGTTCATTGGGTGCCCTCAAAATGGCAATTAGTGAGCTAACTGAGCATCGAGCCGATATGATGATCACTGGCGGAGTTGACACCGACAACTCAATTATGGCCTACATGTGCTTCAGCAAAACTCCTGCTGTTTCCCAAGGTGAGAATGTCAAACCTTTCGATGCAGAATCAGATGGGATGATGCTAGGCGAAGGTGTCGGAATGTTAGTCCTGAAGCGCCTTGAAGATGCCCAGCGAGATAATGACCGAATCTATGCAGTCATCAAAGGTATTGGCACTTCTAGCGATGGGCGCTATAAAAGCATCTATGCACCGCGTCCAGAAGGTCAAATGAGAGCCTTACATCGTGCTTACGAAGATGCCGGATTTTCGCCTACAAGTGTTGGTTTGATTGAAGCACACGGCACTGGCACTATGGCTGGAGATCCCGCCGAATTCTCATCTATAAAAGAAGTTTTTGGCGAGAACAATCCCAAAAAACAGCATATTGCTCTTGGAACTGTCAAATCGCAGATTGGACATACAAAAGCTGCTGCGGGTGCGGCAAGTTTGATCAAAACGGCTTTGGCTTTACACCACAAAGTATTACCAGCCACGATTAATGTCACCAAACCGCATCCTAAATTAGATATTGATAGTTCCCCATTTTATTTAAATACCGAAACCAGACCTTGGATTAGCGGCGATGACCAACCAAGACGTGCAGGGGTAAGTTCTTTTGGCTTTGGTGGCACAAATTATCATGTCGTTTTGGAAGAATACACCAGTCAACATCAGCAACCCTACCGTTTACACAAACCTTCTCAGTCGGTGTTGCTATTTGCGTCAACACCTGAAGAATTGTTATCGCGCATTCAAGAAATTAGACAGCAATTGCAATCTGATACGGGAGAACAGCTTTATACAGAATTGATTGCGGCTTCTCAATCTTTAGAAATTCCGGTTACAAATGCCAGACTTGGGTTTGTTGCTGATTCTCTCACTCAAGCTTGTAACTTGCTGCAAACAAGTATTGACTTGCTCACAAGCAAACTGCAAGCAGAATCATGGGAATATCCCCAAGGAATTTACTATCGCAAAACTGGCATAGAAACAGAGGGGAAGGTGGTTGCCCTATTTTCTGGGCAAGGTTCGCAATACTTAGAAATGGGTCGGGAACTTGCGATCAACTTCCCTGACTTGGGGCAGACTTATGCTCAAATTGATAACCTTTTACGCGAAGACGGTTTGCAGCCCCTTTCGGAGGTTGTTTTCCCGAACCCTGTGTTTGATCTAGATCAAAAGACTGCCCAGATGAAGGCGTTGCAGCAAACAGAATATGCACAGCCAGCCATTGGAGCTTTTAGCGCTGGTTTGTACAAGATATTGCAACAAGCTGGGTTTAAGCCAGATTTCGTGGCTGGACATAGTTTTGGAGAACTGACTGCTTTGTGGGCTGCGGGAGTTTTGAGTGAGAAAGATTACCTGTTCTTGGTCAAAGCTAGAGGTCAAGCAATGGCTGCACCAAAAGATCCTCTATTGGATGCGGGAGCGATGTTGGCGGTGAAAGGGGATGTAACTCAGGTTACAGAACTAATTCAGAATTTCCCGCAAGTCACCATTGCTAACTTGAATTCTCCAAATCAGATGGTGTTAGCAGGGACGAAAGCTGAAATTGCTAATGTACAGGAGGCTCTGAAAACTCAAGGGTTCTCTAGCATTTTGTTGGGAGTTTCCGCAGCTTTTCACACTCCATTAGTGGCTTATGCACAGCAACCCTTTGCCAGAGCAATTGAGAAAGTTACTTTTAATGAGCCACAAATCCCGGTTTATACCAATGTTACCGGGAAGCGTTACCCAAATGAGCCGCAAGTCATTCAAACAGTCCTCAAAGAACACCTGAAGAATCAGGTGCTGTTTAAGCAAGAAATTGAAAATATTTATGCTGAAGGCGGTTACTGCTTTATTGAATTTGGGCCGCGAAGCGTTCTTACCAACTTGGTAAAAGATATCCTGGGCGATCGCCCTCATTTAGCTGTAGCTTTAAATGCTAGTCATCTCAAAGATAGCGATCGCACTTTGCGCCAAGCTGTTCTACAGTTGCGCGTTGCTGGATTACCTTTGCAAAACTTAGACCCCTATCAACTGGAGTATAAAATCCCAGAAGCTTCTCCAAATCAGCTCTTAAATGTCCGTTTAAATAGCACCAACTTTGTATCGGATAAAACCAAGCAGTCCTTTGAAAAAGCTATGCAAAATGGGCATGAAGTGAAACCCACCGTTGCGAACGGTAATAAACCCAACTTTTCTCAATCCACAGAGAAGGTATCAGTTAACAGTCAATCCACTGTTGGCAATGGCAATAAACCTAACCCCTCTCATTCCGTAGAGAAGGTAGCTGTCAACGGTCAATCTACCTTTGCAAATGGCAATAAACCTCACTCAGTAACAGCTAACCCCTCTCATTCAGCAGAGAAAGTAACAGTCAACGGTGGAGTGAAATCTGTGCAGAATGGGCAATCAGATCAACTCGATATCAAGTCTTTGCAACCTAGTTCAGAACTTCCTCTAAGTTATTTAAGAGCTATAGATAACTTAGAATACTCCCTGATTGATTTCAGTCGCAATCAACATGAAATCTTGCAGGTTCATGAACAATCTTTAAACAATCAGACAGAATATACTAAAACCTTCTTCCAACTCATGGAGCAACAACATGCGTTGTGGGGAAATAGTAAATTCAGCGAACCACATACAGAAACACAGCAACTGGTAGTCTCCAGTTCAGAGCGCAGCATCATGCGGTTTCACGAGCATCAAACTGATAGTCTCCGTATCCATGAGCAATATCTCAACTATCAGCAAGAATACACTAACAACTTTTTCCAATTGCTTCAGCGAAATTATCAACCGTCGCCCAGCAATACTAATCAACAGAGTCTGATACCGCCAGTCAATTATCAACCAAGTCCAGTAGCTCCACCAGTCGAAGAAGATAACCCTGTTCGGGAGACTGCACCGGTTGCTTTGCCGAGTAACGGATCTGCCACTAAATCTGAGCCAGTTTCAACTAATGGTAACGGCACAAATGGTAATGGCGCATATCATCAAGCAACAGCATTTCTGGATATTACTCCATTAAAGGAGAATACTGCATCTGTAGAGATCGCACCCCCACCCCCGCCAGTAATCATCGATCAAGCCGCTCTGAGCCAAACTCTGATTAACGTCGTTAGTGATAAAACAGGCTACCCAACGGAGATGTTAGAGCTAACGATGGATATAGAGGCAGATTTGGGGATTGATTCGATCAAACGTGTAGAAATTCTCGGAGCGTTGTTAGAACTATATCCCGATTTGCCCAAGCCGAATCCCGAAGAAGTAGGACAGCTACGCACGCTGGCTCAAATAGCTGAATATATGGGGAAAATTGCATCTGAGATTTCTGGTGCGATACCTGCCGTGGGCTTTGTCAACGCCCCAAAAGAGACAGGGAGCAGGGAGCAGGGAGCAGAGGGAGATGGGGAAGATAAGGGAGATGAGGGAGATGAGGGAGATGAGGGAGATGAGGGAAATGGAGGAGTAACAGCAATACCTTCCTCATCCCCGCCATCCCCCTCATCTCCAGAGCTTACTAACATTGTGTTCAATGTCGTTAGTGAAAAGACAGGCTATTCGACGACAATGTTAGATTTGTCGATGGATATAGAGACAGATTTGGGAATTGATGCTGTCAAACTTGTGGAAATTCTCGAAGCGTTGCTAGAACTATACCCGGATTTACCCAAGCTGACTTCAGAAGCATTGGCTCAATTACATACCCTTGGACAAATTGTTGCACATATAGAAAAGGGACTAGGGACTGGGGAAGAAGTCGGGGAGGCGGGAGCAGGGAGCAGGGGAGAAGAGTTTTCCCCAATTTCCAATCCCCAATCCTCAATTTTTCGTAGTCCTGTCAGACTCAAATATCTTCCCGAACCTGATGTTTTAGATTTCACATTACCCGATAACCATATCGCCTTGCTTACCGATGATGGTTCTCTGACTACGGCAAAACTAGCTGAGACTCTGTTCAAACGCGGCTGGAAAACCGTTGTCTTAACTTTTCCTTCAACCGTGATTGCTAAACAATCTCCGTTACCTGAAGGCATTAGCCGTGTGGTGCTTGCAGATTTGAGTGAGGAGCATTTGCAAGAACAGTTAGGAGCGATCGCTACTAACTATGGACAAATAGCTACATTTATCCATCTGAATCCTTCCACTCACGACGATATCAGCAACCATGTTCGCTATCTGGAATCAGAAAAAGCCATCCTTCGCCATGTCTTTCTCATCGCCAAATATCTTAAAGAACCGCTCAATCAAGCAGCACTTCAAGGACGTAGTAGTTTTATAACTGTGGCTCGTCTGGATGGTGAATTCGGACTAGGGCAAAAAACTAACTTTGGTGCAATTGGCGCTGGACTATTCGGACTTACTAAAAGTTTGAACCAGGAATGGGAATCTGTATTTTGTCGAGCGATCGACCTCAGTCCTGATTTAGATGCCGAAACATCAGCACAGTATATCTTCGCCGAACTTCACGACCCAAATCTATTAGTCGTGGAAGTCGGATATAACTCACAAGAGCGAGTAACTCTAGTATGTGAACAGGAAGAACAAAAAAATAGAGAGCAGGAAATCGATGGAATCCCCTTTGCAGCCAGCACTTTTTCCTCCAACGTTTTCCCCATCCCTAATGCCGAATCCCAAGTATTTCTCGTAAGTGGCGGTGCGAAAGGGATAACGGCTCAGTGTGTGATTAAACTAGCGCAGCGTTATCAATGCAAATTTATCTTGGTGGGTCGTTCCGCCGCCGATCCAGAACCCGTATGGACTGAAGGTTACTTAAGCGAAGCAGATTTGAAAAAGCGGATTATGGAGGATTTCTTCGCCAAAGGCGAAAAACCCACACCCGCAATGGTGCAGAAAAAGTTTAACGCTATTTCATCTAGTCGCGAAATTGCTACAACCTTACAAGCTATCAACCAGGCGGGTGGAAAGGCTGAATATTTGAATGTTGATGTGACTGATGCGATCGCACTTCAGGAGCAAGTTGCTAATGCTGTCAAGCGTTTTGGCCCGGTAACAGGAATTATTCACGGGGCTGGAAATCTAGCTGATAAGCGGATTGAGAAAAAATCAGTCCAAGATTTTGAAACAGTTTACACAGCCAAAGTTAAAGGTCTAGAAAACCTGTTGCGGTGTGTAACACCTAGCCAACTGAATTATTTAGTCCTGTTTTCTTCTGTAGTTGGTTTCTACGGAAACGTGGGACAGTCAGATTATGCGATCGCTAATGAAATTCTCAACAAATCAGCCCACCTTGTCAAACGCAACCATCCCCATTCTCATGTAGTAGCGATTAATTGGGGCCCTTGGGATAGTGGTATGGTTTCTCCTGAATTAAAGCAAGCTTTTGCTGAACGGAATATCGAGACTATTCCTGTTGATATTGGTACAGAAATGTTAGTTGATGAATTAGCTAACACCAATCAAGAAACTGTGCAAGTTGTAATTGGTAGCCCTTTAGTTTATATCCCAGAAAAGCTACCAAGCGAGTTGAGAACTTTTCGGATTCAGAGGCAACTAACATTAGCAGCTAATCCATTTTTACAAGATCATGTAATTGCTGGTTATCCAGTTCTCCCCGCGACTTGTGGACTCTTGTGGATTGCTAACGCTTGCGAACAAATCTATCCTGGTTATAAAGCCTTCAGTTGTACAAACTATAAAGTTTTGAAGGGACTAATATTTGATGAAAATTTAGCAACTAAATACACTTTAGAATTGCAAGAAATTGCTAAATATGATATCAATGAGATAGATTTTGATGCCAAAATCTGGAGTAAAACTCCAGAAGGTAAAATCCGTTATCATTTTAGTAGTCAGATGAAATTGAAGCGGGAAATTCTTATTGCCCCAACACACGAATTTATGAACTTAAGCCAGGATCATAAAATCACCGCGACGACTTCATCACTTTATCAAAATGGGGCAGCTAGCTTATTTCACGGATTTACCTTTCAAGGTGTAAAATCTGTTTTAAATGCCACTCTGGACAAGATCACCATAGAATGCTACTTGCCAGAGCCTGGAGAAAGACAACAAGGACAATTCCCAGTCCAAACATTCAATCCCTACATTGCAGATGTGCAGATTCATGCATTTTGGATTTGGGCACAGCATTTTTATCAGGTAGCTTGTTTACCTTCAGAAATCAAGACTTTTGAACAGTTTGCTGCCGTTCCATTTGATGAAACATTTTACGTTTCTTGTGAAATAAAATCAAAGACAGAATCGAGTTTAGTTGTTGATGTCATCGCCCATAATCAGCAAGGGAAAATATATACTCGAATGCTTGGTGCAAAGGGAACTATTTTACCCAAGCAACTCGATGAAATTTAAATAGGCAACTGAAAAATGTCATAAGAATTCAGCACTAAGGAGTCATACTTAGAAAGAATCTAATATGATTGATTCATCAAATTTTATCCTGATTCTTTAACTATTCTGACCCCTGAATTCTTACAAAATATATACATCAGCTTGAGGAGGTAGGTGATGGAAGAATTTGCACCAAATAAAATTCATAAAATAGCGATTGTAGGGATGGATTGCTATTTGGGTGGCGGCTGCAAGGGATTAGATACCTTTGAACGCAGTATTTATGAGGGAACTCAGCATTTTATTTCCAGACCTCCTCAGCGATGGCAAGCAATAGAAGCACAACAACAGTTGTTGAAAAACTACAGTTTTCCCGACGGTGTAGCACCATTAGGTGCATACATTAAAGATTTTGAAATTGATGCTTTCAGTTTAGAACTACCACCAGAAGAAGTAGACAATTTTAACCCTCAAGAACTGTTGATGCTTCAGGTTGCCGATAATGCTCTAAAAGATGCGGCACTTCGTAAAACTACGAGAATAGCAATAATAATTGCTAGTACTAAAGACCTTACTCTGCATCAACAAAAAGAGCAACTTGAAGATAATGAATATACCAACTACATCGAAAACAGCCTAGCTAATTATATTTCCAAACTGTGGAATTTTGCTGGACCGACATTCACATTAATTGCCGAACAAAATTCTGTTTTTAAAGCCTTGGAGCTTGCCCAAAAGCTACTCGCAATCAGAGAAGTAGACGCTGTTTTAGTCGGTGCGATTGACCTTGCTGGGGATGGCGCTAGTGTTTTACAACGAAATGAAATAACAAAAGTTAACACAGGTGTGAATACTCTCAGTTACGACCAGAAAGCCAATGGTTGGATAGTTGGTGAGGGTGCGGCGGCTGTAGTATTGAAGCTCCACGAAACAGCAAAACGAGAGAACAATCGCATATATGCAACGATTGACGCTCTTAGTCTTGTGGAAAATTCAAAATCTAAAATTCACTCTCTCACGGTTCCAAATTCTGAAATGATCGCCCAGGCTTGTCAACAGGCTTTTCATCTTGCAGATATCAAACCAAGAGATATCAACTATTTGGAAGTTGTTGGTAGTGGAATTTCCCAGCAAGATGAGTCAGAAATTCAAGGGTTGCTCGCAGCTTATCGCACATTTGAGCCAAATTTAACTTGTGCGATCGGGAGTATTAAAGCAAATATAGGTCATACCTATGCTGCATCGGGGATAGTTAGCCTGATTAAAACAGCACTTTGTTTATATCATCGTTACATCCCCGCAGTTCCCCAGTGGTCTGGCCCCAAAATGCCAGAAATTTGGCGAGATAGTCCCTTTTATGTCGCTTCTGAATCAAAACCCTGGTTTTTAGAAAAAGGAGCTACTAGAAGAATAGCTGCGATTAACGGGATGGAGATAGATGGAAGTTATGCACATTTAATTTTGTCAGAGGAAGTATATCAGCAACATCACAACAGCAGGTATTTAGAGCAAATGCCTTACTATGTGTTTGCGATCGCATCTGACGAGCAATCAACTCTATTAGAAGAAATCCGCAATCTTCAACAAACCATTAAAGATTGTTCTTCCCTAGCTGCTGCTGCTAGGCTGACTTTTAAGGCTTTTCAACAGCATCAACAGGCAACTTATGCAGTAGCAATTCTCGGACACGATCAAGATGAATTGCAGCGCGAAATTCAGCACTCCCTCAAAGGTATTCCCGATGCCTTCAAGACAGGTAAAGACTGGCAAACTCCTCTAGGCAGCTATTTTACAGCAAAACCACTTGGGCAAAAAGGTAAAATCGCTTTCGTTTATCCAGCAGCCTTTAGTGCTTATCTCGGAATAGGTCGGAATCTATTTCGTTTATTTCCTCAACTTTACGATCAGCTGCTCATCAAAAGTGGTTACAACCGTCTCGCGAATATAGAAAAACTTGTCTACCCTCGAAGTTTAGAAAAATTTTCAAATAGGCAACTGGAAGCCCTTGAAAAGGAATTGATTAACGATTCAGTAGCAATACTAGAATTAGAAATGCTCTTTGCCACACTTTTAACGGCAACTCTGAGCAATTATTTTCAGATCAAGCCCCAATGTGCTTTTGGTTATAGCTTGGGCGAGATTAGCATGATGTTGGCTCAAGGTGTCTGGACTGAGTTTCTAGATAATAGTAAGAGCTTTAACTCATCTCCTCTGTTTAAGACAAGGCTATCTGGTCCCAAAAATGCTGTGCGCGAGTATTGGGGATTACCTCAAGGAGAGGATGATAAAAGCGGAGATTTTTGGCGCAACTATATTCTTATATGTCCAGTATCTCGTGTTCAGGAAGCCATCCAAGATGAAGATCGCGTCTATTTACTTTTAATTAATACTCCAGAAGAAGTCGTGATTGCTGGTGAGATAGAAGCTTGTAAGCGGGTAATTGCCAATCTAAATTGTGATGCTTTTCTTGCTCCCTTCACCCATGTCATCCATTGCGAGGCAATGCGCTCTGAATACCATGAACTTGTGAGATTAAATACATTCCCTAGCCAAAATAAATCAGAAACTATTTTTTATTCCACAGCCGAGTATAAACCAATTGACCTCGACAGTGATTCAATAGCTCGCAACATTGCTCAAAACATCTGTCAACAGCTTAATTTTCCTCGGCTAATTAACCGTGTCTATGAAGATGGCTTCAAAATATTTCTCGAAGTAGGTGCTGGTAGTAACTGTTCCAGATGGATTGATAAAACCCTCAAGGCAAAAGAACAGATCACAGTATCTCTTAATAAAAGAGGTGTAGACGATCATGCTTCTATTATCAAAGCCTTAGCAAAACTCCTTAGCCATAGAGTTGAACTAGATTTATCACCATTATATTCTCAAGAACCAGAAGTTTCCAATGAAAGCCAGTCTAACGTGAGAACTATAACCTTGCAAAATAGCAAGATTAGTTACATATCTTTGAATAAAAAAAATCACGAAATCCTTGAAGATATCTCTTTTAGATATCCCATCAAAACTGTTAATCAGCAGCAATATCAACTATCAGAATTAAAGGAATTTGCACAAATGAATTCTTCTTTGCTCCCCAATCCTACCAAAAGTCTTGAAAACACCTCTAGAAATCTAGAAACTCTCCAAGAGCAAGTTAACTTTCAAAATGGCAGCGAACCTACTCAGTTATTGCTACAAGAACGCAATGAAACTGTAGAAAAATTACAAATTAACGAAAATTGGGTAACAGAACAGGAAAAGAATCAATTCGCTCTGACCCCTAGTTTGAAAACTTCCAGCCTTGTTGACGAACCCCATTTGCTCAATTCACACAGTCCTTACTATCAAAAACTGAGTGAGAATGCTTCCAGGATGACCAAAGCTCATGCTGTCTTTTTACAAGCGCGACAGGAGTCACTAAAGCAAATTAGCACCATCATTCAGTTGCAAATAGCTTGTTATCAAAAGTTGTTTGAATGATAATCATCTAAAGCAGCAAAGTACCCAGATTATTTGAATAAATAATTGGTGCAAAATCAAGCTTAGTAAGACAAGGGGCTTCAGCCCCTTGCTCTAGAGCAAACTCACAGGTAATCAGTATAAAATCTGCTGTAAATTTTTCAAACATTATCTGGTAAACAATTTTCTGGAACTGGAGGTTAAAAAAGATGATTGGTGCAGATAATATACTAAATAACAATGGTAACTACCTAAAAATTTCAGACTATATTTCCCACCAAAATCAAGTTTGGCAAGGTATTTTAGATTTTGTATCTTTTAACGAAAAAGGCATAAAATCTAAGCTTCTAAATTTAGAAAAACCTTGTTATATTATTAGAGTTGAAGGAAAAGTTGGCGCAACTAATGAAGGTTATCTATATCCTTGCAACCAAGAAAAAACGGGACAGGCAGAAATATTAGTATCTACTCCACCTCTGTCAACTCGGCAATTAGGCGATTCAACTTTTCTCAAATTTCATGGTGTAAAATACGCTTATGCCACGGGCGCAATGGCTCAAGGGATTGCTTCTGAAGAACTGGTAATTGCCCTTGGTAAAGAGAAAATCTTAAGTTCATTTGGTGCTGGTGGCTTATCTCCTGCTCGCGTCGAAGCAGCCATTAAGCTTATTCAGCAAGCTTTACCCGAAGGACCTTACGCATTTAACTTACTCCACAGTCCCAGTGAACCTGCTATTGAACGCGGTGTTGTTGATTTGTATCTTAAATATCAGGTGAGAACAATAGAAGCTTCCGCCTTCCTCGATTTGACTGACAACATTGTTTACTATCGCGCTGCTGGACTTGGTTTGAATGCGGACAATAAAATCGAAATCAAAAATAAAATTATAGCCAAAGTTTCTCGGAGAGAAGTTGCAATCAAATTTCTACAACCTGCTCCAACAAAAATTTTGAAGCAATTAGTTGAGCAAGGCCTTATCAGTGAATTACAAGCAACCCTAGCTGAAAAAATTCCTGTAGCTGACGATATTACTGCCGAAGCAGATTCTGGTGGTCATACAGATAATCGTCCTCTGGTTTGTCTCTTACCTTCCATCTTAGAATTGAGAGATGAAATTCAAAGAAAATTTTCTTATGAAAAACCTGTCCGAGTTGGAGTAGCAGGAGGAATTGCTACGCCACAATCAGCATTAGCTGCCTTTATGATGGGTGCTGCTTATGTTGTAACAGGCTCGATTAACCAGTCTTGCATTGAAGCCGGAACTTCTCAACATACTAAACAATTATTGGCTCAAGCCGAGATGGCTGATGTGATGATGGCTCCGGCGGCAGATATGTTCGAAATGGGGGTAAAACTCCAAGTGCTCAAAAGAGGAACTCTCTTTCCTTTACGAGCCCAAAAAATGTTTGAACTATACAAAAACTATGACTCAATTGAAGATATTCCCTTAGTGGAAAGAGATAAATTAGAAAAACAAGTTTTGAAAAAGAGCTTGGATGCAGTGTGGCAAGAGACAGTTACTTATTTATCTCAACGCAATCCTGATAAATTGACCAAGGCTGTTAATAATTCCAAACTGAAGATGGCTTTAATTTTTCGCTGGTATCTTGGATTATCATCCCGTTGGTCTAACTTTGGAGAAAAAGGGAGAGAAATGGATTATCAAATCTGGTGTGGCCCTGCTATGGGCAGTTTCAATGACTGGGTTAGAGGTTCTTATTTATCTGAATCAAATAATCGTCAGGTAGTTGATGTTGCTAACCATATTATGACCGGAGCGGCATTTTTATACCGGATACAAAGTTTAAAAGTTCAGGGCTTACAAATGCCCGCTTATTACAGCGAATATCGTCCATCTACTTTTAATTAAAGGAGGAAAATCAGATGAATACTGTTAAAATTGATAACCGAATTCCCAAGATTCAAAATAAGCTTTTCGAGCAGGCACATACTCAGCCTTTAGAATTAAAAACTGTTGCTATAGCTATGAGCAAGCAGGGAATTAAAGGAGAAAAACTTTACTCTCATCCGGGAATGCTCCCCTTACCCGTACCTATTTGTGAGTATTTATTTTCTTTTAATTCTCGTCAAAGGTCAATTTTATCTGCAACATTTTTTGCTAATTTCTATAAGTTTGTTGCTAATAGCGAATATCAGTCTCTCATATCCAACATGAGTGTTGCTGAAAAAGTTTTTGCTTCCTACTCGGATGAATTTATGATTCTTCATCAGGAAACTAATGAAGAGATGGATCATATTTGGTCTTTTAGAACTGTATATAGTATGGTCTGTCGAGAAATAGGAATTGAAAGTTCATTTGATGAGCCTAGCTTTTTCTATGGAACTGTTGGTGCAATACCTCAATCAGATTTCGACAACTTCGATACCCGTTTTACTTTTGATGAAGATTTAAATGAAACTCTATTGAATCTTCAAAAGGGGAAAAACTTTCTTAAAAAGATTGTAGAACAGACTCAGCAGCAAGGCAAAAATTTTACATATCGAACTTTACGCTTCATGATTGGGGATGCTATAAGGATGTTACCGGCCCAAATAGTTCAAGAAATTGGCTTGGGTAGTTTGACTCTACTTTATCGGTATATGGCTAATATCGAGTTAAAAAAAAGCGAAGCTTTTTTATTTGATTCCCCTGAAAACTTTGATTATGAACCATTAGCTGTTGAATTGAATCAGGGTCACTTAACAGATGAAGCACGTCATTACACAACATCCTTTGATTTAGGAGTAGAACTATATAGGGCAGCTTCTCCTGAGGGTCAAGATTTCATTCGATATTTCATGCAGCTAATTTTGGAAGACTACATTAGCGCTAGTTTCACAACTTATTTGGAGAAGTTAGACTTCACTGCCCAAGGAATCATGTTAACTGATATTAGAATTGGGCTAAACTCACTAAGTATGTCTCTGCACCATCCTGAATTAGTTGATAAGCGAGTAGATATAAATCAATTAGTTCATTCTTGGAGACAAGTGAGTTCAAAATGGCGCAATATAATTGGTTACATGGAACAAAAGAGTTGGCAATACAAATCTCAGCAGCTAGAGCGTCTTATTAAAGAATTGGGACTAGAGTTAAATACCAGTAAGCTAGGTAATCTCTATGATCGTTACAAGGATGCTTTGGCAATGAAGGAAATTCAAAAAGTTATTGAAGTAGCTTAACAATTCTTAAATCTGTTAACCCTCTTTCGTGAAACCAGCGAGTTTAGAGATGATAGTGTCTATTCATTTTGAAGACGATCAGAAAACAGTTCAAGTTGAAGCAAACCAACGCTTAACTAAGGTTTGTGATGAGCATCCTAGTTCAATTTTATTTGGTTGTCGTTGTGTTGCTTGCGGAACTTGCCTCATAGAAGTTGTGAGTGGGATAGAAAATCTAACTCCTGTGATGGATGAAGAGCGGATTTTGCTTGATGTGTTGGCTCCCGATACTACCAATGTTCGCCTAGCTTGTCAATGCGTAGTGCAGGGTGATATTCGTATTCGGGTAGCGGATTAACTGGCAAATTTTATATAGCTCGATATGCTCTTAGGAGATATGCAGCAGCAGCGAAAGTTAAAACCTTTTTCTAATATCTCCTACCTTAGACTTTTCAAAAGTTTTAGCCAGTACAGCAATCCTATTTAGGAATGCTATATATCCAATTATTTTTACTTCAGAGGTGTGTAAATGAGTCAGTCTACTCCTGAGGCAACTAAAAAGCAGTCTTATACCGCAGAAGAAATTCAAGCTTGGCTAGTATCTCATATTGCAGAGCAGCTAGGAGTTGAACCCAAGGATATAGATGTCAGTCAGCCTTTAGACAGCTATGGTTTAGAGTCAGCCCAAGCAATGTTTCTTGTTAGCAAAGCTGAGAAGTTGTTTGGTTTTGAACTATCTCCAATCTTATTGTGGCATTACCCCACTATTGAAACGCTATCCCAGCGTTTAGCCGAAGAATCCAAAGCTTCGCAGTCAGAGATTTTTGAGATTTGAACATCAAAGCTGTTCAAGAACAGCTTACAGAAAAAGATTTTGATAGTTTGAAACTATGAATATATCCAGGTTTTTAGCACAGCTTAACCAAAAGGTTGTTCAGATTATCGAACAATAATTACAACCTAAATCGAGAACTAAGCTTGCAAATAATTTAGTAGTTAGGGGGAACCAAAAGTAAATATGATTTACAACAGAAAGCTGGGGCACCTTGAGCAAGCTATGGAAATCTTAAATAGCCGTGCTAAAACCTGGAATATAGTAACTATTAGTCGCATCAAGGGCTATATCTGCGAAGAAACTCTGACACAGGCTTTAGACATGATTCAATGTCGCCACCCTCGTCTCAATTCTAAAATTGTTGGAGATAAAAATAGTCTTATCTTTCAAAGTCAAGAAACAGCAAATATTGCTTTACGCGTTGTCAAAAAGTTAGACAATGAGCAGTGGCAACAAGTAGTTGATGAAGAGATGAACAACGGAATTGATAGTAGCAAAGGTTTGCTGCGAGTTGTTCTTATTCATCTTTTAGGTAATGAGCATATAAGTTACCTAATTACAACAATACACCATGCGATCGCAGATGGTTTATCATCCATCCAACTTCACTCAGAAATCTTGACTTGTTGTCAAAAAATTGTGTCCGGCGAACCAATTAATCTAGTTATTAGCTTAACTCCACTTCCACCTATCGAAGAACTAATGCCCAAATGGACTAAGGGATTCAGAGGTAGAATAAATAGCATTATCTTCTTGTTGCAGCTTGGGTTACAAAAAATCTGGAATCGACCACAAACATTAGGTTTTGAAAAGTATGTATCTATTGCAAAGCGTAGTTGCAATATTATCCACAGACAACTTGACCAAGACTTAACCCAAAAATTTGTAAATCATTGTCGGCAAGAGAATACAACAGTACATAGTGCTTTGTGTGCTGTAATGTTGTTTACAATAGGGAGAAAAATAATTAAAATAAATAGCAAAAATACACGAGTAAACTGCCTATCATATTTTGATTTGAGGAGACATCTCGAACCAGCTATCAGTGATGATCAGATGGCTGTATTAGCCTCCTCTATTATGGGATTTCATACTATAGGGAGAAACACATCCTTTTGGGAATTAGCCCGTGAGGTGAAACAAAAACTTGAAGTTAGTAAAAAATCCGGTGATCTCTTGAAAATGATTTTGATTGCCAAGCATCTCATAGATTTTTGTTTTATCTATCCCAAGCAAGTAGCTGCCACAGTGTCTGTTTCTAATGTTGGCAAAGTAAATATACCCAAATATTACGGTGAATTTGAACTAGAAGAAATCAGTTTCGCTGGTTCCCACGCTTTGTATGCAGGTGTTTTTGTTATCCACGCCTCAACTTTTCAAGGAAAAATGCTGTTGAATTTTGTTTTTTCTCAACCTTCAATTAGCCAAAGCACTATGGAACTTCTTGTGAACAATGTTATGTCTTATATTCATGAAATTTGCAATTTGGATTTAGATTCTTCTTTAACGTACAAATAGGCATATTTATTGCTCATTTGATATTCTGAAAAATCAATACTTTGAAACAATTAGGAGATTCTGAAACTATGAACGCATCAGAGATTATAGCAAACCTTACTCAACAGGGTGTTCATTTGTGGGTTGATAATGACAAATTAAAGATTCGCTCACCCAAGGGCATAATCACATTAGAAATGCAAGCAGAAATAGTTGCTTGCAAAGCGGAGATTGTGGCATTTATACACGAGATGGATGTCGCTACTGATTTAGATTCTGTCCCTTTAAGTCAAGGACTCAATTTACAGACTATTGGTCGTCTAATTGGGGGATTTTCAGAGCAATCATCTGTAGAGTATAAGCCACCAATTATCGATCCTAAAGTTATGGCTCAAAAGCTGATAGTTACATTTAAACCTTTGCCTAATAGCTACAAAAATCAAGAGATTCGGAAATTTCGCCAAGAATTAGAAGTGAAGTTGAGAGATTATGGAGTCAAAGTTTTATCTTGGGAGGAAGCGATCGCAGAATTTAACTATGACCTAACAATTCCGATAATTAACAAAAATAAAAAATTCAAGTTTAAGGGAGTTAAATCAGAAGTTAATGCAATTATTGATGTAGAAATACCTCCTTCTATTCTAAGAAAACTTGGTATTTTTACAGCAGAGCTTCTCTATCAATTCTATTCTAAATTTGTTTTAAATGGTCGAAAAATACCTGTTATAAAAATGGCTCGATTGAGCAGTTGGGCTGAGGATCATGCAGCTAAGTACGTTGACAATCCTAGTAAAACCCAAGTGATTGTGCTTACTGAAATAGACCATGATTTTATCAACCCTCTGATTCCGTATAAACAAAAAATCAATATTGGTTTAAACACTTTAATCAGAACGTTTTCAGAAATTGTTATTGGAGTATCATCTGATAAAATTTCTATATTAAACATGAATCTTTCAGACTCTATTTTCTCCAAAAATGAGATAGAACGGTTTGTTTTGAAATCACTAATTCCTAAAGTTTTTGTGCCCATCGCTCCACTTTTACTGAGCCGCTTTGAGCTAGGAAAGTATAATCCTCAAGAATCTATCTATGCTGCAAAATTAGTGAAATTAGGTCAGGAATTAGCATCAACAGGTTTATTCCCTCCTGGTTTTAAATTGAATGAAGTGATTAAAAGAAAATCCCATAGAGATATTGTCAGCGTCATCATAAATGGTAGAACAGGTGTCTCTTATGGCTTTGTTGCTTATGCTGAACCTCCACAATATTTTGGAGATATAGAGGTAAGTAAAAATGAGTGGGAAAGTCTATTACCTGTTAGAGGATTTAGTAGTAACGAAATTCGTCAAAATGAAAAAGGTAGACGCTATGCCAAAATCAAACTCCTAGACAAATATGTATTTAGGCAAATACCTGATATTTGGCTTGTCAGTTCTCGTTCAGGGTCAAATAAAACAGACTTGAATCTCGCTGATGATATTATCAGAATTGGTTTGAAAGAAAAGCTATATCTCCAACTCCCTAAAGTGATTCATTCGGAGTTAGCAGATATGAAACCTTCTTATGATATTTATGTCATGCTTGCAATTAGTCTTTCTGCGGCTTTGTATACGCCAGAATTAATTAAAGATGGTGCGCCAATTGTTCATTTCCACGGCTACCCAGCATTTGATTGGTTTAAACCAAATGAATACTGTGTTGGGGTAAATAATCCTTCAGTACCTTGTGGAACCTATGAATCTGGTGTATTCAACTTTCTAGGTATTTCTAGCTTGGTCGAACAACAAGCTCGAAATATATCTTTAGTTAGTTTAGTAGAACCAGATCATGGCACAAATTTTATAGCTCATGATTTGGATTATCTAGTCGAAAGATTGAAAACCGGTTGTACAGATGGGCAAATTGAACTAGGTGGAAAACATTTTGCTTCTCTCAAATCGAAGATAGAAGAATGCAGAATCTAAATTTGTGAAATAGGCAATAGTAAATTCAACTAAACCTCGTCTAGAACACCGATTCAGTAATCAGAATTAAGTAGCAGCCTTCTCAGTAGTGCAGGTAAAATTTTTGGCAAGAATATGAAGATTATAGACGACGGCGGTACGGCGAAGATCAAATAGATTTTTGCGAGAACCAACATAACGAGCTTGGTCTGTTTACCATCGACCAATATGAGATAGGGAATGCTCAACAGCAACACGTTCTCGGAGCTTGGCACGACCAGCAGGAGTTAATTGACGTTGTTGTAATTCCCTAAATAAAGGTTCATCAGGATGAATAGAAACACTACGCCCAGTTTTGGAAGTAGTACAATGCTCCCTTAACGGACAAGTTGCACAAATATTTTTTGGGAACTGAACTTGCCACCGACGCTAAAAGGTAAAGTCACCTCATTAGGGCAGCAAATAGTCTGATTGTCCCAATCAAGGGTAAAAGCAGTTTTGGTAAACCTCAAGCCGTTTTTAACTTGCCAAGCTTTACAGTAAACAGTCAGTTCGTCACTTCTGTTTTGAACCAAGGAACTACTCAGATAAGCACGGTCAATATGTAACACAACCAGATTCACTTGCTGGCATTTTAAGTCAATGGCAATCGCATCTGTTACTGATGCTTCAGAAATATTTGCTCTGGTGACTCCAACAGCGCGAACCAGCCCATTGTCTAAATCTCGTAAAACATGACGTTTATCACCATCAAATGGCTGGCTTTGACTTTTATGTCCATGTCTCATCTCTTCATCTTCGATTGAGATACATCGTTCTGGTACAACACCTGTTTTGAGTTTCAGCTCACCGTTATGGAATATATCACAAGAAGAGTTAAATCTTCTTAATAATTTAATTCTAGGTAGATGAAGAAATTGACGGCAGTATTTAAATCCGTTTATAACTTTTAGGCTACCTCGATGGTAATAGCGATCGCTTTTGTGATATGTGGACTCATACTAAAGCTACTTGTATGAAATAAACGATCGCTATTCATTATTGATAAGCCATCAAAACTTTCACATGGCAAAATTCACTACTTTGATTACAGAAAATTACTAAACAGCATAGGATTTAAATAAATTCGACAATGGCAACAAAATTATTATGAAATGACTAGCTTTAACGACTATTCTATCTTTCAACATTTTGTTGCAGGTAAATGTTATCCTGTTAGTCTTAATTTTGAAGCAGTCAAATGGGATATAAAATCTTATTTTTGTTGTGATAATTATTGTAAGTGTGTAGCATTGAGATATTTTATAGCGCAATTAATTTAAAAAAATAAAAAAGCGAGAATTTGAACGTTTATTTTCTAAAAGAATATTTAAAATAAAGGTTTGTAATAAAATTATCATGCTGTAAATATCCTATATTATTCTCTCACAAAAGTAATAGAAGAAGGATGTATTTAGTTCGGTGAATCACCATTATTTAGCTAAAATCTTAGGAGTGTCATCAATTTCGATAGCACTCCTATAAATTATGATAGAACTTTTACATAATTTTTTCTCTACTAGCCAGTTTATTCCCCACGGACATTGCTACCTCTGGAAACCAGAATTGGTGTGGTTACATTTGGTTTCAGATGTGTTAACTGGACTTGCTTATTATTCAATCCCAGTGATGTTGGTTTATTTTGTCCGTAAACGGCGAGATGTGCCTTTCGGCTGGATATTTCTGATGTTTGGCACATTCATTGTTGCTTGTGGCACAACCCATTTGATGGATGTGTGGACGCTTTGGTATCCTACCTATTGGCTATCAGGGTTACTCAAAGCTATTACCGCTTTTGTCTCTGTATTGACGGCTATAGAGCTTGTGCCATTAATACCCAAGGCACTGGCTCTACCAAGTCCTGCTCAACTAGAGAAGGAAATTGCTGAACGCATACTAACTGAGGAGGTGTTGAGGGAAAGTAAACAACGCTGGCAATTAGCTTTGCGCGGCAATAATGATGGAATTTGGGACTGGAATGTTAAAACTAATGAAATATTCTTCTCGGCCCGTTGGAAGGAAATGCTTGGTTATGAAGACCACGAAATTTCTAACCATTTAGATGAAAGGATGAAACGAGTACATCCAGATGATCTGGATTGGGTAACACAAGCAGTCCAAGATCACTTTTCTCAGAAAACACCGTTTTACACTACTGAGCATCGAGTTTTATGTAAAGACGGCACTTACAAATGGATTTTGGATCGAGGTCAAGCACTGTGGGATGAAGATGGTAATGTAGTGCGGATGGCTGGGTCACATACCGATATTACTGAGCGTAAGCAAGCAGAGGAAGCAGTAAGTAGTCTACTTAATCAACTAGAAAATATGGTGGAGGAACGAACAGCACAGTTAACAAGAATTAATCAATCACTACAGACAGAAATTACTGAGCGCCAGCGAATAGAAGAAGCATTACGAGAAAGTGAAGAACGATTCCGTGCTACATTTCATCAAGCTGCTGTTGGCATCGCCCATGTAGCAATAGATGGAAGGTGGTTGTTAGTTAATCAGAAGCTTTGCAATATTCTTGGTTACACACTGGAAGAACTACAGTTGCTAACTTTTCAAGATATTACTCACCCAGATGATATTAATGCCGACCTAAAATATTTTTACCAGATTTTAGCAGATGATATTCAAACTTACTCAATAGAAAAGCGCTATTTTTGTAAAGATCGCTCCATACTTTGGGTTAATCTCACCGTCTCTTTAATGCGCGAACCTAGTGGGGAGCCAAGATATTTGATTTCTGTAGTGGAAGATATTAGCGAACGGCAAGCTGCGCTACGCGATCGCAAGCAGTGGGAGGAGCAAATGCAAGCATCACTCTTAGAAAAAGAGGTGTTATTAAAAGAAATTTATCATCGGGTAAAAAACAATTTACAAGTTATTTCCAGTCTGCTAAGTTTGCAATCTGCTTATATTAAAGACAAGCACGATTTGGTAATATTCCAACAAAGCCAACAACGGATTGCGTCAATGGCTCTAGTTCACGAAAAATTGTATGAGTCTCAAGACTTAGCAAAGATTAATTTTGGTGAATATATTCGAGATTTAGTAGCAAGTTTATTTACTGCATACGAAGTCAATGAAGATGCGATCGCTCTGGTACTAAATATAGACAAACACGTTTTTCTCGGATTAGATACGGCAATTCCTTGTAGCTTAATTATCCATGAGCTTGTATCTAATTCCTTGAAATATGCATTTCCCGTAGGTAGGAATGGTACGATTTATATAGAAATTAACCAAAATCAAGATCGGCAAGTTACACTTGTAGTCAGTGATGACGGAATTGGTTTACCACCAAATTTTAATTTCCAAAAAATAGCTTCTTTAGGCTGGCAGTTAGTGGATGCTTTAACCAATCAACTTTCAGGAAATATCAATATCCAAGGTGATATGGGTGTGAAGTGTCAGGTGACATTTACATTAATATAACAAACTAAAATATGACATCTGCAAAAATCTTAGTTGTAGAAGACGAAGCTATTGTTGCAAAAGATTTACAATATCGACTTATAAAATTTGGTTATACAGTTCCTGTAATTGCTTCTTCAGGACAAGAAGCAATTAACAAAGCAGTAGAAATATCCCCAGATTTAGTGTTAATGGATATTAAATTAAAAGGGTCAATGGATGGGATAGAAGCTGCCCAAGAAATCCATAAGCATTTGGATATTCCAGTAATTTACTTAACGGCTTATGCAGATGATAAAACATTAGCAAGAGCCAAGATAACTGAACCGTTTGGCTACCTACTCAAACCTTTTAAAGAAAGAGAACTACAAACAAATATTGAAATAGCTCTCACTAAACATGGTTTAGAAAGGCAATTAAAAGTAAGTAAAAAATGGCTGGATGCACTTTTAAAAAGTATAGGCGATGGTGTGATTGCTAGCGATTTGCAAGAATTGGTAACTTTCATGAATCCGGTTGCTGAAAATCTGACTGGATGGAAACAGGAAGAAGCTTATGGTAGAAATTCATCAGAAGTATTCAATATTGCTAATGCAGATACTCATAACTCTATTGAAAGTCCGATCGTAAAAGTCCTTCAAGATGGTATTATCGTCAGCCTCCCAGCAGAAACTATTCTGATTACTAGAGAGGGTGGAGAAATACCAATTGATGACAGCGTTGCACCAATTAAAGATGATAAAGATAATATAATGGGTGCTGTGTTAGTGTTTCG
This sequence comes from Desmonostoc muscorum FACHB-395, assembly GCF_014698035.1. GTDB lineage: Bacteria > Cyanobacteriota > Cyanobacteriia > Cyanobacteriales > Nostocaceae > Nostoc > Nostoc muscorum_A. The sequence continues at coordinate 35,345 of NZ_JACJSF010000013.1, forward strand.
AGATATTACTGAGCGCAAACGAGCGATTGAGGCGCGTCAAAGGCAAATTGAGCAAGAAAAACTTGTGTTGCAATGGGAAGAGATAAATCAACTCAAAAATGACTTTTTAAATTTAGTTTCTCACGAACTGCGATCGCCTCTGAGTAATATGAAGCTAATGATTCAAATGATACAATTGTCTACTAGTACTGAGGAAGCTCAACGTTATCTAGAACTGATGGAAGGCGAGTGCGATCGCGAGTTAGGATTAATTAACGATCTACTTGACTTACAACGGCTAGAAAGCTCATCTTATCCAGTTATCACACCAGATGCGTTGCTCTTACAGCAGTTCTTAACTTGGATAATTGAGCCATTTCAAATCCGTGTTCAACAACATCAGCAAACTCTAAAGTTGAATCTGCCTTCAAATCTCCCGTCCCTGCTCTCAGATGGCATAAGCTTAGAACGAATCTTAATAGAATTGCTTAATAATGCCTGTAAATACACACCTGCGGGTGGTGAAATTATCCTAAGTGTAAGTCACAATTCCTTGGAAACGCCTGCAAAAACTATTATTACTACCAGTAATTCCGCAGAAATTTCAGCAATAGAGTTACCACGAATCTTTGAAAAATTTTATCGCATCCCCAATGCAGATATCTGGAATCAAGGTGGTTCTGGATTAGGTTTAGCTATAGTACAAAAATTAGTCGAACAATTGCAAGGAAACATTCAAGTAGAAAGCGGTAACGGATGGACAACATTTACCCTTACATTAACTGATTTATTATAGGTCTTTAGGTTCTCTTAAAATTTCCTAATTTTTATCCTACACATCAGTTATTAGAGGTGTATAGATAGATATACATCTCTAATAACTGATGTTATAAATATTTTTGCAAATGGTATAAGATAATTAAAGCAAATTATTAAATCTAGAAAAATGGTATTAACTATATCTTCCGCACCCCAAGGTTTTAGTGCATTTATTACTAATTTAGGAATACGCGATACAACTGATGATTTTGTATTTATTAAATCAGAAGTTCCTTGTGTTGCTGATGGAGTCTTCACTCAAAGTCTTTTCGCCGGACCAAGCGTTACTATTAGCCGCGACAACTTAAAAGATTCACAAGTACAAGGAATTGTCGTTATATCTAAAAATGCAAATGTCGCTAATGGTGCTGTTGGCATTGCTGATGCCCAAGAAGTTTTAGAATTGGTTGCAACGGAAACTGGAATTGCTGCACATAATATGGTGATAGCTTCTACAGGCGTAATTGGCAGGCGTTACCCAATTGAAAAAATTCGAGCAGGTTTATTAGGATTGGGGAAAAAATTGACTCCTGCTGATTTTAATGCCGCAGCCCGTGGTATTATGACCACCGATACAGTATCAAAACTAGCTACACGACAAATAGGAAATGCCAAGCTGGTAGGAATTGCCAAAGGTGTTGGCATGATTGAGCCTAATATGGCTACTCTCTTAACTTTCTTTTTTACTGATGCGGCAATTTCTGCAAATAGCCTTCGTTCTATTTTTCGCTCTACTATAGATAAAACCTTTAACTGCTTGAGTGTAGACACTGACACTTCTACTAGTGACTCTGCCGTGATTCTAGCTAATGGAATAGCCGGCGAAGTTTCAGAAGCAGATTTTGCCAGCGCATTGCAAGAAGTTGCACAAGAATTGGTGCTGAAAATTGCCAGAGATGCAGAAGGTGCCACCAAAATTATTGAGGTGACTGTAGATTCAGCTATTAATTATGTACAAGCGAAAAAAGTAGCTAAAGCAATTGTCAATTCACCATTAGTAAAAACCGCCGTCTATGGAGCAGATCCGAATTGGGGACGAGTTGCGATGGCTATAGGTAAATGTGAAAATGAACAGCAGATCAATCCAGAACGAGTTGTTATTAGTTTTGATGACGTGAAAGTTTATCCTAGTAGTTTAACTAATGAAAATCTGGAACAATTGCGGCAAATTATGTCCAAAGACAAAGTAGATATTCATGTTAGCCTCAATATTGGCGAAGCTTCTGCAACTGTATGGGGTTGCGATCTTTCAGAGGGTTATATAGAAATTAATGGCAAATACTCAACTTGATTAACAAGAAGAGACGCGAAATTGCACTGGGCTTCAAACCGCTACGTTAATGTCTTGTTGCGTTAACGCGTCTCTACATATAGGAATTCGATTTGATTTTTGTTCGCGTGGACAAGAAAGAGGCAATAGGCAATAGGAAAGAATGGTTTTTGAGTTTTACGGAGTTTTTTCAAAAATCAAATATGAGTCCTATAGCTCAATACGGTTCAGTTAAGGCTAAAACTCTTTGTCAAAGTCAATTTTTTTTACGAACCACAGAGACACAGAGAAGCCAGTGCGTTGGGCGGGTTCCCCGACTTAAAGCAACTGGCGCGGCACTGAGAGAATAAAGAAATGCTTAACTGAACTGCATTGTCCTATAGCTTGGATAGATACCTACACAAATTTGCAATAGCTGGCCTTGAAGCCTCAGCAACACAGCATACCTGCCTTCTTCATCGGTAATATTCGGAACCTCACCTTGCTATCAGGGAGAGAAACTTTGGCATCAGCCAAAAGTGGGATTATGTGCTTTCGGACATGATATTAGTCAAAAGTGTAGAGATGGATAAATGGCAGAGGGACATTAATAGGTAATTGCTTTGTCAAAAAAGTTGACGCAGGTAGTTATTGTGTAATATAGTATGTTACACAAGTAATGAGTTAGATTAAAAAAACTTCCTAGCCAGTACAGCACGGTGAAAATAAAATTACCATTTGTATGCAAGTAGTCGATATTACAAGAAAATTTTAAAATCTCATATTTAACACAGAATAACTCTATTAACGCTGCATAACTAAACAAATATGGATTTTGACTATTTTAGAAGCAATGAAGGCACTCCTACAAATAATACCCGCCAAAGCTTGCTTGCTAGTGGGTGGCGACCCTTTAATCGAGAGTTAGATTGGGGGTTTCTGTGGCAACTGTTGTATAGTGACTCCCGCGAATTAACTCAAAAAAGTTTGAATTTAGCGAGTAATGTTGCTGATATTTTGGGGCGAAATAATTATGCTTGGTGGGCTAATTTATTAAATATTGTATCTGATAATACCCGCTACGAAGTTGAAAAATTTTGGAATTACATCACACCAGATCCCCAATCACCAGATCATCGCTACAAAGATGTTTTGAGTACGGAAACACCTATCGTTCAATTTGTCAGTCGTAGTAGCATTCCCATTGATTATGTTCTTAACCGACTGCAAGAAATTACTGTACTGCGAGTTTTGGGTGTGTTGGGTAATCCTGACATTATTACTCAGTATTATTCAGAAAGAGATTTTTATTTTCCTATAGATAGATTTGTTAGCTGGGAACGCTTAGATGTGATTAATACTGTTTATGCTTATTGGGCAAAGCATGACGTTTGGTTGCAAATTGATCCCTATGATCGCGGGCGGCGACAATATAGTTTAATGGCGAGAAATCTTGCCCCACTAATTAACAAGGCGACTTACGACTTGGCAGTTATGCTAAGTGGATATCAAAGTCGTGTAGGTAAAGTTCACAGCCAATTTCCCATTCGCACATTTCCGGCAGATATCCAACAGTTTACTGATGCTGTACAGCAAGCGATTCTGAATCAAAACCAGTTAGCGGTTGTTGTACATGGGAAACCAGGTACTGGTAAAACAGTCTGGACACAAGCTGTAGCAAAAGAAATTCTTGTACCTTTAGGGTATGTAATTTTTATTTTAGATCATGATGCGATCGCTAATTTTGTTCCCCCAACTTACATAGAGCGTATTTGTATCGTTATTAACGAAGCTGATAATCTAGCGCAAAATCGTGCTTCTGAGGTAGCGCAATACAATAACAAAACTGAACACATTCTCAGTTTGCTGGATGGCACTTTGTATCAAAGTGTCATTGATGAGTCTGGTATCCAGATGCAGCAACGATTAGTTGTCTTGATGACTTGTAACACTACTGAAAGATTAGATCCAGCCATGTTACGTAAGGGCAGGGTGGATTTAATATATGAGTTTACACAATTATTTGTTTGACATCCTCACCGCCGTGAACGCACGGTGATTCTGGAGTAATGAGTAATAAGTAATAAGTAATGAGTAAATACCCATTTTTCATCCATTCATTACTCATTACTCATTACTCCTTACTTTAAAAGCCGTGCTGGAAACACGGGGTTTTAAACCCATTTTTCTGATAAAATCTACTGTCACCATAGTTTCACCTGTTTTTGCGATACAAGCTGATGCTGTTTGCGCCAAGCTTGGGGAGGTAAACCGTGATGTTGGCGAAACTGACGAGAAAAATGAGACACATCTTGATAACCTAATGCTTTGGCAATCTTCTCGATTGTCTGATTATTATTTTGGAGTAAAAAACGAGCGCCTGCCATTCGGCGTTTGACAATCCAGCAGTTTACAGTCTCTCCTGTTTGCCTTGAGACTCGGTTAGTTAAGTAAGCAGGTGAGTAACCAACAGCAACAGCCACATCACACAAAGTAATTCCTTGATGATAATGGGCTTCGATAAAGTCGAAAACTTCTTTTAATTGAGGAATACAGGGAAATATTGACTTAGAAGGGATCGTGGGTTCTTCAGGTGCGATCGCACTTGGAGTATTATCTACAAATACTGATTTTGGAGCTTTCTCAAATTTCATAGCGCACCAGTATTGCAGAGTAGCTTGCTTTTCTAGTCGGATAGCGATCGCTCTGAGCAATTCGTCTAGTGTCGAGGGTTTGGTAAGATAATCATCTGCTCCCAATTCCATAGCTTTGCGAACATCTGCTTTGTTACTACTCCCAGTCAGAAAAATAAAAGGAATAATTGCAGTAACAGGATCTAGGCGTAGCCTACTTAAAACGCTATAACCATCCATATCGGGCATCGTGATATCGCAAATAACTAAGTCGGGTATATACTCTTTTGCTTGTTGAATACCAGCAAGACCGTTGTTAGCACTGATTGTATCAAAACCTTTAGCCTTAAGACCTTTTAAATAAAGATCGCGGGTAACATTATCATCTTCAATGACGAGAATTTTATTTGATGATTCGTACATAATTTTTTATTACCATAACTTTTAGCAGAAGCTGGTTAATATTAAACCGTGGCGGAATTTTGCCTAGTTTAGTTAGGTTTACGCCGTGCTGTACTCAATTTGTTGTGAGTATGAAAATAGGCATAAGCTTAATTACTTCGTTCCGAGAGTTGTGATTGTTAAGTTGTTAATTAATAACTAATCTTTATTTCAACATTCATAACTCGGAACTACTAAACTCTGACTTGATTAATGCCAACGTCACAGTAAACGTAGTGCCCACACCTAGTTGACTTTCCACAGATACTTGACCATGATGTAAGTCTACCAAGGTTTTAAGAATTGACAGTCCTAGTCCAGTGCCAGGTATGTGATCGATATTATTTCCACGGTAAAATGGTTCAAATATTCGTTGTTGATCTAGTGCTGAAATACCAATACCTCTATCTTCAACCTGGAAAATTAATTGTTCATTTTCGCAAGAAAGTCTCAAATCAATTGTCATACCGGAGGGAGAATATTTTATTGCATTATCGAGCAAATTTTTCAAAATCGGCTCTAACAGTTTTTTGTCTATGCAGGCTGTTAGAGAATTTTCTTGAGTGACAAAATTAATGGGAATTTTACTAATGCTCATCTGCATTTCTGCAACTAAGTCCTTACAGAAATCAACTAACTCAAGTGGCTTTGGCTCATAGTTTATTTTTGCTGCTTCTGCCTTTGAGAAGAATAAAATATCATCCAACATCTGACCAAGTTGTTCTGTAGCTTTTTGAATGTGATCTAGCAGTGGTTGGATTTTCTTCTGTGTACGTTTGTCTACTTCTTCCTTTAATAAACTATTAGAAAATGAAACAATATTCAAGGGTGTGCGGAATTGATGGCAAACCATAGAAAGAAAACGCGCTCTAAGTTCGCTAAGTTGTTTTGCTTGTTCTAAAGCTTGGTTAAGACCTAATTCTGCATATTTGTAATCGGTAATATCAATGCCTGCAATCATTTCTACTGGTTTTCCACCAAAATCTAGCACTCCATCTAGCATTACAACCGCACAAGCTAGCCATCGCTCCGTACCACTTTTTGTCAGAATATTCATCTCCTGGTATTCAAAGTTAGTTGCTTCACTCTGCTTACGTACCTGCCTGCGTCTTTTGCTTTTAATCAGTCGGCGAATATCAAAACCCGTTAACAGTTCTTCTTTTGTGTAACCAGTCAGTTGCTCTACTGCTGGATTTATGTAGCAAAGCCGCGTACCTTGAATTAGAAAAGTGCTGGTATCTGTTGTTTCGGCTAAAGTCCGAAATCTAACTGCGTTTAGCCGCAATGCTTCTTCTGTCTGTTTCGATTCAGTAATGTCCCAAATACTCCAGACTCTACCAATAATTTTGCCATCCAACAAGTGAGGTTTTGAGTAGTGTGCAAAAACTCTCCCATCTTTCAATTCCAGAATATCGTAGCTCTCAAAATTAGAGTGGCTAGACACTTCCCAAATTAGTCGATTAAAGGCTTGTGGATCTTTAAGTTGATTCTCAAAAAAGGCTTTGCATCGAGGACATTTCTTAGATAATATTAGGGACTCCGGGATCTGCCACATATCCACAAATTTCTGATTCAAGCTCAGAATATCTCCCTCAGAGTTAACTGCAACAATACCAATGGCAGTAGATTCGAGAGTAGAACGAAGCAAAGAAAGAGATGCTTGTAGTTCTATTTCTTTTGATTTTAGTTGAGAAAATTCCTGCTGTAAATTGTCTTTGGCATCCCTTAATTCATCAGTCCACTTTTGCACGCTCAGTTCTACTATTTCATCACTTATTTCCCGAGCAAAAGCACAGCCAAATTCTATATCTTGTTGTTTTACATAGTTAATGGATATTTCTACCAGAAAGATCCGCCCTCCTTTTGTGCGGTAGCGAGATTTAAAGGTAAGAGAACCTTCTGAGTTAATATTTGACCAGTTATGTAGAGAAAAATCTACGTCTATATCTTGCAACCTCATGGAAAGTAATTCCTCACGGGAATACTCAGTCATCTGGCAAGTGGCATCGTTGACGTAGAGAAACTGTGCATTTTCTCCTAAACAAAAGGCAGCATCTACAGCTTGATTTATTAGAAAGTGAGCAAACTTCATTTCTATTTCTGGCTGTAGTGGCCATTGAGTGTTTGATTTAGCTAATCTATAATCGCCAGAATTCATATCCCTACTTGCTCCTGGTAATTAATCAGCACCATAGCCATTAATGAGTTTGATAGTCATAACTAACTAAAAACTCTGGTGCAGTGTTAGGCAGTTAAAAAATAAAATTAGTTAGTAAATTAAAAAATATTACTAACAGACTTAACAAAACTTATCATACCAATAAAAAGGGAATAATTTAACCAATTTTTCCTGAAAAAATTCAATATTTAATTTGAAATTTATTATTGACTTAAACAAATTTTGAGGAATGCAAAAAATAGACAAATCAAATCTAGATTAGTCAATATACCTTATTAGCTAAGAGTTGAAAATTCTCAATCTATACGTAGAAAAAATGTTTTTAATATATACTAATACTACTTTTCGTAATTCGCAATTCCTGTTAAGTAAGGATTTTAGACATTTAAAATGGGTGGCTTATTTCAGCCAAACTGTCCTAGTACAGGACTGCGGAAATTTGTGTACCTTTAACAAGTAAAGAGATGTAGCCTGCACCATAGCTAAGGAATGGTTCACCAACCCAAAGTTACTGGGTTGCGACTGGTAAACGGTTAAATGAGAAAAATTTTTGTTCCTTACCCTTTCCGAGGGAAAGGACTTTGACCAAATACTACTGTAGAGTCGTTTGATTATCAACATAAATGAATTTACCGGGCTTGGCTAGGCTTGAATCAAAAAATTTTAACTCATTAGTTCATTTTCTTAATTTATCTTAACTTACTCTATCAGGGATTTAACTATAGAAGAATATGCTTAGTCATCCGTCGCAAGAAATACATTTACATAACACAAACACGTATAAATTAGCGTATAATTTTATATCTAAATTTTTAAGAAAAAAACGTCATCCGTCAAAAGAAATACAAATGGACTAAAAAAGCACGTATTAGTTTGCGTATAAGGTTGTATTTATTTTGTCATAAAGCAACATTTTAGTCGAAATCTACGTAACTGTTGATAAATCGCCAGAGGCTAGAAAGGGAATTTTAAAGGGCTTTAGGCTTAAATTCCTAATCTCTTTTCTCAAGGAATACCTACTCAACACTTAGTCATCTCTCACAGGATATATAAAAAGTGAAGTAACTATGTCTTTATCGTTACAAATAATTGACTCGATGAGTTTTTGGTGGCAATATAAAGACCGCTAAACTGTTGTAGCTCAGTTTATGCTACAAAAAAAAATTCAAGAGTTTATACGGAAGACAGGCAGTTGCCAATTTGCAATCACCTGGGCAAAAAAGTAAAAGAATTGTCATCTTTATCAAAAGATTTTCTATTGTAAATTTGGTCATGTAGCTCAGTAGCGATGCCTAGGTTGGGATACGCCTACGCAGAATATAAATTTTTCAGAATCACTAAGTTTAAAATGTTGCAATACTTATACAAGCGAAAGAATTGCCACTTTTATCGAAAGATTTATCATTGCAGATATGCTTTGATCGTAGTGATCATCAGAAATTAATAACCTCTCCAGACAGTTTAATGAATAGGTTGGTGTGATTAAAGACAACTATGTAAAAACTCTGAGATATGCTTGAGTTAAGCTTAATAGCTTGTTTACATACCTTTACATTATTTAGTTTTTCCCTGCCAACCTACTTAAGTATTGTAGAAACGAAAAATTTGACACCTCCATCAAAAGATTTTTGATTGCATATCAGTTATCATCCCCTCTATTGTGGTTATTAGAAGCACAGCCTTATTTACTGTATGCTTTGCAAAAATTTTTGGTAGTGCTATCACAACCATCAATCAGCAGCAATCAACCGTTTCTACTATCGATCAAACTCGGTCATAGCTGTGATAAACAACAGAGTTGTTCGTATTAAATATTGCTAGCGCTGTGATTGTAAAGTAAAAAGCCTTTGTGTAACTTTATGTAATTAAGTGAAACCATGAGTCAAAACTATACTGGTTCCAACTCTCCTCTCATCACTACTGAGCCATACAAGGAATTTCCAGCAAATAGATATGTAGAATCTTCTCGTCAGCTTGATGAATCGGAGAATAACGGGGGAACTCAGCCTTTTTTAAATGATGAAACACTAGCAACGCTCTCAGTTGCCGATGCGATCGCTCAGATGTTGGTAAATTTGGGAGTAAGCTACGCTTTTGGTGTCGCTGGTGGCGCGATGGCTAGCCTTTGGGGTGCGCTATCAAATAGCAGTATCGAGGTGTTGAACTTCCGCCATGAAGCAGGAGCAGCCTTTGCAGCCACCGAAGCATACTTTGCAAATAATCGCCCCACTGTAGTTTTTACCACAGCCGGACCGGGGATCACTAACGCGCTGACCGGATTATTTGCGGCTCGTGGTGAAGGTGCAAAGGTGATTTTGCTATCAGCTTGCACCTCTGCACCGCAGCGTGGACGTTGGGCAATTCAAGAAACCAGCACTTATACATTGCCCAGTGGGGGAATTTTTACTTCAGGAGCGCTATTTAACTATGCAATCACTATTGAATCTGCGGGTCAACTACCGCAGATTTTCCGCAAACTTGCTTTAGCTATGGCGCAACCAGGTGGATTTGTTGCCCATTTGAGTATTCCCACCGCAGTGCAGACAAGTTTAGTTGAGGATGTAGCTTTACCCCAACTAGATGTTACTCCATTTCCGATGACTGCTTCCAAAGAAGCGATCGCTAAATCGGTAGAGTTATTATCATCTGGCCCCTTTGCTATCTGGGTTGGTTTCGGTGCGCGTGACGCAGCAGAGGAAATCCTTGAACTCGCTGAAAAAACGGGAGCAGCCGTTATGTGTTCACCCCGTGGTAAAGGTATCTTCCCTGAAGATCATCCCCAGTTTGTCGGTGTAACAGGTTTAGGCGGTCATGCTTCCGTCTTAACTTATATGGAACAGCAACCTCCACTACGCACACTCGTATTAGGAACCCGCCTTGGCGAACCGACTTCCTTTTGGAGTTCTGCACTAGTTCCAAAAGAAGGTTTCATCCATGTAGATATTGACCCAGAAGTGCCAGGTGTAGCCTATCCCCACGTTGAAACTTTCGCAGTTCGCTCTGATATCAAAGCTTTTGTGGAAGAATTATTGGAGCAATTACCAGATGCTCCTCGTTCCACAACTTTGTCGCTACCTCATCCAGAACGCAAAGCAATTGAACCTGCACCAGACGTAGATTATCCAGTGCGGCCAGAAGTATTGATGGCAGCAATTCAAAAGATAATTGTTGAAGGTAGCGATGCAGTAGTAATGGCGGAGTGTGGTAACTCATTTACTTGGTCAACCCATCTACTCCAATTTACCGAAACCAATCGTTATCGAGTCAGCACCGGAGTCGGCGCAATGGGTCACGCCGTTACTGGAGTATTGGGTGCAGCGCTGGCAAACAATAGCAAAGCTGTAGGGATTGTCGGCGATGGAGCAATGCTGATGAATAACGAAATCAGCACCGCCGTGAAATACAAAATTCCAGCGATTTGGATTGTTCTCAACGATGCGCGTTACAACATGTGCCATCAAGGGATGAAAATCTTGGGATTAAAGGGCGCAGATGCCACACTTCCACCGACAAACTTCGCCATGATTGCTCGTGGGATGGGAGCAGAAGCGATCGTAGTTGTTAGAGAGTCGGATATTGAAGCGGCATTAGAACAAGCGATCGCATCATCTGTTCCCTTTCTCATTGATGTCGTAATTGACGCTGATCGCCCAGCACCTTCTGGTGGACGTAATAAGAGTTTAGCAGCACAAGGAATTAAATCAACAGCTAAAAATGGAGCCAAGCAAGTTTCATTTCCAATGGTTTGATTTTGCTGGCAACGTTCGATTTTTTTCTAACGAACCGTAAAGAAATAGATAAGTAATCTTATGACGGCAAGAGACTAAAACACGAGAGCATCACAATCTTTCAAAAATTCACGATACTGATGCAAAAACCATTTACAACTCTCTTACCTTCGCGCTCTTTGCGCCCTTTGCGGTTCGTTTTCTCATTCTCTTATTCCAGCAACTACATTTACCAAACTGGAACTTCAAATATTTGCTTTCTAACTTCACTCAATCTTAATATTCCAACCTGATTTTGTGTCTATATCTTTACATTTTGTAATGCTAATTACTTTCTCTAACCAATCCCAAACAATATCGAGAGGTCAAGATGCTGCTATTTGAAACTGTTAGAGAAATGGGTCACGAGCAAGTTCTCTTTTGTCATGGTAAAAATCCCGAAATTAAGGCAATTATTGCCATCCATGACACGACCTTGGGCCCAGCAATGGGAGCTACAAGACTCATGCCTTATGTCAACGAAGAAGCTGCTTTAAAAGATGCACTTCGTCTCAGTCGGGGGATGACTTATAAAGCTGCTTGTGCAAACATTCCGGCTGGTGGAGGCAAAGCAGTTATTATTGCTAATCCTGAAAATAAAACAGATGATTTGTTGAGAGCCTACGGACGTTTTGTTAACAGCCTCAATGGGCGTTTTATTACTGGGCAAGATGTCAATATTACCCCTGATGATGTCCGAACAATCAGCCAAGAAACTAACCATGTTGTTGGAGTCTCAGAAAAATCTGGTGGTCCTGCTCCCATCACATCATTAGGAGTTTTTCTAGGAATTAAAGCTGCTGTAGAGTCTCGTTGGCAGAGCAAAAGACTTGATGGCATGAAAGTTGCAGTTCAAGGCTTAGGTAATGTTGGAAAAAATCTCTGTCGCCACTTACATGAGCATGATGTCAAGCTTTTTGTTAGCGATGTAGACCCAGCAAAAGCGGAAGAAGCAAAACGGCTTTTTGGCGCAACCGTTGTAGAACCAACCGAAATTTACTCTCTTGATGTAGATATCTTTTCTCCTTGCGCTCTGGGAGGAATTCTTAACAGTCATACAATTCCTTTTCTCCAAGCTCAGATTATTGCTGGTGCGGCTAATAATCAATTGGAAAATGAGCAATTACATAGTCAAATGCTCACTAAAAAAGGGATTCTGTACAGCCCTGATTATGTAATTAATGCTGGAGGACTAATCAACGTTTATAACGAGATGATTGGTTATGACGAAGAAAAAGCTTTCAAACAAGTGCATAACATTTATGACACGCTGTTAGCAATTTTTGAGATTGCGAAAGAGCAGGGAGTTACTACCAACGATGCTGCTAAACGGTTAGCAGAAGACCGCATCAACAATATTAAGCGCAGCAAATCTAAAGCGATCGCAGCTTAATTATTATCTTAAGGAGTGAAAAGTGGAAAAAAATACTTTTGCAACATCAGCTTATATTGCTACGTCACCAGAGAGTGCTTTTGAATATCTTTGTAGTTTAAAGAACTTGGATGAATGGACTCTTTATAGCCGGATGAAAGAGCAAGTTGATGAAGATACCTGGCTCGGAACTGCATCGGGTTATCACAAAAATCTCTATTATCACGTTAAAAAACTCCAAAATCCGCTTTTCTACGGCATTGAATGGCACTGTGGATTAGAGTACCAAAAATATTTTCAAGTTTATCCTGTTTTACTGTTTCCCACTGACTACATTGAGCCAGGGACAGATGAAAAAGGCGTGTATTTTCACTGGTTGAGCTTTGTCGATCCCAAACGGCAGACTCAGATGATTATGCAGGGTATTCATACAGTACATACTTCTGAATGTCGTTCTCTCAAAGGTAATTTGGAACGCAAAGCTGGTCTGACCTCAGCAGCTAAGGGAAGCCACTTTATCGATACTGACACCATTTATGTTGATGCCCCAATTGAAATCGGTATTGAATACTTAAAAGACTTACAAAACATAGATGAGTGGGCGCATCTGTTACGCCCCAATGGTGATATTACTTCTGAATCAGGTGAATTCAAAGATGAATATGACCAAAAATTAAAAGTTTCTGTAAGAGTTCATTCTTTGAGTAAATACTACTTACTTGAGCAAGAATACTTTTATCCAGAGTACGAATATTATCAGCGTTCTGTAGCGTTACTTATCCCAACCGCTTATGCTTTCGCTGACCCCGAAGCTTCTGGTTTCATCCTGCATCGAATCACATTTTGGAAAACAGATGGAACTGTTAGCCACGGCAAACTTCAAATTGAAGACTTTGGCGCTGAGAGCATGAACATCAAACGTTTACTCGAAGCCAAAGCTGGCAACCTCAAATCATTTGATCGAGGAATGAGCTATCTGCCAAAAATCCAAGAATCACTAGTTACTAACTAAAACCTCAGCGACCCTCTGCACTTCCCAGCCTGCGGCAAGCCGCAAAAGCGTCTACAGCGTTCCTCTGCGTTTAAAATTCCTACCTCAATTCCCTGCAACACATGAAACTGAAGCCATTCACTATTACTATCCTCACCTTTTGTGTTGCCGCTTTTTCTGGAATGAAAGCTGCGTCAGCCGCATCCTTTTCAGTAATCGCCGACGGTCTATATAATGCCGGCGGTCTGAGCTTTAGTCCTGATGGTAATCTCTATGTTACAGAGGCGGGAATAGGGGGAAGTGGCGCTTGCGTTCCACCAGCAAGCGGTCAAGGCGATTCTCTATGCTATGGCACAAGTGGAGCAGTTACCAAAATTGAGAATGGTAAAACCGAACGCATACTTACAGGACTTCCTTCCTTAGCATTACCAGATGGCACTGGAGGCGCAGGCCCTCGTGATATTAAATTTGATGCTACAGGTAAACCTTATGTTCTGATTGGGTATGCGGCTAATCCGGCTTTTCGCGATCGCAATTTAGGTTACACTGACCTCGGCAAAATCATCGCTCCCGATTTTAAAACCAATTCGTGGACGAGTGTTGCCGATTTAGCTAACTATGAACTCGCCAACAATCCCGATGGTGGTGAAGTCGGTAGCAATCCCTTGGGTTTTGTCATAGATGGCAATAAGTTAGTTGCAGTTGATGCAGGTGCAAACGACTTACTCAGCTTTAATGCTGATGGTAGAAATTTACAAGCTATTACCACCTTTCCTGAAGACATATTAGCTAATCCCGTCTTCCCACCCTCCGGTTCCCCATCCAATGAACCGTCGCAAGTGCCATCTCAAAGTGAAGAGGTACAAGCGCAGTTTGCAACCCAAGCAGTACCTTCAAATGTGGCAAAAGGCCCCGATGGTGCTTATTACGTCAGCCAATTTACAGGTTTTCCCTTCCCTGAAGGTGGGGCAAAAATCTATCGAGTTGGTGCTGATGGTTTAGCAACAGTCTTCGCCGATGGTTTTACCCAACTCACCGACTTGGAATTTGATACTGAAGGCAATTTATATGCTTTGCAGTACGCCAATCAGTCGGCTTGGAAGGGGAATTTTGATGGTTCTGTCATCAAAATAGCTGCCGATGGCACTCGCACAACTCTGCTGAGTGGCAATGGATTAGAGTCACCTAGCGCCTTGACTATTGGTTCGGATGGTGCGGTATACGTGACAAATCGAGGCGATCGCCCTGGATTTGGACAAGTTCTCAAAATTGAGAATACCAAATCTATCCCTGAACCTGATTCTACTTTAGGCGTATTAGCGATCGCAGCCTTGGGCGTTGGTTGGTTGCACAAGAAGAGAATCCCCACACCTCCCTTGAAGAAGAATTCAGAAGTCAGAATGGGCTAAACGCCCCGCTACCGCTAACAGGAGTCAGAATCAAGACGCTCTCTACGAGATGCTGCGCTATCCACCAGTCGTACAGAATTCATTCTGAATTCTGGCTCCTGACTCCTGAATTCTGTTTCGATAAATCTCAACTAAAGAGTTTCAAACCAATTGCGCGTTCCTCAAAGACTGGGATTCGTTGTCTTTAAACCCATAAAGTTTCCACTTACTTAACTCTCAATCTCCAAAGGTATGAAACTCAAATCACTTACTCTTACACTTTTAACTGTTTGCATTGCTGCTGTTTCTGCACCAAAATCAGCCGAAGCTGCAAGCCTAACAGTAGTTGCCGATGGTCTTAGTAATCCACGCGGAATCGGCTTTGATTCTACTGGCAATCTTTATGTTACAGAAAGTGGTTCTGGTGGTGATGGAAAAGATGGAAGATGTATTCCATCTCCTAGCGCCGGGTATATTCCTTTATGTGCTGGTCAAAATGGCTCCCTGCTTAAAATTGCTCAGGATGGTACAAAAACAAATATAATTTCTGACCTCACTTCTTTAGCATTATCGCCTTCTGGAGAACAAGCAGCCGGCCCTGCGGATATTAAATTTGATTCTCTCGGTAACGCTTATCTGTTGACCGGTCTTGCAGGCGATCCAACCAATCGTGATACCGTTTTAAAATCGCCTGACCTTGGTAAATTATACAAAGTAGACTTAAGTACTGGTGGATTGACAACTCTTGCGGATTTTGGAAAATACGAAACTGCATTTAATCCTGATGGTACAGATATAATCTCTAACCCTTATGCTCTTGCAATTAAAGGTGAGACTGCTTACGTAGTTGATGGGGGCGGAAACAGTATATATACTGTAGGACTCGATGGCAGTGGAATTAAGAACGTAGCCGCAGTTCCAGAGAAAGTGATAGATCGAAATAAACTGGAATTCCCCGATCTTGGGCCTGGTGTAGATCCATCTACGCTTCCAATCACACAGCAATCAGTACCGACAGGAATTGCGATCGCTCCAGATGGCAGTTTAACAGTTAGTGAATACACTTATTTTCCTTATCCAGAAGGTGAAGCGCGGATCTTTAGCGTTGACCCCAACACCTTGCAATCAAATGTTATCGCCGATGGCTTTACACAGCTGACTGGCGTAGCTTATGACCCTGACGGCAATTTGTACGCCTTGCAACACATCAATAGTTCCGAATGGAAAGAAATTCAACAGGGCGGTATTATCACTGGTGATATTAGTGGTTCTTTGATCAAAATAGCCACCGATGGAACTCGTGAAACAATCTGGAGTGGTGATGGACTAGAAGCCGCTTCTGGTATCACCTATGGACCTGATGGTAATTTGTATATTGCAAACCGAGCCAGACTTGCAGGCACAGGACAAGTTATCAAGATTGATCCGAGAGTAACCAAAGTCCCCGAACCTACCTCTGCAATGGGTCTGATAGTAGCTGGTGCTTTAGGTGCAACTTCAATGCTGAAGCGCAAACGCAGCAAAGAATTAGTGAAAGCAGAGACTGTCTAATTCCTGGTAAAGCTTACAGAATAGGCTGCCGCCTCACAGAGAAAGTTGCATTTCAAACAAGAGGCAGCAGCCCAAATTTTAGATTTCCCAAACCGGGACTGGGAACGAAATTAGTCTAGGAACGAGTATACCTCATAGAACCAAGGCTTAAAACTGATGGGATTAGTCAAAAATTTGTCAATCGGCATTCTCAGTACCGGATTCATAGTGTTGGCAACAGTAGCCCAAGCCAAGGCTGTAACATTAACTTACGACAGAAGTATTGGTAGCCCCGGCTTTGGCCCTGGAGAACTCTTTGTCCCCCAAGGGATAGCGGTGGATAGCCAAGGGAATACCCTCATAGCTAACGGACGCGGTGTTAACCCGGATGGTACTCCTAACTACAACCTCGGTAACAAAATTGAGAAATTTAGTCCAAGCGGTCAGTATATTGGAGCAATTGGCTCCGGCGGCACAGGGCCCGGGCAGTTTGACGAGCCAACAACTGTAGACTTTAATCCCGTAACAGGGGATTTGTATGCAGGTGATGTTTACAACAACCGCATCAATCAATTCGATTCTCAGGGTAACTTTATTAGATCCTTTGCAAATGGGGAATTTACCCCTCTCGTAGAGGGTAGGCTTTTCTTTGGGCCATCTGGTGTAACGTTTGACAAAACTGGCAACGTGTACATCGGTGATTTTAATGGCGAAAGAATCCTTAAATTCACACCAGACGGACAACAAATTGGTGTCATTGGTGGTACTCTGGGCACTGCACCTGGGCAATTCCAAGGTGTAGCAGGTTTAAGAATTTCCCCAGTTAGTGGAAATATCTTTGTAGCTGACCAGTATAACAACCGCGTTCAAGTACTCGATCCAAATGGTAATCCTCTGTTGGCATTTGGTTCAGCAGGTAGCGGCCCTGGACAGCTTCTTCAGCCAATTGGCATCGAAGTGGACGACCAAGAGAATGTTTATGTAGCTGATTCTATCAACAGCCGCGTACAGGTGTTTGATAAAAACGGTAACTTCTTGACTTCCTTCGGTGAAAATGCCCGCGATGCATCAGGTAATCCGGTACCGCCTCCAGCATTAACTGGCCCTCCTTTTGGCGACCCCCTCGACATCACTCCCGGCAGATTTAACTGGACGGGTGGTACAAGCTACAAAGATGGCAAGCTTTATGTGGGCGATTTCTTCCAAGGTCGTGTCCAAGTGCTAAACGTAGAAGACAGAAAGCAAGTACCTGAACCTGGTTCAGCATTGGGTTTTGCATTGCTTGGACTTGGGGCTGCTACCGTCACATTGCGGAAACGTGGACAACAAAAGCCAGTCTTCAGTTTACATAAAGAACTGCAAAAACAATACTGAGTTCCGATGCTTGCTTGAATAGCATTGATGCGTAAGCTATTTCGTAGCAATAACTTTAGTCTTTATTATCTAAGGACTAAAGTACTTACTACAAAGATTGATTGATAAAGTACTAGTTAATGAATAGAAATTTACAGTCTAATCCAAACTAACTTTGACAGCACTAGGTGGGCAACGCTCACCTTACAAACAAGGCAAAAACGAACACAACAAAGCCAACATTATCAAGGTGCTTCCAAGAAATTAATAGTTTATGCAAATTCTGATTTATTCATACAACTATCATCCAGAACCAATTGGTATTGCACCTTTGATGACTGAACTAGCAGAAGGGCTGGTGAAGCGAGGGCATCAAGTGCGGGTAATTACAGGTATGCCTAACTATCCTCAGCGCCAGATTTACGACGGGTATCGAGGTAAGTTATATGTTACTGAACAGAAAAATGGTGTCAAAATTCAGCGTAGTTACCTGCGGATTAAATCTAAACCCAACCTCGTAGACCGACTACTGCTAGAGTTGAGCTTTGTTTTTACAAGTTTGCCACAAGCCCTCAAGGGCGAGCGACCTGATGTAATTCTCTTAACAGTACCACCGCTACTAGTTTGTTTACCTGCAACTTTGATAGGTTGGCTATACAACTGCCCGGTAGTACTGAATGTGCAAGATATCCTTCCAGAAGCTGGTGTGCGTGTTGGTCTAATTAAGAATAAGTTGATGATTAAAGCTCTGGAAGCTTTAGAAAAATTTGCTTACCGAACTGCACATACCATTAGCGTGATAGCCGATGACTTTGTAGATAATTTAAAAAATAAAAGTGTACCTGCTAATAAAGTTACCTGCATTCCCAATTGGGTAAATCTAAATTTTATCCGCCCTTTACCAAAGGAAAATAACTCTTGGAGAGCTACCCATCAACTCGATGGTAAATTTGTAGTGCTTTATTCAGGTAATATTGCTCTCACGCAAGGTTTAGAAACAGTAATAGAAGCAGCAGCCCGTTTATGTCATCTAAAAGAAATTATCTTTGTCGTAGCAGGCGAATCTCAAGCCCTTGAAAGATTGCAAAAACATTGTCTTGCTTGTGGTGCAGATAACGTTTTGCTTTTACCATTGGAAGTGCGAGAAAAACTACCACAAATGTTAGCAGCCGCAGATGTGGGGTTGATTGTACAAAAGTGCAATGTGATTTCCTTCAATATGCCTTCTAAAATACCACTGTTGTTAGCCAGTGGTCGCCCAATTGTGGGTTCGGTTCCCGCCGCCGGCACTGCTGCCAAAGCCATCAGACAAAGTGGTGGTGGTGTTATCGTTGAGCCTGAGTCAGCAGATGCTTTGGCTGCGGCGGTGCTAGATTTATATCATCAGCCGGAATTAGCAGCGCAATTAGGACGTAAAGGAAGAAAGTTTGCGGTAGAGAACTATTCCTTTGAGCAAGCGCTAGACCGATATGAAGAGTTATTTGCTGATGCGATCGCTAAAAAAGCAACAAACTTGGATATTTTACCAGAAATAAGTTCTAAAGAATCACTTGTTGATATTTGAAAATTGGGGACGCGAAAAATGCCTCTGAAATCCTCTTATTCAGATCAGCTTAAGAAAACTGACCAGAGCTTGATCGCCTTACTTAGCGATCGCATATCATTATTAGCATCAGAACAGCCTTCTTTAGATGAACAACTGGCTGATGTCGCTCCCCTACTCGCTCAAGCTGGTATTCCTGAGTCTGTTTGGGCGGATGTAGTAAAGAGTTGTCATGCCAGTCTTACCCCTAAATCTGCCACAAATCATGTCATTCCCCGACAAGTTACCATCATCGGTGGACGCGGCAGGATGGGAAGATTATTTCAAGAGCAACTTTCAGTAGTAGGTCACAATGTTAGCGTTCTTGAACATGATGATTGGGAATACGCAGATAAACTGTTAAGTCAGGCAGACTTAGTATTAGTAAGTGTTCCTATTGAACATACGGTTGATGTTATCAAGCGAGCAGCAAAATATCTTGCTCCAACTACAGCTTTGTGTGACATCACAAGTATTAAAATACAGCCTACTCAAGCAATGATTGAACACCATTGCGGCCCCGTTATGGGTTTACATCCAATGTTTGGGCCAAATATCAAATCGTTTTTGGGGCAAAAAGTAGTAGTGTGCCCAGGTCGAAATGATGATTCATTTCAATGGCTATTAGATTTCCTGAAAGCTAAAGGTGGTGAATTAATTGTTTGCACACCTGAAGAACACGATCAAATGATGGTGATTATTCAAGCCACGCAGCATTTCTGTAGATTTAGTCTTGGTGTTTTCTTAGCACAATCAAGAGTAGAGATAGAGCAGAGTTTAACAATGTCAACTCCTAACTATCGTCAAGAGATTGATATTGTAAAACGTTTATTTTCGCAAAATCCTAATTTATGCGTTGATATTATGCTAGCGACTGAAGAAAGGTGTAATGCTATTAGCTTTTTAGCTAAAACTTACAGCCGATTGGCTAGACTGGTGGCTAGGAAGGATAGAGAGGCATTAATTAAAGAGTTTGAAAATACTCAAAGTTTTTTTGAAGAGAAAATTAATAGTTTTCTCCAGCCTTTAAATACAACGGCTCTGCAACGAGATTTTAAACCCCAGATGCACACAAATATTAGCATTTGAGTGACAAAAACTATGCTGATAGATATCTTTCATGATACCGTTTGCCCTTGGTGCAGAATTGGGAAAAAACATCTATTTGATGCACTGGCACAATGGCAAGAACAAGAAGTAAATATCCAATGGCATCCCTTTCTTCTGGATGATACTGTTCCTGCTGAGGGGTACGAATTTAGTAGCTTTATGCAAAATAGAAAAGGCATTAAAGCGCCAGAAATGCAACAGATGTTTGATTATACGCAACGCGCAGGGGAGGCGGCTGGGGTTAAGCTAGATTTTGAAAAAATCCGTTTGGCTGTCAATACTAAGCTTGCTCACCAACTGATTGCATTAGCACCGACAAACATAAAAAATGATGTCGTTGAAGCTATTTATAGAGCTTACTTTGAAGAGGGTTTGAATATTGGAGATATTAACGTTATTGTTGCCATCGGTACAGCATACCAGATGGATGCTACCGAATTAAAGTTGCAATTAAACGATCGCGATGTCGTTGATACAGTTGTTGCTGAATCGGCATTTGCTCGCTTAAATGGCATCAACAGCGTGCCGTTTTTCATCATGAATAATCAAGTCAAGGTAAATGGTTCTCACTCGGTTGAGGTTTTCCTTGAAGCTTTGAATAGTACTGCACTTTTAGATATACCTGCAAAAATATGATAGTTGACATCAAGCAAAAAAATAGATTAATTCATCAACGTGTTTCGGTTACTTTTAACTATGAGATTTACTTCACCCAAAATTTATTTGAGTTGAAAAACCCGACGCTAGCGCAAGTAATTTCGGCAGATGAGGAGACAAAGCCGAAGAAAATAGTTGCGGTGGTAGACGCAGGAATATTAAAGTATCAACCGGAATTGGTGAAGCAATTAGTTGCGTATACCAAGTTTTATGGAGAGGTACTAGCGATCGCAGCCGAACCGATGATAATTTCGGGAGGAGAAGCTGCCAAAAACGATCGCACTCTAGTAGAGCAAATCCAGCAACTCATTGAAACAGCCGGATTATGTCGTCATTCTTATGTGTTAGCGATCGGGGGCGGGGCGATATTGGATTTGGTAGGATACGCTGCTGCAACTGCTCATCGGGGAATTCGCCTGATTCGGGTTCCGACAACGGTGTTAGCACAAAATGATTCCGGGGTTGGGGTAAAAAACGGCATCAACGCATTTGGTAAAAAGAACTTTCTCGGCACATTTGCACCACCTTATGCAGTTATAAATGACTCTGCGTTCTTGACAACCCTAGACGATCGCGATTGGCGTTCCGGGATTGCAGAAGCCGTGAAAGTGGCGCTAATTAAGGATGCTAAGTTTTTTGATTTTATCCACTCTCACAGCAAGGCCCTGGGGCGGCGAGATATGGATGCTATGCAACAGGTTATCTATCGTTGCGCCCAGTTGCACCTTGAACATATTGCCAATAGCGGCGATCCTTTTGAAATGGGTTCCTCTCGTCCCCTAGATTTTGGACATTGGGCGGCTCATAAACTGGAGCATTTGACAAATTATCGCTTGCGTCATGGCGAAGCTGTTGCGATCGGTATTGCTTTGGATAGCACTTATTCTTATTTAGCAGGATTGCTTGATTGTTCAGAATGGCAACGGATATTAGATACTTTATCAGCGTTAGGTTTCACGTTGTATGTGCCAGAACTAGCTCATAAGTTATCACAACTAGAACATCCTGATTGTTTGTTTCATGGTTTAACTGAGTTCCGCGAACACTTGGGTGGAGAATTGACTTTAACCTTGCTAAAAAGTATTGGCAAAGCAATTGAAGTTCATGAGGTAAATTTGTTGTTATATAGGCAAGCAATATCACTATTGCGGGAATTTTAGGGTTGTAAAACTAATATTTCTCTTTACTCTATGCCCTCTGCGCCTCTGTGGTTCAATAAATTTTTAAACCGCAGAGGCACAGAGAACGCTGAGAAATAACAAGATATTCTACGAGTTACATTAAAAGGCTAGATTGAATTTTAAAAGCATAGATTTAATCCTAAATTTTCAGATATATCTTACTTTTGACAGAGGCGAATAAGCTCAAGTTAAATTATCAGGAATAACAATAAAGGATTAGTATAAAAAGCGAATAAATTGACACCCAATCGAAAAATTATTCAATGTATTATCTGCTTGATATCTAGTAGTCTTAAATAAGAAGCAAAAAGTTTTTAATTACATTCTCCACCAATAATTCGCAGATTGAAATAGCTTGATTTAGATTGAAATTTAATCATCTAAATTCTTTATCTGCCTATAAATAACTACTAATAATCATTAATAGCTTTTGACTAATCACTCTTGCAAAGAAATTACCCATGATTTTTAATTCCCGTTCCTACAAAACCCTTGGCGGCGTAATTATTTCTCGCTCTATCACCGAAGTGAAGATGGACACTGCCCTCGAAGATATTCTATTTCACTTAAATTCTCAGCGTGGCGGTTTGTTAAGAAGCAGCTACGAATATCCAGGCAGATATAAAAGATGGGCGATCGGATTTGTCAATCCACCATTAGAATTAACTACACAGGAAAATGTTTTTAATTTGATAGCGTTGAATGAACGCGGTCAGGTACTTCTACCATTGCTATTAGAGTGTTTATCCAACTCACTCCAACTGGAGAAAGTTACCCTAGACAATAATAATATTGTCGGCTTTGTTAAAGCTACTAAGAGATTATTCACTGAAGAAGAGCGCAGTAAGCAACCTTCAGCATTTACCGTTGTTCGGGAAATTTTACACACTTTCTCTAGCCAAGAAGATGAGCATTTAGGATTGTATGGGGCTTTTGGTTATGACTTAGTTTTTCAGTTTGAACCAATTACCCAACGTCTAGAACGTCCTACAGACCAACGCGATTTGGTACTTTATCTCCCTGATGAATTGATAGTGGTTGATTACTATCAGCAACGCGCATTTCGTCTGCAATATGATTTCCAAACAGCGCACGGCAACACGATGAACCTTCCTCGAACAGGTGAGTCTGTTGATTATCGCGGAAAACATCTTACCCCTAATCAAACTGCTGACCATAAAGTAGGCGAGTATGCGAAAAAAGTTGAGTCTGCACTCGATTATTTTCGCCGAGGCGATTTATTTGAAGTTGTTCCTAGCCAAAACTTTTTTGAAGGTTATGAAGATGAACCCAGCAAACTATTTGAAACTTTAAAGGATATAAATCCTAGTCCTTATGGGTTTATTTTTAATTTAGGTGGAGAATATTTAATTGGCGCATCTCCAGAAATGTTTGTGCGAGTTGAAGGAAAGCGGGTAGAAACTTGTCCTATTAGTGGCACTATTAGCCGGGGACTAGATGCTCTTGACGATGCGGTGCAAATTCGTCATTTACTCAACTCGCACAAAGATGAAGCTGAGTTGACCATGTGTACTGATGTCGATCGCAATGATAAATCCCGAATCTGCGAACCTGGTTCAGTTCAAGTCATTGGTCGTCGCCAAATTGAATTATACAGCCATTTAATTCATACAGTAGATCATGTTGAAGGGACACTGCGATCGCAATTTGATGCTTTAGATGCCTTTCTTTCCCACACTTGGGCGGTTACAGTCACCGGCGCACCCAAAAAAGCTGCAATAGATTTTATTGAACAGCACGAACGTAGCGCCCGACGTTGGTATGGTGGCGCAGTCGGTTATTTAAATTTCAATGGGAATTTAAATACTGGATTAATTCTGCGGACCATTCGATTAAAAGACTGCATCGCCGAAGTGCGAGTTGGGGCGACTGTCCTTTATGACTCTATACCCCAAGCAGAAGAACAAGAAACAATTACTAAAGCTGCTGCTTTATTTGAAACGATTCGCCGTGTTAAGCAAAGCAGTCACAAAATTGATGAATCCAGTTCTAAAAAATCAGCTAAAATTCTACCTTGTGCGGCAACTGGCAAACGCATCTTACTAATAGATTATGAAGACTCCTTTGTTCATACCCTAGCTAATTACATTCGCCAAACCGGTGCAAGTGTCACCACATTACGTCATGGTTTCTCAGAATCGCTATTCGATACAGAACGCCCTGACTTAGTTGTTTTATCTCCTGGCCCTGGTAGACCAAGTGATTTTCGGGTTCCCCAGACTGTCGGTGCGCTTCTTCATCGCAAAATTCCCATTTTTGGAGTTTGTCTAGGGCTGCAAGGCATCGTTGAAGCTTTTGATGGACAATTGGGAGTTCTTAACTATCCTCAACATGGGAAATCTTCACGGATTTTCGTTACTGATTCCGATTCCGTTACCTTCAAGAATCTACCAGAATCCTTTACTGTGGGTAGATATCATTCATTGTTTGCTCTCCCGCAACATTTACCCCAAGAACTGAAGGTGACAGCGATTTCTGATGACAACGTAATTATGGGTATTGAACATCAGACACTTCCCATCGCCGCCGTTCAGTTTCATCCAGAATCAATCATGACTTTAGCGGGAGAAGTCGGTCTGGAAATCATTAAAAATGTGGTGCGTGCATATACACAAATTAAAGAGCCATTGGGAATAGGGAATAGGGAATAGGGAATAGGGAAGAGGACAAGGGGACAAGGAGAATGGGGGACAAGGGGAAAGACTTGTTTCAAATTCTCACCCCTTGCCCCTTGCCCCCTGCTCCCTGCTTCCTACTCCCTGCTCCCTGCTCCCTGCTAACAGATTATGACTAACCAAGTTACCGCTTCTCGCCATATTCTTGAAGAGATTGTGTTGCATAAAAGGCAAGAAGTTGCACAGATGCAGCAAGAATTTCCTTTAGCTTCTTTGCAACAGCAGTTAATTACGGCTCCAAGTGTCCGAAATTTCTTAGCTGCTTTACAACAAAATCCTAACCAACCTAGCTTAATTGCCGAGGTAAAAAAGGCATCACCCAGCCGTGGGATTATTCGGGCTGATTTTGATCCAGTTGCGATCGCTCAAGCTTATGAACGAGGTGGTGCAGCTTGTCTATCAGTCCTCACCGATCATAAGTTTTTTCAGGGCAGTTTTGACAATCTGCGTAATGTGCGATCGCACGTTGCATTACCCCTACTGTGCAAAGAATTCATCATTGACCCCTATCAAATCTATCTAGCACGGACAGCAGGCGCAGATGCAGTTTTGTTGATTGCCGCTATCTTATCAGACCAAGAACTGCAAAACTTTCTGCGAGTGATTCATGATTTGGGCATGACTGCACTGGTGGAAGTCCATACTTTGGCTGAACTGGATAGAGTTCTTAAGCTTGACGATTTACATTTAGTAGGAATCAACAATCGCAATCTAGAAGATTTTACGGTTGATTTAGGAATAACCCAGCAACTTTTAGCGCAACGTCAGCAATATTTGCAAAGTTTGGATATCACTGTTGTCAGTGAATCTGGACTGTATACACCAGCTGATTTATCTCTTGTCGCTGAAGCTGGTGTACGTGCGGTTTTGGTTGGAGAATCTTTAGTTAAACAAAGCGATGTAGAACAAGCTGTGCGTAGTCTTTTGAGGCTTTCTTAGAATACAGACCTAACCCCCAGCCCCTTCCCTTGCAGGGAAGGGGAGTAAGATTCAAAGCCTCTCTCCTTTTAGGAGAGAGGTTTGGAGAGAGGTCAAAGTGTATTACATCCAAGCGAGAAGCGCTATATTACTTCAAAAATGAAGCTCTAATACTCGACGACGGAGCTAAAAGACTCGTTAACGGAGCTAAAAGACTCGTTAACGGAGATAAAAGCCTCATTAACGGAGATAAAAGCCTCGTTAACGGAGCTAAAAGACTCGCTGACGGAGCTAAAAGACTCATTAACGGAGATAAAAGCCTCATTAACGGAGCTAAAAGACTCGTTAACGGAGATAAAAGACTCGTTAACGGAGCTAAAAGACTCAACAACAAAAAATATAGCGTGGGTATCGCTAATTCCTAAATGTTGATTTTTCCAGAATTATTAACTAATCATTAACTATTTTTCAAAATGACTTCTATTTCCGACTCCTTTCAAACTTTACGTGAGCGCCAACAGTGTGCTTTAATCCCCTTTATCACAGCAGGCGATCCTAACTTAGAAACCACTGCCCAAGCTTTACGCATCTTAGATCGTAATGGTGCAGACTTCATCGAGTTGGGCATTCCTTACTCCGATCCTCTCGCAGATGGGCCTGTAATTCAAGCAGCAGCAACTCGCGCTTTGCAAAAAGGCACAAAATTAGAGCAAGTATTAGAAATGTTGGAAGGTTTAACTCCTACCCTGAAAGCACCGATAATTCTATTTACTTACTACAATCCCATTTTGCACCGGGGTATTAAGACGTTTTTGGCCCAAATTGCTGCTGTTGGGGTGCAAGGCTTAGTAGTGCCAGATTTACCCTTAGAAGAAGCAGGAGAATTAATCCAAACTGCTGCATCTTTTGGGATTGAGGTAATTTTACTTGTAGCTCCTACCAGTTCTAAAGATAGGATTTTAGCGATCGCTCGTCAATCTCAAGGTTTTATCTACCTGGTAAGCGTCACAGGCGTTACAGGTATCCGCGCTCAAATCCAAGACCGCGTAAAAGATTTAATTACCGACTTGCGAAGCGTCACCGATAAACCCATCGGCGTTGGTTTTGGTATTTCCGGGCCAGAACAAGCGCATCAAGTAATGGAATGGGGAGCAGATGCGGTGATTGTTGGTAGTGCCTTCGTCAAACGTCTAGCTGAAGGTAGCCCAACAGAAAGATTACAAGCTGTAGAAAAGCTTTGTCAAGAACTTAAAACAGCAATTACCCCAGTATCCCTGCAATAAGTTGTTTCTGCAAAGTAAAAAACTCTCTCTCTTTCTTCTCTCTGTGCCCTCCGCGCCTCTGTGGTTCGATAAAAAATAACGAACCGCAGAGACACAGAGAACGCAGAGATTTGAAGAGTCACCTTGAATAGAACGAAAGTAAAAAATACTTGAACGTAAAAGGATTTTAAACAGTGGTAAGCATACAAGACATCAAGACTGCAACTATCCAACCAGATTCTTTGGGCAGATTTGGAAGATTTGGCGGTAAGTACGTCCCCGAAACCTTAATGCCTGCATTAAGTGAGTTAGAAGCAGCATTTCAAAAATATCGCAACGAGCCGAGTTTCCAAGCAGAACTGCAAAACCTACTGCGCGATTATGTCGGACGACCCAGCCCATTATATTTTGCTGAACGCCTGACAACAAACTACGCTAGACCAGATGGCACGGGGCCGCAAATCTATTTAAAACGTGAGGATTTAAATCATACAGGCGCTCACAAAATTAATAATGCTTTAGCTCAAGTGTTGCTAGCTAAACGCATGGGTAAGCAACGGATTATTGCCGAGACAGGTGCAGGACAACACGGTGTAGCCACTGCAACTGTATGTGCTAGGTTTGGTTTGAAATGCGTGATTTACATGGGCATCCATGATATGGAACGCCAATCGCTAAATGTGTTCCGCATGAAATTAATGGGGGCTGAAGTTCGTCCGGTAGAAGCGGGTACGGGAACTCTCAAAGATGCAACTTCCGAAGCAATTCGGGATTGGGTGACAAATGTAGAAACAACCCATTACATCCTCGGTTCCGTTGCAGGCCCTCATCCCTACCCGATGATTGTCCGTGACTTCCACGCGGTAATTGGTGTAGAAACTCGCGCTCAATCCCAGGAGAAATGGGGAGGATTACCAGATATTCTACTGGCTTGCGTGGGTGGAGGTTCCAATGCGATCGGCTTATTTAATGAATTTGTGCATGAATCTTCAGTGCGTCTAATTGGAGTCGAAGCGGCGGGTGAAGGTGTAGATACAGAAAAACACGCTGCTACCTTGACAAAGGGAAGAATAGGTGTGTTGCACGGTGCAATGAGCTATTTACTGCAAGATGATGATGGTCAAGTCATCGAAGCCCATTCAATTAGTGCCGGGTTAGACTATCCCGGTGTAGGGCCAGAACATAGTTATTTAAAGGATCTTGGTCGCGCTGAATATTACAGTGTGACTGATAAACAGGCATTAGATGCATTTCAAAGACTTTCGCAACTAGAGGGAATTATCCCAGCTTTGGAAACTGCTCATGCGATCGCATATCTCGAAACCCTTTGTCCTCAATTAAAAGGCAATCCCCGCATCGTCATCAATTGCTCCGGTAGAGGTGACAAAGATGTACAAACCGTCGCCAAAGTCCTGATTCCCTAGTGGTTCATGTCATTGATTTAGATGAGTTCGTAGTAAGCACTTTAGTGCTTAAAAATTCAGGACTAAAGTCCTGACTACAAACTTATTCTTCATTCAGAACTAGTCCAATGAGAAATAACCACAATGATAACTGTAACCCAAGCTCCACCCGAAAACATCGCTATCTCTTCTGAGTTCTACAACTGGCCAGCTTTATTACAACAATTGCTAAATCGGCAATCGTTGACGGTTTCCCAAGCTACAGATTTAATGCAAGGTTGGCTCACAGATTCTATCCCTCATGTTTTATCAGGAGCGATTTTAACTGCAATTCAAGCCAAAGGCGTATCCGCACAAGAATTAGTAGGCATGGCCAGTGTCTTACAATCCCAATCCCCAGTACCCAGTACCCAGTACCCAGCCCCCCTAATTGACACCTGTGGAACTGGTGGAGATGGTGCTTCAACCTTTAATATTTCCACTGCTGTCGCCTTTGTGGCCGCTGCTGCTGGGGTAAAAGTTGCCAAACATGGCAATCGTTCGGCATCTAGCAAGACCGGTTCAGCTGATGTGCTAGAAGCTTTGGGTATAAATCTCAATGCCAATCCTGAGAAAGTGCAAGCCGCAGTGGGTGAAGTTGGAATCACCTTTTTGTTTGCTCCAGGTTGGCATCCTGCACTCAAAGCGATCGCAACTTTGCGAAAAACTTTGAAGGTGCGGACTGTTTTTAACTTACTCGGCCCGCTAGTAAATCCCATGCGGCCGACAGGGCAAATTATTGGTGTAAACGATCCGCTTTTACTAGAGGAAATTGTTCAAGCTTTATCGCAATTGGGATGTCAACAAGCGATCGCAGTTCATGGACGGGAACGTTTAGATGAAGCTGGTTTAGCAGATGTCACTGATTTAGCTGTACTCCAAGATAAAAAGGTGCGTTCTCTAACGCTGAACCCTCAAGAACTTGGTTTGAATTTTGCTCCCACTGCGGCATTACAGGGTGGAGATGTCCAAGAAAATGCCGAAATTTTGAAGGCAGTTCTCCAAGGTAAAGGCACTCAAGCACAGCAGGATGTTGTCGCTTTAAACACAGCCCTGGCACTCCAAGTAGGTGAAGCCATTCACGGGGAAACGGATATTTTAGTTGGTTGTGTTAAAGGTATTGTCCTGGCGAAGGAAATCCTGCAAAGCGGCGCGGCTTGGACAAAACTAGAACAACTCGCTGAATTTTTACACTAGACGAACCTCTCCTCATAGGATTAAGCCTCTCTCCGTTTCGGGGAGAGGTTTGGAGAGGGGTCAATATATTACACCCAAAACTATACACAAGCAAAAACAGATGATTATCATCCTTAAGAGCGGTACACCTGCTGAGGAAATTACCCGTATCAGCGAAGAACTGAGTGAAACTTGGAAAGTCACGGTAGAAAAAAGCGTTGGAACTCATAAAGTTGTACTAGGGCTAATTGGCGATACCACTAGCATCGATAAATTACAGGTTCAAGAGTTCAGTCCTTGGATTGAGCAAGTATTACGAGTGCAACAACCTTTCAAGCGGGTAAGCCGAGAATTCCGACATGGAGAAGCCAGCGAAGTTGTTGTACCTACACCCAACGGCGATGTCTATTTTGGCGAACATCATCCGATTGTGGTGGTAGCTGGGCCTTGTTCCGTTGAGAATGAAGCGATGATTGTCGAAACCGCAAAGCGCGTCAAGGCAGCAGGAGCGCAATTTCTGCGTGGTGGAGCCTATAAACCCCGCACTTCACCTTATGCCTTTCAAGGTTATGGTGAAAGCGCTTTAGATTTATTAGCAGCAGCGCGGGAAGCTACTGGTTTGGGTATCGTCACAGAATTGATGGATGCTGCGGATTTATCAGCAGTGGCGAAAACAGCTGACATAATCCAAATTGGAGCTAGGAATATGCACAACTTCTCGCTGCTCAAAAAGGTAGGCGCTCAAGATAAACCAGTGCTGCTGAAGCGGGGGATGTCTGCCACAATTGACGAGTGGCTGATGGCAGCAGAATATATTTTGGCATCTGGAAATCCAAATGTGATTCTTTGTGAGCGGGGAATCAGAACCTTTGATGGTAAATATGCCCGCAATACTTTAGATTTATCTGTGCTTCCGGTGTTGCGATCGCTAACCCATTTACCAATTATGATTGATCCTAGTCATGGTACTGGTAGGTCTGAATATGTGCCATCGATGGCAATGGCTGCGATCGCAGCTGGTACAGATGCCTTGATGATTGAAGTTCACCCCAATCCCGCAAAAGCTTTATCTGACGGGCCG
This sequence comes from Desmonostoc muscorum FACHB-395, assembly GCF_014698035.1. Taxonomy (GTDB): domain Bacteria; phylum Cyanobacteriota; class Cyanobacteriia; order Cyanobacteriales; family Nostocaceae; genus Nostoc; species Nostoc muscorum_A. Next base: position 66,151 of record NZ_JACJSF010000013.1, read on the forward strand.
CAATCTCTCACCCCTGATAAATTTGACCGCTTAGTTCGAGAAATGTCAATTATTGGCAAAGTAGTCGATCGCTGGTCTACACCTACATTTGATAGCATTAATGACAACCGCATTCTCTTCGCACCAAAACTATCAAAGTAGACAGAGGGTAATCTCAGCTGATTTTTTGTGAATGGCTAAACCCGATCAACAGATTTTTTAAACAAAAGAATCCGTTGGTCGGGTTTTCATCAGCACGAAAGACTACTTATTGTAGAGACGGCGATTCATCGCGTCTCTTGCCTTAACCATAATAATTTTTATTACTTAGGATAGTTCCGATTTAAATAAAATTGTATTTAAGATTACAAGGTAATAAAAAACTAAATTTGTGGGGAATTAATTTCCCCTGCTACCAAGGAGTAATAATGGTTTTAAGTCAATATCAACGTGCTGTGGGCGTATTTACTCATCGTCGAGATGCAGAACAGGCGCTACATGAGTTGAGAGATTCTGGCTTGGCGATGGACAAAGTATCTGTAGTTGTACAGAATGCAGACCGCAATCATGAAATTATCGAGGATGAAATTAAAGAGCGCACTGGTGATAAAGCTGACGAAGGTGCAACAGTAGGAGGTCTTTCAGGGGGCGCTGTTGGTGGATTGACTGGTTTATTAGTAGGTCTTGGGACTTTAGCAATCCCTGGAGTTGGGCCAATAATGCTGGCTGGCGCAGCTGCAACTGCTTTGGTTACAACCCTTGTTGGTGCAAGTATTGGTGCTGCTACTGGGACTTTTGCTGGTGCATTAGTTGGTTGGGGAATATCAGAAGAACAAGCTAGATCATATAACGAGCGAGTAGAGCATGGACACTATTTCATAATCGTGGATTGTACATCTTTTGAAATTGCTAAAGTAGAAGCAATTCTACAGCGTTGGGGTATTGAAGAATTTGGCATTTACGAACCTATAAGTATTGAGCAATTATCTCCAAATTCTACTACTACCATTCCTAATAAAAGTGGGATTTTGAGCAAATATGCTGTTAGTTGCTTCGATAACATAGAGAATGCTAAAGCTGCAATTAACGATATGTATATCACAGGGTTTTCAGCAAATCAGATGTCTTTAATTTGCAAAGACCTTTCTCAATTTATTGGGTTAACTGGTATTAATTTAAGTGAGCGCTTTGACGCGATGAGGCTAGGAATAGCAGATGATTGGGCACGCTTTTACAACGAGCAAATTGAGCAAGGAAATTACATACTCATCGTTAGCGGCACAGACAATGAGCTTGAACAGGCTAGCTTTATTGTAGGCAATTATGGAGTTCAGGAATGTCAAATTTATGACCCAATGTTAATCCGTTCTTGAAAACTAGCACTGGGAATTTTAACAATTTTGTTAGAACAAACAAATATATAGCAATACTTTCAAAATCCTCCGGTCTTTAGCTGTAAGTAGGTAGACATAATTAAATATAAAATAAACTCTTAGTTTGTAGTGAGCGATTTATCGCTCAGAGCAAGGATTATCAGGACTAAAGTCCTTACTACAAACTTTAAATTTATTTATGACTAGATACTTATGTGTTGCAGCTTATAACTTTATTCGAAATATTCCGCCCGTAAACCGGGCGAATATGTAACAAAGCAATTGTGCAAACTAAATTATTACATCTAAATTTCCTCAGAAATTTTGATGAAGACATTAATAGCCTTCTATCGTATAACCAGCAGATTGAACTATCTGTTTAATCGACTCTTCAGAAGCCGCAGTATCTACAGTTACGGTTTTAGCATCAACATTCACATCTACCTTGGCATCAGATTCCATCGTCAAAATAGATTTAGTTATTTTCTTGGCGCACTCATCACCTTTAATATCCGGAACTTTCAATTTAATTGCCATTACTTACCTCAGTTCATCAACTTTTATTTCTATTTCATCAATATAATAACGGTTGAGACAATGAAGAAACATCTTACTAGAGTCAGGGAATTGAGCATCCCTAGGATAGTAATAAATAATAGCTAGACTTAAATTATTAGTTGTTGGATGGCTAATACATCTGGTTTTTGGTAGATGCCATTGTGCAATTTGTTGTGTGAAGAAAGTAACTCTGGCGATTTAGTTGAAAAAGGATAAAATATCGAGCTACCTATTTTTTTGGAGTTCGTGCATACTTCTCACAACCTTTGTTACTAGATTTCTGGGTGTAAATCTGACGCTTTCGGTCAATATTTTATTTCTCATCCCAGGAACAACAACAGTTTTATTTTTCATTAAACCCCGATAACCAATCTTAGCAACGGTTTCCGTATCCATCATTCTGTTAACATTAGCAATCTTGGAATCTTCCATTGCAGCAGTTTGTTGGAATTCTGATGCTGTTGGGCCGGGACAAAGAACAGTAACGCTAACACCAGTACCCTCTAATTCATTAGCAATCGCTTCTGAAAATGATAAGACATAGGCTTTAGTAGCAAAATAAACCGCCATTAGAGGCCCCGGTTGAAAAGCTGCTGCTGAGGCGACATTTAATATTTTTCCATAGTCTTGCTCGACCATATCCTTGAGAAATAACTTTGTTAAATGTGTCAAAGTCACCATATTTACCTGGAGCATTTGCAGTTCAATACTGAGGTCTGTTTCGCTGAATGCTCCATAAGTACCAAAGCCAGCATTGTTAACCAGCACATCAATTTTGATGGATTCTTGCTGGAGTTCTCTAAAAATTTCTTCTGGAGATGTTGGGATAGATAAATCCTTAGTCAAAATTTTCACAAAAATCCCAAACTTTTGCGGAAATTCATTTATGATTTCTGTAAGTTTTTGTTCATTCTTATCCACTAACACCAGATTATAACCATGACGAGCAAAAATCTGGGTTAATTGATAGCCGATCCCACTAGCCGCTCCTGTAATTAGAGCAGTTTTTTTTTGCCGACTTTCAGATGTTTTATTCATGCTAGAAAAATGGCGAATGTGAGTTAATTAATTTAAGTTTTATAAAAATAGCTACAACAATATATAATGTTTGCGGTAGCTATTTTTATGCAGACAATAAATGATGCTATCTACCTGAAACGAGTATGCTTCAATCAAGCATAAGAGACGTAAATATAAAAATCTGTATCTATATAAACAAGAGCAAAAATATTTAATTTTTTCATTAATGTCACAACCTAATTCCGTTACTATAACTGATGTGCAAGCAGCACAAGAGCGAATTTTGGGAATTGCCCATCGCACGCCTGTGCTAACTTCTAGAATGGTTAACGATCGCACCAATAGCCAAGTATTCTTTAAATGCGAGAACTTTCAACGCACCGGGGCATTTAAATTTAGAGGGGCGTACAATGCCTTAGCGCAACTATCGGTAGCACAAAAACAAACAGGCGTTCTCACCTATTCATCAGGAAATCATGCCCAAGCGATCGCTCTAGCTGGAAAAATCCTCAATATTCCCACCACTATTGTCATGCCTGATGATGCACCCATTGTCAAACAAACTGCTACTCGTGGCTATGGTGCAGAGATAATTTTATACAATCGTCAAGAAACAAACCGAGAAGAATTAGCCCAAAATTTAGCAGATGATAGCTCTTTGACACTCATTCCCCCTTACGATCATCCTCATGTAGTCGCCGGACAGGGGACAACTGCTTTAGAACTGATTCAAGAGGTTGGTGAATTGGATTTGCTATTAGTTTGTTGTGGCGGTGGCGGATTACTTTCAGGATGTGCGATCGCAGCCAAGTCACTTTTACCCAATTGTAAAGTAATCGGGGTAGAACCAGCACTTGCCGACGATGCTACCCGCTCTTTTCACACCAAAACCCTGCAAACTGTCAAGAATCCTGATACCATCGCCGATGGTGCGCGGACTCCTAGCCTTGGTAAAATTACTTTCCCCTTAGTGCTGCATTACGTCGATGATATGGTGACGGTATCTGAAGAAGCGATTCTTCGCACCATGTTTTTCTTATGGGAACGTCTGAAAATTGTCGTTGAACCTACCGGAGTACTTGCAGCCGCAGCCTTACTCGAAGGTGTGGTGACAGCACCAGAGTCGAGGATTGGTGTCATCATCAGTGGTGGAAATGTCGATTTAGCGCAAGTTGGTAAATTGTTTTCTGTGGGATTTTGATACTCTCACCCCTTTAAGGAGTGGGATCAATACGGTTCGGTTAAGACAAGAGACGCGATGAATCGCCGTCTCTACAATAATCAATCCTTTGTAGAGACGGCGATTTATCGCGTCTTTGCGATCTAAAATTTTCATCAAAAAATCTTAACCGAACCATATTGGGAGTGGGATTGCAAGGTTTTAGCGAATCAACTTATCTAATTGGATTTCCCCGATATTTTTAATTCTTCTGGGGAGTCACCTCAGCACTAGGCGTAGGTGTAGATTCAGGTGTGGGGGTTTCTGTGGGAGTAGGTGTAGGTGTAGGTTCAGGCGTGGATGTTTCCGTGGGTGTAGACGTTGGCGTAGGTGTTGGCGATGGGGGAGGAGTGGGATTTTCTGCTGTAACGGTGAGTTCATAGTCTACTGGTTTCGATGCTGTGGAAACCACGACAAACTCGTAAAATCCGTTTTCTGGTAATTTAGTTGATAAACTGCGCTTGGTAGAATCTTCTAAGAATTGGATTTTGCCAGAGGGTGAATAGACTGATAATAAAACTTGGGAATTTGCTTCTAGTTTGAATTCCAGAGATTGATTTTTAGCAAGTCCAGCAATAAATACTTTGCCACTACCAGGTTGAAGATTACCACTGACTGTTTTGCCAGTAGCGCCCGGATCAAAGACAAGTTTCTGGAAAGCGCTACCGGAGAGGATCGCACTGAGTTTATCGCTAACAAAACCGTACCAAACTTGTCCAATGGGCTGATCGCGGAAATCTTTACCACGCTGTTCCGGGAATACACTTAAAAATGCAGCGTCTCCCAAATCATACAAAGAACGACTACCAACGTTGATTTTGTTGACTTCTACTTTCCAGCGATCGCGTTCAGCGCTTGTATAAGTTCCCAGTTGTCGGCGGGTGTTGGAACTCAGGGGTGCTAGTTTTTCCAGCAATTCTGAGGCTGTTTTATCCCATTCTGCCCGCAAACCCTCATCTTCAGTCCCATCGCTGAGAGTGCGCCCGCGTACACTGGGGTTTCTGTCCCAAAAAACTTGATTCACCAAGTTCACATAGAAGTTAGAGTTAATCCCCAACTGTTGACGGCGATCGTTTAATTTTTCTTTACGCTGCCGTTCTGCGGGTGAATATTGCGCTAAAGGATCGGTTGGTTGGTTACTGGTTGGAGTCGGGCTAGCTGTGGGAGTAGGTTGAACTTCCCCGATATCGTTGCGGCTGCTATTCACTCCCCACCAAATTAATCCAACACTACCACCTACCACCGCCGCCACTAGAAAGATTTTTGTTGGTGTCCACCAAGAAGGAGAGGGAGGAGATGAGAAAGATGGGGGAGGGGGGGAGACGGCGACGGTGGCGGATGTGGGTTGTGGTGGGGTGGGATATTGAGTTGGGGGAAAGTTAGCTGGTGGCGGGTTGAGGGCTTCGATTACTTGACGAACTGATTGATAGCGATCGCTTGGTCTGGCAGATAGCATTTTATCTAAGACCTGTGCCAAAATCGGACTCACGTTTACTTCCCGTCGCCACTGCCAGGTTAAATTATAGGTATCAATTAATTCTTGGGGCTGTTTCCCTGTCAGTAAAACCAACATTGTTGCAGCTAAAGCATATAAGTCGCTGTGAGGAGATACTAACCCAGTTTGCATCTGTTCTGGGGGTGCAAATCCAACCTTACCTAATAGGGTTGGTGATGGGGAAGATGCAACCATAGCGGGTTGGTAATATTCGGAAGCTACGGTTGCTACTACTTGTTTGACACCGCCAAAGTCAATTAAAACTGGCAGTTTGTCAACAGTACGAAGCATTAAGTTATCTGGAGAAATATCTCGATGAATTACTCCCAGTGAGTGGATGTATTCCAACACTGGCAAAATTTGCTGCAACAATTGGCGTACTTCTGCCTCTGTAAAGCGCAAACCTTGTTGTAACCGCGCATTTAACAAAGAATTGTAAGTTTCCCCTTCTACATAATCTTGTACTAAAAACAGATATTCTTTGCCGCCTAAGTTTAGCCGCAGCAGTTCCCGGAAGCGGGGAATTTGCGGATGTTGCAGTTTATAGAGAACACTCGCTTCTCTCTCAAACAGTTCTTCTGCTTTTTGAACAACGTAAGCGGTTTGAACTTGGGGGGAAAATTCTTTTAAAACACAAAGTTCGCGGAAACGGTTGACATCTTCGGCTAAATAAGTCCGTCCAAAGCCACCTTGGCCAATTTGACGCACAATTACATAGCGATCGCCTAAAGTTAGTCCCGGTTGGATACTATAACTCATGGGCGCACCCGACAATTTTTCACCACATTGGAGACAAAAGCGACTACTTGGGGAATTTTCATGTCCTTTATAACAATATATTTTGGTCATTTGTCATTGGTCATTTGTCATTTGTTATTTGTTATTCTTCCCTAGTCGCCAGTCTCCTTACTTGCCAGATTGTACTTTACTGACTTGATCGGCTGCGATCGCATACCAAATTTGACCGAAGGTCTTTTGATTCAGTTTCCCACGCTCCTGACCAGGAAACAACCGATCAAATTTTTCATTTGTGTCTTTGTTCAGTTGCTCAAGCGTATAGTTCCCCAATTGGCCGGATCGCGCTTGTCGTCTCCATGTATCGTAATCTTTTTGACTATATTTACCTAATTTTTGACGAGCTTCTGTACTGAGCTTTGCCTGTTCTATTTTATTCAATAAATCGTCAGCGATACCAGACCATTCATCTCGTAAACCAGCGTCTTCAGGTTTAGATGTCAGGCTACGTCCCTTTAATTCTGGTTTTTTTGTATAAAATAAATCATCTACGAAGGGAATAAAAAATCCTTCAGTAATTTCTAGCTGTTGGCGACGACTGATAATTTCTTGGAGATTAGGGTTTTTGCCTTTGTCACTACCTGGTTTACCGCTTGGAAACTGGGGAATTTGCGGTAATGAAATTGATGGGATGGTAATTGAAGATACGCTGCGGATGACGGCATTTACTACTCCCCAAGCACCTGCGCCGGTTAAGACAACTAAAGCTGTTCCCCCTAAACTCATCATAAAAGGACGAATCCAAAGAGGGAAAGATATCGGTTTAGCGATCGCTTGCGTTCTATTCTGGAACCTACTCACAATAGCGCTGGCGCGTTGTCTTCCCGGAGCAACTACCATCGTCTTAATCTTGCTGGTAATCGAATTGCCAGTTGATTTAGTCGCACTTGATGATGGTAAATCTTTGAGGATTTGCTCGGCTCGTTGATAGCGATCGCTCGGTTTATAAGCTACCATCTTTTTTAACACCGCTTCCAGTTTGGGACTAACTCGGATTTGTTTTCCCCAACCCCAAATTCCCTGGTAGCTGTCGTATAATTTTTGCGGTTCTTGCCCTGTAAGCAACACCAGTGATGTAACCGCCAATGAGTATAAATCACTACTAAAAAATGCTTTCCCTTGCCGTAGCTGCTCTTCTGGAGCGTAGCCTTTTTTACCCAGCAAAGTATTATTTCCCACCAACTTAGTCTGCCAAAAACCTTGAGAAGCTGGCAATTGCTTGACACCACCAAAATCAATCAGCACGGGTAGATTATCAGAACGCCGCCAAATTAAATTATCGGGAGAGATATCACGGTGAACAACATCTTGTGAGTGGATGTAGGCTAATACAGGTAAAATCTGTTGCAGTAGGGTGATTACTTCCTCTTCACTGAAAGTCTTTCCTTGGCTCTCGCGTTGTTCTAATAATTGGTAATAATTGTCACCATCTATATAATCTTGTACTAGAAAGAAAAAATCTTTAGTGCCTATTTTCACTTGTAGCGAGGCGTGAAAACGCGGAATCTGTGGATGCTGGAGTTTTTTCAGAACATTGGCTTCTCGCTCAAATAACTCTTTAGCTTTTTGTAAATCTTGATGTTCTTGTACTTGAGGTGCAAATTCCTTCAGCACACAGGTTCGATGGGATTGACTTATATCCTCTGCCAAATAGGTGCGTCCAAAGCCGCCCTGCCCTAAATGACGGATAATTTGATAGCGATTATCCACAACCTGTCCCACAGCAAGAGGTAATGGTTCACCACAATGGGTACAAAAGCGGTTACTACCATTATTTGTGTGTTGTCTACTGCAATAGAGTTGCATGGTGCTGAAGGATAAATTAATGTTTTATTGGATGACTACAACGCGCATATCCTCATTTTCGGATATCCTACGAATTACGTTAGCGGCGTAAGAGCGTCATTACGAATTACGAATTACGTTAGCGAAGCGGTAGCGAGTCTTCGAGCGTCATTACGAATTATTTTAACGGTGTTGGTTCATTTTCAGGATAAACAACAAGCGTCATGAACTCCATACCACGACAGCAGCGAGTAATTAAAGCATTTGAAGATTTTTTATCTACCCCCCTAGAAACGATATTGCAACGGCATCTTAACACTCAAACTTCGGCAGCTTTAACTTTATTTCATGATGTGGTGGCTAATGTACCTGCCTACAAAGCTTTTTTAGCTGAAAGGGAAATTAATCCCGCGAGTATTCAAACCTTGGAAGAGTTTCAAAAACTCCCAGCGATCGCTAAACAAAATTATATACTGCGTTATCCCTTAGCTGACTTGTGCCGCAACGGACAACTAGAAGGGTGCGATATGATCGCCGCTTCATCAGGTTCTAGTGGTAAACCGACATTTTGGCCTCGTTTTTTCACAGATGAACTCCAAATCACCACACGCTTTGAACAAATTTTTCACGATAGTTTTCATTCAGATACTAGACGTACCCTAGCAGTGATTTGTTTCACTTTAGGCACTTGGGTAGGTGGGATGTTTACCACTAATTGCTGTCGTTATCTTGCTAGCAAAGGTTATCTCATCACCGTAATTACTCCTGGTAACAACAAAGATGAGATTTTGCGAGTTGTCCAAGAACTAGGTTCAGCATTTGAACAAGTGGTGTTGTTGGGATACCCGCCATTTTTAAAAGATGTAATTGATACTGGTATCGCTCGTGGTGTGGAGTGGCAGCAATATCAGATTAAATTAGTCATGGCGGGAGAAGTATTTAGTGAAGAATGGCGGAGTTTAGTTGGCGAAAGAGTTGGTTCACAAAATCCTTGCTATGATTTTGCATCACTTTACGGCACTGCGGATGCGGGAGTTTTGGGTAATGAAACACCTTTAAGTATCTGCATTCGCCGTTTTTTGGCAGAGAATCCCGATGCAGCTAGAGCTTTATTTGGAGAATCACGTTTACCCACGCTAGTACAATACGATCCCTTCACTCGCTTTTTTGAAGTTCACGATGGCGGATTGCTGTTTTCGGGAGATAACGGTATTCCCTTAGTGCGTTATGACATTTTGGATACTGGCGGGATAATTAGTTATGATGCCATGCTGCAATTTTTAGCAGAATGGGGGTTTAATCCGCTCGAAAATCTGCGTTCTGACACTCAAGAATTACCTAGAGGTATTCATCAGCTACCTTTCGTTTATGTCTTCGGGCGTTCTAACTTTACAGTTTCCTACTTTGGCGCAAATATCTATCCCGAAAATGTGACGGTGGGATTAGAGCAACCAGGAATTCAAGAATGGGTGACTGGTAAATTCGTGTTGCAGGTGAAGGAAGATGCAGATAAAAATCGATTTTTATCTGTGGTTGTGGAGTTAGGAGCAGGGGTAGAGGGTAGTGAAGATCGAAGACTTGCGATCGCATCTTCTATTTTTTCACAACTGCTACGTCTAAATAGCGAGTTTGCTAATTATGTTCCCACAGAATATCAAACACCACAGGTTACATTAGCCCCAATGGGGGATGCTGAATATTTCCCTATTGGGGTGAAACATCGTTATACGCGTCAATAGTACTAGAGAGGCAGTCTAGTAAAATAGTTGACAAAAAATTGAAGAAGAATTCAGAAGTCAGAATGGGCTAAACGCCCCGCTACCGCTAACAGGAGTCAGAATAAATCAGTCGGGGATTCAGACCCGCGACTGATTAAAGACCACCAAATCGTAGATTTAGTGGGGGTCTTAAACCCGGCTATTCAGACGCTCTCTACGAGACGCTGCGCGAACGTGGACTCGCTTTAAGCGAAGCCATGCCGTTGGCGCAGCCTCTCGTAGAGAAGGCTTTACGCTGCGCTATCCGCCACTCGCACAGAATTCATTCTGTTAGCGGTAGCGGGGCGTTTAGCCCATTCTGACTCCTGACTCCTGAATTCTGTTCGATAAAAAGGACACCTGAAATTTATAACGTAAATGTATAATTACTTATTTTACAGTAATCATACATCGATTGAAATGGTATAACCAATCGCAGCGCTATATGGAATGCCAATCATGTCTTTCTTTTTGTTTGCATTGAAATAACGCTGACAGAGTTGATTTTTGAAGAAATAGACACCCGGATTTTTCAGTGGTAAAAAATCCGGGCAACGCATTGGCTTCCCTACAGTAATTTTGTTTTTACTTAATAAAGTATATCGACACTCCTTATTTTATAAATATTCTGTATTGCTCATAACAAATTTTACTATTTATGTAATATTAAAAATCTTACATATTCATACTTACTACAATCATCAAACAATTAAAATTTGGAAATTGTATTTAATTTACTAATCAGGATTTATTTTTCTGATAAAGTTTACTAAAGTCAAGCCTTAGCCCTCTTTGCATTACGACCAAAACATCGTAATAATACCTAACTTTTCTTGACTAATTCCCAACAAGGAGAAGATAGAAACAATCTTATATTTTTCAAAGAGAGCGTGTAATTTAACACATTTTTATCTTCGCTATTTTGTGTTGTTGCCACAGTATTTTCTAAATCTTTTCCATGAGAACTGAGGCAGAGAGAATATATGTTTTTAGACATTTTAGCTAGCCTGCAACGGTTGTTTGTGGGTTACATTCCTGCCGCAGTGTTAGGTAGTTTTATCGGATACCTAATAGGCATGAATAGCATGGTTTATCAGTTATTTAGGCTGATATTCCAGATACCACATAGTATCCCTCCTATAGCTTTGCTACCTATTGCATTAATAGTATTTCAAGAGAGCGAATCGGCTGCTACTACAGTAGTTTTTCTAGGAACTCTCTGGACGATGATTATTAATACAGCAATTGGTATGCAACATTTTCGTAGGCAAAATAATAACTTTCGAGTAGCTATATTCCATATATTTCATGCCTTGAAAGTTAGTATTTGGGTAGCCTGGTTTATAGTTATTTCTATAGAAATGTTAACAGGCCCAAAAGGACTTGGCTTTACTCTCTGGGAAGCTTATAAAGCTGGCAATGCTGATTATATAATTCAGGAGATCCTCTACATTGGTATCATTGGTTTTTTGCTGGATCAGTTGCTAGATTTTGCAGCTTATATTCTTTCGCAAATGGTTTCAGATGGGAAAAAATCTTCCTAAATTTTATCTAGTACAACACGGCAGAAATAAACCACCTATTCCAAATTAATGAAATGCTTACGCTGTATTCATTTTTAATTTTTAATTCCGCCTTGCGGTACTAGGTTTGCGGATTGCACCCTGCCAGCTAATAGTTTGTTTGGCAGAACGTATTCCCAAGGAACGAGTTGCTACGACTTCAATATCAACGTTGACACCAGGACGTAAAGCTGAGTCAGGAATTTTGAGCTTGCCTAAAGCTAGAGTAAAACGGTTGTAGTCACGAGTCACAAGTTCGTTGGGAATATCCCCTTCATATTCAGTTTTGTAGCCAGAAAAGCCGTACAAGTTATCCTGGGCGCGGAATTTGATGCGAAACTGAGTATTAATAGCATCAGATTTCGCTGCCAAATCAACTATTTTTAAGTTGAGGTTTTGTCCTGCTTCGGCAAACTCTGCTACAGCTAACCGGGTGACATCTTTTTTGGGAATGGCATGGTTAACGGTAAATGTTGTTAAATTAGCTTCATTCTTGATGCTACCATCAACCCATAAGTCCTCAGCAAAAGTAACTTCTACTTGTTTGTTGTCAGTTAAATTAAGTGTTACAGCTTGATTGCCAAAGCTGGTAATAGGTTGTTTTTCTTGCCAAACTATTTGAAAAGTTTCTTCTAGACGCTGTTCAAACTCAAGGTAATCATCTGCGATCGCAGAACCAGGCGCAAGTAGAGAAGTTGCCCCTTTGCGAAGATTCCATTTGTTCTTCGAAAGGTTTACTGGTTTGTTTGTCAGTTCCGAAATTGCTAGCTGTACCGTTGGAGTATCAGCCGCCAAAGCTTCCTTGCTATTTACAATACTTAAAGTTCCTAAGCGCCCTTGGCTACCATCGCTACCATCACTGCCATCTCGCCCATCGCTACCGTCGCTACATCGATAAACTTTGTCAGTACACTTATAATCAGGGCTACCGGGAGTTCCTTTGCAGGTTTTCACTTCCCACCTCCGTCTATGACAGCGACAACCCTCCGTACCGTTGCCACCTCTACCGCCACGTCCACCTTGCCCACCAGTTGCCCGAACAGAAATGTTTCGTAAATCTGCTAAATTGCTGTAATACACTGTGAGGGAACCACCATTTCCCCCATCTCCTCCCTTACCGCCGTTACCGCCATTGCCACCATTTGGTGCATTTATATCATGGCTGACGCGTAGGCGTTGCCCGCCGTAGGCATCGCGTTGATAACCACAGTCAGGGCGATCGCTATGTTCCCCATCTTCCCCATCTTCCCCATCTTTACCGGACAAATCAAGATTAACGGGTGAACCATTAACAAAAATATTTTGGTTTTCACCGCTTCTACCCGATCGCCCATCGGTTCCTGTACGTCCATCTCTGCCATTATTTCTGGCTACTTTATAATATTCGTCAGAGGCAACAGCTGGGCATAAAACTGAACCAGAGGCAGGCAAAAAGCTCGTAAATAAGCAAAATGTCAGCAGTAGTGGTAGTTTACTCCTAAAACCATTGTGCATTTAGTTACACCTAAAACTTGAGTTAATTCAACTACTACTGACGCTGACTTTTAATAATTTGCTCCCTTGTCTCTAGTGCTGTGCCTTTTAATTGGCTGTTGGATCGTCGTTTACCTTAACAATCAGCTTGCCAAAATTATCACCTCGAAGTAAACCGATGAATGCATGAGGAGCATTTTCTAAACCCATAACTACATCTTCTTTATACTTAAGCTGACCAGACTGTAACCATCCAGAAACATCACGCAAAAAATCATTAAACCGATATTGATAATCGGAAACTAAGAAACCTTTGATTAAAGCTCGTTTGATTAGTAGTGGCATTAAATTAGGCCCTGATGGAGTAGATGTAGTGTTATACTCCGAAATCAAACCTACTAATGGAATTCTTGCCCCAAGGTTGATCTGCTGCAATACAGTTTCTAAAATCACACCTGCTGTATTGTCATAGTAAACATCAATTCCATTAGGTGCAGCTTCTTTGAGTGCTGAATCAAGTTCTTGGGTTTTGCGGTTAATGCCAACATCAAAGCCTAATTCTTTAACTATATAGTCCCGCTTATCGTCACTCCCAACAATTCCCACTACTCTAGCACCTTTAATTTTGGCAATTTGGCCTGCTACTGCACCGACAGCACCAGAGGCGGCTGAAACCACAACAGTTTCACCTTCTTTCGGTTGACCAATATCAAGCAAAGCAGCATAAGCAGTCAGACCAGGCATACCCAGTACACCTAAGCTATAAGATAAAGGTGCTTGAGTGGGATCAAGTTTACGCAGTGTCTCACCCTTAGATACAGCATAAGTTTGCCAACCGTTATTGCTCAGAACAAAATCCCCTACTTGAAATTGAGGATAATTTGATTTAATTACTTGGCTGACTGTACCACCCACGATCGCAGAATTCAATTCTACTGATGCAGCATAAGACTCGCTTGCACTAATACGACCACGCATATAAGGGTCGAGAGATAGATAAATGGTACGGCTAAGAATTTCGCCCTCACCTGGTTCGGGAGTTGGTGTTTCTACTAAAGCAAAATCACTCTCTCTTGGTTCGCCGACTGGACGACTTGTAAGGATGATTTGTTTGTTCATTAAATCAGACATCAGTTATTTTCCTCTAAATCAATCTGACCAGGAGGAATTTGATTCCGGTTCCCCCCTTTTAAGAGGATGTTTGAAAAGTATTCTTGTAGCGAAACGTTTTAGATTCCCCTAAATTCCCTTTCAAAAGGGGGACTCTGATTCCGGTTCTCCCTTAAAAATGGGCGTTAGGGGGGATTAATTAAGTGCCTAAAATCACAGCCAAACACTTTTAAAACAACCTCTTATACTAATTCTGTATTAAAATGCGCCAAACGATGAAATATGAGTAAGAGAAACGAAGCGCAATCGCGTAGCGTCTCCGGAAGAGAAGGGTAGGACACAAAGGAAGAAAGAGTAGGTCAAAAAATCCGGCGCAGCCTTACAAAAAAAGTTTGAATATACTTAAAACCTCTGACCTATGCCTAAATGCACTTTGCTTTCTCCCTGGTCATTAATGCCATAGTCAGCCCGAATTAAGCCTAGTGGTGAATTTAAGCGGACTCCAGCCCCATAACCAAAACCATAGCCGGGTTTGTCTCGCACACCCGCCGGATTTCCTAATACAGTATCACCTGAGCCTAAGTCTGAAGCAAAGTCGGCAAATAATACACCCCCTATGATTGGTAAAACTGGAAAACGATATTCTGCGGAAGCTAAGACATAACTACGACCACTTCCCACATCGCCGGAATCGTAACCGCGCACTGAGTTGGAACCACCTAAATTAAAGCTTTCATAAGGCGGTAAATTACCAATGACGGTACCAGCTTGGACGTTCACAGCAAATACTTGTGGCTGTTTGGTGTTAAATAACTGGACTGGTAGATATTGGCTGTAATTGGCTTTGAGGCGATTTAGAGAAATATTACCTTGACCGATGGGCACAGATTGTTCTGTACTCAAACTCAAAACGGAACCTTGAGTTGGGTTGAGGGGATTATCTCGTTGGTCTTTGGTGGCGGTGAAGGATACGGTAGTTAGGTCATCAACGCCAGTTCCACTCGCAGATAGGGGATTGCCTTGAGCGTCAGTTGGGGTAATATTACCTTGGCGATCGCGAATACTAGTTCGGGTATAGTTTAATCCTAATGAGGTATTCCAGTTGTCAATTGGTCGCTGTAAGCTGACACTCCCACCAATTTGACCTTCCCGTACTTTGTCGCCGTTAGCTAGCTTAATCTTGTCATCAAAGGTTTCCGAAAGTTCCCGATTACGAAAACCATTCACAGTGTACCCCAAGCGATCGGGGTTTGTTGCCCGATAAGGACTGACAAATTTGCTATTAAATTGCAAGTCTCGGCTACTTACGCCAACATTCACACCTAATGTATCGTTAACACCGCCAACATTCTGATCTTGATAGCTGATTGTGCCTACTAAACCCTGATCTGCATTGTAACTACCACCCAAGTTAACACCACGCGCCCCAGTTTCTTTGAGTTGGTAGACTAAATCAAGTTTTGTCGCATCTCCTTCTAAGGCAACATTCACTGTTTCAAATAAACCAGTGCGATATAGCTGTTGGATGTCTTGCTTGACGACATTTTCTTGGAAGATTTGACCAGGTTTTAGCTTGAGTTGCTGTTGTAGATAATCTGGTTTGGTGCGTCCCCCGACGGGATTACCCTTGCTATCAACGGTTTTACCCTCGTCGTTGACAAAGCGAAATTTGATATCACTCACTAAGCCTTCAGCAACATTTACAGTGAGAATACCTTGAGAACTGGGTTTAATTGATAGCACTCGTGCTAAGTTATAACCATTGTCGGCGTACCATTTGTTAATTTGTACTACTGCTTGCTGGAGTCCAGTAGGACTGATGGTGGTTCCAATCTGAGATTGCAACTTTTGTTGGGCCACTTGGTAGGTGAGGACTTTAGCACCAGATAATTGCAGCGACCGTACAATTACTGGTTGCACTTGATAAACTACATTCAATCCAGCCTGTGTGCTAAAGCTATTCACACTGACATTGCTAAATAAACCTGTATCCAAAATTGCAGCTACATCTTTTTGTAGCTGGCTTTGACTGGTTTCTCCACCTACCTGGGTTTTAATGACTTTACGAATAATCTCTTGCAATTCTTGATTGGCTCCCACTACCTGTACGTCTGTAGCTGTGACTACCAAATTGCTATCAGTAGCAGGGGTTTTGGGAGCAGGGGAGGCAGGGAGGATGGCTTGGGAAATTAATTCTTTTGCTGACTTTAAGACTACTGGGGAATTTTTGCTTGCACCTGTTTGTGCGGCGACAGAATTTTGAGAAAATTGTTGTGCAACTATAGTTTCTGGAGAAGCAATTGTCTCTATCCGTGCAGGAGTGTCTTCAATTATCGGCACTACCAAGTTACCAGCTTTTGCCGTTGGAGTAACGGTTTTAGCGGATGCAGCCGTTGCTTGCTGAGTGACATTGGCAGCAGCTAAAGTAGCTAAAGTAAAAATTGCAGTAGCAGAAACTTGCATAATATTTAACCTAATTAACAGGGAGTTATAACAATTTTGGATTTTAGATTTTAGATTAAAAGACTTGATTAAAAAGCTTTTCCAATAATTTTAAACAACACATCCTTTGAGAATTTGGCATTAGTTGTAGGAAAGCAAAGAAATAGCGATAATACTAACTTCCAGCTTATTTGCCGATTTCCCCTATTTACACCTCTTACCCAAACGACAGTTAATTTTGATATTTTGTTTCTTATGAGTAATTCATCCCGCTTATCTGTAGCTTCTAACTCCCAACCTGCAACTTCTCCTTTACGATTACTTGTATTAAGTAATGGTCATGGGGAAGATGTAATTGCAGTTCGGATTTTGCAAGAACTCCAACAACAATCAAACCCACCAGAGATATTTGCTTTACCTCTGGTGGGTGAAGGACGTGCTTACCAACAGTTGGATATCCCTCTTATCGGTTCAGTTCGCACTATGCCTTCTGGTGGCTTTATTTATATGGATGGCCGCCAGTTGGCGCGGGATGTACGCGGTGGTTTATTACAACTTACCCTCAGCCAGATTAAAGCTGTCCGGCGATGGGTGAGTTCTCAAAAAAAATTAGGTAATAAAAGAGCGATTTTAGCTGTGGGAGATATTGTCCCCCTGTTGTTTGCAACTTTTAGTGGCGCTAATTATGCCTTTGTGGGTACGGCGAAATCTGAATATTATGTGCGCGATGAAGCTGGATTATTACCACGGAAATCCAAAGACGCGCGTTGGGAAAACTTTTCTGGTTCAGTCTACCATCCTTGGGAACGTTGGTTAATGAGTCGTCGCCGTTGTAAGGCGGTGTTTCCTAGAGATGTGCTGACGACGGAAACATTAAAACAATGGCCAATTCCCGCTTTTAATTTGGGTAATCCCATGATGGATGGTCTACAACCGACCTTTTCACGCCAACAATTTTATAGTCGGGATAGTCATCAGCAAGAAACGGTTAGACCTTTGATGGTGACTCTTCTTCCTGGTTCCCGTCCGCCAGAGGCATACACCAACTGGGAAAAAATTATGATTGCTGTATCTGCGCTGATGGCAAGTTTTCAGGAGCGAGATTCGGTGTTTTACACTTCTGGCACAGTGATATTTTTAGGTGCGATCGCTCCTGGTTTAGACTCTAATATTTTATCCCAAAGCGTGCAATCCCAAGGTTGGCGAGCGGAATCGGTATGTCCTATCCAACTTCCCGATCCAAATGTATTGGCATTTAAACAAAGAAATGCGTATCTTTTGCTGACTCAACAATCCTATAATGACTGCTTACATTTGGGAGATTTTGCGATCGCAATGGCAGGTACAGCCACAGAACAGTTTATCGGTTTAGGGAAACCTGCGATCGCTATTCCCGGCAATGGCCCCCAATATAACCCTACCTTTGCTGAAGCTCAAAGCCGTCATTTAGGATCATCTTTGATTTTAGTCGAGCAACCAGCTGAAGTGGCCGAGATCGTCCAGTCTCTATTCAAAGATCCTGATATTTTGCAAATTATTGCCGAAAATGGCCTGCGGCGTATGGGCAAACCAGGGGCCGCACTACGCATTGCAGAATGTTTACAGGAACGATTGAGTTGATGGGAATTGGGAATTGGGCATTGGTTATTAATTAATCTCCCTGATCTCCCTCGTTTCCAGTTCCTTATGCTACTAACCCAGAACGTAAGGCCCTGACGGCAGCTTGGGTACGATCATCAGCACATAATTTATTTAGAATATTACGAACATGAGTCTTTACAGTACCAACTGTAATATAGAGTTTCTCGGCAATTTGCCCATTGCTACATCCAGCTACAATCAATTCTAAAATTTCCAATTCCCGTTGAGTCAGGGGATATGTTTCTAAAACTTGCTCGTATTCTGACGCTAGCGCCTCAATTTTTACAGTCTTCGGCTTATCAGAACTTTGGCTTTCTCCAGGAATGCCTTGGCGCATTTTCCGCAATACCACATTGGCGATCGCCGGATCAATCCAAGAGTTACCGCCGTGAGTTGCTTGAATCGCCTCAGTTAATTTACTGATGCTTGTTTCTTTCATGTAATAAGAATCAGCACCTGCTGCAAAAGCTGCAAGTACAGCGTCTTCAGTGTGATCCATTGTTAGGATCAGAATTTTCGTTGTCGTCTGACCAGTTTCAGCTTGATGGCGTTTGAATTTACGGGTGAGTTCAATGCCATCCATGTCAGGTAAACCGATGTCTACAACAGCTACATCTGGCTTTGCCGTTTCCAAAAGTTTTAGTCCTTGAGTCGCATTTGCTGCTTCGCCTATTACTTTCAAGGCGCTGTGAGACTGTAATGCCGCTCTTAGCCCCATTCGTGTTAAGTCATGATCTTCAATTAAAATAATGCTAATTTCATTCATCGCTATACCCGCTCTTACGCTGTTTGCATCTTTCAAAGTATTACCTTTCGTTTAGCGCTTTCTCTTATTTCCCCAAACCAAAGATAGATGATATTTTAACCAGTCTGCATCCATCGCTAGAAATAATAAATTTCCTCTTTTTTTATATTTAGATAGAGGACATATCTAGCTGGAGATATATAGATACTTGCACAAAAAGTATGAAATATTGAGATGAATGCCAAATTGCTCTCTTTTGCTCAGAATTCAGCTTTTAGTTGCCATCTTTCATTAGTTATTTCCTATTATCTTGTACAAAGCTTTGAACAAAGCTTATAAAAATGGACGAAGTTCTGACTTTTAACGGGATCTGGAAAACCTCACTTCCATTCCTTTTTCCTTATAGGAAAGAGGTTTTAAATTCTCCCCCAACCCTACAAGGTTTGAGGACTTGGGGTTTAGGTTTCGCCTCTTGTTTTCCCTATCACGTGAAAAGTCAGGCTCAATGGTGGACAATCTCAAAAGGAATTCAACTACAACTGCATGGGGTAATTACTCGTGCATCCAGATGGTGGGCGACTTATGGCTCAAAAGTTAAACCCTTCGGCAGTCAAAGTGGGCAAGTAATCTTTTTAATCCCAAAAGGCTTAGAAAGACTTGGTATTCTTCCTAAAGTTTGCGAGGAGGTTTTGGGAATTTTCCAAACTGTGAAAGTTTGCGATCGTTAAGAAAATTGTTGAAATTGCAGGAGGTAGGATTACTTGTGATTCACAAATAGGTATAGGAAGCACTTTCTTATTTACCTGGTCTAACCAAATCTAATGGTTAAAACTGCTCAAGCTTATGGTACACGATAATGGTATGCAACTCTCACCAATGGCTGACGACGGTCGCTTGCTCACTCATTTACAATTGGTTTAAGCTTAGTAAAGTATTTTATTTTACTTTATATCAGTTCTGTCTGTTGTGCCTAGAGCAATAGTTTTCGATTTGTTAATTGCTAGTTTTTTGAAAGCCATTGGTAGTTTGCTAGGAGTTTAATTTCAATAGTCTGGCAAACTAAACAGATTAAAAATACAACAGACTAAATTTAACCCAACAATTAGCTTTAAAAGCAACTCCTGTAATTGTAATGACAACCTCAAATCAAGATCAACACCGAGTCAAAGCTGATGACTTAAATCTAGCCAGATATATTCTCAAGCCTTTCATCTTGCCTAATTTCAAGATGATGGCAACGCAAAACAAGTATTGGATATTGTGCTAAACGCCTTAGTTAATCAAGTTACAGATTTTAAATCTCTGAAAATCTTATATTTTTTTTAATTGGATAATCTCAAAAGAGAAATGTTATACATCAACCTATGTTTGGCGGCAAAAATTAAAAACGATGGAAGAGACGCTGAAAATTTTGGTTGTAGACGATGACGAAGTAGACAGGATGGTAGTCCGTCAGGGCCTGACGATAGCAGGTATTCAGATGGAGCTGTCTGAAGTCGGTGATGGCAATGATGCGTTTTCTGCCTTAAGCAGTACTGCTTATGATTGTGTTTTCCTCGACTATGATTTACCAAACCAGGATGGACTAACCTTGATTCAACGGCTACGTTTTTCGGAAATTCAAGTTCCTATAGTAGTCTTGACTGGTCAAAAAGATGAACAAATGTCTGTTCAATTAATTAAAGCTGGTGCTACAGACTATCTCTCTAAGTCTAGGATATCATCAGAAAACTTGGCACAGGTTTTGCGGAGTGCGATCCGGATTTATCGGGCTGAAATGCAGGCAGCTTTGGCAAAAGAGCAGCTTAGAGAAAGTAATGAAAAACTCATTCGTAAGAACCAAGAATTGGAGAGACAACAAGAACAGATTCAAATACAAAACTTTAAGCTGTTGGAGGCATCACGGTTAAAATCACATTTTTTGGCCACTATGTCTCACGAACTCAGAACGCCGATGAATGCGATTATTGGTTTTTCACAAATACTGCTGCGTCCTAAGTTCGGTCAACTAACTAACCAGCAAGCAGATATGATCGAGCGCATCTTAAATAATGGGAAGCATTTACTGATGCTACTCAATGAAGTTCTTGACTTTTCGAAGCTGGAGATAGGACGATTAGACTTAAAGGCGGAAATATTTGATGTATCAAAGGTCATAAATCTCGCTGTAGGTGAAATGCGTTCACTCGCTGATGCTAAAAAGCTGTCATTGTTACTGCAAACCGATTTGCAAAATCCTTTTATATTTAACGATCCTATTCGGATCAGACAAATTTTAACTAACCTACTCTCCAATGCGATTAAGTTCACAGAGTCTGGTGAGATTTTGGTTGAGGTTAAGGAACTACCTACAGATAAAGTGGTAATTATTGTTAGGGATACAGGTATTGGTATAGCATCCAGAGATTTTAAACGTATCTTTGAAGCATTTCGGCAAGTCGATCAAACTATTACTCGCAAATATCCAGGGACTGGTCTGGGTTTGGCAATTGTAGATTCATTGGTGCGAATGATGGGCGGCAAAATTTTTCTGGAGAGCAAATTGGGCATTGGTTCAATGTTTAAAATTGAATTGCCGCGTCAAATCACATTACAAAATGTGGCAGATGATCCTCCCAATTTACAATTAGACAGCGACGGAATTTTTGGTAGAGCAAAAAATCCCCATCAGTCATCTTCTCAAGCTAGGCAAGCACCGATAGGATATCCTAAATTTAAACTATAAATTACTTCCAAAAAACTGAGAAAATTTTATAAATTATGTCTGTAGTTGAAAATAATAAAATTTATCGTATTCTCGCAGTTGATGACACTCGAGATAATCTTATTTTGGTTCAAGCGATTTTAGAAAGTGAGGGATATGAAATTGATTTGGCTTCAGATGGAATAAAGGCTTTGAGACAAGTTGAAAAATCTCCACCCGATCTGATTTTGTTAGATGTAATGATGCCGGGGATGGATGGTTATGAAGTCACGCGTCGGATTCGGAATAACCCAGCAATTAGTTATATTCCAATTCTGCTGATTACTGCTTTTCATGAATCTAGCGTTGTCGAAGGTTTAGATGCTGGTGCTGACGATTTTATTCGTAAACCATTTGATACGGATGAACTACTGGCAAGAGTGCGATCGCTATTACGTCTCAAGCACAGTCTGGACGAACAACAAAAAATGACCCGCCAACGGGAAGACTTTGTTTCCCGTCTGACTCATGATTTGCGAACTCCTTTAGTAGCTGCCGATCGGATGTTGAGTTTGTTTGAAATGGAAACATTCTGCAAAATCTCGCCGGAAATGAAACAGGCGATCGCAGTTATGATTCGCAGTAACCAAAATTTGATGGACATGGTAAACACCCTCCTAGAAGTTTATCGCTTTGAGGCAGGTAAAAAAACGTTGAATTGGGAAGTATGCGATTTACGTGAGATATCTGAAGAAGTTGTGAGCGAACTAAGCCCTCTAACTAATGAAAAAGGTTTGACCCTGACAACAGACACCAGTAAATTAGATCCATTGGATAAAAATGCTGGGGTTATTATGGGCGATCGCTTGGAACTACGCCGAGTGTTAAACAATTTGATCGCCAATGCCATCAAATTTACGGATACAGGAGGGATCACAATCCGCATTTTTGAAACATCACCTCTTCCAGGAAATCAAGATTCGGTAACAATTGAGGTACAAGATACAGGATATGGAATTGCACCCGAAGATCAGGCAACAATTTTTGA
Organism: Desmonostoc muscorum FACHB-395; assembly: GCF_014698035.1. GTDB lineage: Bacteria > Cyanobacteriota > Cyanobacteriia > Cyanobacteriales > Nostocaceae > Nostoc > Nostoc muscorum_A. Next base: position 88,836 of record NZ_JACJSF010000013.1, read on the forward strand.
GCGATTTCGCCAAGGCAAACATAAACGTTCAGGTAGTGGCTTAGGGCTACATTTATCCCACAGGATTGTAGAAGGGCACGCAGGAACTATCCAGGTTGCTTCTGTAGTAGGTAAAGGTACTTTGTTTACTGTCCAACTACCCAAGAACATTTAACTTCTTCACGGGGACATTTTTCTGCTGGATTGCTAATCTTGACAAAGTTCAAAAGCTGAGTAAGGAGAGAATTTTCCTCCCAATACACGGCGAATTATAGCCTCTAAGTCCTCAATCATATAGGGTTTGCTGATATAATCATCAAATCCTGCCTTGAGGATACGCTCTCGATCCTCCGTGGTAGCTAAAGCCGTGACTGCGATCGCTGGAATTTTGGAAGTTAAGGGTTCTTGCTTTAGATGACGCACAACATCGATACCGCTAAGACCTGGTAACAAAATATCCAACAAAATTAAGTCCGGTTGATATTCTTTAGCCACCAGCACTGTTGCAGAACAATCTGTTTGACAAATAAATCTACAACCCATTAACTCAAGAGCATAACTAATCAGCAAAAGACTATCATCATGGTCTTCCACTGCCAAAATCAAAGGCTGGTGAGAGTTTTGCTGCTTTTCATCACTCATGAATGAATGTGCCAAATACATCTCTTCTCCAGAAGATTTTATTAGGATTCCTCGTCTGTCTCTATTAGGGAGATACAGACGAAGCTTCGCGCGAACTTATGGAATAGTACTCGGTCAGAATTAGCTAATGTGTTTTACTTTTGCCTATTTGATGATTCTTAACCACGCAAAAATTGCTGAGGTAAGAAAACCTCAAGCTGAGAGGTTTAGCGGATACTTTTCGATTATACGCAAAATTACAGAATATTTTCTTAATAAATTCACCATAACTTTATATAAAAAGATCAGATGATGATTTAAAACAGTATCGGCTTGAACTATGTATGCTTGGAGATTTTAAAGATACTAAATAAACAAGTAATTCAAGTTATTAACTGTTAAATTTTGTACTGAAGTTTACGTGCTTAATCTAATTTAGACACACTCTTTATTAGTTGTACAGACACGATTGTTTAGGTTAAACCAAGAGATTATTTTTGATATATTCCTGAAAAGAAGTAGCTTTTCATCTTTTGTCCAAGGCTATCTACTACTTTAGTATAGCGCGATGTCTATGACAGGCTACACCTATGCAGAAATTTGTTTCTAGATTATTTATTGAAGTTTAATGTCAATACGCTTGGGTTAAGGTTAAAAATTAAAACTGGCGTAGGTTGGCCCGTATTTCTCACAAAGTCTGATAGAAATCAGGTATAAAACTGCTAAAAGCTATATGTGACAAGCATTTGAGTAATTACAAAGTATAAACCACTACTAACATGTCAATGCTAAAACATTGGGTTCAAAAATATAGAAAGTCGTAAACAAAATTATTTTATGATTGCTCAACCCAACAAATTAAGCTTGCTGCGCTACTACTGGTCTATCGCATTAATTTTGCTAGGTTTATAGTGAGCGATTTATCGCTCAAATCAAGGACTAAAGTCCTTACTACGAACTTTTATAAACCTTCAGAATTAATGAGACAGACCACTACTACTATTCTTCTTAACTGAAACGTATTCAGTTTAATACAACCAAAAGCTTGAGAATAATTTCATTTAAGCTTTGTTAAATTAGACCATTGATGCCTATTAATTTTATCTACGATCAATTTTATTTTTAATCACATCTATTAAAATATTTATCTATCTAAAGGGGGTTGAAATAATTTCTATGTTATCAATATATATCAGTACCAGATTTTATAATTATTGTACACATCCTAGAGGAAGATGACCAGAATTAAGAGTAGCTCTAAATTAATTTTGGTGTGTCGAATAACTGCTTTCAATGAAGGTTTAGCTGAGTGCTAAACCTTTTTTCATGCCTATCGTTAGAGTATGTCAACACACTCTAGACAGATGAACTGAAATCAAAGTAATTATAAATTAGCAAGGTATGGTAAACACTTGGTATATATAGGGCATGGCTAAAAGCCATGCCTTTTTTGTGACTGGCACTAACCAACTGAAACATACAGTTAATGAGGCAAAAAATAGCCCATATATGCTATCGCGTATCCTCTCTAAGGCATCGGCGAGGATCTACAAGTTCTTCAACGGAGTACTCGCAAGATATTGCCCCTAGATTTCGTACTTGATGTATGAGTATTAATCAAAAGTTACTTTCAAAATATCCTCTAACTTCCTAATAATAATATATCCATATCATATTAAACATTGTTTAACATGATCCTAAAGAAATAGAAAAGCTCATCAAAATATGCCTATTGGTGTTATTAAATACTATATATCAATAGAACAAGCAACAAAAAACCATCAATACCATATATAGATCAATATTCGTATCATTCTATAGATAGTAGAAATAACTATTTTACAAAGTTATTATTCAGCCTGTTAATGCCTGAAAAACGTGTATGCACCCTGGATATTCTTCCAGGGTCTTTTTTTGAAAAATTATAAGTAAAAGATAGACTTTCGTCAGATTAGAAGTAAATTGATGGGCGATATTTTTATACACTGGTTGAGCAGAAAAAATATAGAGGGGATATATCAGAATCTATCTTGGTGATTAGAGTCTTTAGCCTAATCCAGAAATCTTTAAACAGGATTAACTTTAGGTAGATTTTTTGTGTATTTTTTCAAAAAATTAGTTAAGATTTTTATCAAATTATGAAATACCAAATTTCTGAATATTTATACACATCCTCTAGGATGATGAACTGTAGTACAGAGTAGAACTAAATTAATTTTGTACGTTGTTAAGCACAGCAATTATTGAGGTTTGGTTCACAGCCAAACCTTTTTTTTACGAGTAACCAGGAAGTGTACTATCAGATTTCAGAATATTTGGATACAGTCTATAGGAAGATGAACTAAAGTAAGAGTCAGTCTAAATTAATCTTGGTGTAGTAAATGCTTGGTATATATAGAGGCTTGGTTTAACCAAGCCTTTTATTATGTACAAGTCTTCAAGAATTTTGGATACAGTCTATAGGAAGATGAACTGCTAAAAAAGTCAGTCTAAATTAATCTGAAATGTCTACTTAAGCACTAAATCTATAGGTTTAGCACTGAGCTAAACCTATTTTCTGATCGAGTGAAGAGAAAGGAGCGATGCCGATAGCGTACCCCTGCGGAGGCAGGCTACGCTGGGCAGTTTCATACGAAAAAAGAAAAATACATAAAGTATTTATTAGACATCTCCAGAAATTAAATATGCGTTATCCAGAATCCTTGTAGAGACGTAGCACTGCTACGTCTCTACACTCATTTTCGGAGAAGGGCTTTCTGGCTTATCCCAAGCGTATTGGGATAAAACTAAAACTGGATCTAACTTGTGTGTACACCGTAGCATTGATGACACTGGGTAAATTCCATCTAATTAATTGCAAAATAAGCATCAAACCTATGCGTTAATTGCATTGGTACGGATTTATAATAGCTTCACAGATGCGATTCTAAATGTTAGGGAATAAAGATGGATACCCCTGGCGTTGACCAGGGGCTTTTTATTTAGGGGCTACGCTTTAAACGTCAATACCGGACTCAATCGCGCCACAACGTCCACCATTTCTGCCTCAACCTGCACATCAATTACAGACTGAATCGGTTTATAGGCGGCTGGTGCTTCTTCAATGCGGCGTTCTTCACGCAAGGTAATGCAGTCTATCCCGGTTAATCCCAGTTCTGCCTCATTTTGAGATGCACCTCTGCGATTGAGGTCGAAGCGAGAACGAATTCTTCCCGCGCCGTGTGAGGCCGAATTACAAAAGGCTGGATTGCCTTTACCCACCATCAGATAAGAATAAGCACCCATTGAACCAGGGATAATCACTGGTTGCCCTGCATGGGCTGGACAAGCGCCCTTGCGTGTTACCCATCCTTTACCTTCCGGCAAGGTGATATTATGCGGCAAATCATAAACTAGAGGTGCTTCCACATCTTTATATACTTCTCGCAAACGCAGACGTAGCAGTTCTGCTAATAGCAGGCGATTAATAAAAGCATAGTTAGCAGCAGTTGCCTCAGCTTGCAGGTAACTGGCGACTAATTCTGGGTGAGAATGGGTAGAGAGAGGAAAAATCTGAGAATCAGGGTACTTCAGACCTTTTTGCCAAGTCGCCTTAGCTTTATCTCGCCATATTCCCCCGATATACTTACCCACGTTTCGAGAACCAGAGTGAATCATAAAAGCCAGTTGTCCCTCGCGCACTCCCCAAGCGTGGGCAAGTGGGCGATTTTCGACTTTATCAACTCGCTGCACTTCTACAAAATGATTGCCGCCGCCAATGGTTGCCAGTCCGCCATCGCGTACCATTCCAGCATCGGTAACCAATTCTTCAGGTGCAAGTTTCCAGTCACCATCCATTGAACCACCTAAGAAGATGCGATCGCTCTCTTGAGCAAGTTGCTGCAAATCTGATTTGATTACACTCCCCGTAGGCCGATCTAGCATGGCATCCAGCCAACCGGGAATTCCGTATTGAAATAGCGATCGCATTGCCTCAGCAGTCATTGTCACATCACGCGTACCAAAGAAGTAATCCCCCTTCATTTTTTCGACGAATTGGTCGCGCTTTGCCATGAATTCGTCGATTGTCAAATCAACAACGTGCAGGCGCATTCCACAATTGATGTCAGAATCGATAGCGCCAGGGATAACCTGACCCACTGTTTCGACAATTGAACCAATGGCAACACCCGCATCACCTGGGTGAAAGTCAGGGGTAGCACAGGCACGGCAAACGCATCCACCAGATGGATGGCGGACGCTTGCCAAATTCGCTAGCTGCTTCAGTGCCTTAGCTTCTACGGGGAAGCCTTCTGGCAGTAGCACTTCTGCTACAGGGGCATCAAGAGAATTGAGTAAACGGACAGAATAAGTGCGATTATCGTAAGTTACATCCAAACCCTGCCGCTCTAAAGCACGCAGGAGACGTTTTAAATTTTTTGGCTGCATGAAAACTCCAAATTGAGCCTTAAAAAAGACTCTTGGTTGTGAAGAGAGTAGGAGACTTGGGTTCAGCAGCCGCGTCTCAAGTGGTGCGGAGGGTTATTTCCCCAGAATTGTGGGGAAAACAACAGGTTATATAGCTTTGATAACACACACTTGCATTGGAAAACAAGTGTTTTGTAGTATTTTGTATTCTTTGCATTTTATATACTACATCTGTAAAGAAAATTGAACTTTAGCTAAAAACTTTTAAAATTCTCTAGACTCTCCAGCCGGCTAGAGAGTCTAGTATGAATTCAAGGGGACTCTCAACCAGAAATTTCTGATTGTTGACGGTTATCCTTCAGTCATCCAACTTGGTTTGGCTAGGTTGTTTATTTTTATCCCGTAAATCTATGACTCTCCAACTCACAGTTCCCAATATGTCTTGTTCTGTTTGTGCAAGCACCATCACCAAAACACTTCAAGCAGTCGATGCCAATGCAAGCGTTCAGGCTGATCCAACAACCAAGCTTGTCAGTGTAGAAACTCAAGCATCAGAAACAGAAATTAAGGAAGCGTTGGCTGCTGCTGGCTATCCAGTTGCTTAATCTTTAAAGATCCTCCCACATCAATCACAGGGGTTCGGTTCATCTAGTTATGGATACTCTCACACTCAAACTTCGAGGTATGAGTTGCGCTGGTTGCGCCAACAACATCGAAAAGGCAATTCGCTCTGTTCCTGGGGTGATTGACTGCAACGTTAACTTTGGAGCAGAACAAGCCGCCATCAGGTACGATCGCTCTCTAGCAGATTTAGAGAAAATTCAAACTGCGATCGCAGCTGCGGGATATTCTTCTGACTCACTCCAGGAAGAATTGCTCTCTGAAGAAGATGATGCCGAAAAAGCGAGTAGACAAGCATTACAACGCGAACTTTTCCTCAAGGTAATTGTGGGAGGTGTAATTAGCATTTTCCTCTTTTTAGGGTCGTTGCCCATGATGACTGGGCTAAACTTCCCCTTAATTCCCAGCTTCTTGCAAAATCCTTGGGTACAGTTAGCGCTGACAACACCTGTCATTTTCTGGTGTGGTGGATCTTTTTACCGCAATGGCTGGAAATCCCTCAAGCGCCATACGGCGACAATGGACACGCTGATTGCTTTGGGTACAAGTGCAGCGTATATATATTCTTTGTTTGTCACTGTTTTCCCGAAATTTTTTATTGCCCAGGGCTTGATACCTCATGTTTATTATGAAGTTGCAGCCATTGTTATTACCTTAATTTTATTGGGGCGGTTATTGGAAAATCGCGCTAGGGGACAAACTTCTGAAGCCATCCGCAAACTGATCGGATTGCAAGCCAGAGATGCCAGAGTTATTCGTGATGGTAGAGAAATTGATGTTCCCATCGCCGAAGTCAGAATCAACGATGTGATTTTGGTACGTCCTGGTGAAAAGATTCCAGTCGATGGCGAGGTGATTGCAGGCGCTTCGACGGTAGATGAAGCGATGGTGACTGGTGAAAGTTTGCCAGTCAAAAAGCAGCCAGGAGATGAGGTGATTGGGGCGACGATTAACGGTGCGGGTGCATTTCAGTTTCGGGTGACACGAGTCGGAAATGATACGTTTTTGGCTCAAATCGTCAAATTAGTGCAACAAGCCCAAGGTTCTAAAGCACCAATTCAGCGCTTGGCAGATCAAGTGACAGGATGGTTTGTACCAGCTGTAATTGCGATCGCGATCGCCACTTTCGTCATTTGGTTTAATTTCACTGGCAACCTCACCCTCGCAACAATGACAACGGTGGGTGTACTAATTATCGCTTGTCCCTGTGCTTTAGGTTTAGCTACCCCCACATCTGTAATGGTGGGAACCGGCAAAGGTGCAGAAAATGGCATCTTGATTAAGGGTGCGGACAGCTTAGAACTAGCACACAAAATTCAAACCATCGTTTTAGATAAAACTGGCACTTTGACTCAGGGGAAACCAACAGTTACAGACTTTGTGACTCTTAACGGTACAGCTAATGGGAATGAAATCAAGCTTTTACAGTTAGCAGCAACAGTGGAACGGAATTCTGAGCATCCTTTAGCTGAAGCGGTGGTGAAATACGCCCAGTCTCAAGAGGTGAGTTTAACAGAGGCACAGAACTTTCAGGCTAATGCAGGTAGTGGTGTCCAAGCAGTTGTTTCAAGTCAGCTTGTGCAAATTGGTACACAACGCTGGTTAACAGAACTTGGAATTAACACCATGACTCTTCAGCAGTATAAAGATGCCTGGGAAACTGCTGGTAAAACAGTAATTTTGATTGCTGTAGATGGGGAACTACAAGGAATAATGGGTATTGCCGATGCCCTGAAACCTTCATCAGCAGCAGTGGTGAAAGCCTTACAGAAGTTAGGTTTAGAAGTAGTGATGCTTACTGGAGACAATCGGAAAACGGCTGATGCGATCGCAGCAGAAGTTGGCATTGAGCGAATCTTCGCCGAAGTGCGTCCAGATCAAAAGGCGGCGATTATCCAATCTCTACAAGGGGAGCAGAGGGGCAGGGGTGCAAACGTGCAGAGGGGCAGAGGAGTAAGGGGAGAGAATTCTCGTAAATTCTCACTCAAAACTCAGCACTCAATTGTCGCAATGGTAGGTGATGGGATAAATGATGCACCAGCCCTAGCACAGGCTGATGTGGGAATTGCTATTGGTACGGGAACAGATGTTGCGATCGCAGCTAGCGATATCACCCTAATTTCTGGAGATTTGCAAGGCATTGTCACAGCAATTCAACTCAGCCATGCCACCATCAACAATATCAAGCAAAATCTCTTCTTTGCCTTTATTTACAACGTCATTGGTATTCCTATTGCGGCTGGAATTTTGTTCCCTATATTTGGTTGGTTACTCAATCCAATTATCGCCGGGGCTGCGATGGCTCTTTCTTCGCTCTCTGTTGTTAGCAATGCCCTCAGATTGCGTAACTTTCAACCAAAAGCTACTTCATAATTGCAGGTTAAATTAGGAAATGTTCAGTAAAAAAATGCTTTGGGGAAGCCTTACAGCTTTAGCGCTTCTCGCCGGGACACCAAGTGCAACATTAGCAGAAATGCCAGCCCACTCGTCAGAGCAAACTACCCAATTTAACCATATAGAGCAACCATTGGGCTTGAAAGTTGGTGTTGCGATCGCTGGTTTAGCCTTTATTGGACTAGAGTTGTGGTGGTTCCTTCTCTATAAAAGCCCTGATTCTTGAAATTCAGATAGCACTGCTATACGTCGGTAAACTAATTGTAAATGTACTTCCTTCCCCTAACTTTGATTGGACACTAACACTACCCCCCATACCTTCTACAAGTGTCTTGACAATAGATAAACCCAAACCACAACCCCCGGTAGTATGAGAGCGGGATTCATCTACGCGGTAAAATCTTTCAAATATCCGTGCTTGCTGTTGCAAAGGAATTCCATAGCCTCGATCGCAAACTTGAATAATTGCCCGATCTTCAAGTTGATTTAATTCCAAAACTATCGGTGTATCAGCTTCAGAGTACTTAATAGCATTATCAATCAAGTTCAATAATACTTGTTTGAGCCGACTGTAATCTGCTTTCACCTCAATTCGATCAACGTTGGACTCGATTTTAATTATGCGATCGCTATATTTTTTTGCCATAACCACCACTTCTTCAACCAAGTCATTTAGCACATAAGATTTCATTTGAAAATATAAGTAACCATTATCTGCTCGTGCTAAATCAAGTAAATCTTGTAGCAGACGGATAGTGCGTTCAGCTTCCGATGCCGCAGTTTCTAAAGCTTCTTGTTGGGTTTGTGTTAAATTATTTTGCCTTCGCAAAACGCTTTGCAAATAACCATGTACAATGGTTAAAGGTGTACGTAATTCATGAGAAACATTACTCACAAATTCTCGTTCTTGCTTCCAAGATTGAGAGAGACGCGATAACAGCATAGTTAAAGTTTGAGCTAATTCTTTAACTTCGCTGGGTGCATTTTCAACCGATAGATGCGATTGTCCTAAATCTTCAGCCGAAATCACAGAAGCCATTTGATTTAGCTGGCGTAGAGGTTGCAGAGAACGCTGGATGTAAAATGCGATCGCAGCAGTTAAAATAATAATTGCCAAAACACTAATAATAGTTAAACTCTGCACCATTCCCAGAAACATTTTCTGTTCGCGGGTAATATCTTTGACTACAAATACCTCACCCAATAACTTACCCTGCACTTGTACAGAACTACCACATAAAACAAAATAGCTTTCGTTGACTTTGTAAACTTGTGGTTTAATCGGCATCTTAGTTAAAGACATTAACTCAGCTACTTTAGTATCGGATACCAAATCTAAAGTGGCAGATTTTACTAAAATTTTATTATCAGGACTTTTCAACCATAATAAGATGTTGGTATTTGCCAAGTTATTAATAGCCTTTTGCAACCCAGTTTCCGGTTGCATCATTTCACTATAAATTTGCACATCTTGCGGCAAACGCTTGGCGATTTGTTCTATATTATACTTATGACTATCAACTAATATTTGCTGCATTTTCCAACTAGTCCATGTAGCGAGGCTACCTAATACCAAACCTGAGAATGCAGCAATACCAATTGTGAGGCGTGACTGTAAGGAAAATGGGTCTATATTTATCCAAACTTTTCTGATTTGCTTCACTTTTCTGGTTACGTTTTAGGTGTTGAATAAAGATATATCAATAAAAAAATCAAAATGCTAAATGTAAAGTTACTATTAACTGCTAAATTTTTAGTTACAGATGATTTTAACTTATCTTTGTTGTATACCTACAATGAAAAGTGCAGCCATTCCAGAAAGATTGCAAAAAATTTTTCTTTAATCGTCCTCTCAACCCTGCAAATATTTCTCTAATAATAAATTAAATTAATTTACTAGTAATTAAATTAATTTCCGATGAGAATTACCTTAAAATTTTGTACTTTCGTATGTCTTCTTGTATGAATACAATGGTTGAAGGTAGCTCTTGCTGTTTAGACATATTTCTATGTCCTCCTAAATAGAGTAAATATACAGAGATTCTTGGTATTTTTTTTTAAAATACGCAGGAAATTCCTGAATAGATAATTGTCATAGCTTATTGGTTTTAATTGAACTCCAATAAATGAAAAAGCTCCGGTTTAGTAGGTGTAGTCAATTAATTGAAGTAGCGAACCGACTGCGAAATTTTGACTGCTTCTTGGGGAGTAACATTACTACAATTAGACAATTCTGGTAATACTCCCGTACCAACAAATCTGTAAAAGGGGCCATTTTGTGAACCCAACCACTGCGATAGCAATGTTGGTTGTTTGGCATTACCGTATAATCCTTGCTCCAAGACGCTTTTGCCAAATATGGGAGAATTTATCGGGTAACTGCGTGATCCAGAGGGCAAGTCGCCGATACCACCAGATGTTGACTCAATCGCAAAGCATTTATCTGCACTTGAATTTTGGTAAACAACTAAGTAACGCAAGCTCTGAACATTTTCACGCCCAGCCTCAACCAATACTTTGTCGGCATGAAAATTTGCGGGTAGGTAACTTGGTAATGCTATTTTTAACCCTAGCGATCGCAAAACTTTTAACTGAGTCGGTGTTAGTTTTATTACCGAATTGCTTTGTGAAGGTCTTGGTTGAGCAATTACCGCAGATGTAGAAGCGATAATACAAGCGACAACACAAAAGGAAGCAAAGTTAACTGAGTATTTTAATATATTCATGGTTAATAATCATACTTAAAAATTTTGAAAAAGTGCAAATTTCTTGATTTATCAATCTGGTAAAGCAGCAAAAGTTTTACCAGATGACGAAGTTCCAGAGATCCTTAAAGAATGTGCAAAACGGATTGGAAGTCAATTCTTTTCTGTAGATGTAATAGAGAGTAAAGATGGAACTAAGCGGATCGTAGAAATTGCTGATGGGCAGCTGTTTTACTAAACTTTGGGTGGGTTAACAGGTAAGCGCATCAATTATCTGTCGCCACCCAAGCGCGTAAAACCTCTGCTACTGTCCACGCTTGAGCAATACATCCCCGTGGAGTCATCGGGGCATCACCATCAAAAATTTCACTGAGACTACCAAGACCGTGTGTAGTAAGATGATTAGCCATTGGTTCCAAAAATTGACGAGCCTGCTCAGGGTTTTTGTAGACGCGCAGGTGTGCTAGAACGAACGGCCCCAATAACCAACCCCAAACTGTCCCCTGATGGTAAGCGCCATCACGTTGATACTGATTACCACCGTATTTATCCTGATATTGAGGATGATCAGGTGCTAGCGATCGCAATCCATGAGAAGTCAGCAGCCTTCTTCCGCAAACTTCCACTACACTTCTTTGCTGGGCAGATGTTAGGGGACTTTCTAGCAATGAAACGGCAAATATTTGGTTAGGTCGCAATGCTGCATCATCACCATCAGGACTGTCTAGAACGTCATAGCAATAACCTGTCTCGTCATTCCAGAAACGAGAAAATCTATACTTAGCCCGGTCTGCCATTGCCTCATATTCTTGGTGTGGTTTACCAAGGTGACGGGCAAACTTTGCCATTGTCCTTAAAGCATTATACCAGAGGGCATTAACTTCAATCGGTTTGCCAATTCGGGGCGTAACTACCCAATCATCAACTTTGGCATCCATCCAGGTCAGTTGTACACCTGCAACGCCTGCAAACAGTAAGCCATCGGCCGGATCGAGATGGATGTTGTAGCGTGTACCGCGACAGTGCCAATCAATGATGTCTGCAAGTATGGGAAAGAGTTCACCAAGCAAAGTATCATCGTCCGTAGCGCTGTAGTAGGCGCGGACTGCTTCAAAGTACCAGAGAGTGGCATCGACAGTATTATATTCTGGTTGATCGCCCGCATCGGGAAAGCGATTTGGCAACATTCCTTGGTCTACGTATCTGGCAAAAGTGCGAAGAATTGAGCGTGCTACCTCTGGGCGACCAGTGGAAATTGTCAAACCAGGTAGACTAATCATGGTGTCGCGTCCCCAGTCGCTAAACCAGTGATAACCAGCGATGATAGTCTTACCGTAGGGGTCTTCTGGCATTGGACGGTCAACAATAAACTGGTCAGCAGCTAGTATTAGTTGCTTGATCCAGATAGGTGATTCCTTCGTCTTGAGGGGTTGATTAGTTTTCCAAATTCCTGTTAGCTTCTGCTCTTGAGCGCGACGTAACTTAAGTGCAGCCTCGGCATTGAGATTTGCTTGCTTTTCTGTGCTGGCTACAAATGCAAGAGCTTCCCCAGGATTCAGTGTAACTTCAAAAGTCGCAGCGTGGAGATGGTCTTCTCTATCTCTCAATCCCCGATAGCGCTCAACAGCCAAGTCAAAGCCATAATACCAATTGTCGGCAACAGATGCGCTACCACCATCACTCAATAAATACACTGGCGCAGCATCTGGATAAGCAGTTACACAAATCCCTTGTTCGACTTCCTCAATAGACATCTTCCAGCCATTACTTTGGGTATCGCTGTGATAATCGCGGTAGTTGACCATTACTTTGAGGGTCAACTTCAGAGGTTGCGTGGCACGACGCAAAGTATATTGCACATAAGTTGTATTAACACCTTGTTGCATCCACACCCGTTTTTCTAACAAGGCATCGGCAACAGCAAAACGCCATAAGGGAATTGTACCTTCCAGAGAAAAACGTTCAATATTTTGATAACCGTGAGGGCTGACAGTCCCATCAGCCCAACGATTGGTGTCTAGAGAATAAGAGCGATTGTCATACAGGATAGTTTCATCTAGTTTTGCTAGCAGTAAGGTACGACCTAAAGGTGGTTTCAACGCTGCTACCAATAGTCCGTGATAGCGGCGCGTCAATAAACCAGCCACAGTTCCAGAAGCATAACCACCAATACCATTAGTAACTAACCATTCGCGTGACTCTGCCGTGTCAAGATTGCCGCAGATTTCCCGCCCAAATTCTATACACATAAGTCAACACTTTTTCTTGGGAGCAATATTTGGATTATGGATTATGAATCCTCTAGTGTGCTGAGAATGGTATAAAGAGTTCTAAAATCTTAACTGGCGATCGCGGTTAAATAAAATACATTGTATTGGGTAATATTAAATACAGGTATCCTTGGTAAGACATTTCTGCAAGTAGAAGCTAAAATGCCTCTAAACGATTCTTTAACGTGATTGCGGAAGCACCCACCCTCAAGGAAATAGAGAGCGCAAACTATAATATTTTACTCATTGCCAGCGAATTTTCAAATCAAAAGAGGAAGAATAGAGTGTTGAAAGATGTTGAACGTTATATTCCTTCAGAGGAAAAATATTTAGAGGCATTCCACTCAATTTATGAAGAATTGACTCCGGGACACAAAGCTATCTTGAATAAGTTGTATCAGCATTGTTACTTTATGGAAGATAATCGCAGATTACGCACTTGGGAGTTATCTGAAGCGGCGGGATATGATGGTGACTCTTCTGGCCAAATTGGTCATGTAGGTGGAAAGTTCTGCCAATTTTTTGGAGTAAAAGATGATGAATTTGGGCAACCGGCACTTGCAATAATTAGTTGGTTTGCAGATGAAACAAATGGGCATTGGTACATTGAGCTAATTCCTGAAGCAGCTAGAGCATTTAAGCGTTTTCATATTGAAAGATTAGCTTAGTTAGCGATCGCTCCTCTGAGACTTTCTCGCACTTTTGTTTGGTGTCTAACTGCGATCGCTTGTAGTTATATTACCTTATACCTGCAAAGATGCAGCAGACGGCGGAATAATTTCAAGACCGTATTTTGAAGCAGCCGCCACCGCTTTTTCCATATCTGCGGGACTAACGCTAGGTAATTGCATTCTCTCTGAGACTGGCACACCTACTTCCATAAAAAACTTCTCTAGCCCTGCTGGTGTGAACCAACAAAGTAATTTTGCTGGCTTTGTACCGATATTTGAAAACCTGTGGAGTTGACCTTTGGGAGAGTGGAAAAAAGTTCCAGGAGTTGCTAATATAATTTGCTCATCAAGCTGAAATTCCAATTCTCCCTCTTGAATATAAAAAGCTTCGTCTTCGTGACTATGAATGTGGGGAGGTGTACCGTTTTGTGGTTGAACGGTAATCTCAACTAGAGCATAAGCTTGACCAGTTTCTTCACCCACTGCCTTAAAAGTATACAAATCCCCAAGCACCCAGTATGAAGAACCTTGTCCCGGTTGCTGTAATATTCCTTGTAGATTGACTGTCATAGTTATTCCCTTTTGAGATGTTTTCTATTACAAATTTCTCATAAAAATCTAATTTTCCAGTCTTTAAAGCTTTGACCCCGGCGACTGTTCGAGTTCTGTCTAGAAGATTGTTGTAGTGACCCATGCTACAAAGCGGTCTATAATGACCAAGGTTGGGACGGTCTACTACTATTTCTAAGATACAAGGTTGGGTGCAGCGATAGCATAATCCAACATAAATAAGGTGGTAATGTTGGGTTTCGTTCCTCAACCAAACCTACGCAGCTTAAGGTTTTATATCGCTAAGTGAACCGTATTGGATTTTAAGACCATTTCGTGGTTGGAATTTCAACTGCGTTCATTCTCAAGATTAAATTCTGTCAACTAGTATATTTACTTAGTCAATTTTGTCATATAGTAACCAAATAAATATACTTTCATTAATTAGATTATAAGTATATTTATTTAAGTAATGCTTATGTTTAAAACAGTACAATAATGAATTAAAAAATCAAACTTAAGTAATGACGATTATTGATTACAAGTACTAACCTGTGAATATAGAAATTTATGAAAATAGCAAAAAATAGGTAACATGGCTAAAATTATCGTTACTGGAGCAGCCGGCTTTATTGGTTCTCACCTTGTAGACATCTTGCTACAACAAGGGGAAGAAGTAATTGGGATTGATGAATTCAATGATTATTACGATCCTATGTTAAAGCGTAAGAATGTTGCACACTTACATAGCTCACCTGGCTTTACATTAATCGAAGCAGATATTCAGTTTTTAGATTGGCAGGAACTCTTAAAAGATGTTGATGTCGTTTACCATCAAGCAGCACAAGCAGGTGTTAGGGCAAGCTGGGGTAAGGCTTTTCGAGGTTACACAGAACGAAATATTAATGCTACGCAAGTTCTGCTAGAAGCGGCTAAAGATGCAAAACAATTGAAAAGATTAGTGTTTGCTTCTTCGTCAAGTGTATATGGTGATGCAGAGACTTTACCCACTCACGAAGGAATTTGTCCTGAACCTGTTTCTCCTTACGGCATTACTAAACTAGCGGCTGAAACTTTGTGCAGACTGTATTACAAAAACTTTGGTGTGCCATCTGTATCATTGCGGTATTTCACAGTCTATGGGCCTAAACAACGCCCAGATATGGCATTTCATAAGTTCTTTAAATCCATTTTGCAGGATGAAGCGATTCCTATTTACGGTGATGGACAGCAAACGCGGGAGTTTACATTTGTTGGTGATATCGTCGCCGCCAATTTAGCGGCTGCCTCCACACCCCAAGCAGTGGGAGAAATTTTTAATATCGGTGGTGGTAGCAGGGTGGTTTTAGCAGAAGTCTTAGATACGATTGAAGAAATCGTTGGGAAACCAATCAAAAGAAACCACATAGAAAAAGCGATGGGAGATGCACGCCACACTGCTGCTGATGTATCTAAAGCACAGAAAATTCTGGGATATCAGCCACAAGTCTCTCTAAGAGAGGGTTTAACGCAGGAATGGCAGTGGATTAAGTCGTTGTATTAAAGGGTATGGGGGAATGGCACTAAGAAAAGCTGAAACCTGGTCAGGGCAGGGTGTGGGAGGACGGGGAAGAAGTCTTACCCCCACACTCCCCACACTCCCCACACAGCCCACACTCAAAAAGCAAGTTATATCAGGGCTTTGCGATTAACTTAGTGCCATTCGGGTATGGGGCATTGGTTATTTTCCTTTAAGACTTACGTACAAAATATCCCCCAACCCTTTTAAAAAGGGTTAGGGGGATCTAAAAGTGCCTCAAGTCACAGCGAAACACTTATAGGACTTACGCAAAATATCTCTCAAACTCTTATTTCTCCGTGTCCTCTGCGCCTCTGTGGTTAGTTATTCCGTAACTCTTGCGTAAGTCCTAACTTATTCAAATGAACTCTTAAGCTTCTTGCTAACTTACAAGAAACCCATATTTTTTGAGTACTGTCTTGGCTTCACTGCCAGATAAAAATTGGATAAACTCTTTGGCTGCTGGAATATTTTTACTGCTTTTAATTACTGCCATTGGATAGACAATTGGTGAGTGAAACTTATCGTCAGCAGCAACTACGACTTTTACCTTGTTGGAAATTTTGGCATCAGTAGCATAAACTAAACCCGCTTCAGCGTTACCACTTTCTACTGCTGCCAAAACTTGACGCACGTTGTTAGCAAAGACTAATTTGGGCTTTACCTGATTATAAAGTTTCAATTTCTTTAAGACTTGCTCCCCATATTGACCGGCGGGTACACTTCTGGGTTCACCGATCGCAATTTTTTTAATCTTACTATCTGTTAAATTGTAGAAACTAGTGATGCCAACAACATCCTGAGCCACAATCAAGACTAGACGGTTATTTGCCAAGTTAGCACGGCTACCTGTTACCAAAAGTCCTTTTTGTTCTAGGGCATCCACTTGCTTTTTGCCAGCAGAAATAAAGATATCTGCTGGGGCACCTTGCTCAATCTGTTGTTGCAAGGCACCAGAAGCCCCAAAATTATAATTAATGTTGACATCTGATTTACTTTGTTGGTACAGAGGCTTAATTTCTTCTAGTGCCTCTTTTAAGCTGGCGGCTGCGGAGACGAGGATAGTGCTGTTTGATTGCGCTATTACCGGAGAAGGATTAACTAACGGTAAACCAATTGCCAGGAGCAAACCAGCAACTGCTATACCCAATAAGCCAAAAATTTGTCTTCTTTTCATAGAAAAGGCGTTTGAGAAATTTCTTCCATAAAACTGATGCTAGGTAAAATAATACCAAACATACCAACATATAACCAACTATATCGGTAATTACTTTTTCCCTAAGCCTTCTAGATGAATTAACTCATAAGCCAGAATCTGGCAACTCAAAGGCATCCGTAATTGCAAAACTGCATTCTGAGAAAGGGCGAATCATACCCCTCTAGGAGGAATTTTATATTTTACAGTTAAAAACTGCTGAAAGATCGCGGTAAGCTAGTTGGAATTATCACTGAATTGTGTCAATAAATTGTCAAATTAACTGCTCAGTTTTCTGGGGTGAAATTTGCGATGACCGTAAATCTTAAGTCTTTAGAGAATCCAACTTATATAGCGGCCGATTCCAAAACCGCTTCTAATACTAAGAGAAGCAGCTACGTTCCCTCGAACCATCGACGCATTCTTTGCATCTTTCCTAAATACAGCCGCTCTTTTGGTACTTTTCATTACGCCTATCCATTGATGGGTAATGTTCGGGCTTTTATGCCACCCCAAGGTATTTTAATTGTGGCTGCCTATTTACCTCAAAAATGGGAAGTGCGGTTTATTGATGAGAATGTCAAATCAGCAACCAGGGCTGATTACCAATGGGCTGATGTGGTAATTGTGAGTGGAATGCATATCCAAAAACCACAGATTAATCAAATTAATGAACTTGCCCATCGAGCCGGGAAAATCACAGTGGTGGGTGGCCCTTCGGTATCTGGGTGTCCAGAATATTATCCTGAATTTGACATTTTACATTTGGGTGAGTTGGGAGATGCTAGCGATCGCATGATCGAGTATCTAGACCAAAACTTAGAACGTCCTCAAAGGCAAATCCGCTTTGAAACGAAGGAACGTTTGCCTTTAACAGAGTTTCCAACTCCAGCTTATCATTTGCTGGATATCGATGATTATTTTCTGGCAAATGTGCAGTTTTCTAGTGGTTGCCCTTATCGCTGCGAGTTTTGTGATATTCCAGAACTCTATGGCAACAGTCCCCGGATGAAAACACCAGAGCAAGTGGTTGCCGAGCTAGATGCAATGCGACAATCTGGCAATTTGGGGGCAGTGTATTTTGTCGATGATAACTTTGTTGGCGATCGCCGAGCTGCCATGAAGTTACTTCCTCACCTCATTGACTGGCAAAAACGCAATGGCTACCCCATCCAGTTTGCCTGTGAAGCAACTCTCAACCTAGCCCAAACTCCAAAACTGCTGGAGATGATGCGCGAAGCCTATTTCTGCACGATCTTTTGCGGTATCGAAACACCTGAGCCAGATGCTCTCCATGCTATTTCTAAAGATCAAAATCTGAGTATGCCAATTTTAAAAGCAATTCAGGTTTTAAATAGCTATGGCATGGAAGTAGTATCAGGAATCATCATCGGGTTAGATACAGATACACCAGAAACAGCAGACCGAATTATTGAATTTATTCGGGCATCTCAAATTCCTATGTTGACAATTAATCTACTTCATGCTTTGCCTAGAACTCCGTTATGGCGGAGATTAGAAGCAGAAGGACGGCTCGTATTTGATGAAAGCCGGGAATCAAATGTTGAGTTTTTGATGCCCTACGAGCAAGTTGTCGAGATGTGGCGGCGCTGTATTACAACTGCTTATGAGCCGGAATTTTTATATGAGCGGTTTGCTTACAATATGGAACACACCTATCCAAATCGCATCGAAGTACCTAACAGTCCTGCTCGCACTTCTGGGGCTAATATCCGTAAAGGTTTAACTTATTTAACTAATATTTTGCTGCGGATAGGCTTATTTAGTAACTATCGTCAGACTTTCTGGAAAATGGCCAAGCCAGCACTGAAAGCAGGTGATATTGAAAACCTGATTCACGTCGGACTTGTGGGACATCATTTGATTAAGTTTGCACAAGATTGTTCCAAAAACGAAGAATCGGCTTCGTTTTATTCACAAAAAATCCTCACAAAAGTTCGTAGCTAACTCTCCAAACAAGGAACATCACATTAGTTATTCCCAGTCATAGGCTGGGAATAAGATAACTCTCCACTTTTTTAGTTTAAGACCCCCACCAAATACTTGATTTAGTGGTGCAACAATTCAGTGGCGGGTCTGAATCCCCCACTGATTCATTCTGACTCCTGAATTCTGAATTCTTCTTCAATTTAACAGGGCATCAAAGTATTGAATCTCCCCAGTACAGCCATATCTTCTGCATCTAACTCCGTCGGAATGCCACTGCGAATCAATTCCGAAAAGTCTTCATTGGGAACCATCACAGTCAACGTATACAAGCGAGTAGAACCAGTATTTTTAATCAAATGAGTCCCAGTGGGAGGAACTAATAAACTATCTCCAGCCTTGATCGTGGCACTCTTGCCGTCACACATAGCGATCGCTTCCCCTTTGAGGACAAAAAACATTTCCACCGCCCACTGATGGCGGTTTGGCGGTGTTTGTCCACCGATATCAAAAATTTCTATACAGCAAGTCAAAGAAGTATTAGCATTTGTCGAATCGAAGATAATTGCTAATCGATTAGAGTCATTAGGACTAATGCGATATACTTGGTAATCTTTGGGAGATTTGATAACCGGAATTACACAACGAGTAGCGTACATTTATTTATCCCCTCTAAAGTTATTGATGGGTATGAAAATTCCTAAAATCCAAGTCTTGAATATTAAGTTGTGAGTTGTCAGGAATGATGCAAACAATAGCCACAAAGAAAGATTTTCAGGTAGGGACAATTCATTAATTAATTGCCCCTACCGCGTGGGTTATGCGTAAGTTCTAAGTTGTATAAATGAAAAAATCACTAATTGTTAAACACTAAATACTCCTCATTCAACCAATTTTGAATTTTGGATTGAAGGAAAAATCTAAAATCTAATCACTCCTCATTCTTTTGCAGCGCTGTTAAAATCTCTTGGGAGTCAGTGACAAAACCGAAGCATTGTTTAACATTGTACAACGTTGCTAGCCAACAATATTCAGGCGAAGTCGTAGCGCTACAATCTTTAACTAACACACAGTCATATCCTAAGAAATTGGCATCACATAAGGTAGCTAGCACGCATTGATCGGCATTAACACCAGCAAAAAATAATGTTGTGCTTCCCAGATTCCGCAAGATACTATCTAATGGGGTATCCCAAAACCCACTCATGCGATATTTGTCCACACGAATATCTTCAGGAAGCTGTTCTAGTTCGTCTACTACTGCCGCGGCCCAACTACCCGCCATTAGGACTCTTGCACCATTGCTTGGTAGTGGATCGCCTAATCCCACACCTGCCCCTGTGGGGTTATAGACATGACGCGAACCAGCACTAATATTGAGTAAGTCAGGGCGATTCCCCCAATTTATCCAAATGACTGGAACACCCGCGTCACGAAGTTCTGGAAGTAAGTTATTCAAAGGTTTAATAGGCTGACGTGCTGGAGTTACATCCACGCCAATATGCGCTAACCAGCCATCAGGGTGACAGAAGTCGTTTTGCATATCAATGACGAGGATAGCGGCTTTTGCCAAATCCAAACGCAGGGTTTTAGTTTCTGTTGATAAAATAACGGGTTGTGGGGGTTTTTGAGGACGAGTGATATCTGCGATCGCATCATTCACTGTCCACGCATTTGGTGAGACTCCCAATGTCCGAAAAGGCAAATTCATAAAATTGCAATACCCTACACCATTTTCTATCTTGTAACTTGAAATTCAGTTGAAAATACAATTACTTAATCAAGGTTAAATATGGTAAATTTCACTATTCAGAATGTTTTAATTGCCGCCAGTGATGATTATGCAACGGTAGATGTACAGATTGTAGATGGGGCAATAGCTGCAATTGCCCCCAATCTACCAGTAATCGGCACTGTCATAGATGGCAAAAATAAACTGCTGCTACCTGGTTTTTTCAACGCTCACACCCACTCATCAGAGATGTGGCAACGGGGAATCATGTCAGTTTTGCCTTTAGAATTATGGTTGGCGGAACTGTATGATTTTGCCCCCCTCGACACTGAACAGGTTTATCTCAGCGCCTTGGGTACTGCGGTAGAAACCTTGCTTTCTGGCGGTACGAGTGTAGTAGATCACCTAGTGTTAATTCCCGGACTTGAGTTAGAAACGATCGCCACTGCAACCCGCGCTTACAGAGAAGTTGGGATTCGCGCCTTTATCGCCCCCTTAATTCAAGATGAATCCCTTAGTGCAGGGCTTCCATCTGGAGAATCAGCAAGAACTCATGAACCTTATCATCGTTCAACTGCGGCAACATTGGAAATTATCGAAGAGGCGGTGAGACAGTTTCATCGTCCAGATGAAGGTGTAAATATTTTGGTCGCACCAACGGGAATACAATTGTGTACTGATGCTTTATTTACAGGATGTATCGAGTTAAGCGATCGCTATAATCTTTGTCGTCACTCCCATTTACTCGAAACTAGGGCACAGGAAAAACTTGCTCAAGAAAAGTACGGTTGTACTGCCGTGGAACATTTGAAAAGAATCGGGTTTTTGAGCGATGCCTGCGGCGGGCTACGCCAACGCACAACTCTAGCTCATTGCGTCTGGTTAAATGATGCTGATATCGCCATCCTCGCCGAAACTCAATCTACAGTTGTTCATAATCCTTTAAGTAATTTACGTTTAGGTAGTGGCATCGCCCCTATTTTAAAATATCGCCAAGCTGGAGTAAATGTAACTTTTGGTTGCGATGGTGCTTCAAGTAATGACTCTCAAGATTTGCTAGAAGCCATTAAAATGGGTTCTATTTTACATAATATTACAGACTCAGATTATCAACACTGGATTACACCCCGGCAAGCAGTAGAGATGGCATCTTTAGGAGGTGCAAAGGGACTGAATTTGGCAGACAAACTCGGTTCCCTTACTGTAGGAAAACAAGCAGATTTAGTACTTTATGACCTCACCAATTTATCATTGCTCCCGCGTACAGACCCCATTGGTTTATTGGTTTTAGGCCGTCCTACCAATGTTGTTAATAGTGCTTGGGTGAATGGCAAGCAAATTGTTGCTGATGGTAAAATTACCACAATTAACGTTGATGAATTGCGGCAAGAATTATTTAATCGCAGTCAATGGGAGACAAAGCGCAAGTCTGAAACCGTCGCGCAAATTGAAGCACATTATCGCACGGTTATGGGGTTATGAAACACAAATAAATACGGTTTTGTAACAAGATATGAATTTGCGATCGCTAATTTCTTGTTTACAGCATCAAAACTCTAGTCATTAAACATCTCCAGAAATTAATTATGCGTTGCCTGAAACCCTTGTAGAGACGTTGCAATGCAACGTCTCTACGTTCTTTTTCGGAGATGTCTATTGACTACAAAGCCACAAAACAAGGCAGATTTTTGTGTATGCTTTGTGTCCAAGTGCCTTAGCGATACTTTTTTGGGAGTAAATATGGAACGCGCCATCTCTGCGTTAGGAATCTTAGTTTTTATCGGTATATCCTACGGTTTTTCGGTTAATCGTCAAGCGGTGCGTTGGCGCATAGTGGCATGGGGTTTGGGATTAGAATTTGCATTGGCGCTGGTGATTCTTAAAACTCCTTGGGGTTTGACTGTGTTTAAATTTCTGGGAGATTTTGTCAGCAAATTTTTAGCATTTTCTGATGTTGGTGCCAAATTTGTCTTTGGAGAAAATTTTAAGGATCATTTCTTTGCCTTCCAAGTGCTGCCGACAATTATCTTTTTCTCTGCCTTTATCAGTGTCTTATATTACTACGGCATTTTACAGCGAGTGGTAAATGTGATGGCGTGGGTAATGATGAAGACGTTGAAAACATCGGGTTCTGAATCTTTATCCTGTGCGGGTAACATCTTTTTAGGGCCAACAGAGTCAGCACTGATGGTTAAACCCTATATAGCAAAGATGACGCAATCAGAACTTCATGCCGTGATGACGGGTGGTTTTGCCACAATTGCAGGTGGAGTACTAGGGGCATATCTTTCTTTTGGGATACCAGCAGAACACCTAATTGCTGCTTTTTTTATGACTGCTCCCACATCATTGGTAGTATCAAAATTGCTGTATCCAGAAACAGAAGTATCAGAGACACTTGGTGAAGTAAAGGCAGATGTAAAAACCAATTATGTAAATGCAATTGATGCTGCTACAGCTGGAGCAATTGACGGCGTGAAGCTAGCGGTTAATGTTGGGGTAATAATTATCGCCTTTTTAGGATTATTGGCTGCTTTAAATGCACTGCTGGGATGGTTGGGCGCATTTGTGAGTTTACCGCAACTGTCATTACAGTTGATTTTGTCTATTTTTATGGCTCCCGTAGCATGGTTAATGGGCGTACCTTGGGCTGATTGTCAGCAAGTGGGGGCTTTGTTGGGTACAAAGACAATTCTCAATGAGTTTATTGCTTTTTTGGATTTGAAGGCACTAATTGAAAGTGGTAAAATTTCCCAACGTGCAGTAATTATTGCGACTTACGCCTTATGTAACTTTGCAAATATAGGTTCAATTGGCATTACTATTGGCGGCATTACTGGGATAGCACCTAATCGCCAGCATGATTTAGCTCGTATGGGTGTAAGATCAATGATTGGCGGATCATTGGCGGGTTTTATCACCGCTTGCATTGCTGGGATGCTGATTTGAAGAAGAAATTAGGAGTAAGACTAAAATCGCTCCAAACTAGTTTTAGCACCCCGCCACCCGTGGAAAATAGGCATAGTAAACAATCCCCACGCTAAACCCGTAATCAACCCAAAAGGTGTAACTAGATAATTATTAAAACTCCACAAACCGAAAATTTGTGCTGCCAATTCTAAAGGATAAGCCATCATCAGCACACTGGCGATCGCCATACCACTCCATCCATACTGACTTAACCAGTAAAATCCTTTACCACCAGTTACCCCATACAGCAGGCGAGTAATCAGCAAACCCGTGACAGTGCCGTAACAGCGCATACACACAGCCATAATATATGGTGGTGCCAAATCTAACCCCATAGTTGGTTGCGGACACACATGATTACCCATGAAATAAATGATGTCCGCAATCCCAGGAAGCAAAGACACTCCAGACGCAGCCAGAAAGGGAGCAATTGGCGGGCCAAAAACCATCCCTACTAACAAGAAATCAGCAATCAAACTTACCCAATTAACCTGCAACTCCTCATTAAAAGCTACTCTTGCCATTTCCCTTTCTCTGCGTCCTCTGCGCCTCTGCGGTTCGTCTCTTAACCTACCTTATTTACATAAGGACTTGTCAACTTATCCAACTGCTGAATCAACAGACTCAGGAACAATCCCACATCCGTCACCACACCCACTGATTCTACAGAACCGCGATCGCTTAACTTAGTCACCACAGCTGGATTAATATCCACACACACCATCTTCACCCCCGCCGGAGTCATATTTCCCACGCCAATGGAGTGCAGCATTGATGACAGCATCAAAATCATTTCCGCACCTTCTAGGTGTTTAGCATATTCCTCCTGTGCCTGAATCAAATCCATTTGGGTATCAGGTAAAGGCCCATCATCCCGAATCGATCCCGCAAGCACAAAAGGTACATTATTGTGGACGCACTCATACATCACGCCACTCTTAATTGCCCCCGCCTGCACAGCTTTGGAAATGCTGCCATAACGACGGATACTATTAATTACCTTCAGGTGATGGCGGTGTCCACCACGAACGGCGATACCCCGCTTCATGTCCACACCCAAGGAAGTGCCCATGATATTTTGCTCGATGTCGTGAACTGCGATCGCATTTCCACCCAGCAGCGCTTGTACGTATCCTTCCCGAACCAGTTGGGCCAAGTGTTCGCCGCCACCAGTGTGAATCACCACGGGCCCAGCCGTGACAACTACCTTACCACCAGCATCGCGGATTTTACGTAATTCCCAAGCTACTTGTTCAACTACCAATTCCACGCGCCGTTCGCTGGAAACGCCCGCCGACATGAAGCTGAATTCTTGGGTACTGCGTTGTTCGCGCGATTCCGTTTTGCGAATAGTACGGATACCTAGTACATCTACAATTACTCGTTCGCCAACTTCTAAATCTCGTAGTATTTTACACCTAGCTACGAAGCCAGAGGGGGTTTGAGTAATTGCGATCGCGCCATCCATGCGCTGATTTTCTACCTTGATCCACTGCCCATTAATTCGGACTTCGGTAGGATAAATTGTACTGACGTAGAAATCATCAGGCGCTACACCATCTTGGATTACAGGTTCCAAGATCGCGTCTCGCTCATCATGGGGTAAATCTACTGCACCTAAATCAATCAATAGAGAGATGATTTCTTCCATCACCTCATGAGATGGTGCTGATACCTTCACTTCGGCGGCGGAGGTACTTTGCCGTTGTTCTCCCAAGTTGAAATTCAGAACTTGGAAACTTCCCCCGGCATCTATAATCAAATCCAAGGCGCGGTTAATTAAGCCAGCATCAAGTAAGTGTCCTTCCATACGAATGACACGGCTTTCTACCGAGACATTGGCATGAATTTCATCCCTAACTGGTTCCGTTACCCGCAAGGTTAAACATTTAGCTGCACCACCAGCTTTGAGAAATTCCGTCAGTGGTGTTTCCAGCACTTGGAAACCCACATCTGCAAGGCGGGTTTTCAAAGCTTCACTCGCTTTGTTCATGATCACAATGCTGTCCACATTCACTGTATTACAAGCGAAGTTAACTGCATCGGCTTCAGCAATTGCGATTCGCTTTTCTGGTGCGACTCGCATTTCAATTAAGCGGTTGGAGTAAGAATCAAAAGCGCCTGGATAGTACAGCAAATAGCCATTTGCTAACGGACAAAAACAGGTATCCAGGTGATAGAAACGTTCATCTATGAGTCGCAGAGAGAGAACCTCAATATCCAGCCATTTTGCTAGATAAGGGTGAGAATCTAATTCTGAACGGAAACCGTATCCCGCCCATAACCAGCGTCCTTCTCGATCTAGCAGTGCATCTCCTGCACCTTCAAAGGGCAAATCTTTAGGTAGTTCATTGACTGTATAACCATTTTGCTCAAACCATTCTTTGAAGAAAGGTTCCTCTCCCTGACGTTCTTTATGTAAAAAGCGACTGAGTACGACATTTTCCCCCAGTACCAAACCAGCGTTGGCGGTAAAAACTAAATCAGGCCAACCTTTTTGGGGTGGTACTAAGTCTACAATGGCGTGTTGTTTAAGGATCTGGTGTAATCCCTGCCACTGTTCCACGGCGCGATCGCGCGATGATTTGTGAATATTCCCTTCCATCCAGGGGTTAATCACATAGTCTACATCGTAGTGGTCAGGAGGACACATCAAAAAGCGAATACGGGAAGTCATAAAAATCTTACAAGCGTTTTATATGCTACTATACTAAGGGCCTATTTTGGGATGCAGATTTGGATTTCCTGACATTTGACCAAATCTTGCTACTACAGCTTCTATCTTTGTGATAGTTGATAGCTTTACAAAGGCTTCGTCCTTAATTCTATTACTGGAAGATGGTAATAAGTAGAGTCGGTGGCAAAATTAGGATAGTTTTGGCGGCCTTAAATGTTTCAGTAGTGCTGAGTGAGTATGTTTTTACCAAAGATGTGGAGGCTTTAAACAAACGTTAACCTACTCTTTGGTTTCAATCCTACTCAAAGGTGTATTTATAATATCTTAATATTAGCTTTATTAAATATTTTTATTTTTCATACAAGTATTTTACATCTACGCTACAAGTATCATGTAGGAATCCTATTTGATTTTTGCAAAGTAAAGTACAAGTTAAAGAGCCTTCTTTGCTCTTGCCTATTAACTCTTGAGCTGCGCTTCTCTACGAGAGGCTTGTCTGCGACACGCTCCGCCAACGCGAACGCACACCACGCAAATAAATTTCAAAAATCAAAGCAGACTGCTATATATGTATAGGGAGCATCCCAATTTTTTAAAAATTCACGAAACTGAGACACAAACCCTTTATAAATGTCTTCCCTTTGCGGAAATCCAGTTCTCTCCGAGACACTGAGCGTAGCTTGTTTCAACCTAGGAGTATGTACTACGTTTATCCATTCTCTTATTCTTGTCCTAATGCAGCGCAATAGTAAATTTAAAAATCTATGATGCTCTGTATCCATATTTCTATATTATTTAATTTATACTATAAAACAAAAGATAACCAATTGCATTTGTTATGATATCTTGTTGCTAAAATCTGCAAAATTTTTAAAGTTCATTCTATGGATAGAGGATACTTTTAGCTTATATATTTATAAACAATTTGTTTGACACTAATTGAGTGTTAGTTTGTGAGAGGATATCTAGATATTTACTGTTGGTTTTATATCTAAGATGTTCAAAACAAATAGTAAAAAAGGAAAAATAAAATATTTGGCAGTTTTGTTATTAGTTTAATAGCTGAATATTAAACCTAGTCTACCTTAAGAAGCGTAGTTTTGTAGGTTGGGTACAGCGATAGCGTAACCCAACATAAATAAGGTGGTAATATTGGGTTGCGTTTCACTCCACCCAACCTACATAAATATATCTTTTAAAAAACTCTAGATTTCAACATAGATGGAACCTTTTATCGCGATAAGAATAAAATTTTATCCCCGTTCATTCATGCTTTGAGGAGATCGAGAACTACATGAGAAAGCAATTGTCAAAAAGCTGGCTAACTTCTCTATTTTGGTTACGTTTTTTAATCATAATCCTATTAGTAATAGGTGTATTTTTCCGTTTCGTCAATATTGACAAAAAAGTCTATTGGGGTGATGAAGTTTTCTCCTCATTACGTATATCGGGTTATATGCAGTCAGAAATGAATGAGCAGTTAAGTAATGGTAGTTTGCTTACTATAAAAGATTTGAATAAATACCAATATCCCAATTCTGAAAAAAATACAATTGATACAATTAAAGGGATTATTGTAGAAGACTCACAGATTTTGCCGCTATACATTTTAATGACTAGGTTTTGGGTACAACACTTTGGTGATTCTGTAGCAGCAGTAAGAAGTTTTTCGGCATTCACTAGTCTGTTCGCTTTTCCTTTTATTTATTTGCTATGTGAAGAATTATTTGGGTCTTCACTAATCGGGTGGATGGCCATCGCTTTGGTAGCTGTTTCACCTGTTGAGGTCGTGTATGCACAAGAAGCACGAGCATACAGTTTATGGATAGTAGCCATCTTAATGTCGAGCTTCGCAATGCTGCGAGCCATGCGCCTTAAAACAAAGGTTAGTTGGTGGATTTATGCAGCAACATTAGTAGTAGGGTTTTATACTCATATATTTTTTACCTTGGTTGCTCTTGCACAGGGAATTTATGTAATTACAATCGAACGCTTTCGATGGAGTAAAACCACAATTGATTACCTAATTTCATTCTTTGCAGGGTTTATAACTTTTGTACCTTGGCTTTGGATTATTATTACCAACCCTCAGCCACAAGCAGTAGATTGGGCAAATGCTAAACAAACGTTATTTGGGTCAGTTGCAAGATGGGCTGGTATCTTGAGCCGCACGTTTCTTGATTTGGGTATTAGTCCTAGTGATTCAGGAAAAATTAAGTTTGCATTAATTCCATTGATTATAATTATTTTTGCTCTAATTTTCTATTCAATTTATATTCTTTGTCGAAGCACACCTAAAAAAGTTTGGTTATTTGTCTTAACCTTGATTGGATCGCTAGGGCTTCCCCTATTCATATTGGATTTTGTCTTTCAAAAGCGTTACGCTACTACTCGATATACCCTTCCCTTAACTTTAGGTATACAATTAGCTGTTGCTTACTTACTTACTACTAAATTAACTTCTATTTCTCCTAAAGTTTGGCAAAGAAAGCTCTGGCTACTTGTTGTATTTATGATAATTACGAGCGGAGTGATATCTTGTAGTCTCAACTCGCAAGCTAAGATTTGGTGGAATCAATTCCCTGAAAGATACCAAGAATATCCGAAAACAGCTAACATCATTAGTCAAAGTAATCAACCGCTTTTAATTAGTGATAGTGGCATAATTCCACCAATTCAAATACTTGGTCATTTAGTTGATCCCAAGGTGCAGTTTCAAATTGTCAAAAAGAATAGCTTACCTGAAGTTACTAATGGTTTTACTGACATATTCTTGTTCAATTGCTCTGATTATTTAAAAGCGGGAATTGAGAAAATTTATAACTCAAAGTTACAGCAGATAAACCACTTACTATGGAAAGTAACAAAATCCACCTAAACCAAGGAAACGATCGCACCTAGCCTGGATTTCTCACTTGTGAGAAATCCAAGGGGTGTGGGAGGTGTGGGAGGTGTGGGAGGATGGAGAAGAAGTCTTACCCCCCACACTCCCTACACTCCTCTTCTCCCTCTGCCTACACTATGCGTGAGAAATCCGGGCTAGGCTTTAAAAGCAGACAGTTAATTAGGTTGGTGCAATTAAAGCTAAGGGATCTGCGGGTTAATAGTATCCCAACTAGACGGGTTTCGACTGCGCTCAACCCTCAGCCATCGAGAGTTGAGCGCAGTCGAAACTCGGTTTACTGGTACTTTATTTTTACGCAAGTCCCTTAGTATTTGAATATCGTTAGTAGGTTAAAAGTTAACATCAATTAGCCTAAGAAGTGGCACAATTAGAACCAAAATATACTTTAATTGAAATCTACTGAAAGTATATACTGATACTGCTGCCGCTTATGTCATCGCCCCTTGAGCGCCCGCTAAAATTTGAAATTAGACTGCCATCGTCGCATCCTCAGTTACTAGAAGGACTAGATATATGGCTGCGTTTAGGTTTAATATCCGATACCCAAGTTAGGCAGCTATGCCAAGAGTTTCTGGTGTGTTCGGTGGTGTTGCCACCCCAGCCTGAAGCTAAAAAAAAGGTAGTTTTTTTAACTTCTGATCCCGTGCAGGAGTTACCCGTAGCAGCTTTACAATCTAGCCGCCGTAGACAACAACAAAAAACAGTCGAACCCAACTTTGTCAGTACAATGTTGCAGTCTTTGGGGGCAGAACTGAGTGTACGCTGGCTGCTTTTTCTAGGGGTATTTTTGGTAGTGGTATCCTCTGGGGTACTGGCTGCGAGTCAGTGGGAAAGGTTTCCTGCTTCTGGACAGTATGGAGTTTTGTTTGCTTATACTCTGAGTTTTTGGGGATTAAGCTTTTGGGCGACTAGGCAAAACAACCTGAGATTGACGGCTCAAACTTTGCTGATTGTCACCCTTTTGTTAGTTCCAGTGAACTTTTGGGCAATGGATAGCTTTCAATTGTGGCAAAATCCTGTGGATTTGGTTGCAGTTGCGATCGCCTGGCCTACCCTCACTGCTATAACTGTCTTACTCTCCAAAAATCGGACTATTTTTACTAATTTACGTACTGGCAAATTACCTTTAGTCAATATTCTAGGGCTGAGTTATCTGCATTGGGGTTGGCAATTGCCAGGATTCCCCTTAATTGCCATCTATGTGGCAATGATTGGCACAACTATAATTACTATTTATCACAATTACCAACAGCCTAATATTGTCAGTGGGGAAGATAGAAGCGATGTATACGACGGGCTACGCCTACGCCGCAGCTTAAGTATTAGTTTACCTGCCGCCGTAATTATTTATGCTTTGATAGTGCTGCTAGTGCGGGCGATTTTTGTTGCTGGGGTAAATGTCACTCAGTTGGGATTAGCTATTGGCATTTGCGGCTGGCTAGTAACTTGGCTAGTACAGGACAGAGGTGGCAGGGGGCAGGGGAGCAGGGGAGCAGAGGGAGCAGAGGAAGTAACTGTAATATACCCCTCATCCTCATCTCCTCCATTCCCCTCATCTCTATTCCTCTGGGAAAAACTTGGTGGGATTCTACTGTTTTTGGGTTGGCTGGTTTCGGTAGTAAATTATCCTTGGCAAGCAATAGCTGTAAGTGGTTTAGGTTTGTGGTTTGTGGGAAGTCGATTGCGGCGGCACAGTTTAAAGCTAGACTTCGCTGCGGTTTTCGTCATCGGTTTACAGACGATTTGGCTAGGTTGGCGATTAGTACCTGATAGCTTACAGAAATTAGCGATCGCAACTGGTACTCAACTCACTAATTCTCAAAATGAACCTTGGGCTTTGCTGGGTATAGCTTTATTTCCCTACATAATTTTGATGGTGGCGCTTACAGATAGCCTACATCGCACCGAAAAGCGAGAATTAGCTAAATTTGGCGAACTGCTCACCCTCTTACTGGGAGCTTTTTTAACAACGATCGCGATTGTCAATCCTGTATTGCGATCGCTAAATCTGTTATTTTCTACCATAACTCTGGCATTCGTCACTCAACGCCGTTCCTTCGCATCCCTTCCCCTGGTATATCTAACTCACATCATCGGGGTGCTGACATTTTGCTCTACCATTGATTGGCTTGCGCCAACCCTGAGTCAACAAGTTTGGGCAAGTATTTTATTAGCTCTGATGGTTGCAGAATGGCGATTTAGCGTAAAAGAAGGAGTATGGCAACGTAGTGCATGGGATATCGGTTTAGGACTAGCCGCCGCTAGTTTTTTCCTATTGTGGATGAATGCAGAATCATCTTGGTATGGTGTCGCTGACAGCCAAGCTTATTTGGGAGCCTTATGGCTAGTTACGCCTATAGCTCTCACGGGTGTTGCAAATTGCACAACTACAGAACGTCGGACTACTACCCGTTACTTGAGTGTCTTGGCTGTGGGAGTTGCCCAGCTACTTACTCTACAGTTACCAGGAACCAGATTAATTGGTTTGGCAGTAGGTACAGGACTAATGTTTGTAAATACGCGCTATTTACGAAACCAACTATCTGCGGTAATTACAGAAGGATTTGCTCTGAGTTTCATCGGGGCGCTGCTGTGGACGGGTGTACCTGGTTTACCTCATCTCCTTCTCGGAGGTTGGTTTCTCGTAGGCGCGATCGCAATCCTAATTCTATGGTTAGCCAGGACAGTTTTGAGCCGACGCGGAAACGAATTAGCACTTAATTATGGAACCGCCAGTGATAAATGGGCGATCGCATTGTGTGCTTTTGAGTTGTTGAGTTTGACGCTACACTCAGTGCTGGTTTACTCAGGGTTTATCACTTCAGGATTTTTGTACTTAGCTGCCACTATAATCACCTTAACAGCCATTGTTTATCGCAGTTGGCGAGAACCGACCAATTGGGCATTCTATGGCATCGGATGGTCTTTAGAATTGTTAATTGCCCAAGTGTTGGGATTTGGGGAGCGATCAATTGTTAGGATAGCGTTCGCGGAGCGTGGCTTGCCAATCGCAAATATCGCTTTAGGTTTAATCGCTCAACTTGTCGGCGAGTGGTGGCGGCGACGACATCAATTAGAAAAACTTCCTAGCAGCCTTCACATTTTGCCATTAATTTATGGTGCATTCAGTGTGTTGCTGCGTTTGAACACCTTTACCGAGTGGACTGGTTTATATTCCTTGGGTGTAGCTTTAATTATTATTGGCGTAGGGCGACGGCGTGAGAACTTTAAACCCCTGCTGTACTTAGGAATCATTGGCGTATCCATTTCTGCTTATGAACTTTTGTTCTATCAAATGTCACAAGCTTCAGGAGGAGCATTAGGTGATGGATTAATTGCCATGTCTGCCCTTGGTGCCAGTATCATGTATGCTTACCGGATTTTGTCACCTTGGCTGGTAAACTACTTACGCCTAACTCCCCAAGAATTGAAAAGAATTGCCCATATTCATTGGGCTTGGAGTAGCTGCTTATTAATGGCTGCCATTCCTCTTCCCATTGGAATTAACCGTTTGGTGGGATTAGCAACAGGGATATTTTTGATCCGTTATGCCATCTTTCAAGGACGAAATTCGGGCACTTCCCCCAGGATATTGGGAGGAATCACAATAGCCGAAATGTGGGTTTACCTTGGCTTATTAGAGGTAGCCGGTATGAGGGTTTATTGGCGCGAGACAGCAGTGGGAAAATTTTGGGCTGGGCCGTTAGTTCCTTGGAACGGTGCGATCGCCTGTGTGGTAGCCTATTTTCTGTACATCCTGCCTTGGGAACGTTGGGGTTGGTCTAAAAAACCTTGGCAGCAAGCCGCCTACATCATACCACTGATAATTTTATGGGAAACCAGACTGCAAACTTATCCCATTACCTTGGTACTCGCAG
The DNA here is from genome assembly GCF_014698035.1 of Desmonostoc muscorum FACHB-395. GTDB lineage: Bacteria > Cyanobacteriota > Cyanobacteriia > Cyanobacteriales > Nostocaceae > Nostoc > Nostoc muscorum_A. The sequence goes on from NZ_JACJSF010000013.1 coordinate 121,915, forward strand.
CTGGATTCTACATTTTCCTAGCAAAAATAGGTGAAAATATCCGTTTTACTTATGTTAGTGTGGCGTTGATTAATTGGGCTGTTTACCGATGGTTTAATTCCTTACGCCTGACTGATACTTTATGGTATATAACGCCAATTGGATTATCACTGCTTTATATTGCTCAAGTAGATACCCAACTGAGGCTACCAGAGTACAAAGCACCTCGCCATATTCTGAGATTGCTAGGTAGTGGTTTAATTTGTGGGTGGGCAATTTTATTTAATCAAAACACAGCCTGGATACCTGGAATTTTCAGCCTCATCGCCATTTTTGCCGGATTAGCTTTGCGAGTGCGGGCTTTTCTCTACATTGGTACAGCCACTTTTTTAATTACTACAATCTATCAATCGGTAATTTTTAGTTTGCAGTACTCCTTTTTAAAATGGGTTGTAGGCTTACTAGTTGGCATCTTCCTGATTTATATTGCCGCCAACTTTGAAACCCGCCGCACTCAAATAACTTCCTTAATTCGTAGTGCCATTGATGAATTTCAAACATGGCAATAGAGAGAGGATTGATTCAATTTTTTGTGTGTTTTAAAGGATCAGATAACAAGTATCTAGTGGTCTGTCCCATTAAATTTGAGGGGTAAATACGCTTGTAGTGAGGACTTTAGTCCTCAAATATTCAAGCACTAAAGTGCTTACTACAAACCTAGCAAAATTAATGGGACAGACTACTAGTGGGCTGTCCCATTAATTTTTAGGAATAAGAGACAATACGCTTGGGTTACAGCAGTTTTCATGTATTTGAAGCACATCTGTTGTAAGAGCAATTCATGAATTGCCCCTACAGCGTGGTCTATTTACCTTCGCCGAACTAACGTTTATTGAAATCTAAGAAGCTGTAGACTGTAACTTTTCTAATCGTGCCAGCACTTCTGAACTATGAACAGTTGGGTTGACTTTGACAAAAGTCTCGCGCAAAACACCTTGAGGATCAATGATAAAACTATGGCGCATCGATAAGAAGCCGAGCCACGAACCGTAAGCTTTACTCACGGAACCATCAGTGTCAGCTAAAAGTGGGAATTTTAGTCCCTCAGAATCACAAAATTTGGCGTGAGAATCAATATCATCAGCACTTACGCCAATAATCTGGGCATTTTTTTCGAGGTATTGGGGTAAGTCTTGCTGAAAACGGCGAGCCTCTATAGTACAACCAGAGGTGAAGTCTTTAGGATAAAAGTAGAGAACTAGCCACTTACCGCGCAAGTCAGAGAGGGAAATTTTGCCATCACCTGTGTTAGTTGGCAAAGTAAACTCTGGTGCGGGTTGATTAATTGCCGGAAGTTTACCACCAAGGGCATCAGCAGCAGGTATAAAGTTCAGCCAGCTGATGAAAGAAATACAGCTGGCAAATAATATGTTTAAAAAAGTGCGGCGGGAAATCATGGCGCAAACCAGAATTACAACTTTACACAAGTTTACAATTCTTAGTCGCTCCAAATATCACTTAGAGTCAGATTCGCTAGGTTTATCTATGCTTTCGATGTATTGACTATCTAAGAGAAAAGCTCCCTTAGTGAAGCGAATACCCCAATATCCACCGGGACGGCGGTCAAGGACTATACCTTCTTCGCCAATGTGAATAACATCAGGGGGGCGCAGCATGGGCATAGGTTCAGCAGTTTTGACGAAGGGTGGTAGTGCCACAACACGAACTTTACTACCAATTGCAAATTCTTGAGACATCTTAATCAAGCGAGGAGTTTTGATTAACTCATAACTCATAACCATCTTGAAAGTCTAGTAAATAAGGTTCTGTCGTAGGAGCAATTCATGAATCGCCCCTACGATGTGGTTTTTCAAATCACCCATATTTAGACTTTCCTGTCAATGGTAAGTCTTAAAATTAGCCCTTTCAAGGTTACTCGTAAAATCTCTTATTTTTTCTCAGCGATCTCTGTGCCTCTGCGGTTTAAAAGTATTTTTTCTAACCACAGAGGCGCAGAGGACACAGAGTATAGAGCTTAAAGAGGAATCTATCTACCAAAATTTTTACGCACCTTGAAAGGGCTAGTCTTAAAATAGGGAAAGGGAAAGAGGATGAAGTTTTTCCCCTTTCCGCATCTTCTGCAAGAAGCTTGTTAATTTTTGACTATGGAAAATAAGGACTGAACATTAGTCAACGGTAAGTGCCATAGTAATTCTGGTTGCCAAGTATCTGGGTTAAATTGAGAATTACAACCGCGTTGGTACGCTTGCCAGAGTCTGGCCCAGCTAAATTGTTGTCGAGAACTTAGGTTTTTATGGATGACTCGCAACAGTCCTAATCCCAGCATCAAATTAGTTATGCTAAATTTTGTTCCTAATAAAAATGCCTGTACTTCTGCTTCACCAATTAAGTCAGCACCATAGCCTGTAAGAACGTGAATCCCATCATGTAGTTGTTTACGACGGCTACCAGTTGTAAAGGGTTGGAAATTGTGTTCATTGAGGAAATCTGCCCAAGTTCTGCCAAAAGTGTCAGTAGGGAGGAAACGTAATTTTTCTATTTCCACAATTTGGGGAACATCTCGCCCTTGTGCTACAGCAATGCGATCGATTAAATCTAAAACATGTTGCAGGTTAAGAGCGGGATTTGGAGAAGCGACCAAGGGTTGCATCATAATTTATTTTGGATGAAATGGGCAATGTTGCCCATCTCAAAATTATTTTTTTTTAAAAGATTATTATTGAGGATTCCCTTGTTGACGACGCGAAGGAGCGTTTTGACGATATTGCTCTATTTTTTGGCGCTGTTCAGGGGTTAAGATTGCTTGAATCTGTTGTTTCTCAGATTCCCGAATTTGTCGCATTTGGGTTTTCTGTGCTTCAGTCAGATTTAAGTCAGCATAACCACCCTTTCCTCGACGTTGACCTGGTTGGCGTTGACCTTGACCTGTTTGACCCTGAGCCTTACGCGCTTGCCACTCAGCCCGACGCGCTTGTTTAGCTGCTTCTAATTTTGCCTTTTGTTCTGGGGTCAAAACTGCTTCAAATTTGGCGCGGCTATCGCGGCGAATTGCCTGAATTTGGGTTTTTTGGGTATCTGTTAGATTTAATTCCTTCCAAGGGCCCCTTTCTTTTTGTGGAGTTTGTGCCAGCAACAAGGGTGAAGGAGAGGCTGTTTGGGCGGTAACAGCAAAGGAGGTTGCGCTTAAAGTTAGGGCGATGGCTCCAGCGACTAGCGAGAATGCTTTGAGTTTCATTTCTTGTGGGTTTTTCCTGGTTGGTTGTCACCATCATAAGAACTTATCTTTACTAGTTACATGAGGAGAAAGTCATGGTTATACCCATGACTTTAGTCATGATTGAATTTTGACAAATTTGATTAACAATAAATAGTGAGGAGTTGGAAGTTAGGAGTTATATATTATAAATAATGAACATTTCTATGATGATTGATTTGCAAATCCTTATTTAGCTAATTGCATATTTTTACCTAGCCAACTTTTACTATCAATTTTTGACTTAACGAAAAGTTAAATCTGCGAAATCCACACTTAAATATTCAAAATTTTAATTCTTCCTTTTTAACTTCTACCTCCAAAATTATAATTTATCCATAACTTGAGGTAAACCACAATGAATTATCCAATTCAAATTAAAAAACATCCTTTTCCATCTCTACTTTATCTGGAGTGGATACTACTGGCAATCACTGCATTGACAGCAGTTATACCACCTCCCTTACGGAGATTTCGTCCTAAACTTCCAGAACTAACAATCTGTAGTTTATTTCCAGACTTGTCAATTTGTAATTTATTACCTGAACTATCGATTTATAGTTTGATTCTTTTTGCATTAATGGGCTTAAGATTACCCAGAAGTAGCCAGACTTATAAGGTGATATACACAGTTATTGAAATTTTATTAATTTTAATAACTGGGATGTTTGGTGAAAGATTTGCTCGTCTTTTTCCTTTCCTTTATATAATTTTAGTTACTCGGAGTTGCCTAATCTTTAACTTGCCTGGGCGTTTATTTGTTACATCTCTATCCTTTGCATTATTTCTATTTACGACACAACTAAAATACCAACTGTTCAATTTACAAGCATCATCACAAGCACAAGAAAAATTTCGATTTCTTACCTTGAATTGGTCGCTAGTATTTGGCTTGAGTTTGGTTTTTGTGTTGTTAATGATGAATGCGGTATTATCTGAACGGCACAGTCGAGAAAAGCTAGCGATCGCTAATGAAAAACTCCGTGAATATGCGATGCGGATTGAAAATCAAGCTACCTTAGAAGAACGTAACCGCATTGCTCGTGAAATTCATGATTCATTAGGACATTCTCTCACTGCTTTAAATCTGCAATTAGAAACTGCTTTAAAACTATGGCAATCTAACCCAGGTAAGGCTGAAACATTTCTAGCAACAGCAAAGGAATTAGGTTCAAAAGCACTAAAAGATGTCCGCCAATCTGTTTCTACTATGCGTTCTAATCCTTTACAAGAGCAATCTTTAGAACGTGCGATCGCTAGCCTTGCAGAAAATTTTCATCGCTCCAATGGCATTTTACCAATTTGCCAAATCAACCTCGAATATTCTCTACCACCTGAAATCAACACTGCTATTTACCGGATTACTCAAGAATCTTTGACAAATATAACTAAATATGCTTATGCAACAGAGGTTAAACTAGAACTCGCTACGATCAGAGGAAATTTGCGATTGATAATTCAGGATAACGGTAGAGGTTTTGATTTAGGGCAAAATACTACTGGTTTTGGACTTCATAGTATGCGCGATCGCACTTTAGCACTTGGAGGTGACTTTAATATTAATAGCACTCCTGGTTCTGGTTGCAAAATTACAGTTAATATTCCCTTAATGAGGTTGAGATGATGATTAAAGTATTGTTAGTAGATGACCAAGGTTTAATTCGTCAAGGATTAAGAGCGTTATTAGAATTAGAATCAGATTTAGAGATCGTGGGAGAAGCAGAAAATGGTGAACAGGCGATTAATTTGGTTGCTGAATTTCAACCAGATGTAGTATTGCTAGATATCAGAATGCCTATTATGGATGGAGTTGCAGCGACGAAAGAAATTCAAAAACGCTTTCCTAAAACTAAAATTTTAGTACTGACGACTTTTGATGATGATGAATATGTATCAGCAGCATTACAAAATGGGGCAATGGGTTATTTATTAAAAGATACGCCCTCAGAAGAATTAGCTGTTGCGATTCGTGCTGTTTATAAAGGATATACCCAATTAGGCCCAGGTATAGTTAAAAAGCTGTTAACTCAGTTTTCTAATGGTACACCAATCCATTCAACACCTGTACCATCTACTTTAACTGAACTTACGCCTAGAGAAAAAGAGGTTTTGCGGTTAATTGCTACAGGTGCTAGTAACCGAGAAATTGCTCAAGAACTCTACATTTCTGAGGGGACGGTAAAAAATCATGTGACAAATATTTTAAACACGTTAAATCTGCGCGATCGCACTCAAGCGGCGATTTGGGCAAATACATATTTATCCTATTTGAATTAGCCAAATTAAATAATTCGTAATTCGTGATTGGCTTCTAATACAATCGCTACTGGATAACCTATTTTTTGAAATTCCCTTACTTTTTGACTAAAAAATATGCTGTAGCATAGTCAGGCAATTGGCTGATTTTCTGACCAAATTCTTTTTTATTATTAAATATACCTGCCAAAAAATCTAGCTGATAAAGATTGGGTAAAAAGGCTCCACCTGTATCGGCAATTACTCCCATTCGCAGATGTTTGCGACCACCTTGAGTATGCTCAATTACAACCACTTTACCTAAACCAATATTCAAAACATCTCCAGCAAAAGTGACTCCGGGTTTGATAGAAATTTTTGCATCTATTTTATATCCATAGCCTTTAATAGCATCAACTTCTCTAAAATACCAATAACGTTTTTGTGCTGTCGCCTTCAATCCGCGAATATAAGACATTCCATTATTTCTGTCTACATTAAAAAATGCCTTATAACCATCTGTAAAATTAATCAGTATTGTTCCTTCCATAATTGCTTCTTCTAAACCATCTCTGGTTAGATAAGCGAGACTGGTAACTTTTCCAAATTCTTTACCACCTGGTTCATAAATACCTGACAACACATCCTGCTTGGTGTATTTTGTATAAAATTTGTCGTTATTAGCGTTGTCTTTTAAGCTATAAATTGGTGTATTAAAAGTAGAGGTTTTTTTCCGAGAACCGGGATGAGTAAAAACAGCATATTTGGTAATTCGTAATTGTTTTTGCTGTTTATTTTTTGGGTTATAGGGAGACCATTTAATAACTCGAAAATTGGTATTGATAAAGTTAGGATCTTGCAAACGAGTAGCTCGCTTATTAGCAATATCCTCCTTTAAGACAGCAATCATGAAATTCAAAGTGTTGAGAACATCTGGTATAGTTACTCCTTGAGTCGCAAGCATTCCTGTACGGAGAATATCTGGGTCTTCTGAAGAGTAATCTTGAAAATATTTTCTAGTATTAACGAGAACAGTTAATAAATCTCCTTGATTGAAATTAACCTTACTACTTGGCAGTTTTCCTGGGCTAACAACTTGGCTCCCATTAATACTAAATTTATATTTTTTGAACTCATCGACAACTGGATAGGGTGCAGATGTAGCTAGCAAATTTTGCTGAGAGAAAAAAGCCTTTTGCTTATCGATAACTTCATCAGATATTTGTTGAGCAACAAAAGAATTTTGAAAATTTGCAGTGAGAGAAATCTGTGATGGAACTGGGGCAGAATTTTCTTGCTGAGTAAAGGGCTGATTTTGTTGGGCTAGCTGTTTATTTTTTGACTGACTATATAGATGGCTACTAGCTAAACTGACAAATAATAAGGCAGCACAACCTACTGTGAAGCGAAACTTTGGGCTGGATAAGATATTCATAACTTGGAAATTAAATTTCTAATACTAAATAATCAACGTTATGTTTCCACCACCTCACGCACTAATTGCGCCAATTTTTCGGCACTATCGGGAACTGCGATCGCATGAGCGTTTTCCCCCATCTTTGCTAACTCTTGCGGTGACTGCAACAAATTCAACACATTACTTTGCAATACTTGCGCCGTCAACTCCGATTGCTTCAGTGTTAACGCCGCACCAGCTTTGGTAAATACATCTGCATTGTAAGATTGATGGTCTTCTGCGGCAAAGGGGTAAGGAATCAAAATTGCTGGTGTTCCGCACACTGCTAATTCTGTCAAGCTACCGGCACCAGAACGACTAATGGCAAGAGTTGCTCGTTGCAACAACGCCGCCATATTGTTGTAAAAAGGCAAAGCTATGTACTGTGGATGTTTGAGACTATCTGCTTCGGGATCGCGATCGCCAGTTAAATGTACTACATAAGCACCAGCATCAAACCAAGCCTTTGCAGATTCGCGCACCAACTTATTAACCGCAACTGCACCTTGGCTACCACCAAAGACGACAATTAAGGGAACACCATCAGGAATGGCTAAATCCAGGGGTGAATTAATTTCCCCATCGAGAAATTGCGATCGCACGGGAGTACCAACACAGACATTTTTGGCACGAGGCAAATACTTAGCAGCTACTTCAAATCCCAAGGCTACCGCACTACACCAAGGGCCAAAAAAGCGAGTTACTTTACCTGGTAAGGCGTTAGATTCGTGGAAAACCACGGGTAAACCAAGAGAACGTGCCGCAATGACAGCTGGCCCGGCGATGTAACCCCCAGTGGTAAACACCCCTTGAAAATTTCCCTGTTTGAGAATTCGTCTGACTTCTATAATCGAACCAGCGAGTTTAGCCAAAATGCGAATCGAGGAGAGTCCAAACCCTTGCTGAAACCCTTCAACTGCAATAGTATTCAAGGGATACTCTTTAGGGACAAGTTGAGTTTCTAGCCGATTGGGTACTCCCAGCCATTCGATTTGATAATCTGGAAGTTTTTCTGCCAGTGCGATCGCTGGAAACAAGTGTCCACCAGTCCCACTGGCAGCTATTAATAATCGTATCGGTGCGTTTGCCATCAAACCTCTACCGTTTAGCGTCTAGCTTAACTAAGATAAAACAATTTCCTGACTTTCTCTCATCAAATCAGTAAACTCTTGCAAATGACTAAAATTATTACTGCTTTCGTAAAACACCAACTCAAATTTCCAGCCAGTATTTGGCTGGTTTCGTTCCTGCTAACCCTTGGTTTAACAAGTGCTTGGCAACGCACTCAAGCGACGACACCACAGCAATTAGCGCAAACTGGTACAGTTCAAAATGCACCAACCGATTTAAAAAACCTGTTGATACAAGTCGATGCAGCTGCCAGCAAGGGTGATGTCAAAGGGGTGTTGCAATTCTACAGCCCCTCTTTCACTCATGGGGATGGATTAAACCTCCAAACCCTAGAAAAGTCTTTGGTTTCACTTTGGAAACGATATCCTAAATTACAATACAGTACCAAACTGCTATCTTCAAAATCGGAAGGCAATGGGATTATTGCCGAAACAGAGACGAAAATAACTGGCTTACCCTCCGGTAGTGGGAATAATTTGGCTCTCGATGCCACGATTAAATCGCGTCAGCGCATTGAAAGCGGTAAAATCGTCCGCCAAGACATTTTGGCAGAACGCACCCTACTTACCTCTGGCAGCAAGCCACCCAAAATTGATATTAAATTACCACAACAGGTACAAGTTGGTCAGAAGTATAATTTTGATGCGATCGTCCAAGAGCCACTTGGTGATGATTTTCTCCTAGGAACGGCGTTAGAGGAAACCATCCAACCAGAGAAATTTCTCAACCCCACACCCGTAGATTTGCAATTATTAACATCCGGTGGATTGTTTAAAACGGGACAAGCACCATCCACCCCTGGTAGCCAATGGGTTTCTGCTGTCATCTTGCGAGGTAATGGGATGACGATGGTAACTCAGCGCCTACAAGTGGTGAAGAAATAATTAGGAGTTAACGCGGTGTGCCACTTTATTAGGACTTACGCACGGGTAACGGAAAACGTAGACACGTTCGCGTAGCGTCTCGTAGAGAAGTGGCTTGCCGCAGGCTACCACAGAGGGCGCAGAGGTCACGGAGGCATGAGAGTTTTAGAGGGTTTTTGTGTAAGTCCTATTTCTCTCAAACCTAACCCTCAACCCCTTCCCTACAAGTATGAACTATGAAACTTGTGCTAATTCATAATTCATCAAAAATATGGGTCTGAAACCCCGTGCTTCACACAATGCTTTAAAGTAATGAGTAAGGAGTAATGAGTGGATGAAAAATGGGTATTTACTCATTACTTATTACTTATTACTCATTACTCCAGAATCACCGTGCGTTCACGCCGGGGAGTATGTCATAACTATTAACTCCTCACTTCTAACTATCCTAATGACTTCCCTACAAAATCAAATCATTTTGATTACTGGCGCAAGTAGTGGTATTGGTACTGCTTGTGCAAGAATCTTCGCTGGTGCGGGTGCAAAACTAATCCTAGCAGCACGACGGTTAGAACGTTTGCAGCAGCTAGCAGATGCTCTCGTTAAAGAATTTGGTACTGAAATTCATTTATTACAGCTAGATGTGCGCGATCGCAACGCTGTCGAAGAAGCCATTTCTACTCTACCGCCTGCCTGGTCTGACATCGACATTCTGATTAACAATGCTGGTCTAAGTCGTGGTTTAGACAAGTTGCACGAAGGCAGCTTTCAAGACTGGGAAGACATGATTGATACTAACGTTAAGGGTTTACTTTATGTTTCCCGTTATGTCGTTCCGGGAATGGTGAGTCGCGATCGCGGCCATGTGGTAAATTTAGGTTCCATTGCCGGACATCAAACCTATCCCGGTGGCAATGTCTACTGTGCTACCAAAGCTGCTGTGAGAGCAATTTCTGAAGGTTTAAAACAAGACTTGTTGGGAACGCGAGTACGTGTAACTTCCGTTGACCCTGGTATGGTGGAAACGGAATTTAGCGAAGTGCGGTTTCACGGAAATACTGAACGCGCTAAAACAGTCTATCAGGGAGTTACCCCACTGACAGCAGATGATGTGGCTGATGTGATATTTTTCTGTGTGACGCGATCGCCCCATGTCAATATTAACGAAGTTGTGCTGATGCCTGTTGACCAAGCTAGCGCTACCTTAGTTAATCGGCGAACGGAAAATTAACCCAATTTAAGAAGATTAATTTCTAAACAATTCCACATATTTTGAAAATTTTACTACGCTCATTTCCAAAAAACCGTTGGTTAGATTTGGAATATTTTGATGTTACTAAAAATACTTTATTAAATGTATTTTTCTTTTTTCGTATGAAATTAACCTGCTAAATCCCCCTTAAAAAGTACAAAATCTTGGGTTTTTGAGACGCGATAAATCGCCGTCTCTACAAGTGTTTTGGTCTTATGTGAACTGTATTGCCTTAAAAAGGGGGACTTTGATTCTGGTCTTGCAAACTGGAGCGACTGGCGTGGGTTAGGGGGGATCAATAAGAGCCTGGAATAACAAGTAACTACTTTTAAAACATCCTTTGAGGCTAGTTGGAAAATCTACAGAAAATCTGAGGAAATACGTAAAATTACAATTTACTCAAAAAATTATAGCTTTTGGTTGTAGATGATTGCGGAAATTGTTTTAATTGTCTTGTAGTTATATAATTTATGCTTATTAAAAAATATAAAGAAGCATCTATCCTAAGAGATATTTTTTACAATTAATCTTTCTGTATGCATTTTTTAGAACTAGATTATGCAAAAATTATTTTTACTCCTACATAAAATTCATATATGTTATCCAAACAAAAGTGCTGACTATACAACTTAAAGGAAAGATTCATTATTAATCAAAATAAAAGTGCTGTAGTGAATGCAGGATGAGTTAAAAAAGCCTGAACTACTTCTGCTTCAGACACTTAAAAATTTCTTAAGTAAATTTTATAGTCTTGACAATAAAAGGAATATTTTATTGTTTAACAAAATATCATATCTTCAATACTTTCTTTCTCTTCTCGTTAAACCTTCTCTGCGAACCGTTTTGATTGTTCCCTTTATTCTGCAAATTTTAGCGGTAGTAAGTTTAACGGGTTATCTCTCATTGAAAAATGGGCAAAAAGCAGTAAATAATATTGCCACACGGCTACTAAGTGAAATTAGCCAGCGTGTTCAGCAAAATCTACATACTTTTCTTGAAACTCCCCAGCAAATTAATCAGAATAATGCTAATACTATTAAACTTGGACAATTAAACATACAAGAGTTTGCTGTCTTAGAAAAATATTTTTTTGAGCAATTAAAAGTATTTAATCAAGTAAGTCTAATTGGTTTTGCCAATAAAAATAAAGAGTTTATTTCAGCAGAGATATTTCCTGATGGCTCTTTGACAATCAGAGCATCTGGTAAATCTACTAAATATAATTTACGGACTTATACTACTAATAAACAAGGCACACGCACGGGAATAAAGGATTTTGGCAAACCTTATGATACTCAAAGACGTGATTGGTATAACAAACCGATAGCAGAAGAAAGACCAATTTGGAGTAAAATTTATCCTCATAATTCTGGCATTGCCTTATACATCGCTGCTAGTCAACCTGCTTACGATAAACAGGGAAATTTGCAAGGTGTATTACTCTCAAATTTAAACTTATCCAAAATTGGCACTTTTCTGCAAAATTTAAAAATTGGGAAAACAGGAATAAGTTTTATTGTTGAGCGTCAGTCTGGAAGATTGGTAGCAACTTCAACTAATGAAAAACCCTTCCGCTCAAATAATTTAGAGACACAATTAGCAGAAAATAGAATTCAGCCATTTTTGGCTATAAATAGTAATGATAAAAAAACACAATTTACTAGTAAATATTTAAAAAATAAATTTCATGAACTTAAGTCAATTAATAGCTCACAGCAATTATATTTCTCGATAGATGGTAAGCGGCAGTTTATTCAAGTTTTACCCTTCCAAGATAATCGAGGACTTGACTGGTTAATTGTAGTAGTAGTCCCAGAAGATGACTTCATGCAGGCAATTAATGTTAATACCCGCACCACTATTGTGCTGTGTATTGCTGCTTTGATAGTGGCTGTAGCTGTCGGTGTTTTAATTTTACGGTGGATTACTCAACCAGTTCTAGCTTTAAAAAAATCAGCTTTAGCGCTTGCTCAAGGTGAATGGGAAAAAAGAATAGAAATAGAGCGTTCCGATGAATTGGGGGAATTAGCCAAGTCATTTAATAGTATGGCTGATCAACTCCAAGAAAAATTTTCGGAAATGCAGGATTTAAACAAAGCTTTATTGCAAAGTGAAACCCGCCTGAAACAATTTCTTGACGCTATACCTGTGAGTGTTTCGATAGATGATAGTAGTGGGCAACTCTACTATACTAATCGAGCTTCACAACAGTTAGTCAACGTAGAGTTATTACCATCTATCGAATACGAAAATATAGCAGAATATTATCAAATTTATCTAGCTGGAACTGACCAGTTATGCCCTGCTGATGAACTGCCAACTGTATATTCTTTAGCTGGTAAAACTGTCCATGTTGATAATCTTGAGTTTCGCCACCCGAATAAAACTATCCCTGTAGAAGTTTTAAGCACCCCAATTTTTGATGAATCAGGGAAAGTAATATATGCGCTCACCGTTTGTATTGATATTACCGAACGCAAAAAAGCAGAGAAGATTCTAGCTGATTATAATTCGATTTTAGAACAACAGGTTACTGAACGTACTCTAGAACTACAACGAGAAATAGCTGAACGCAAGCAGGCAGAAGTAGCGCTTTTAGAAAGCGAGACGCGATTTCGGCTATTGGCAGAGGCAACATTTGAAGCGATCGCTATTACCGAGCAAGGCATACTTTTAGATACTAACCAAACCTGTGCTGAGATGTTTGGTTATGAACTTTCTGAGTTGGTTGGTATGCGTGTCATGGATTTTACTGCTCCTGAATATCGGGAACAGGTGATGCAGAAGATTCGCTCAGGGGATGAAGGAATTTATGAAACCGTTTGTCTGCGTAAGGATGGAAGCACGTTTCCGGCTGAGATCAGAGCCAGATTTATGTCATATCGTGGGCGTACCATCAGGATGGCTGCAATACAGGATATTAGTAGTCGTAAGCAGGCTGAACAAGCAACCGTATTAGCAGAACGTAACCGCTTGGCACAGGAAATTCACGATACTTTAGCACAAGCCTTCACCATTGTTATTGTCCACTTAGACACCGCCTCACGAAAACTGACAACAGATATAGAAGTAGCACAGAAATTAATCAAAGCAGGGCGAGACTTAGCTCATTCTGGGCTAACTGAAGCACGCCGTTCTATTAAAGCATTGCGCTCTCAATTATTGGAGGACGGCGACATTTTTAATGCTCTCAATCGCTTCGCCACTCAGATGTTTTCCCCTAGCAACACACATATCGTCTGCCAATTAATAGGCGAGATATACCCCTTGTCTCCAGATGTTGAAAATAACCTACTCCGCATTGGACAAGAAGCATTAACCAATGCCTTCAAGTATGCCCAAGCTGGAGAAATCCAAATTGAACTGGCGTATCAAGAAAGCCAGTGCAGCTTGCGAATCAAAGATGATGGGCAAGGTTTTGACATCGCCAGTGTATCTGTTATCAACAGCTTTGGTCTTTTAATTATGAGCGAACGGGCTGAACGCATCGGGGCAAAACTAACAATTCAGAGTTCGCCAGGACAGGGAACAGAAGTTATTGTATTGGTCAACGTGAGGAAAAATGAATAAATAGCACGCAAGCAGAGGGAGATTAATGATTTATAGCCAAGCTGATGGATTTATTCGCTAAACCAGATAAAAATTAGTGTAATTTGCGTAAAATTCTCGTTTTTTGTGGATATCTATTTAGGGCGTTGCATAAATGCCTGATGAATTAAGATTTTTAGCCAAGGGTAAACCTAGATTCTTTGAGCTTTTGCGCCTACCCTGCGGGAACGCCTGACAGCGAATGGACGAAATCAAAATTCATCTCACTAATTAGCAACGCCCTATTTAGTTGCATTTGACAGCAAATTCAATCCAAGTCTGAGTTTTAGATGCTTCGGCTTGTCTAGGACACGCTCCGCGAACGCAATCATTTAACTTAGCTACAAATGCTGCCTCACAACACCGAGAATAAACGATCATGAGCCAATCCAATGTTATTCGCATCCTGATTGCTGACGATCATCCCATCTTGGGACAAGCTTTAACAATGTTTCTTCAATGTGAGCCAGACATGACTGTAATCGGCCATGCTGGCAACGGGCGAGAAGCATTAGAACTTTTCCACCAACATCAACCCGATGTAGCGCTAATGGATTTGCGAATGCCAAAGATGGAAGGTGCTGATGCGATCGCAGCCATCTGTGCTAAGTTTAAACACGCCCGAATCGTTGTGTTGACTACCTTTGATGGCGATGAAGATATCTATCGGGGATTACGGGCGGGTGCAAAGGGCTATCTCCTCAAGGGGGCTGAACCGAACGAACTTTTAGATGCGATTCGCACTGTTCATAAAGGACAAAGGTATATTCCGCCCACTATAGCAGCCAAGCTAGCCGAGCGGATGGGTAGTGAGGAATTGAGCGATCGCGAGTTGGAAGTGCTGCGCCTGATCGCCAAGGGTAAGAATAACCAGCAGATTAGCAATGTCCTTAATATTGCTGAGAGTACTGTCAGATTTCATACCAATAATATTTTCGGCAAATTGAACGTTAGCGATCGGACTCAAGCCTTAGTCACCGCACTGAATCGGGGGATTGTCAGGCTGTAGTCACGTCTTACCGACCTCACATTTTGATAGGTTTAAAACCCAATATTCCGCTAGTGACAATGTTGGGCTTATTTTCTAGGCTTAGTATATTCACTTAGTTTTGATTAGCATAAATTTGATGAGGGCAATCGCACTCATTAAATTGAGTGATGCTGGCGATGCCAATCATTTAAAAATTCTTGACTAATGTTATGAATTAACTTATTAATGCCTGCTATTTTATGATTAATATTTTCGGGAAAATCTATAGATAAATTAAAGCCTTAAGATTAAACTTTTTCTATACAATAATATCTATAGGTGCAAAATAAATGTTCAATAAAACTTATTTTCTGTCTACTTTTTTAATACTGAGATTTATTATTTTTAAATTTTTTCCTCATATTGCAAAAGTGCCACAACTCCAAACAATATTGAAACAAGTATTACCGCAACAGCCCTCAATATATCCGTACCCAAATGGATATCAACAAGTACCGCAACAACCTTCAATGTATCCCAATTTCAATGGATATTAATAAGTGATATAGAAGGTAATTATTATTACTAAACGCAATATTCATAACTTAAATATCTTAAATATTGCTGGTTTAGTGAAAATTAATGATAAAAGAAATAATTGAATAATTCATGACCTATGAACACTTATAAAATTATTACTTTGGGTGCATCAGGATCGGGAAAAACAGTTTTCCTTTCCAGTATGTTTAAGGCACTAGGAATCCAAGCAGATCATGGGTTTTACCTTCAAGTTAAAGATTCTAGGCAGAAAAAGCTACTCAATGCTATATATACAGAGATCATTGCTGGAGAAATTTGGCCTAAAGGAACAAGATATAGCGAAATATCTGAATGGTCTTATATTTGTCGTGTTAAAAATCCAAAAACTCTTGAATACTATGATGCTTGTGAGTTTGTCTATTTTGATTACGCTGGAGGAAGACTCACAGATATAAACGAGGAAGACACAGAGTTTCAAAACATTATTAAGCAATCAGATGCTATTTTGGGACTTCTTGATGGAAAAAAAATCTATGATTTGATGAATAACAATAAGCAATCAGATGTTGATTCTTTACTTATAAAAGATTTACCAGGTATTATTAAATGGATGTCATACAGTCAAGTACCAATTCATTTCGTCATTAGTAAATGGGACTTACTTGAAGCAAAATTTTCTTTACAACAGATACGCGATCGCCTTCTTGAAATTCCTGAATTTCAAATGTTAATATACCAACGGAATCAAGCCAATTCTCCAGTTAGGCTTATTCCAGTCAGCTCTGTTGGATCGAATTTTGCAACTCTTGCACCTGATGGAAGTATGGAAAAAATACCTGGTGCAGTTCCCAAGCCTTTTCAGGTTGAAGTACCTATTTCTTGCGTGTTCCCAGATAGAATAAAAGCTCAACTTAGCGAGCTATTACAAAAAAAAGAAAAACTTGAGAATCAAAAACTATCTGAAGAGAATGTGTTTTGGAAGTTCGGTGGCTTAATTCTTGATATTGCTTTTGACCAAGTATTGGAACATTTACCTTTATTTGAGTATTTTCCAGATAAGAAAATTGCTAAAGTTTTAATCGGTAAATTAGATAATTTTTTCTTTTCTATAGCTAAAGCTAAAAATAAGGAAAATATTGATAAATTAAAAGTGGAAAGAGACAGTTCTCTTGAAAAAGTTAAAGATGAAGAAACAGCTTTAAATCACGCAATAGATAGTTTTTTATATATTCAAGGTAAACTTGAACAAGACTTTCCTGAATCTGAGCTTATTGTTTAATAATCATGGGTTTCATGGGTTTTTATGATGAATAATTATAATATACTTACTTTAGGCACATCTGGTTCTGGTAAGACTATATTTTTAGCGAGCCTGTTTAAACAATTATCAACTCAAGGTGAAAAAGGATTCTTTGTAGAAGTAGCTGATTCTCAGAAGAGTAGAGAACTTAATACAATCTATACACAAATTGTTACTGGAGAAAAATGGCCAGCAGGAACTAGAAATGTTACTAACTGGACTTTTAATTGTTGTGTAAAAAATTCTGAATTAGATAACTACCCAGTATGCCAATTCACCTATATTGACTATGCGGGAGGACTACTTACAGATGTAGATGATGATGAAGATATTACTTTTGATTTTCAAGAAGAAGTTCCTAAAGCAGATGCAATTTTAGTCATTATAGACGGATTTAAAGCCTATAAGTTTATGGAGGATAAGACTCTAAGTAATAGAGATGTACTGATTTGGTTACAGAATGATATGCCTAATATAATGCAACTGGTAGATAAGTGCAAAAAAGACACTCCAGTTCACTTTATTATTAGTAAATGGGATTTACTTGCAAATAGATACAAATTATCAGACATACTAAATCGATTACAAGATAAGGTTAAGGAATTTAAGGATGTAGTTGTTAGTAGAAAGAATGCTGGTTGCCCACTACGTATAATCCCTATAAGTTCTATAGGTCAGGAATTTGCTACTCCCCAAGATGATGGCTCTATGAGAAAAAATCCTGACGTTATCCCTATTCCTTTCCAGGTAGAGATTCCGCTTATTTGTGTAATGATTGATAAAGTTAAAGCATATATAAACTCTTTAGAAATAAACAAACAAGAAGTTTACCCATCAGTCCAAGCTAAAACTAATTTGCTTTTTTCGGGTAATGTCTTGATGGATAGAGTAAAAACTTATGTGCAATCTTTAGGAGTAGATACGGACAATATTCAGGCATTAATACAAACTAAAACTAATTTTGCATTGTTTGATCCGCTCATTCAGTCTTTTTTTAATAAAGAAGCTGCAATTATACTTGGAGATAAAGAAGAACGTTTAAAGGAAGTTAAAAATGATGAGACGGCGCTCAACTACTTGGTTAGTATTTTTTTAGAGCATCTCCAGAAATTTGAAAAAGAATTTCCTGAAGCTAATTTAGGTGGAGAAATTATTTTTTCTTCTCCAAAGCCACCTGTAAAATATGCTCGGACTACTTTATCGAGCGCAACCCTAACTCAGACTCTAATTGGTCATCAAAAGGTGGTACGTTCCCTTTGCTTTACATCTGATAGTCAAGCAATCTTCAGTGCCAGTCACGATAAAAGCATTCGATTTTGGCAGCTTGCATCAGGAAAGTTACAAGGAACTATTAATGAAACATCAGGGTTTGTACTAGCGAATCTTAGTAAAGATAATCAACTATTATTTACGACTAGTGAAGATAAAATTATTAAGATATGGGACGCGAATACAGGAAAGTGTCTGCATAAATGGAAAGGACATTCTGACCTGATTAATGCGTTTGTTGTTAGTCCCGATGGGCGCACGTTCATCACTGGCAGTCGGGATAAAACCGTGAAACTCTGGCAATTTGGAACTGATGGTGGTCAGTTAATTCATACATTAAACGGACATCGCAGTTTTGTTTATGCACTTGCTGTTTCCTCTGATTGGCGCATTGCAGCCAGTGGGGGTGGCGACAAGACAGTATTCCTTTGGGAGCTTGACAAAGGTAAATTACTTTATACTCTGGACAAGCATCTTGGTTTCATTCGAGCATTAGCCTTTAGCTCCGATGGAAACATATTAGTTAGTGGAGGTTTTGGCAAAACTGTGTATGTGTGGGACTGGAAAGTTCGCAACTTGTGCTACGAGTTGGAAGGACATACTGAGGCAATCATATCCCTTGCTATTAGCTCAGACAACCGCATCCTTGCTAGTGGAAGTGAGGATTGCACAATCAAATTGTGGGATTTATCAACCGGAAATTTAGTCACTACTTTGCCTGGGCATATGGGTAGAGTGACCACTCTAGCTTTTAGTCTAGATAATCAAATATTAGCCAGTGGCTCTGAAGATAACACGATCAAAATTTGGAAAATTGTATAAAATTCAGCTTAAGTAAACCTATGCAGTCTAACAAAGTCCCTAACTATTTACCTCAAGCGATTTTATTAGCTATATTCTGCTGTCAGCCATTTGGGATTGTAGCAATTATCTACGCTGCTCAAGTTAATGCAAAATTCCAAGCTGGAGATTACGAAGGTGCAACTACAGCATCAGATAATGCTAAGAAATGGTGCTGGATTTCTTTTGGAGCAGCAATTTTGTTTTATTTATTAATATTTATTATTGGCAGTCTTAATCAATAATAATTATAAAAAAATAACACTCTTATTTACCATTAGCCATCTTTCATTAGAGTTATATGTTATCAAAAAATCTTACCTCCTATTCCTTGTCTCCGATAGAAAAAAGACGGCTGAAAGTAGTTATTTTGTCAGCAATTATTCTAATTGCAGCTATTATTCTCTACTTTTTCAATCCTGCTACGCCGGGTAGACTTTATCCACCTAGCCCATTTCGCACTTTAACGGGTTTATATTGTCCTGGCTGTGGAACACTGCGGGGACTTCATCAGTTACTTCATGGTCATCTCTGGACGGCCTTTGGACTAAATCCTCTCATGGTATTATCATTGCCCTACCTGTTATATTCCTATATTTGCTACAGTTTGCCTGCATTTACCAGACGTAAAGTTACCCCAATTTTCATCAAGCCTACTTGGATTTGGTGGACACTGAAAATCATTTTGGGCTATTGGATTTTGCGGAACATTCCTTTTTTCCCGTTTTCTTGGCTTGCTCCATAATTTAGAGAAGCTAATCAAGATAATTTCTCAAAATTCCAAAGAGAGGATATTTACAATGTAACCGTCTCAAAGCTTTATTAGGTTGCAAAGATTCAAATACCTTTTTGACTAGATTTTGAGAGTTTTGAAACAGTTTTATGTCTATCTAGTCGGAATATAGAAATATGAACGTTGAATCTTGGCATTTTTTAGTGAGTCGAAATCGTTCTCTTGATTACAGAACAGTCGTAGCTCCTGATTTTATTTGTGAAGCTAAGATTTATAACTTATTAGCTAGAGTAGCTGATGGAGATTTAACAGAATCTAAGATGGGATTTTTTAGGCAAGTGATTGGTTCAAAAGCTGGAGATTTTACTATAGCTTTTCGAGTTATTAAGGCCACAGGACAACATCTCAATCCCGAAGGAAAAAATGAAATATTAAAAGATTCATTTGGTAGAGAGATTTATCTCATAGAGGGCGTTGTACTTAAGGGTATTGTAAACAAAAAAGAGTTTTTTGTTACTAATAAAGATATTGAAGAAGCCCATGAATTATTAATGACAGGATACAAGCAGTTTTGGGAGTATAGCGAACCAACTCCAGCTATTCCCTCACATAAATTTTCGTTAAGTATAGACAGTTCTAGTACCCCTTTACAACTAGAAGAATTAGAGCCTTTCCAGGTTAGCTCTAAATCTCCAAACCCAAGGAATAAATCAAAAATTAATTTTGTTACTTTTTTAGTTCCTATTATTCCTATTGTTGTATTACTGATGCTTGCTATGTGGCTCACCAAAATAGTTTATCCATTTGGAAAAAGCATTGTAGGCGGATGTACTACTACCCAGGAGGTAGAGATTGTATTTAATAAGCAAGATAAAATCAATGAGACTATTAATAAAAAAAACTTGCAAAAAGACTATCCGAAGGCAGACATTTTTCTCAATGGTTCATTGAAAGTGGAATCTTCACAGAGATGGAAATCTCTTCAGGAAAGAGAAAAACTAGCTGAACCCACCCAATATACTATTCGTCTAAATGAAGATAATAGCTTGCAAATGCGAGATCATCCTATTGACTTAGCGATCGCCCAACTTCGGAACCAGAAAGTCTCTGATAAAGCTACTATTCAAGCTAGAATTATTGAGCAAAAGGAATGTACAAAAGATGGTAGTCCACAACAGGGCTAGATATAGAGGGACTACTTCCACCACCAGTTTCAATTCCTATATTCATAAATATACTAGAGGCGATGTCTGTTGACAAGAAGCAGAGCTTCTACGCAATTCTGATAATAGGGTTAAAGCAAGTGATGCCTCCTAACAAAGCGATTTTTATTCAAGGATAAATACTTAATCAAACCCTAGCTTTGTTCCATCCTGAAGGTGCGCCTTGCATATAGACTGCTAGCGCCAAGCCGATATAGGGTCTACGCAAGTCAAGTAAATAGCTATACTTAGTGGCGTGAGAATGAACAGTGAGCCTAAGAATACTGACCTGCTAAAATCAAACTCTTCGTTCTTCTAACTGCTCTTATTTCAGAAAAGCCAAACAGCGCATCGCTTAAATCATCTAGCTGGTTAATTCAGTGGTGGTCAGTGGGTTCCATGTCAATTAGTTCCCCATCTTGCCAGTTCATAACGGGGATTATCTCGGTATTGAGAGAGAAAATCTGCCAATGTAAGGGTTTTTGTGGAAATATATGTCATTTTCCTCTTTAATCATTCAAGATGCTTACTCAACCCCCCACATGAACGCCAGGTCGCCTCTGGGGATTCTTTTCAGCCCGCCGGAGTACTTCACGGGTAACTACAGCAATATCGCCCTCTCCAAACAAGATAAAACGCAATAAATATTGTATAGGATTGCCCTCAACCCAGCCGAAGTAGGCATGGGGAATCTTACCTGTTTGGTCACGAATATAGAGCAGTAAAGCCGCGATCGCATTAGGGACTGCTGCACTCTCAGCCCGCAAGATGCGATAATCACCAACTTGCACCCCTCTTACTTTGATGATATCCGCAAATTCTGAAGCATCTGATACCTGAATCTCTAGAAAAAGAATTGGATCGTTGGGCGGAATATGGTTATCCTCGCGTACCTCTTTCTCTTTCATAAAATACTCTAGGACATCACCCGTATTCAACCGATTTGCAATCAGTCGTATTGCTCCTTGGCTCTCTTCAGCAAGGAATTGGGCAGCAAGTTCGTCAACTTCGATCCGCTCTGCTCGCAGTTCCGTTGAACGCCAAACACGAGAAACCAGCGAGGTAAAAATGATTGCACCGATGAAAAACCCAGCAATTCTAATCCCCTCTGGCCTTTCGATGATGTTAACAATAGTGGTATATAAAAATAACAGTGTAATAGTAGCAAAAACCAGTTTTGCCCGCTTCTCTCTGTGACGGTGGGCTGATAAGGTGACAGCAAAGGCTGCTGAGGTAATTAATACAAGCACACCAGTTGCATAAGCCCCACCTTGGGCTTCCACATTTGCCCTGAAGATAATTGTGACAACAAATGCGATCGCAGTGTAGACTAACACCAAAGGTCGCGTTACCCGTGCCCAATTGGGAGCCATGCCATAGCGTGGT
The DNA here is from genome assembly GCF_014698035.1 of Desmonostoc muscorum FACHB-395. Classification (GTDB taxonomy): domain Bacteria; phylum Cyanobacteriota; class Cyanobacteriia; order Cyanobacteriales; family Nostocaceae; genus Nostoc; species Nostoc muscorum_A. Next base: position 143,933 of record NZ_JACJSF010000013.1, read on the forward strand.
AGGTAGCGAGGCACAATATTTAGCAGCCCTGCCATTGCAGATGCACCTGCAAACCACAAAATAGAAATAGTACTTAGATCGTAAATCGTGCCAAAGGCGTTGCCTAGATACAAATGTGCTAAATAAGCAAGGGCCCGGCCGTTAGCTTTGCCCCCAGATGCAAATTCTGCGACTGGAATCAGTAGAGTGGTTATAAAACTGGTGGTGAGCAAAAAGAAGCTCATAATCAGAGCAGCACTGGTGAGTAGCTTGCGTGTATTCCGAATTCGCCCTTTGGAATATTTGAGAGTGTCACTGCTGTTACCTTTGACAAGGGGCATCACGGTTACGCCAGTCTCAAAGCCTGATAATCCCAGTGCTAGCTTGGGAAATATCAAAAGAGCTATACCAATTAAGATAAAAGGATTGGAATGGCGGGCAAAAAGTGCAGTCTGCCAGTTAGCGATCGCTCCTGGGTGAGTTAAAATCTGGAACACACCGACGCTCACGACAATGAAGTTTAACAGCAGATAAACTGCCACCAAGACTACTGCAATCCCAATCGCCTCTCGGAAACCTCTCAAGAAAACTGCGCCTAGTAATGCAACTAATATTAGGGTGATTGCGATCGTCTGACCGTGAAACCAATCTGGGGTAAGGGGATTTTCAATGATATGGGCTGTAGCATCAGCAGCCGACAGCGTAATGGTAATAATAAAGTCGGTTGCCACAAAACCGAGTAAACATAGCACAAGTAATTTGCCTTGCCACCAAGGTAGCAAACGTTCTAACATTGCGATCGACCCTTCACCATGAGGGCTTTCGGCAGCAATCCGCCGATAGATTGGCAATGCTCCAAAGAGCGTCAGCAAAACTAAAATCAGGGTAGCGATCGGAGAAAGAGCGCCAGCCGCCAATGCTGCAATCCCAGGTTGATAGCCAAGGGTGGAGAAATAATCTACACCAGTCAAGCACATTACCTGCCACCAAGGATGCTGGCGATGTGCTTCCTCCTTGCGGTAAGGCCCTTCCTTCTCTCGTCGATCTTCTTCAAGCAACCAGAGGATTAACTGACTGCCGAGCCGTTTTGTTGAAACAATTGATTTACTCATCAAATATGGTTGTTTTGCAAAAGTCTGGCTTTGTGATTTTTAAGCCTTCGTGGTTTATTAAAATTTTTAACTACAAATATATAGCACTATTATTGTAGGTTAAGCATCCTGTCCGATTTACAAAATATGTAAGTTGTCTAGCGGATGAAGATCGAGTGTAGCTTACGGTATTGGGAAAAATTAACCTCGTATGCGGACATTTTGGAATTAAAGCTTTCGTACCCTTAGTATTTTTGATCTGCATCAATTCTAAAAAAGGGTGCTGATGGATTTACGAATACCGAAGATAGAAAGTACTGATGCGCTAATCTCAGTGTAATTACGGTTTTTAACTGCCAAAATTGCTATATTCATAACTATTTCAGAGGCGATTTCTGGTGAAAAGCCGCTTTGCATTTATGTATTTAATGCTTTGCTAAGAGCGATCGCACCCTTAATATTCATCCTAATTTTATCTATGGAAGACTCGAACGCAGAAAAGAGTATTTTGTTGTGTAGATGATCTAGAAACTACAGTAAACCTTTAAAATCTCTAGCAGATGATTAGGTAGATGGTATGAGTGAAACTACAGAAACGATTTTCAGCAAAATCATTCGTCGGGAAATTCCCGTTGATATTGTTTATGAGGATAATTTAGCCCTGGCCTTCAAAGACATCCACCCCCAAGCGCCTGTACACATTCTCGTCATTCCTAAAAAACCCATTCCCACACTAGCTGATGCTGAATCTCAGGATCATGCTCTGTTGGGGCATCTTTTATTAACAGCCAAACGTGTTGCAGAAGAAGCTGGGCTGAAAAACGGTTATCGAGTTGTCATCAATACTGGTGATGATGGTGGTCAGACTGTCTATCACTTACATTTGCATATTTTGGGAGGACGGCAATTAGACTGGCCCCCTGGTTGATCAAACTTGAATAGCTTATCCATAAATCAAAGACACTCTCCTAAAAGGGCTAAAGTCTATACACAACTCTAAAAGAGTTATCCCACTGCATTTATATCCTCCTAAATCCACGCCACTTGCTCATGGGGGAAACCCGCTTGGCGCTAGTCTCTTCCAAAAGGCTACGGTGTATCCACAAGTCTTTTAAAGTTGTTCCACAGCTTTTAGATCCCCCCTAGCCTTAAAAAGGGGGGAATAGGAGTCAAAGTCTCCTTTAAAAAGGGGGATTTAGGAGGATCGAACGTTGTTGTGTATCTCGTATAGAAATGCGTATACACCGTAGCCCGAAAGGGGGCATTTTTGTGTTGAGTTTATTGGTATGTTAAGCACTTAAGCAATAATTATCAAAAAGTAAATTTTACGAGTAATAATTGCTAGCAGCGCAGATAATTGCCTCAAAGCTCAAGTATAGGGAGAAGCCAAGAATGATTTTAAACCGTGGGCGTAGGGTGGTAGCTGCTTTATTGCTGTCAGTAGTACTACTGACAACAGCCTGTAGCCCAAAAGCACCTGGACGTTTTGACCAGGCGCAAAAAGAAAGCACTCAACAAAAAAACGTTGCGGTGGCTAAAACTGCAACTCAGGGTAGCGAATTTAATAAATTTTTCCCAAAAGCTAGTGATGGCTACCAGGGTGTCTATACCCAAGAGAAAAAAGGCTTTGCTAATTTGAAGTTGAAAAAAGGCGGTAAAGATATGGCGTTGCTGTCTATTTCTGATACCACCAGCACACCTAATGCAGTAGCCAAGTTCTCGAAAAGTACCAAAAAAATTGGCGGTTATCCGGCAATAGAAGTTGGTAAGACGCAAACTGCAATTTTGGTAGGCAAGTACCAAGTAAAAGCAATTTCCAGCAATCCGTCATTTACAGCTAGCGATCGCGCAGATTGGCTAGAGAAGTTTAATCTTAATGGTCTGGCTAAATTGAAATAAGCCGGATTGCCAACATTGAAGATAACAAAACCTAAGTAAGGAGATTTTTGTGAGCAAATCGATTGTTGATTTAGTCGATCAATTGCCAACCGGTGGCTTGACTATTTCTATGTTGAAGTCCCTCGATTTTGTTGCTCCTGGGGAGTGGCAAAATACCGTCGGCTTTGTCAACACCATTAAGACCGTCACTGGCGAAGACGACGAAGATTTAATTCAACAAATTGGTGAAAGAGCGATTTATCTATTCAATGACAAATCCCAAGGATACCAAACAGCTTTGTGGTTATATCAAACCGTTGATGGTACAGATAAAGCCCTTGGTGCAGCCGCTTTAGCTAACAAAGTTGGCGAGAAAATTCCTTTATTGGGTTTTTTAAACTCTGTCACTCCCAAACCAGACAAAGCCCAAACTATCGATTTGACATTAAAGTTAGTGGCTGAGTTAGTAGCTTTCTGTCAAATTAACGGCATTCCTGGAGACAGCATTGGCGATTTTGTCGCCTCTTTAGGTGAGTATAGTGGTGAGTCACTCATCCGCATGGTGGCATTAGTTTGTGTTGATGGTTTAATACCTCTAGGCCCAGACTTCATCAGTAAAGCCATATCTGGGATTAATCAAACAAGTCCCAATGAGTTAGAACAGAACTCGACTTTCCAAAATATCAAAGATGTGATTCCAGGCAACAATGCTGGTAGTAAACTCAACTTTATCGGCGAAAGTTTTGACTCAGTTAAAGGTTGGATGAGTGGTATTGTCAGTGCGAATAATTTAACGCCACACAAGGTAGTTAGCAACTTACACAGTTTTGTCGATATTGCAGATGATAAGTTAGACTACCTGGCTGCATTCTTGGATGTATCTACAAATTATTATGAACACACTGGCACACAAACTTTAGCACGTCGCTTGATTGAACGGGCGGTGGCTGAGATTTAGGTTGATGGGGGATTAAAGAAGGCAATAGGTTATAGGTTACAGGTTACAGATTATTCTCTATTACCTGTAACCTTGGCTCTTAGGGTAAATGCAGATCAGATGCGATCGCATATAAGTAAGGTTGAAAAATAGCCAAATTTTCCAGTTGCTCAAACTTACCTGTCTGCGTACCTGGATCGAATGCAGTGGTAATTACGTAGAGTTTACTGCCATCAAAGGCGACATGACCGATATGTTGCTCTTTTACTCCACCTTGTTCTTTGAGTCCGGCGAAGCCATAGCGGATTCCCTGAAGCTTACCAATCGGTACTGGTTGGAGTGGGTAGGCTGAGAAAGTAATCTCTTTTCCATATTCACTCTGACGGTCTTTCGCAAATGCAGCGTAGTGGTCTGCAACCCAAGCCTTGAGTACTGGTAATACCTGGGTTTGGTATTGGGAACTTTGGTAGTCCACTTGAGAACCACTTGGAATACCAGCTGCTAAGAGTTTTTTTCGGAAATCCTCATTGTTTGTTAGTGGGTAAATGTTAATCTCAACTGTACCCAAACGTTTCCCTTTAGAGGAGATACACAACAGGGGTGCATTTCCCTCACAAGCGGCAACTTGCCAGTTAGTTGGAGCAGCAGTATTTCCGAGAATTTTCTGCCAGATATTACCCTCATTAGAGTTGGGAAGTTTTACAACAGCAGAGGACTTTACCTCTTTGGGTGGAGAAAATTGGGGAAGAACAAATTTTGCTCCCACTGGTATTGACACCAGCAAAATAGAACCTAGTAATAAATGATAAAGTCTTAACATTTTATTGATTATCCGGAGTCAAAGATGGCAGACTAACGATATCTACAATACGTTAAACAGGGGGAGGTCGCTTGTATTCCTCTATCTGTGTTTAGCTAACAGTTAGAGTCCGACGAAATTATTTGTTCTGGAAGTCTGCGCCTCCTTTTTTCTCTGCTTCAATTTCTTGACCTCAGACTTTTGTCAGTCAACCAGGCGTTAAATACCTGAAAGCAAGGTATTATAGAAAATCATACTAAGTAAAGTTAAGTAAAGTCTAATTATTTCATCTGAGTTGCAAATATGTTTAATCTTAGTAAATAGACTTTATTCAATCGGCGGGATTATCGATTCTAACTAAAATCGCCATGAACCCTAGTTTTTTGACTGCCCAGACTCCAACCACGATCGCTATTGTTGGTGGAGGTTTTAGCGGTTCTCTAGTTGCTACCCACTTATTGAAAACTGCCAGCCAACCTCTCATCATTAAGCTGATTGAGCGCAGTCATCAAATGGGGAAGGGAATTGCTTACAGCACCAATACCAACTGTCATTTGCTGAATGTATCGGCCGGAAACATGAGTGCATTTCCTGATGATCCCGGACATCTGCTGCGTTGGCTTCAGTACAATCGCAACGAATTAGCTGCATTTTTTCCTGAAGAAGTCAATGCTAGTACCTTCATTCCCCGCAAGGTCTATGGTTTGTACATTCAGTCGATTTTGGCAGAAGCAGAAGCCACAGCACCTAGTGATGTACGACTAGAACGTTTGACCGATGAAGTCGTGGGGATACAGCCTGAAGAAAAAGGGACGATCGTTTCTCTGCGTAGTGGTCGCTGTTTTGCCGCAGATAAAGTTGTGTTGGCGTTGGGAAACTCGCCTTCTACACCACCCGCAATCAAAAATGCAGACAGCAATAATGAAAGTTATCTGCGGAATGCCTGGTCAGCCGATGCCCTAGCAGACCTTAATCTTGATGCGCCCGTGCTGCTAATTGGTACAGGACTGACGATGGTGGATATGGTTTTATCTCTGCACGATCGCCAACATCGGGGCAAAATTTATGCTATATCTCGACGAGGATTATTTCCCCAAAAACATCAAGCAGCTAAACCTTATCCTAGCTTTGTGAACCCAGAGACTTCACCAAAAAGTGTGCGCGGCTGGTTGCATCGCCTGCGTGCCGAGGTGGAAGTTGCCGCTGCCCAAGGCTATAACTGGCGATCGGTAATTGATTCTCTGCGTCCAATAATTCAGAAAATTTGGCAAAAACTACCGACCAAGGAACAGCAGCGCTTTTTGCGTCATCTAACGCCCTATTGGGACGTGCATCGTCACCGCATTGCCCCCAAAGTGGCGGATGTTCTCACTGAAATGTTGGATTCTGGTCAACTTAACATTTCCGCCGGACGGATTCGGGAATATCAAGCTTTGCCGGACGGTGTAGCCGTAACTGTATGCCAGCGCAAAACCCATGCTAATACTGTCTTACACGTCCACCGTGTAGTGAATTGTACCGGGGTAGCAGCAGATTATCGCCGATCGCCTCACCCCCTAATTGCTGATTTGCGATCGCAAGGATTAATTCGCCCCAATGCCATCGGCTTAGGATTAGATGCAGATGCCCACGGTGCTTTATATACGGCAGACAGTAATGTTTCGACACTGCTGTATACCTTGGGAACTCCTCGCAAAGGCGACTTGTGGGAAACTGTTGCTGTTCCAGAATTACGGCTACAGGCGCAGGAATTATCTCAAGCGTTATTGCAGTCGCTGCCAGTACGTGTGCGTCCGATTCCCACGATGCTTTTGTTAAATAGGGAAACAGGCGATGGTGGCTCACAGATACCCCAGTCAAGCTTACTATTTCGGCAATTATTTGACCCTGAAACCAGTAGTTATACTTACCTGATTGGCGATCGACAGACAGGAGATGCTGTTCTAGTTGACCCTGTATTAGAGCAAGTTGACCGCGATTTGCAATCATTAGATGAACTAGGATTAAAGCTACGCTATTGTCTAGAAACTCATCTTCATGCCGATCACATCACAGGGGCAGGCAAACTTAGGCAACAAACAGGCTGTCAGGTGATCGTTCCCCAGAATGCTGCTGTCACGAAAGCCGATCGCTCTCTTGTCGGTGGCGAAATCATCGATGTGGGATCAGTAGCGATCGAAGCAATTTTCACACCAGGTCACAGTGCTAGTCACATAGCATATTTGGTAAACAAAACCCACTTATTAACTGGTGATGCCTTATTTATTCGTGGTTGTGGACGCACAGATTTTCAAGGTGGCGATCCTGGAACCCTATATGATGTGGTGACACAACGCTTATTCACCTTGCCAGATAATACCTTGGTATATCCCGCCCATGATTACAAAGGACGCACAGTTTCCACCATTGGCGAAGAAAAGCGTTTTAATCCTAGATTTAGCGATCGCAGCCGTAGTCAATTCATTACAATCATGAATAATCTCAAATTAAGTTATCCCCAAAAGATGAATGCAACAGTACCGGCTAATGAATACTGTGGTGATTTTATCCCCCAAGATAGCTTAAACCCGGCCATGAGTCTAGCTACAGATGAAGAAAAGAAACAAATAGAAATCACAGTTATGACTAATACGGAAATTTACAATGATTACTTTGCTATGTATATCTAGAGCAGCTTGATGACTACAGGCTGTTGGTCAGTCTCTTTATATCCGCGATAAACCAGGGTTCTTGAACCGTTGTAAAGTTGTTCGCTAATTTGATATCCCGCTCATGGTTTCAGCTTTTAGTATTTTCCGATGAACTCCCGTAATTCTTAGAGAGGTATCTAGTCAATACTTTTCGGTTAAACCCAATAATCTCTCTTTTGGTCTGAGGAAAGGTTAAAGGGCAATGGGGAAAGGTAAATTCAAACCCTTTCCCCCTTAACCGAAAAGTATTGGGTATCTAGTAAATACCTCCTATGTTGCTAACTTAAATTAAAAGCGCTCTCCCACTTCGGGAGAGCGCTTTCTTATTTAGCTAATAGAGTTAATGCTTGAGAATTAACCGTTGATAGCAGGAGCAGAAAGAGCAACAGGAGCAGATTCAGCAGATGCCAAATCTA
>NZ_JACJSF010000130.1 GCF_014698035.1 Desmonostoc muscorum FACHB-395
CCGTTAGTTTGGACTTGCTGACAATTAATTAACGCAACAATAAGGTTTCAGACCCTAAAATCCTCGCTTATGCTTCCAGACCCTGACAACTTTTGGGTCTGGTTACACTTTGTACCGTACCGCGATGAGAGAGAAATAAAAATTCAGATTTCAGGCGATCGCTTTATCACTCAATTTTTGGCAAAACATATTTTTGAACCATATTGTGGACATTTTGAATCATATTTTGACCGAAAGTTTAAAATTTTCGACTAAATTAGGGTGTCTTGCTCGGCATTTTTTACCAAGTCTAAAAATAAAACTTTTGGTCGTATTATGGTTCATATTTAAAACACCCGGACATAATTTGATTCATAAAGTTAAGTTGTTGATTGGCTCAAAATCTTGAAATTACGTTAACTTTTGGTCACGTTATGGTTCAAAATTTGGTCATGCAGGGGGTAAAATCACACGTAGAGAGCGTCATTACGAATTATTTAAAGCCAATTACCGATCGCAATCATTGATGCCCAATATACTGGGTTATCATACTTAATATTTATACCTTCAGATGGCGGTAAGTTTTTAGCATTAATCATCCGAATTTGGGCTTTTTGCAATGCTTCTGCAATACTAATTCCAGTGTCGCGGTAGTTGGTGTAAAATGTTTTGACTAGTTCAGATGTTGATTGATCGTTGACGCTCCACAAAGATGCGATCGCACTTTTAACGCCCACTTGTAATGCAACTCCAGCTAATCCTAGTGTAGAGCGATCATCGCCCACTGCGGTTTCACATGCAGTCAGTGCCAGAAGTTCGACGCTATCTAATTTGCTGTTGAGGTTTCCTAGTGAGTTTTCTAATTGACTGATGGTGAGTTTTTGGTTTTTACCTGTGACAATAAAGGTGTCTTCGGGAATGATGCCAAATTGAGCGTGACTAGCTATATGGACGATGGGATATGTTGTTTTCTCAAGTTTTTGTTTAAAACTTTCGGGAAAAAACTTATCATCGATAAGGTCGGTATGATTGGGAAATATGCTTTCAACTGCATCGACTTCTTCGGGAACTGAAAAAAGCTGATCAAAAGATTTTCCGTCGATTGTTGCTTGTTGTGTTAAACCTAAAATTAGCGCCTTTTGTGTACTACGGTCGCGGACTTTTGGTGTAGTAAGTCGTAAACTAGGAGTTGTGGCAACTGCGTAGGTTTCGATTAAGTATTTCTGTTGTTGACTATCATAAAGTGCTGCCATTGGTACACTACGCAAAAACCCATCTTGAATAAACACCAGGGTTTGGACTGTCTCAGGTTTAATATCTTCAGCAAAAGGGCGAATTATCCAATCATAAAGCTGTGCCGCAGTTGTTGTATCATAGTTAACTTGTACTTCTCCTTTAATTAATCCGGTACGAAACTCGGCAATTTTTTTCTGTAATTTGTCACTGTGAATTATCTTATTTGTACCTTCTTGATTGGAGTCTTCAATCCATTTAAATTTGGTTGTCTGATTAGGTAATTGCAATAATATTCCGGTTTTGTTATCAAAAATTATCGAACTCAAAAACCCAGTATTCTTAAACGCTACACTATTATCTTGCAGAAGTTCGCCTACCTGTTTGGGATTCAACCCACTCAAAATACAATCATTGCCAAAATAATTTTGTAATTCTGCCAGTTTCAACGCATCGATAGTATTAACTACTTGCGATAATTCCTTGGCACGTCGTTCGTCTGCAATTGCACCAACTCCTAACAAATCTAGCCGCGATCGCGCCAATGTTCGGTACAATGGTTGCACGACATCGCGGAAGTCAAACTGCACATCACGTTCTGCGGTCAATATATCCTGGCGAATATCTTCTAGAGTATCAAATGCTCGTTGATAAGATGCGATCGCTTCTTCTTTTTTTCCCTCTTGTTCATCTAAAATCCGTCCAGCTTGCCACTCCCACAAATACAAGCTATCTTTTGCACTCAAGTTCTTATCTGCGGCGATAATTGCAGCTTGAGTATATTTTAATGCTTGTTTACTATCTTTGCGGCATTCCCAAAAATGTCCTAAAGCACCATTAGCATAAGATTGCAAGCGATTGTCTTGTAATTTATTACTAGTTAATACTGAGCTTTTGAGAAAATTTAATGCTTCGGTGCCTGACAATACCATCGCAGTTGGACAGTAGGTAAAGGGTGAAGTACCTTGAGAATGGCGCTGCAAATATGCTAAATCAATTGTTCCATAGACTTTTGTTGCTGAGTCGGGTAAATCTTTGAGAAGCTTCAAAGCATCGTCATGGGCATTATTAAAAGTTTCATCGTCAATAACTTTCGTTTCATTTGTCTGGGAAGAACCCAACTGAATTAAATTTAATAATCCCCGCATCTCTGCTAAAGCTTGTTTTCGGTTACGCGCCAGCTTTATACTATTCTGAAAATATTCGCGCGCTTGGTTATAATCTGCCGCCGACTTGTTGGTAAATTCTTTTTCTTTACTAAAAATACCAGCTTGCTTTGCAGAATTGGCTTGTAACTCATGCAATTGAGCGCGACTTTTATAAGCATTACCCAAACTATTTAACACCAGAAAGTCATAAGCTGGAGATACTTGTTGGGCTGCGTGTAAATATTTAATTGCTTGGTCATAACTTCCGATTAACCGATATGCTTCACCGAGAATTCCCAAGGCTGCAATTTTACCACGTTTGTCGTTGTATTTAGTAGCGATTTGTTCGGCACTTTCGGGAGTACATTTTATTTCCTGACTTGGTTGATTGTCGGAGATTCTCGACTTTTCTACCAGTTGACCACATAAAAGTGCAATCGCTTTACGAGGTTGTCCCAAATTGCTGTACACTTGGGCTAGTTCTGACTGCATTCGTCCGACTTGCTGGATATTTTGCACCGCTCCATAGTCACGAATCGCTGCCGATAAGGATGCGATCGCTGCTTTATTTTCTCCTACTTCTTGGTAAGCACGCGCCAAATCTTCATTTACCACCGCCGTACTTGACGGATTATTTTTACTCTGATTTAATGCCTCTTGCCAATGTTTGATTGCATTAAAAAAATTCCCCGTATTATAATCTTTAATTCCTTCTTCAACCAGCGCAGCGACATTTGGAACTTGTGCAAATCCTACTTGTCCAAAAACAACACATATCAGTAATATCGTCAAAAACGAAACTTGAATAAATTTTTGATGTCGATTCGGTTTCTGATGTTGATGAGTAGAGAAATTAATTAGCTGATTACAGAGGTTTCTAAGTTTCAGCAACATCTCTATCCACTGACGCGCAGAGGTTAATATTTTGAGATATTTCTTTTTGGTTTTCATATTTCTATACATAGAGAAAATACTTATTTAGTTTAAATTACCAGAAATCAGTAGAAATAACTCAAAATTTCACAAGTGTGCAGTTTCCTGCAAAATAGTATGCACTATCCTGGGATCGCACTATCCAAATTATGCACCTATATGTGCATAAAAGGTGAATGCATTTCTTAGCCATTTACCATAATCTGAGTATTAAATAAACGGTTGATGAATCGAAAAACACCAAGAATCATTAATTTATTAACCGTTGCTGATAAAAATATCGTTACTTTATTAACTTTTGAGAGGTCGGTTATGTTTGATAAACTAATTTGCAACACAGTTTTAGCAATATCTTTGACATTACCAGATTTTAAAAAAACCGCATCTATCGCAATTTTAGTAACTGGAATTGGATTATTTGGTACTAAGTCAGCATCTGCTAAAAATATGTTAGCACAAACAGCAGTTGTTTCTCAATCTTCATCTTATGCGATCGCGCAAATTGTAGATGCAAATTCTCCACTTTACGGAAGTTGGAGTCTCAGATATAGCATTGATGGAGTTATTTACGAAAGTGTCTTGGTGATGGAAGGATATTATGGAGCGATGAGAACTAGATATTTTGACTCTTCAATAAATAAAAGCCAGGCTATAGACCAGGAAATTAGTCTCAAGTCTTCCTCTGAAGGATTAATTTTAGTGGGAAATAACCCTGTCTATGCTGGAACTTCCAAAAGACACCCTAATTATGCTGCTGATAATTTTTTGTTTTCTGTTGAGCCTGACGGTTCAGTAATAGCGTATACTTGCGATAATCTTCGACAATGCTCGGCTGTAAATGTGGAAACTATATCGTCCCGTTAAAATAATTCGTAATACTTCGACTTCGCTCAGTTTACCCTGAGCGAAGTCGAAGGGTACAAGTTCGTAATTATGTTACTTCGGCTACGGTCAGTAACCATTTGTGACGGGGATTTAAACTGAACATACTTTATTAAATATAGATAGCGTAAATTATCTGTGTTTCAAGTTGGCTGGTGATTAGCAAACTGAGAAGTCAGAGTTTGCGCTATTGCATATTTTTTAGTGCATTTTTTGTGTTATGGCAATCCTATTTGAGTTGTAAAGGTTATCGTTCGCATAGCGTGTCGGAGGCATATCGCCCAACGCGAAAACCAGTCGCCTACGTTGGGAAACCCGCTTACATCGGTGGTTCACCAAGCCGCCAAGAGCGCCAAGAGAAAAAGGAAGGAAGTTGATAAATCATTTAGGATTGCTATATCAATGAATAAATTATAAGTAGTATCATAGCAAAATTGGATTTTGGTGATTGCATAAAGGTGTAATCATCACGCAAAGTACTATGGTATTTTAATGAAGCGATAATAGTTTTTAAATATCTCATTATTCACCCGATTACTAAGTTAGTATTCGTGAATAAACGAAGGTATATTACTAATTGTAAATGCATCTAAAAGTCTTACCAATTATAAATGATAACCTTTATAAATCTAGATAAACAATGGTTTTTTTACTCCGCTTTCAACAGCTTTTTTTGGTACTATTTACCTGCATCAGCATCAATCCACTTGCTGTATTTGCTCAATCTACACCCCCATCTGGGGTGATAATTCCCCTTGGTACACCGGGGAAAGTGGAAAAAACTATTCCTCAACCATCACCATCACCGACTATTGCTCCCACACCATCTGCACCAAATAACCCCATACTTCTATCACCACAACAGCAAAATCTACCCAACATAACTTTTCCTAGCGGTGAAAGTTTCTTTGTCAGAGAAATTCAAGTTACCGGATACTCTGTTTTAAAAGATGAAATCACCAAGTTAAAACAGCCCTTAGAAAATACAAACATCACATTTGAGCAATTATTGCAACTGCGATCGCAAATCACCAAACTCTATGTTGATAATGGCTATATCAGCAGTGGTGCATTTATTCCCAACAATCAAGATATCGCTAGCGGTGTTGTGCAAATCCAAGTTGTGGAAGGCGAACTTGAAGGAATTTCCATTTTAGGGTTAGAAAGATTGCAAGCTGGATACGTGCGTTCCCGGATTGCACGGCTGGCGGGTAAGCCTTTAAACCAAAAACGTCTCGAAGAAGCGCTGCAATTATTACAACTTGACCCCGTAATTGAACGAGTCAATGCCGAGTTAACCGCAGGTAGCACCCCAGGTAGCAATATTTTACAGGTGACAATTACCGAATCGCCACCATTCCATGCTGGGGTGAACTTTGCAAATAACCAATCACCTAGCGTTGGTTCAGAACAAGGGAGTGTTTTTATTGCTCACGATAATTTATTAGGGTTTGGAGATAAATTCAGTGCTGAATATGCTGGTAGTGAAGGGTTAGATATTTACAATATCAATTATTCTATTCCCTTTAACGCCCTAGATGGAACTATTGGTGTCCGCTATAGTAACAGTGCTAGCCGGATTATTGAAAGCGAATTTCGTGATTTAAATATCCGCAGCGAAGCCGAAACCCTTTCTTTTAATATCCGCCAACCGCTAACCCACACGCCAAACAACGAATTTGCTCTCTCGTTGGCATTCGATTTACGGCGCAGTCAAACCTACATCCTCAATGATATTCCCTTCTCGTTTACTGAAGGCCCCGAAGATGGAAAATCAAGAATTACCGTAATTCGCTTTTCGCAAGATTGGTTACAACGTAATGCTAACAGTGTCTTAGCGGCGCGATCGCAATTTAGTTTTGGCATCGATGCTTTTGATCCAACCATCAACGATAGTGGTACTGATGGGCGTTTTTTCTCCTGGTTAGGACAATTTCAATGGGTGCAACGGCTATCTCCCCGCATTTTGATGTTGGCCAAAGTTAACACTCAACTTACTCCTGATTCCTTACTTTCGCTCGAAAAAATCAGTATTGGCGGAGTAGATACAGTGCGCGGCTATAGTCAAAATCAACTTGTTGCTGACAATGGAATAGTTGGAGGTGTGGAAGTTCGTATTCCCCTAGCATCGAATGTGGAAACATTACAGCTAATACCCTTTTTTGATATTGGCACAGCTTGGAACAATCGTGGTATTAATGCCGATCCACAAACCATTGCTAGCCTGGGTTTAGGCTTGAACTGGCAACCTTTAAATGGTTTGGTATTGCGTGCAGACTATGGTATACCATTTATGGGCACAAGCGATCGCGGTACTTCACTACAAGAGAATGGATTTAATTTTTCAGTCCGCTATCAACCATTTTGAACTACATTTACAGAAAAAGCGATCGCACTATAAATCAAGCTATCCTTCTGCTTCAAAAATAACATCTTCATACAGTAGTGCGATCGCTAACTCAAATTCGATGCTGGATAGGGTAATCATATCTCCCTCAGTGTAGGGATAATAAAGCCACATTTTGCCCTTTCCCCGAGAGTAGCGTTCGACGGAAATTTTTTCCGAATCTATCAATAAATATTCTTGTAAAGAGGGAATTTTCAGGTAATTGGTGAATTTTTCGCCCCTATCTTTCTCGCTTGTACTGGGGGAGAGAACTTCGGCAATAATTTTCGGGTTTTGAATAAATTTGCGGGCATTCAGGTCTTGAGGGTCACAACTGACGATAACATCAGGATAATAATAAGGACTTTGAGGAGTAACTTGTACTTTCACATCCGACACATTCACTCGACAACCTCTAGCACGTAAATGTGGGTATAAGGCTCTGTAAAAGTTAAGTGCAATATCATTGTGGGGAATTGTACCACCGGTCATTGCAAAAACTTCGCCGTTGACATATTCATAACGAAGTTCTTGCTGGAGTTCCCATGCAAAATACTCCTCAATGGTCATTTTTGGCGGTTGCTGGGGGATGGCTACCATAGTCAGATTTTTCCAGTTTGTTTTGATTTTAGCGAATCAACACTAATTAGAACATTCTCGACTCAATAGCAACTGTCCATTATCCAGCCGATATAATCCTTGTGGTTCGATAATCGCATCGCCTTTCTTCCAGGGACGAGATGTAGTTTCAACACCTCTCACCTCACCAGTTGTGTAGTTAGAAACCAAAACCCCAGGACGATTAGTAGTCAAAGCACCAGAACCCGTGATGGTAAAAGAGTTTTCTTGCCGCTTAGTACCGCGTGAAATGCAACTATTAGCGATGAGTGCATTAGTATCGATAGCTGGAGGTAATTCGCTGAAGCCGTTTTGAATGGAACTGGTATCAGGTGCGTTGATGTTGACAACACCTGAAACACCTTGTTCTGAACTGGCGGTAATATCACTTTTTTCGGTTGGTTTTTTCCGCGACTCGATACCAAAGACACCTTGAGAATTGATTTCCACTTTGCCACCTGTTCCTGTGAAGGCATTGGCTGCGATATCGCTGTTTTCTTCGGGGACGGCAATGATAAATCTTGAATCGATATTGATGTTACCACCATCGCCACCTGCTTGCGCTGTACCTGCGGTGGTAGAGATTTGGCTACCATTGCGTAGGAGTAAGTATTGGGAAAGATTGAAATTGATGTTGCCACCATCAGTAGAGGCTGTTTTAGCAGTAATTTGACCGTTATTAAGGCGGGCAACATCACTAATAATATTAATATCGCCTGCTGTACCTTTTCCATCACTGTTACTGCTAATAATTCCACCATTTCCTATGAAAACATTTGCAGCTTCAACGTTAATATCCCCAGCACGTCCAATAGCACCAGCACCCAAAGTACCAAAGATTCCACTATATGCACCAGATATTGTCAAGGCATCACGCAAATTAATATTGACATTACCACCTCTACCTTGACCACCTTCAAGTGTTCCAGATGCTTCATTAACAAGAACTCCTAGTTGTCCACCATTTGTCAAAGATAATGAACCAGCAGTCACGTTGATATTTCCACCATTACCCACAGCACCAGCTTCTACACTACTAAAAGAACCACTGGCAGAACCATCACTTCCAACACCATCAAACGTCACTGCATCCTTAGCCTGAATTGTGATATTTCCAGCATTACCGCCTCCACGAGTAAAAGAATTAATTTGACCGTCATTCGTTACGGACAAAGAACCAGTGGTAATGTCAATCTTTCCTGCGTTACCTACAGCATTAATACTCTGGACATTGCTACCAATAGATGCACTGTCTAGAGAAATGGCATCATGGGCTGTGATGAAAATATTACCTGAATCTCCTCTACCAAAAGTACTGGTAACTATTCCCCCACCATTTCTAAAGAAAACATTTTCCGCTTCAACCTTAATATCCCCAGCACGTCCAATAGCACCAGCACCCAAAAACCCAGAGATTCCAGTACCTGCACCAGATATTGTTAGGGCATCACGCACACTAATATTGATATTACCACCTCTACCTTGACCACCTTTAAGTGTTCCAGATGCTTCATTGACACTAACTCCTAGTTGTCCACCATTTGTCAAAGATAATGAACCAGCAGTTACATTGATATTCCCACCATTACCTACTGCACCAGCGTCTACACTACTAAAAGAACCAGTGCCAAATCCATTACTTCCAACACCATCAAAAGTTACTGCATCCTTTGCTTGAATTGTGATATCTCCAGCACTACCGCGTCCACGAGTAAAAGAATTAATTTGACCGTCATTCGTTACAAACAAAGAACCAGTGGTAATGTCGATATCTCCTGCATTACCTACAGCATCAATACTCTCGACATTGCTGTAAATACCTCGTTGGTCAAGAGAAATGGCATCACGAGCTGTGATGGAAATATTGCCCGCATCTCCTCTACCTAAAGTGCTGGAAATTATTGTCCCACCATCTTTTACAAAAACATTTTCCGCTTCAACCTTAATATCCCCAGCACGTCCAATAGCACCAGCACTCAAAGTACCAAAGATTCCACTATATGCACTGGATTCTGCACTGGATATTGTTAAGGCATCACGCACATTAATATTGACATTACCACCTCTACCTTGACCACCTTCAAGTGTTCCAGATGCTTCATTAACAAGAACTCCTAGTTGTCCACCATTTGTCAAAGATAATAAACCAGCAGTTACATTGATATTCCCACCATTACCTACTGCACCAGCTTCTACTCTACTAAAAGAACCACTGGCAGAAGCATCACTTCCAACACCATCAAAAGTCACTGTATCCCTAGCTTGAATTGTGATATTCCCGGCATTGCCGCGTCCACGAGTAGAAGAATTAATTTGAGCGCCATTAGTTAGTGACAAAGAACCAGTGGTAATGTTAATTTTTCCTGCGTTACCTACAGCATCAATACTCTCAACATTGCTGGCAATAAATGTACTATCTAGAGAAATGGCATCATGGGCTGTGATGAAAATATTACCTGAATCTCCTCTACCAAAAGTACTGGTAACTATTCCCCCACCATTTCTAAAGAAAACATTTTCCGCTTCAACCTTAATATCCCCAGCACGTCCAATAGCACCAGCATCTAAAATCCCAAAGATTCCAGTCTTGGCACCAGATACTGTTAAGGCATCACGCACATTAATATTGACGTTACCACCTCTACCTTGACCACCTTCAAGTGTTCCATATGCTCCATTAACAACAACTGCTAGCACTCCACCATGTGTCAAAAATAGTGAACCAGCAGTCACATTGATATTCCCACCATTACCCACTGCACCAGATATTACACTACTACTAGAGGCACTGACAAATCCATTACTTCCAACACCATCAAACGTCACTGTATCCCTAGCTTGAATTGTGATATTTCCGGCATTGCCACGTCCGCGAGTAAAAGAATTAATTTGAGCGCCATTCATTACCGACAAAGAACCAGTGGTAATGTCAATCTTTCCTGCGTTACCTACAGCATCAATACTCCCAACATTGCTACCAATAGATGCACTGTCTAGAGAAATTGCGTCACGGGCTGTGATGAAAACATTACCCGCATCTCCTTTCCCATCAGTCGAATTAGCTATTTGAGCATTATTTAACAAAGAGATTGAATCAGCGTTAATATTAATATCTCCACCTTTAGTACTACCATCACCCAATCCTGTATCAATTCCTGCAAATAGAAACGAATTAGATATCTCGAAATTACGCACATTAATAGCAATATCTCCTCCTTCTGCACCAATAACACTTACAAACGCTTGATTCGAGAAAGATATATCAGCTAGCTGTAAATCACTAGGAACACTTAAAGTTAATGCATTAGCTGCGACATTTAATCCAACATTTCCCGGTGCAGTTAAACCAGCTAACTCAACTCTGCCACCATTAGCTGTCAGCCCACCCCCATCTAAGTTGACATTACCACCAACTAATAGCAGACTCTTACTATCTGGAACTCGTAAACCCGTAACATCTCTGCCGACAAGATCAACTCCTGCGGGTGCTTGCGATTGATTAGTAATCGCTGCATTTTGATTAATCTGATTAAAAAACAATGCACTTGGATTCACCGTCAACAAAGCTGGCACTTGCGGATTCGTCGCACTAAAATTTCCTGCATTGCCAAACTGCACCCCATTCGCAGTTGTGGCAACAAACGAACCCTGCACATTTAAACTGGCTTTTTCCCCAAAAATAATTCCATTGGGATTTATCAGAAATAAATTCGGCTGCGAGTTACCAAAAGTACCCAGTGTACCCAAAATCTCAGAGCGATTTCCACCTGTGACTCGTGCAAGTATATTTTGGATATCTGCGCTAGGACTGAAAAAATAAGCCCCACGTCCCTCGCCGATATTAAATTCTCGAAAGCTGTGAAAAAGATTGATTTGGCGAACTGCACCACCTGTAATTACTTCTATTGGTTGTCCCTGAAAGTTACCTATAACTTGAGAGGACTCAGCGCCAAGTGTGTTATCAGGCACGATATTGCTTTGCTGTGCCTGGGTTTTGCTAGTGAAGAGACTTACACTTAAGCAGCCCAGCAACGCTGCCAATCCGAACTGCAAACACTTGTTTAATCCGTAGTTGCTCGTCATTGGGTGCTATTTATATAGATTACTTGAGTATCTAATAAAACTGCACCTTTGGATAATAAATAAGCAAATATTCGTTAATTATGCACTTTTCTGCAATCAGGCGATCACATTTGTGCATTCTTTAGGTATAAGAACTGCACACAAACAAGCAGAAAAGGTGGATGTGTTGCATGAATATGTCAGATATTGTGTAACTCATTGGCAACAGTAAAACTAGTGTACGAATTTTTACTAAGGTTGCATCACCCATAACAATGATTTTTATAATGGTCAGAATAATGTTCAAAAGAATGGTTGTATCCCTACTCACCTCCGTTGGTCTATTAAGCCTAAATGCTAGCCCTACATTAGCAAAACCAGCCAATAATTTTAGATATCACCAAACCTTTTATCCATCAACTTGCAGCATTGCAATTGATGGCGAAAAATATGGCTGTGACTATACAGTTATGGGGGCTTTCAGCGATGCTAGTGCTAACCTCAAACTCTGCTCTACACGCTATTGCTTAATCCTTATGCTTACTCCTAGCCAACTTGCTAATCTAGGAGATGGCGAAGATTTCTACGTCAATCAAATTGCTTGGCAAAGGGGTAATAGAGTAAGTGACCAATGGGATGTATCTATGCAATGTGGTTTCGAATCGGATGCAATAGGATGTATGGGAGAATTTGAGAACGGTAGCGCGATCGCAATTTACCTAGAGTAGAATGTTTATCTGTAAATATCTGAGTCATAATTGGCAACTTACCCAGGGCAAACGCCGGACAGTCAACAAGAGCCTCTAAATGTCAATAAAGCCGAGAATAATCGCATTAATGCCCGCTTATTGACAAGTTTGTTAGCGTAGACGCTTTGCGGCTTGCCGTAGGCATCGCTTAACCCCTGAAAAACTAATTCCCCCAATAAATTCTTGTTCTCCCGTTAATGCACGGTCTTAAGCTTTTTGTCAAGACTAATTAAGATGCGTTTGCCCTGGCAACTTACCATTGCTGGAATTTACCTGAACTAACCTGAGTTTGACGGAAGAAAATGCCCCAAAGCCTTAGAGATAAAGCTTTTCGCTGAAAAACACACTCGGTCTTTGTTTTCAACTAGACTCTTATAATGATAATAAACACTATAACAAGCAAGCGCAGCAGTTGGAAGTCCTTTCCAGCAATCAACTGAGCCCGGATCTGGAAATTTGCTGTCTACGCATGAGTGCCAATGTTAGCTATGAAGATGCAACATCAGATATTGAGTATTTCACAGGTGTGCAAGTTTCCCGTAGTAGTCAACAACGATTGGTAGATCGCCAAAACTTTGAATTGCCGACGCAAGAATTTATTTAATTCCATTTAAGTAATCGCACAGAATTGTTTCCACACGAGATTTAAGTCTGGATAAGGGGTTCATCCCTAAATTTTGTGTAATTAATTTTGTTTTAATACTTATCTAGCGGCTGGTTTTATCCTTTCAGTCAGGATCTAGAAAAATAAATAGCCAAAGTAGCAAACAGTCGATTAGAAAGGCGAGCAAGCATGGCAAGAAGCTGGAAATGTGATGGTGAATCCAAAAATGGTAAAACCTACTCAGAGCAATATCTTATTGGCAAGCACGAACCCCAGGAAAATTACGGTTCATCTTGTGTGATATGTGGTTTGCCAAAGGAGGCAATAGACAATAGCCGTCAGCTGCCCAAATGGGTTAAACCTGCTGCTTTAACTGGTGGTGCTGCTTTAACTGCCCTTGTTGTTACTTTCATATTTATACCTAAACCTTGTCCAACAGGTCAGCAAAAAATCAACAGTATTTGTTTGGCAATTACTCCTGCTCCTGAACAAAATCGAACTACTCCGACTCCTACCCCTACCGTTACTCATTACCCCACCTTAGCTGAAGTGCCTAACGTTCCCACCGGAATAATTAGATACGGCGGTTCTACAAGCTTTGCACCACTAAGGACTCCGGCAATAGTAGCGCTGATTGTGCAAGCTCATCCGGGATTTGAGTTAACCTACACCCAGCCACCGCCAGGAACTAAGGCTGGGTCTGGTAGCGGGATAAAAATGCTGATAGAAGGTCAACTCAGTTTTTCTCAATCTTCGCGGCCTGTGAAGGACGAAGAGTTTGACAGCGCAAAAAAACGCAATTTCACTTTGGAACAGCAACCTGTTGCCATTGATGGAATTGCTTTTTACGTCCATCGTGATTTGGCTATCCCTGGTTTAACGGTATCTCAGATTAAAGATATATACACTGGCAGAATCACGAACTGGAGCCAAGTGGGTGGCCCCGCTATTGAAATTAAGCCTTTGAGCCGTGACCCTAATGATGGCGGTACTCCTGAATACTTTCAAGAAAAAGTGTTGGCGAAGGAAGCATTTGCCCCATCTGTAAAACCTTATGCCATAGACACTACAACAGCTATCCGAAAGGTAGCTCAAACTCCTGGCGGGATTGGTTATGCCACTGCTTCAGAAGTCTGCAACCAAAAAACAATTAAGCCTCTGCCAATTGCGAAAGAGGCTAATCAAGGTTTTGTGTCTCCTTGTGTGGGACAGGTAGTAAATAAAACTGATTTTGCTAAAGATATCTATCCGCTAACCAGGCGGCTTTTTGTTGTGATCAAACGCGATCACACCTTAGATGAACAAGCTGGTGTAGCCTATCAGGACTTACTCTTAAGTGATGAAGGTCAAAAACTTGTAGACCAAGCTGGTCTAGTGCCGATTCGCCACTGAAATAAATAATAACTCCTTAAAATCCCAGATGAGCAGATTTCGTCGCAGTTTTTGGCTATATCCTTTGTTTCAGATTCCGTTAATCGTGTTTGCAGTTTGTTTAGTTGCGACTATTTTGTGTTCAGTTTTAACCTTGGGTAGACCTAGTGTAGCAGTAGCGATCGCTCTGGATCTAAGCAGCAGCACCTACCAAGATCAGTCATTCAATGCACCGAACACTGTCATGGCTCAAGAAGTAGCGGCGGTGCGATCATATATTGAAGAAAACTCCCAGCAATTGAAGGTTCCCAATAATATCCAACTTTTTGGGTTTGGCGATCAAGTTATCCCCTTAAGTAACTCTTTCGCATCAGATAGGCAAAAGTTAGAAGATGAGTTGAATTCAGCCTTAGCAAACCCTAATCTGTCGTCTCAGATTGGTACTGGAACAAATCTCAGTCAAGCCATTGACCAAGGTACAAAAGCTCTCAGCAATATTCAGGATCGTTGCCGTGAATTATTGCTCGTCACTGATGGAGTGGCTGATGTGATACCATCAGTTTTGATTCAGGCAGTAGCTCAGAAAGTCAAAATCAATGCCGTGGTAGTAGGAGCAGATGCTCCCCAAATCAAGTCAGCTACCGACACCACCAACGGAATTTATATATCTGGTGAATCGAATAATCTTCTAATCTTTTTTAAAGATATATTTTTTGCTAGCTTCAACAGCAATCTTAAATGGGTTTATTTCTGGCGAGGTTGTACCTGGATTGCTTTCATGTGGCTAATTATCCTGCCTTTAGACAGATGGGTTTTTCAAGGATTAATTAAGTTGCCAATGAACTTGAGTGGTCAGTTGGTATTAGGCAATGCTTTATTTTGGACAATTGTTATCCCCCTAATTCTTTGGCAGTTATCTAGCTTACCTTTTTTCTCAACTTGTTGAAATAAAAGATAGGACTTGAGAATTAATGGCTAGCAAATAATCAAAGAAAAATAACCCTTAACATTTTGAAATTTTAAAATTAAAAGGAGAAGATTGTGGCAGCAGTTGAAGAAAAAAGTATGATTCCCACCGTGTTGGTGGGTGTGGGTGGTACAGGTGTAGAAGTCTTATCACGGGTCAGAAGATTAGTAGAAGAAGCCTATGGCAGTTTGAAGAATTTTCCCATTATTAGTTTTTTTAGTATTGATACAGATAAAGATTATAAAGTTAGTAATCCAGAGGTAGCGGGATCGCCATTAAAGGATCATGAAAAACATTGGGCAAGTGTTAGTGGTAGAGAAGTCTATGACATTATGTCCAACATGGAAAAGTATCCCTGGA
Organism: Desmonostoc muscorum FACHB-395; assembly: GCF_014698035.1. Lineage (GTDB taxonomy): Bacteria > Cyanobacteriota > Cyanobacteriia > Cyanobacteriales > Nostocaceae > Nostoc > Nostoc muscorum_A. Next base: position 15,293 of record NZ_JACJSF010000130.1, read on the forward strand.
TTGAGTCTTGGTTTCCTAGAGAATTAGAGCGCAATATTGGAGCATTGGAAGCTGGTGCAGGTCAAATTCGTGCCTGTGGTCGCTTTGCATTTTTTTACAATTATCACAAGATTAAGAAAAGGTTTTTTGAAGCGGCCGATCGCGTCAAAGGTCACGAAAGTATAATGTTAGAAAAGCACGATATCAGAGTTAATAGTGGTGGGTTAAATGTTTTCGTCGTTGGCTCAATCTCTGGTGGTACTGGCAGTGGGATGTTGATTGACCTTGGCTACTGCTTACGTAACTGGCTGAAAGGTCAGGGAAGCCCTTTAATTACAGCAATTGTCCCCATGCCTAATGCTTTTGCCAGCATTAATGTAGGCGATCGCGTTCTCGCTAATGGCTACGCGGCTCTGATGGAATTGAGTTACTTTTCTGACTACAGAACTGAGTATGTAACTCAATTCAGCGCTGGTTTAGTGGATGAGGTTCGCAATAAATTACCTCCCTTTGATTTTACATATTTAGTTGGCACTAAGAATGGCGAAAGTGAGTTTAATCTCGACCAAATTCGGGAAATGATTGCTCAAAACGTTTTTTTGGATCTCACCTCTGATTTTGCTCCCCACAAACGCTCGATTCGAGACAACATTAAGGGAGCTTGGGCACAAGCTGATCCAGGTGGTAGAGGCTATCCCAAAAACTTTATGAGCTTTGGTCTTTCTACAATTGAAATTCCGGTAGCTCAGATTCGCAATTCCCTATCCAATCGACTAAGTATGGATTTAGTAAATTGGTGGCTGAATGAGTCGGTGTCTCTGCCACCTAATGTTTTAGATTTGGTACAAAAAGATATTCTCAAGCGAATGCGACTGACAGAAACCGAATTGCTTGCAGACATCTCTTCCGCAGCAGATAAATCCTATATCTCAGAAATATCTGTCTGGATTAATGATATCCGTAATAAAATAACCAGCGATAATAAATTGCAATGCACCCATCAAGGGATAAATGTCATCGGCACAGAGCAAGGCAAAATTCTCAGATTTCTGGATGATTTCATCCCCAAAGTTGATGAATATCGCGCCAATCACTTGCGAGAATTAAGCCCCGATGAACGAACACATGGTGACTTTCTCCAAAAAATGTACAATAACCGCGATTGTATTATCAAACAAGGCAGACAAGCGATTGAGGCAGAGTTTTACAAGATTATTAACGATCACAATTTAGGCCCCAAATTTGCGGATGCTTTCATTACTAACGTCCGTCAGCTGTTTGCCAATGCTTCCGAAAAGTTCCGTCGTGAGTCAGAAAAAGTTTGGCAACCTAATGAAATTAATCGGCAACAGCAGTATGAAGCCGCACTACGAGATATTAACCAATTCAAAGATTTGTTTGGTCTAACTAAACAAGCTCAAATGGAGAAGTATTGTGAGGAAGCCCTCACGGGTTTAGAGAGCAGCTTTATTGCCATCGTTCAACGCAAAAGCCGCACTTTATCTCTACAGGTGATTGAGCGAATTTTAGAGCATCTGGATCGTATGGAGCAGCGATTAGCGCGGTTTAATCAAAAGCTGCGACAACTACGCGATGACTTTAAACAAAAAGCTGACAAAGAAGCAGATAGTGCTGATGCTTTGAAAATTAACGGGTTTAAGCTTTATAACCGCGAAGAACTCAATCTACTTTATCAGGACATGATTGAGCAGTTAGCGGGAGCCATTCAAGGTAGCAAAAGCCGCTATAAAATCGGACTAAACCAGATTTGCACCACAATGTCGGAAGATATTTTGCGAGATGCTAGCCCTTTGTGGAAACAGACTCGCACTGCCGGGGAAGTGATGCAACTCTTTGATATTACTCAACTACAAGAGGTGAATTACGAAGATTTTAAAGAAATAGTTGCCGTTAAAACTCAGTTAGGGGCTTGCAAGAAAATAAAATACCAGTCATTCTAGAAGAATAGGAGGCGCGGATCTGCCCGCGTTTGCTCTGAATTTCTAGAATTGGAATCACAGGGTTCATGCTT
>NZ_JACJSF010000131.1 GCF_014698035.1 Desmonostoc muscorum FACHB-395
AGAGTTAGAACACTACCAAACCTTCTGGCAACCTTCCGAAACTCTACCTAAATGGGATATCACAATTTTCCCCGTTTAATTGGTATCTTATTTTCTTGCAAATCCCTAATGTCACTAAACTCCCTAGTCGCGTTATCAAGTTGCGATAAGCACGTTCTCGCCCAAACCCCAAATAACGTTGACGTAAAATCCTCCAGCGATATTCCATCGCTTGTTTGGCGATCTCAAGTTCCTTTGGGTTTAACAGATCAAACCGTTTTGAGTCAGATCCAAATAGCCAGAGAATAATACTTTGCCTAGCAGCTTCATTTTGCTCTGGACATTCAGTAGCCAAGCGCTTTTGCCAATCTAAAGCCAGTTTTTCCATATCTGTTGTCATACTGAGATTGCATTCCTCGAAACTCAATTTTGAAGTTTGCATCACAACCCCCATTTATCCCACCTAATTGTTAACTGGCAGCTGCCCCAGATTTCATGAGTTTCATGAAAATAGCTCAGTGTTTCTACTCTTATTACGTCTTAATTCACTAGAATTATGCAGAAATTTCTACATTGATGTTTTCCTTTCAATTCCAAAATACCCAAAACCCTTGTAAATGAAGCATTTAGAGCAAGTTTGTTAATTTAAGCTTTTTGTAAAGTTATGTTTTTTAACTAAGAACAGAAATCTGCCTAGAGTGGTGAGGATACACCTTTGCATGAGATGGGTCGGGGAAATCTGATATTTTGTAACAGATACCAGGAACGAATCTAATTTAACTCAATGTCAGACGTTATTTCACCCGTATAAGTTTCAACCCCCTACAATCCTTTACGTAGGAAAATACTTAGTTAAATCTTAATACGCTTGGTGTTCATAAGATTTTGCTCTATAAAAGCCCTCCGACCCTCTTAAAATGAGCTTAATTCCGTCCTTTCTAAGGGTAATTAGGGAGGAGGAGCGAGCCTTAACTGAATAGTATTAAGTTAAATTTCTTAATATATTTTTATTTTATCTAAATGTAAACCTCGTCTACCTTAAGAACCGTAGTTTTGTAGGTTGCGTGCAGCGATAGTGTAACCCAACATAAATAAGGTGGTAATGTTGGGTTACACTATCGCTGCACGCAACCTACATAAATATATCTTTTAAAAAACTCTAGGTTTCAACATAGATGAGGTTTATATACGTAAATTAGTGTTTAAAAGGATATTTAGTAAGACGTTATATAAAACGTTTAAATTAGTAAAAATGAATAGTCAACAGTCAATATTGATTGATTTTGACTATTGACTGTGATTGTTGCTTTCCCTCTGCTTCAAAATTCAACTTCTGCAAAATCTAATAACAGAAAGAATGCAACCCTCAAAAGCTTTAATGGTCAGAAGCCTTAAAATAGACTTCTCAATAAATTCATTTGTAGAGATTCTTCGTTTTGAATTTCCCCGCAGAGGGTTGAATCTATCGATTGTTCGATCTAACAATCGGATTTTCTACAGATTCTCGATACCCTTGGACTTGTTCTGTGTAACCAATTGGCAGAACAGCTTCAACGTTTTCATGGGGACGAGCAATAATTACCCAGGATTCAAGTGTACCGCCAAAAACATTTTCTGCGGCTTCAACACCAGCAGCCATAGCAGCTTTTACTTCAGAAACATCGCCACGAATATTAACTGTAAAACGGGCGCTACCCACTCTAATATATCCAACAAGAGTGACTCGACCAGCTTTTACCATTGCATCTGCTGCTGCTAGCACCGCAGGAAAACCTTTCGTTTCAAGTGCTCCAACTGCCTGTAATGACATTATTAATCTCCTGTATGAATAAACGATATGGGGGCTATAAGCTAATTGTACGAAGCTTCGCTACAGATTTTGATAGCAAAATTGCTTAGAACATGCGGAAAGGTTCTGATTCTTCGGTGAAATGGATTGGTAATATGGTTTCCACATTTTCCGGGGGATTAGGAACAACGTAGTAGGTAATTACTGTACCAACCTTGACTTGCTCTCCAGCTACGATTCCGGCTTCAACAGCTCTATTGACTTCAGAAACGTGTCCCCGGACGGCGACTAACAAACGTGCGCTTTCAGCTTGACCATAATACACAATCGTAACTGCGGCAGCTTTGACCATTGCATCTGCTGCGGCTAAAACACTAGGAAAACCTAAAGTTTCAATTACGCCAACCGCCATTGGCATGGCATTAGCTCCTGGAATAAGGGATAGGCGATATCAATTGTACGTGGCTTTAGTCCCAATTTTGACATTTTGCAAAATTTTCTTTGGTGGTGGGAATTAGGAGAGACGCGATTAATCGCGTCTGTACAAGAGTTAGAATATTTTGATTAGCTGCTAAACTATATTTTATATATTACAAATAATACTTGAGCAGATTAGTTTGTGTAATTTTGTTGTTTAACAAAATCAGCGATGCGCCAAAGCAAGCTAATACGATAAACTGAAATTTATGTTTCCGAATTTTCTTCCTCAAGCAGTTGGGCAACTGACAGAATCTGCCTCGATCGCACTAGCTCAGAGTATTCAAACTGCTGCGATCGCTACTCCTTTAATTAATCAACCAGTTACCACAACTTATGTCAAGCAGGGGAGTGGTGGAACTCCTATTTTATTAATTCATGGCTTTGACAGTTCTGTATTAGAATTTCGGCGGCTTTTGCCACTACTCTCTAGAGATAATGAAACGTGGGCTGTAGATTTGTTGGGTTTTGGGTTTACAGATAGACTCTCAGGAATTGCTTATAGCCCAACTGCGATTAAAACCCATCTTTATTATTTTTGGAAAAGCTTAATTAAGCAACCTGTAATTTTAGTGGGCGCTTCGATGGGGGGTGCGACGGCGATTGATTTTACGCTGACTTACCCGGAAGTTGTAAAAAAGCTAGTGTTAATTGATAGTGCGGGGTTGGCTGGTGGTTCACCGTTAAGTAAATTCATGTTCCCCCCATTAGATTATTTCGCAACTCAATTTTTGAGTAATCTAAAGGTGCGCGATCGCGTTTCTCGCATTGGATATAAAAATCAAAGTCTTGCTTCTGTCGATGCTTTATGTTGTGGCGCGTTACATCTCCAAATGCCCAGTTGGAATCAAGCTTTGATTGCTTTTACTAAAAGTGGTGGTTATAGTGCTTTTAGATTTGATATTTTATCAAAAATTGTGCAACCAACACTAATTTTGTGGGGCGATTCCGATAAGATTTTGGGTACTAAGGATGCCACAAAGTTTAAAAGTGCAATTCCACACAGCAATCTCATCTGGATTCAAGATTGTGGTCATCTCCCGCACTTGGAACAACCACAAATCACCGCGCAGCATATTTTAAACTTTCGAGTTTAAAGCAGTTTTTTATTTACTAAGTATAATATCGATTACCTGTGGAGTTGCATAGAACAAGGAGCTTAAGCCCCTTGTTTTACAAAACCTGATTTTGTACAGTTTCACAAAGAACTGATATCAACTCTAGTCAAGTAACCACATCTCATTAGAACTATCAGGATACTCATTTGGTTGATTTTGTGGTTGATTTTGAGCTAGCGTTTCCGATGAACGATGTGATTTTTTGTAGTTAAGTGGATTGTAATGGTCTTTGACTGGTTTGATAGCAGTACTTTCTTTGACCACAAGTTTTTTAGAATTATCTTCTGCTGTTTGTTTTAAAGCATTAATTTCTTCTATAAGCTTGGAATTCGCTTCTGCAAGTTGCAGTGCTGTTTTTTTGGTTTCTTCAAGTTCTTTTGTTAGTTGTTCTAGTAATGATTTCTGTTCTGATGCAAATGTTTTTTGTTTAGATAATTTTGATTGCAAATCAGCAACTTCTTGTCCAAGAGATGCTTCTTTTTTGTGGCTTGCTTCTAAATTACTTGTCAACTCTTTAACAGTTGCTTCTAAATCAGCTTTAGTTGGGCTTGTGCGCTTAGTAGAATTTGACTCAGATGTTTGTGCTGAGGATTCTTCATCAGATGAAGCCTGTTCTTCGGTAATTGCTTGTGCTGTAACTTCGATCGCAGATTCACCTTCTGGGGGTGTAAATTTTTGTGCCTCTTCTTGTAGTAAGTCAGAGAGACTTTGTTTCCTAGCCATTATTATTTTCTCCAATCACGCTGTAATTCATCAGCTGCACGACGGTAGTCTAACTCCGCCTCTCGTGCATTACTTCCTCGCCATTGAGCGATCGCTACACCCTCAAGCGCCGCTCGTTCATGAGCCTTATAAGCACGGATAAAGGTATTAAAAGCAGGAATACCTAATCTAGTGAGAGTGTTTTTTGCTTCTAGCGCTTCCCCAATGCTGCGCGTATCGACTTTAGTTAGCAGTACCCGATGGGGGGTTCCCACGGGGATGACGGCTTCCTTGACTGTTTCCACGAGGATAGCTAAATCCATTGCGGATGGGGGTGTAGGCAAAACTAGATAATCTGCGATCGCAACTACCGCCACTAATGCTTCAGAGCGCAGCGCGGGAGGCGTATCCACCACTACTAAATCGTAACCTGTTATCTTTCCTAAATCACTTAAAAGCTTGGGATCTGTTTCTTGAGATAAATCAAATCCCATTCCCTGCTGACTGCGCCCAAACCACCAGCTGGCAGAACCTTGAATATCTGCATCAATCAGCAACACCTTTTTTTTCTTCGCAAAGTTTGCAGCCAGATTGACTGCGGTAGTCGTTTTGCCGACTCCTCCTTTACCGTTGAGAATAGCGATGATTTTTGGCACTGCTTGCTTCCGATGCTGCCTCTTGTTAGCGCTAGCGGGGCGTTTAGCCCGTGCTGAGTTAGGAGTGCTGAGTTAGGAGTAAAGACGCAATTAATCGCATCTGTACAAGAGTTTTTATTATTCTCTTTTCAGTTCTCAGTCTCCAGTCTCTAGTCCCCAATCATGAATATACCGCTTTCTGTAACCTTAAATAACATGAAAAGTCGTAACAATAAAATTCAGAAGCCATCAAATTTACAAACTTCTATGACAGTAACTTACAATCTGCCTGATGGGCCTCAAATGCCGCGCTGGTTGCGGATGATCAAGTTTATTACTCAGCCAGTGAAATATGTCGATGATTTTGCCAAAACCTATGGTGACACTTTCACCATCAGGAGTAGTAGCTCTGATAACCATCTTGTGTATTTTAGTCAACCCCAAGCACTTGAGCAGATTTTTACTGCTGATTCGAGGCATTTTGAGGTTGGGAGGGGAAACACAGGACTAAGATTTTTACTTGGCGATCGCTCCTTTATGTTATCAGATGGCGATCGCCACCAACGGCAACGGCAACTATTAGCTCCCCCCTTTCATGGCGAAAGGATGCGGGCTTATGGTGAGGATATTCGGAAAATAACTCAACAAGTGAGCCATGAATGGCAAATTGGTAAGCCTTTTAATATCCGTGAGTCGATGCAAGAAATTACCTTGCGTGTTATCTTACGGGTTGTCTTTGGTTTGAATGAGGGAGAGCTTTTTGAAGAACTAAGGCGATCGCTAAGTGACTTATTAGACTTCATCACTTCGCCCCTAATGTCCAGCGCCTTCTTTTTCCAGTTCATGCAAAAAGATTTCGGTGCGTGGAGTCCCTGGGGTTGGGTTCTGCAACAACAGCAAAAAATTGATCGACTGATTTATGCTTTACTTCGAGAACGTCGCGCCCAAACCGATCAAAATCGCCAAGATATCCTAAGTTTGATGATGGCGGCTCGTTACGACGATGGTCAAGGGATGTCAGATGAAGAATTACACGACGAGTTAATGACACTGCTAGTAGCGGGACATGAAACTACCGCTTCTTCATTAACGTGGGCTTTTTACTGGATTGATCGTTTACCAGAGGTGCGTGAGAAGTTGCTAAAGGAACTCAACACCATTGGAGTTAACCACGATTTGAGTAGTGTAGGTAAATTGCCCTATTTGACAGCAGTTTGCCAAGAAACACTACGAATTTACCCAATTGTCATGGCTGCTTTCCCCCGGATTGTGAAAACCCCAATTACAATTATGGGCTACGAACTGCGAGAGGGAACGGTAATAATCCCCAGTATTTATTTAGCGCATCATCGAGAAGAAGTTTATCCACAACCCAAGCAGTTCAAACCAGAACGTTTTTTAGAAAGACAATATTCACCTTATGAATATTTACCCTTTGGTGGCGGTAATCGTCGCTGTATTGGGATGGCATTTGCCCAGTATGAAATGAAAATTGTCTTAGCAACTGTTCTATCTGACTTTCAAGTATCGCTAGTTAATAAACGTCCTGTGCGTCCTGTACGCCGTGGATTAACTGTCGCTACACCAGCCGGAATGCGGATGGTTGCTACACCTCAAGTCAAGCCTGCAAATACGCCAGCCTTCGTTTAGGTAAGTAGGGTGGGCATTAAACCTGGATTTCTCACAAGTAAGAAATCAAGGAGTGTGGGAGGTGTGGGAGGTTGGGAGGTTGGGAGGTTGGGGAAGAAATCTGACCCCGCACACTCCCCACACTCCCCTGCCTACAGTATCGTGAGAAATCTGGGTAAAATGCCCACCCTACTATTTTGTAATAATTACGAGATATCCTGATTTTCTTGCTTGTTAGCGAGTTGTTCATAATGTTCTTTGTCACGGTATTTAATTATTCTCATCGGTTGATTCCCAACAATTGCTAAAGGTTCAACATTAGCAGTTACAACCGTACCAGCCGCCACAATTGCACCATCTCCAATAGTAACTCCCGGAATAATTAAGACATTTCCGCCAATCCAAACATTGCGGCCGATGACAACAGGTTTATGGATGTAGACATTATGTTCATAAGGCAAATCATTACTTTGATAGTCGTGATTTGCAGAGAGGATAATAACGTTAAATCCAAGCGTGGTGTTGTCGCCAATTGTGATTCCCCCACGACCATCTAATAAGACATCCGGGCCGATGTAGACTTTATTTCCCAGAGATACATTTTGTGGATGGTCAATTGTAATATCTCGCTTAAATCGTAAACCTGAGCCACAAAATTTTAATTGACTCTTCAATTCTTGATGCTTGTAGCGCCTGACTTTGGTTTCTAGATATTCTCCCCACCGTACCAGACGAGGTACTAGCCATTGTTCTAATAGTCGTTCTAACTTATTCGTAATTTTATTTTTTATCTCTTTCATAAAACCTCACGGAAGTTTGACTAACCTCTGGTTTTAGCCCAGAAAGGCAAAATAAAGCGGGTATCCTAGCACACGTCACACTTGTTGTTAGGTTTCCCCAATTAGAATATTTTCTCTCACGTGAAAGTTATAATAATTTAAAATCTCTATTAGGGATTGAAACTATCAGATATCTGGCAAAATGATCCCTGAAACACGTGTTACTAAAACGTATATTAAATTACTCAAATCTTTTCCTCCTCGTTCCATAACTTCCGAGGAAGAATTGCTGGCTACGCAAGAAGTTATTGATTCCTTGATTGATAAATTATCTTCCTTTGTGTTCCTCTGCGCTTCCCTCCGCGTACCTTTGCGTTAAAAACATAAAATTAGATATTCATCGCGGTATTATAGCGTAGCCTCAAAAAGGTTTCCTAAAGTTGTAATCCATCTAAAAAAAACACTTAAAACTAAAGAATAAGTAATCAGTTTTAAAGTTTTACAATTTTAAGTATCTCATCCCGTGTTTCTTCAGGTGATTTACCCTTTGTGTAAACAACAAACTTTGCTAAATCATAATTTGAATGATGCTTAACAAAATATTCGTTCAAATCAAACCCATTACTAACAATCTCACCATTACGTTCGTTAAGTATTTGGATAGATTCTTCTAAATCTGGAGAAGGAAGAATCAACACAACATTTATATATGGCTCTAAAACTTGTTGCACCCGTCTGAAAAGATCGTCATCTTCATAAACAGAATGGCCTGCACCAAAATCAATAACACAACTGCTATATTCCGAAAGTACTCTTTCAACCGCGTAAGCTTCAAAGGGTTTCCAATAACGATAAATACCTGGAAATCCTTCTTTTTCTCTTATTTGCTTTGCCAGTTCCTCATCATAATTTATTTCCTTATAATAATTCAATCGTACATCGTCCATAGAACACTGCGGAATCCCTAACTTATGAGCAAGGAGTTTTCCAAGTGTGCTTTTACCTGTACTAATTGGCCCAATGAGAATAATATCTGAAATATTACGACTCATTTTAAAAAGCCTGAAGATTAGAAACGACTCTGCTATACAAATAAATAAGCCTTAGTTAGTTATAACTTCAACTCCTCCTTCATCCTCTCTTCCAGCACATCCAATAACCCATCTACATCCTTCCCAGATTGCTCAAAACAAATCGGTGGTGCTGGTTCCGGTGCAAACTGAATTAACTTAATTTCCCCCTTCCCAATCCCAATCATCACAACTTCTATTTCCGGTTTGTGATTTTCAACAATTCCCAAAATTTCTTGCAGCCGATTCTCAACTTTAATATTTAAATTCTCTATCTGTTCTTTCGGACAATAAACAAAATGCGGCGTTGGTTGCAAATCAATACCAACAGTACCCTGAGTGTCACCATTAGCTAACCACAATCCCCAAAAAAGCGCCGCTAATTCCTGCTGATTTGCTTTGACAAACCTATCCAACTGGACACGCCACTTGTTATCACCTGATTCTGGTTGATTATTGCCAAAAAACATAAATAATTCGTAATGAAGACACAAAACAATGGGCGAAACTTATCTCAAACCTGACTGTACACGCCAGAGGCTAGAATAAATTCCATCTTTCTCCAGCAATTGCTCATGAGTGCCCGACTCTACTAATTTCCCATGTTCCATGACATAAATGCAATCGGCGTTGCGGATAGTGGAAAGACGATGAGCGATCGCAATTGTAGTTCTATCTACTGTAATCCGTTCTAGCGATCGCTGGATTGCTGCTTCTGTCTCATTATCCACCGCCGAGGTAGCTTCATCTAAAATCAGAATGGGCGGATTCTTTAAGACTGCGCGTGCGATCGCAATCCGTTGTCTTTGTCCACCAGATAACTTTTGTCCTCTTTCCCCCACAATTGTCTCATAACCTTGGGGCAAGTTAATAATAAATTCGTGTGCCTCGGCTATCTTCGCCGCTGTGATAATTTCTTGCTCTGTAGTCTCAAAGCTACCATAAGCAATATTCTCTGCTACAGTGCCATGAAATAGAAAGACATCTTGACTCACTAAACCAATACAACGTCGTAAATCTTGCAAATTCAAACTTTGCAAATCAATGCCATCGAGAGTAACGCTTCCTGTTTGCACTTCGTATAATCGCAACAAAAGTTTGACTAAAGTGCTTTTACCAGAACCTGTTGAACCCACAATTGCAATGGTTTTCCCCGCCGGAATATCCAAAGACAAATTTTTAATTACTGGAAATCTATCTTTATAAGCAAAATAAACATTTTTAAATTGCACTTCACCGCGCACTTCATTCACAGGTAACGCCACATCACCTGTATGAATGGCGATAGGAGTATCTAACAAATTCATGACTCGATTAGTAGAAGCCATTGCTCGTTGATATTGGTCAAAAGTTTCGCCTAATCTAGTTAAAGGCCATAGCAATCGCTGGATTAAAAACACTAATACGCTATAAGTACCTACAGACATTTGTCCAGAAACTGCTGCCATCCCACCATATAATAGTAATGCCGTGAAACCTACCAAAATCAGCATCCGAATTAACGGTACAAAAGCAGCAGAAAGAGTAATCGCCTTGGCATTACTGCGGCGATAAGCGTCACTATCTAATTCCAAACGAGAGGCTTCATAAGTTTCGGCCGTGAAACTTTTAATGGTAGTTATTCCACTAATATTGTTTGACAAACGCGAATTTAGGAAACCTACCTTTTCCCGGACATCAGCGTAGCGAGGTGCAAGCAGTCGTTGGTAAGCAAAAGAACCCCAAAGGATAAATGGCATTGGTGACAAAGCCATCCACGCTACACTAGGAGCCAGAATAAAGAAAGCAGCGCCAATAATTAGAACAGTTGCAGAAACTTGAATAATATCATTTGCTCCTCCATCCAAAAAACGCTCTAATTGGTTAATATCATCACTGAGGATAGACATTAAACCACCAGTGCTACGTTCTTCAAAATAAGCCAATTCCAACTCTTGCAAATGTTTATAGGCATCCAAACGCAAGTCATGCTGAATATTCTGAGCTAAATTTCGCCAAAGTCGAGCGTAGGCGTATTCAAAAACAGATTCTAGTATCCAAATGATGACAGTCAGGAAGGAAATAATCAAAAATTGTTGAAAAACATCGCGTACCCCTAACTGGGCAATTATAGAATCCTGCTGTTTAACGACTACATCCACTGCCACGCCAATTAAGCCGGGTGGTGCCAAGTCGAAAAATTTATTGAGGATAGAATAAGTAGTCGCTAGCCAAATTTGTTTACGATACTGATGTCCATACTCAAGCAAACGCTGGAGAGGCTGCGTTGAATGTTTACGCCTTCTTGATGCCCGATGAGATTTTAATCCAGTAGCCACGGCTTTTTGCGGTTTCGTGCAGTTGATATTACCACATAACAAAGTCTTGAGTCCTGAATCTGAAGATTGAAGACTTAATTCAGACAGACTGATGAGGCACTTAAACCCAGTCCTTTATGAAGGAATAGAATTGATCGAAATCTTATCCACCTCTGAGGTAGCTTCATCTAAAACCAAAATGGGTGGATTCTTCAAGACTGCACCCTACAAACTAATGACAATATAATTTTGACTTTTTTTCGAGATGTCTATAATAAAGGGGCTTTTACCCGTGGCTTTTTAAGATTTTGGGTATTATGCTTAATTTGCCGCATATCATATCACATCTATATGTGCAGCAAAAAATTGTCTATAAGAGTTAAAACTGAATATGGCAATCTCTAATATCCTCGAAGAACCACAGCTTTTACGTCTGAATCGCTGGTTTAGTGGACTGCGTGGCGATTTAACAGGTGGACTAACAGCAGCAGTGGTAGCATTGCCTTTGGCTTTAGCCTTTGCGGTAGCGAGTGGTGTGGAACCAAAGGCGGGACTTTATACCGCTATTGTGGCGGGAATTGTCGCGGCAATTTTTGGCGGTTCGCCAGTACAGATTACAGGGCCGACAGGTGCAATGGCTGTGGTTCTGGTGGGAATTGTCGCCAAGTACGGCCTTGAGAAAGTTTGGATTGCTGGGGTAATGGCTGGAATTATCCAGATTGCCTTGGGAGTTGCCAAACTTGGACAGCTAGTGAAGTTTATTCCCTATCCAGTGACGGCAGGCTTTACCAATGGTATTGCCGTGATTATATTTTGCGGTCAATTAAATAATTTCTTTGGTTTACAAATACCACGTAGTGAACACTTTTTGCCAGGGCTTTGGCAAAGTTTAACTCATGTAGAAGCTCTAAATTGGGCTGCTGTTGGGTTAGCAATTGTGGTAATGGCAGCCAACATTTTATGGCCCAGGATTAATAGGACAATACCGGGTTCTTTAGTGGGGTTGGTGTTGGCAACGGGGATAGCAACTTATTTTCATCTGGATGTACCCACAATTGGCAGTATTCCACAATCTTTACCAATGCCTCAAGGTATTCCCCACTGGAATGATTTTAGTGTGATTCGAGAACTGATTAATCCGGCTTTGGCTTTGGCTGCACTGGGAAGTATTGAATCGTTACTGTCGGCGGTAGTGGCTGATGGGATGACAGTGAGCGAAAAACACAATAGCGATCGCGAATTAATTGGTCAAGGATTGGCAAATATTATTATCCCATTTTTTGGTGGTATTCCCGCAACAGGTGCGATCGCTCGGACTGCTGTCAATGTCCGTTCGGGCGGCAAAACCCGACTATCTGGGGTAATTCACGGCGTTGCTTTAGCCATTATTGTTTTGACTTTAGCACCCCTAGCAGCACAGATTCCCTTAGCAGCACTTGCTGGCATCTTAATGGTAGTTAGTGTGCGGATGATTGAGTGGGAAGCCATTGGTTTATTGATGCGTGCTACCTACTCCGACTTTGCGGTGATGATTCTCACCTGGCTAGTAACAATCTTGTTTGATTTAGTTCTCGCTGTAGAAGTAGGATTGATTGCAGCCGGAGCATTGTTTATCAAACGGATGAGCGATTTAAGCCTAGTTAAAATACCTGAAACCGAAGTATTTCCCCCTGGTACTCCTCTGGAATTAGGTAAGGAAATTGCAGTTTATCGCGTAGATGGCCCCGTATTTTTTGGTGCTGCTGAACGGTTTGCTACCTTCTTACGCGATGAACCGGAAGTGAAGTATTTAATTCTCCGGTTGCGCTTTGTACCAAATATGGACACAACTGGGTTAGTAGCTTTAGAAGATATTTACCACGACTTGGAACGGCACAATTGCCGCTTAATTCTCACAGGCTTACAACCCGAAGTCAAACAACTATTAGAACGAACAGGGTTGTTAAAAACAATTGGCTTATCAAATTGTTTTGAAACAACGACAGATGCGATTTGCTCTATCTCTCCTCAGATTCGAGAATGTTCTCAGCCTGTAGCGGCTGCTTTGAAAACAAAAGAATTGATGGAATTAAATGACTGATATTATTTGTGTTTGAAAATGCCTCTATAAGCCTGTAGAGACAATTCATGTAGACGCGGAGCATACTCTACGAGTTCTTCAACGGATTACCCGCAGAGTATTGCCCCTACATGAATAAGGCGCAGGATCGCATGGAATGGATATAACCCAAATGTATTGATCCATACTCACCTAAAGGTTGATGTTTATTCTATATTTCATGAGATTATGAAAAGAATATGAGAATATTTAACGACAAAGTAAATGACTCCCCCAGAAAACAAACCTAGCTTACCAGAGGTTCACCGTAGTATTGGAGTTCCTAACAGAAGCAGCTTTTGGCGCAAGATGATGGCTTATACAGGGCCAGGATATTTGGTTTCAGTGGGATATATTGATCCTGGAAATTGGGCAACAGACATCGCTGGGGGGTCAAAGTTTGGCTACACTCTGTTAACAGTGATTTTGCTGTCGAACCTGATGGCGGTATTACTCCAATCATTATGTGTACGTTTGGGAGTTGCTACAGGGCGAGATTTGGCACAGGCTTGTCGGGACTATTTCAGCCGAAGGGTAAGCTTTTGTTTATGGGTACTGTGTGAAATTGCGATCGCAGCTTGTGATTTAGCAGAACTACTCGGAAGCGCGATCGCACTGCAACTTTTATTCGGTATTCCCTTAGTATGGGGTGTTTGCATCACAGCATTGGATGTACTGCTATTGTTATTTTTGCAACATAAAGGCTTTCGCTATACAGAAGCCCTGGTAATAATGCTGGTAGGAACAGTAGGCATCTGTTTTACAGCTGAAATTCTATTTTCTCGCCCTGATATGGGGGGTATTTTATTGGGATATGTGCCCAAGAAAGAGATTTTATACAATCCAGAAATGCTCTATATTGCTATTGGTATTTTAGGGGCGACAGTGATGCCTCACAACTTATATTTACACTCCTCAATTGTACAAACCCGTAGTTGGCAGCCTAATACCGAAAAAAGATGGGAAGCAATTAAGTTTGGCACAATTGATTCAACTTTTGCTTTATCCTTAGCACTATTTATCAACTCAGCAATTTTAATTGTGTCTGCTGCAACATTTCATTTTTCTGGTAATCAGAATGTGGCAGAAATTCAAGATGCTTATAAATTACTTTCACCATTGTTAGGAGTTAGTGCTGCCAGTGCTATTTTTGGCATTGCTTTACTTGCTTCTGGACAAAGTTCAACACTAACTGCAACTCTGGCAGGACAAATTGTTATGGAAGGCTTTTTGCAATTTCGCTTTCCATCTTGGTTACGCCGTTTAATAACTCGTCTACTTGCAATCATTCCAGCGTTAATCACTATAATTATTTTTGGTGAGAATAGTACAAGCAGTTTGATAGTTTTTAGCCAAGTTATCCTCAGTTTACAGTTACCATTTGCAGTGATTCCATTGGTGATGTTTACGAGTAATCGCCGCTTGATGGGTGAGTTTGTAAATCCCTTATGGTTGAAATCGTTAGCCTGGTTAGTTGCTATTGTTATCGTAGGTTTAAATGTTTGGTTGCTATTACAAAGTATTTTGGGATAATTGTTATCAGGTAACAGTTAAAATGAAATAACAGATTGACTTTAAAATATCAAAAAAAAATGAGTATTATCGTCTTCGGCAGCATCAATATAGACTTGGTAGCAACAACATCCCGATTGCCAGTCCCAGGAGAAACATTGCTAGGAGAAAATTTTTTTAAAGTTTCGGGAGGTAAAGGAGCAAATCAAGCTGTAGCATTAGCAAAACTGGGAATTCCTACCCAAATGGTGGGGCGTGTCGGTGCAGACGATTTTGGTGTGGAACTTGTCAACAATTTGCAATCATCTGGTGTGCAGATTGGCAATATTTTTGTGGATGAAACTGTTAGTTCTGGAGTTGCTATTATCGCCGTAAATCATGCTGGGGAAAATCAAATTATTGTAATTCCTGGTGCAAATGGGCGTGTAAATCAAGAAGATGTAGAACGATTGTCGCAGTTATTACCAGAAGCAACAGCACTGCTTTTACAATTAGAAATTCCGATTACTGCGGTGATTGCAGCCGCTAAAGCAGCAAGAAAAAGCAAAATCAGGGTAATTCTCGATCCAGCACCTGCACAATCTGATTTTCCAGATGAACTTTATTCATTAGTGGACATTATTACACCCAATGAAGTTGAAGCCGCGCAGCTAGTGGGTTTTCCTGTAGATGGAGAAGAACAAGCGGCAAAAGCAGCCGAAGTTTTATTACAACGGGGTGTGAAATGTGCGATCGTTAAACTTGGTGCTAAAGGTATTTTTTGTGCCACTGCTGAGGAAAAGTTTTTTGTCCCCGCGTTTCTGGTTCATGCAGTTGACACAGTAGCAGCTGGTGATGCTTTTAATGGTGGCTTAACGGCAGCACTTTTTGCAGGACTTTCTTTACATCAAGCAGTTGTTTGGGGTACAGCAGCAGGTGCTTTAGCGACGACAAAATCAGGCGCACAAACTTCACTACCCGATAGGTTTACATTTGATGCGTTTCTTAGAGAAAAGGCATCTGTCAGAGATTAAGTTAAGTCAGCGTAAATAATTTATGACTAGATTTTAAATACTATTACTTCTTAACATTAAACTTGAAATTTATGGTTTGATGTTATACAAGGCACGTTATACCAATTTAATGTGAAGTTGTACATATCTTGATCCCCCTAAATCCCCCTTAAAAAGGGGGACTTTGATAGATGTTTTTCCGGTTCCCCCTTTATTAAGGGGGATTTAGGGGGATCGAATTCTATGCAGCTTCATAAAAAATTGGTATAAGGTAAAAAATCAAAATATCGCTAAATCCTCATTAAGCCTTTTAGTCAATTAATTGGCAATTTATTACAGCAGATACAGATATTAAAGTTTGGAAAGTAAGCAGTTTTTTAGAAAAGCAATACCTCCTTGGTTATAGATGTAGCAAAGCGATCGCAAGTTTGATACGATTAGCTTGTAAGAATTCCCAAAGCAAGATTGTCACCATGAGCAACTCGACTCCGATGGATGACGAAAAAAATCTCCCTAAGAAAAAGGGAAAGACACTCCCTCCGAAGCTCATCATCTGGCTGGGAAAGTTTGTCTGGACGACTATGTGGCAGATAATGATGTCAAAGCTTGCTCCTAGCAATCAGTCGGGAGCATATATTCGTCCTAATAGCCAGTTTCGCAAGTTCATTGGTACAGAAGAAGGAAATCCACACCCACCAGCAGCAGGACGCTACAAACTCTATGTTGGGTTGGGTTGTCCTTGGGCGCATCGAACCCTGGTTGTGCGATCGCTCAAAAAGCTCGAAGCGGTAATATCAGTATGTATTGTCTCCCCTTCTCCCATTGAAGGCGGTTGGATATTCAACGAAGAAGAAGAAGGTTGTCGTACACTAGCTGAATTTTATCAACTGGCAGAACCTGGTTACAGTGGGCGCTCTACAGTTCCAATTTTATGGGACAACCAAACAAAAACTATTGTTAATAATGAGAGTTCAGAGATTATCGTCATGCTGAACTCGGAATTTAACGAGTTCGCCAACAATCCCACACTGAATCTTTACCCAGAAGCACTTAAAGAGAAAATTGACTGGTGGAATGAGAAAATTTATCACGCGGTAAATAACGGTGTGTATCGCTGCGGTTTTGCCCAAACCCAAGAAGCATACAATCAAGCCTGTAATGAACTGTTTGCGACTCTCGATGAGATTGACATTGCATTGCAAACTAGTCGATATCTGTGTGGAGACAATCTCACGCTTGCAGATGTCCGTTTATTCACGACGTTGTTTAGGTTTGATAGTGCCTACTACGGGTTGTTTAAGTGCAATAGACAGCGAATTCGAGACTATCACAACTTGGGAGCTTACTTAAGGGATGTATATCAGCTTCCCGGTGTAGCTGACACCTGCGATGTCGAGAGTGTGAAGCGAGACTACTACGGGAACCTCTTCCCACTCAACCCTGGTGGGATTATTCCTGATGGGCCTGATATGTCTTATCTTTATGAACCATCTGGGCGCGATCGCATCGGCACACTGAATGCTTCATAATGTACATTGAGAACTGATACCTCGATGGCTGCATTCTGGAGTTGGTGTGATTGTGAACCAGATTAATCGAGTTGCAATTGTTGGTGGAACTCATGGCAATGAGTTTACTGGGGCCTATTTAATCCAAAAATTTGCTCAATTTCCCGACTTGATTACTAGACAAAGTTTTGAGACAGTTACTTTGCTAGCAAATCCTAACGCTTTTGCCGCCGGGAGGCGATATGTAGAGAAGGAGTGCGATTCGTTGACTAGTGAATCACGGCAGCCAGTCCGTACATAACTAAGCCAGCCTGACAGCAGATTACTGTCATTAAAAGGCTGAACTCTCGGTCAGATGCAA
>NZ_JACJSF010000132.1 GCF_014698035.1 Desmonostoc muscorum FACHB-395
CTCTTCCGATCTTAGAGGACGCAAATTATCTTAAGTCCAGAGGATTGGTTCGCGATAAAATATCGCGAACCAATACCCTTTTCCACATCCCGTGAAAAGTCAGATTCTGAGATGAGTCTGATACAAAGCTGAATATTATCTAAAAATTGGAAAAATAGTTTAATTTAAAATTAATATACTACTACAGTACGGCGTAAATAAAACACCTATTCCAAATCAGTGAAAGGCTTGTAGTATCCGAATTACGCCAATCTGTACTAGCTTTTGCTAACTATAGGAATATTTCTTAGAATACTCACTATTTCAATTGGGTCTAACCGTTTAGTATAATCTGCATCAACAAAAGCATAAACAATTTTTCCGTCTCGATCAACTACAAATGTAGCTGGAATAGGTAGTTCAAAAGACTCATCTCCATTGTATCTAGGTAACACATGACCCTTTGACTCTAATATAGATCTTAGATACTCCGGGATTTGAAACACAATGCCAAATTGACGAGCAATCATATTGCTGCGATCGCTCAATACTTCATAAGTTAGTTCATGTTTTTCTACAGTTGACATGGTATGACGATTAGTTTGAGGTGAAATAGCAATTATTGATGCACCTAATGTTTTAATTGCAGGTAATGCTTGTTGGAGCCCTGCTAGTTCCAAGTTA
This sequence comes from Desmonostoc muscorum FACHB-395, assembly GCF_014698035.1. Lineage (GTDB taxonomy): Bacteria > Cyanobacteriota > Cyanobacteriia > Cyanobacteriales > Nostocaceae > Nostoc > Nostoc muscorum_A. The sequence goes on from NZ_JACJSF010000132.1 coordinate 664, forward strand.
CAGAAAGGACACCAAGAACCTCGATAAAAGGAAATAACTACAGGCCCACTAACTAGTAGTTTTTGTAATTCTACTGCTTGGCTGAAAGCATTAGGTAGAATGAAATTAGGGATAATATCTCCTACCTTTAAAGTTTGGTCAATTATACCTGAAGAAATTAGCTCATTTTTGAGAGACTCTGTAAAATTCATCGTAATTTTCCTGAAAGTCAACTTCTACTTTTATGTACCTTTCTAGAGAAATACTGTTGCAGTAAATTTACTGAAATAAGAAAAGTAGACTTTTGGATTTGCATTACTGGGATAATTGCTTTAGATTCTAAGGGATGATTATCATTTACTGTTCCCGTTGTTTTTATACACGTTAAGCCAATTTTCGATATAGTTTTCACTGGTCTCTCAGCAATATTTCAGATTATTGCTCCTATTAATCTTTGCAGGCGATGCCTTCTCTTCGAGACGCTTCGCGTAGCTTGCGTCTCCAAAGGATTACAGTGGGCAACTCTTGAAGAGGCTACGCCAACGCTTTTTCCTCGTTAACTAAAAAGTAGCTAGCCGAAAATATGCTGCTTGAGGAAGTCAATGAACACTTGAACTTTAAGAGGAACATAAGCACGAGAAGGATAAACAAGCCAAACTGCGGTGCTGAAATCTGTTGCCGTCACTTCATAATCTGGAAACACGTTGATGAGTTTGCCAACACGTAACTCCTCGTCAATCAACCAGTGTGGGAGCAGTGCCAGACCCATTCCTGCGATCGCTCTTAGCGTAGGGTAAGGCATCGTTACACTACCAACCATACATAATACGCAAGGATGTAAAGAGTCCAAGTGGCAGCTAGAAAACTGTAATGTACAGATGTATTTCAAACTTGAAGAGGCAACTATATCAACCCCAATGTCATTAGCAATTTCTGCCAGCCCCCCCTGTTATCACGCCAATCGCTTTTTTGAGCGCGTGACCCAATAAATTATATGTGTCCTTGATGGTCTTTTTGACTTTCCTGTTTTGTTTAAGTCCCGCTATTTGTATCACACTTTTAGTGAATTAGTATCACAGCTATGTCATATCTATTCTTGATGATAAAAGTCACAACTACTTTTGGGAATTATAAACTGGACAACCTTTATTGAGGGTTATTCACCTTCAGCTATCTGCACGGAGACAAGAAATGCAGCAAACTACGACAAGGCAGCAATTCCTACCTAAGCTGGATCGTCCATTTATAATAGCAGCACTGACTATTCCTATTGTTCACCTCGGACTTGGATACATAGGTTTATCCATGACATTTGTCGGTGGTGCGTCAGCATTTTGGCCTTCACTCGGTGTGTTTTTATCAGGAATGTTATTGATAGGCTATCGGGTCTGGCCCATCATATTTTTGAGTGATTTTATTGTTAGTTATATTTTCTTTTTTAAGAATAATCTTTTAATTAGTACTATCATTCCGGCTGTCAACTTAATTACTCCTTTCGTAGCAACTTTTTTAATTCATAAGTTTATCAAGCGTCGCCATTTCTTAGAGCGCTCGCAAGATTAGCAATATTCATCCTGCTCAAGAGTATATTGCTGATCTGACTCATGTCCTGCAATTATGTCAGGAAAATTATTCCCAACTACCGCCTGTCATTCAGAATGCGATCGCTCAAACAGATTTAGACTTTCTCTTAGAAGATTTGCCCAATCTCCTCAATTCTATGCAGGTTAGCACAGAACGAATTAAAGAAATATCCATGTCGCTGCGAAACTTTGCCCGGACTGACACATCGGTAAAGGTTAAGTTTGATGTTCATGAGGGACTTGACGATACATTATTAATCCTGCGACATCGTTTTAAAGGGTTGGGACAGCGACCTGAAATTAAAGTCGTCAGAAAATACGCTTCTTTACCAAAGGTTGAGTGCTATCCAGGACAACTCAATCAAGTGTTCATGAATCTAATAGCTAATGCTGTAGATGCTTTAGAAGATGTTTGGCAGCAGGGTAAGCGAGTCAATGATTCCCTAGCAATCAACATCTTTACAGAGATGTCCAGCCCTGGATATGTAACGATTCGGATTGCCGATAATGGTATTGGCATGACAGACGAGGTGAGGCAAGAAATTTTTAATTATCTATTTACAACAAAAACAGTTGGTAAAGGTACTGGACTGGGATTGGCGATCGCTTATCAAATTGTAGTAGAAAAGCATGGTGGAGTAATGGAGGTTAATTCCATACTCAATCAAGGAACTGAATTTGCAATTATGTTGCCTTTGTAGGACTTACATAGTTTAAGTCTCACAACCCACACCATCCCCATCTCTATCAAACCCGTGCGGGTCTGGTGGAATCACTCGGGAGCAACGCGAAAAAGTGAGATCGGGGTTAAGTTCTCAATTACATCCCTATATTGTCAACAAAACCTGGTTTTTAAGTTGCGATCGCATCCTGAAACAACCTATATACGTCGCAGGTTTCAGCACCTCACAAAATCGCGTTGCTCCCGAATCACTCTCTTCTCTGCGGTAGGGAATATCAGGGCAATTCAAGCTTGCCGAATTGGGTGGAATGTAAATATCCGGGTAAGGGATTTCCAGAAAATAAATGCTATAAGCCTAGCTTTCGCCCCGTTCGCGGAGCGTCTCCCTTTGGGAGAAGGGCGAAAGCGCCTCAGTCCTTGGGTTGAGCCAAAATATATTTGATACGGTGAAGCAGCGCGGTCTTCTCCCAAAGGAAGAGGCTAGCGCCAAGGGGGTTTCCCCCATGAGCGACTGCTGAACCCCATAGGGGCTGGGCATTTTATTACCTGTAGGTGCCTAAGACGGATCGCACTGTTGCACTTGCGGCGATCGGTTCGTTGTAGGCTGAGTATTTTTCTTACCCCGCCGAAAATCCCAAGGCATCACCGGCTGCGGTTGATTCCAAAATCCCAACTTCTTACTTTATCCCCAGATTTCCTTACTCAGCACGTATCACCAGCAACTATGTTCTGTGTGCCACCAAGGAAGAAGCTCAAAATCGCGGATGCTGTCTATGGATGCGGTAGTACTTGGGGTTGCCTAGTAAGTCATTTAATCTGAAATACTCCCTCTCAATCACTCTTCTTCATCTGTCACATCACTATATGCTGAATTGTCCACTGCTAATACAGGCTTGCCCATAGCAGCTTCAATTTTGGCAATTATCATCTGTTGACGCGATGCCATAAAACTCTCAAAGTCGTCCTCTCAAAGTGTTATTGCTCCATAATTAATACGCTGCTTGATGAAAGATTTTGAAAAGTGTATCAGTTTTAACTAGAAACCCTTAATAAAATTAAGAAATATTATGTTTAGGTAAAGATTTGGAAAAAGATGTAAATTCATCTATCTAAAGGGGTAGATTTAAAATAGTTAAAAAAACTTTATAACCAATGCTTAAAAGTCTCAATTCCTGAGAATTTTGACTGAAACAACTATTTAGTGTTTAGATATCTGTAATAAATGCTAAATATCTATCTTTTGGGAAATCACTATTTTTGATAGGACTGCCCTCATTTAACACTAACTAACAAACATAAAATCATCTGCTCTTCCTTCTTTTAAGAGCTTTGTAACTACTGTGTTACAGCTTTTAAAAAAACGAATATAGGGTTGAGCCTACTTGGTAATTTATCAAACTTGAAAAACTTTATTGACTTGAATGTGTACGAAAATCAGTATACGCCAAATAATCCTACTAAAAAGCCGATTTTATTAAATGAAGAATACATAAGGGGGTGTAGCTATACGAGTAAAGATTCGTTGCCAGAGGTGAAAGCTTCAGATAATCCGCTAAAAATAGACTGGGAGCAGATACTTTATTCGTTAACGGAACTTAGCCCGTTTCCGATTGGAATTGTATGTCTGCAAAGTGAACAGATTCTTTTTAAAAACGGATTATTAGCGCCTTTTTTTGGAATTGATTCAAGCCAAAGATTCGACAAGATTATCTCTGAATTCTTTGCCAAGCCTGCTTTATGGACTCAATTAGTTAACAAGCTTAAAAGTGGCAACCTCATCAATAGTTATGCCGTAGAAGTCAAAAAAATCAACGGTGATACTTTTAAGGCAAAAATTTCAGCTAAGGTTGTTAATTACGAAGACAAACTGGCGGCACTATTCATATTTACGAATAATACTGAGTATTTAAAAACCCAGCAGGAGAATTTATTATTAACAAATACTGTAGAACCACTCAAAGATGTCATTGACTTCACGCACAGCCAACCAAACTTGGTAGATGTTAACTCTTCTATTGTAAGCACTACAGACAATCTGAGCATCCAAACAGTTGAAACTGTCTCCAGATTAGAAGAGCCACAAGTAGATTTACATCTGATGGAACGTGCGATTGCTGCTAGTAGTAATGGGATTATTTTGACAGATCCCAATCAACCAGATAATCCGATCATTTATGTTAATCCAGCATTTGAGTCGATCACAGGCTACTGTGCCAGTGAAGTAATTGGACGAAACTGCCGCTTTTTGCAAGGAAACGATTCAGAGCAATTAGCCCTTCAGGAATTGCGTAGTGCTATTCAAGAACGAAGAGAATGTCATGTCATTTTACGGAATTACCGCAAGGATAATGTACCGTTTTGGCATGAACTCTACTTAGCTCCGGTGTTTGACAATTCTGGCTATTTGACTAATTTTATTGGTATCCAAACTGATATTACTCACCATTTACAAGCTCTTGAAGCATTACGAAAGCAAGAAGAACAGTATCGCCGCATTGTACAAACAGCAACTGAAGGAATTTGGGTACTCGATAGAGACAATCGTACTACTTTTGTTAACCAACAAATGGCAACAATGTTGGGTTACACCATTGAAGAAATGATGGGTGCAACGCTGTTTTCTTTTATGGATTCAGAAGGGCTGGAAATTGCCAATGCTTACCTTTTGCGTCGTCATCAAGGGATTCACGAAGCACATGATTTCAAATTTCGCTGTCAGGATGGTTCAGACCTTTGGGCAATTATTTCTTGTGCCCCGTTATTAGACGACCAGGGAAATTATGCTGGAGCCTTGGGGATGGTTACTAACATCACTGACAGGAAACGAGCAGAAGCTGCACTGCAAGAAAGCAAACAACGTTTGGATGGAATTTTATGTTCTCTTGAAGATGTGATTTGGTCAATTTCTGCTGATACTTTTGAAACCCTTTATATCAACTCCTCTGCCCTGAAAGTTTATGGTTATTCTGTATCAGAATTTTTTGATAACTCTAATCTTTGGTTTGAAGTCATTCACCCAGAAGATCAGCAACTAGTTTATGCTGCCATTCAACCATTATTCTTAACTGACAAGCAAGAACTAGAATACCGAATTGTCAGACCTGATGGGCAGGTACGCTGGCTGTTGAACCGAAGCCATTTAATTTATGACGCTTGTGGTCAGCCGATTCGTATCGATGGAATTGCAACAGATATCACTGAACGCAAACTTCTTGAAGAAAAGTTAGTTCATAATGCTTTTTATGATGCTCTGACTGGACTGCCCAATCGGATTTTATTTATAGACAAGCTAGAACAAGCCATTACAGAGATAAAAAGTAATCCAGATAATTTATTTGCTGTCCTATTCCTTGACCTTGATCGTTTCAAAGTCGTCAACGATAGTTTAGGACACTTAGTTGGCGACCAACTATTGGTAACACTTGCTCAACGTTTACAACAGTGCCTCAAGCCTGACGATACTGTTGCTCGTTTAGGTGGAGACGAGTTTACCATTTTACTTTCCCATATTCAAAGCATTGAAGATGCTACATGCATCGCAGAAAATATACATCAGGCATTAAAGTCGCCCTTCAACTTGTGCGGATATGAAGTATTTATGACTGCTAGCATTGGTATTGCTTTAGGTACAAACAAATACACTCAACCTGCGGATTTACTTCGAGATGCCGATACTGCCCTTTACCGTGCTAAAGAGCAGAGTCAAGCTGGGCATATAGTATTTGATACTACTATGCATCATCGGGCAGTAACGCTGTTGCAGTTAGAAACTGACTTGCGCTGGGCAGTTGAACGACAGGAGTTGTGCCTTTACTACCAGCCAATTATTTGTATGAAAACTGGAACAATTACAGGATTTGAAGCGCTCGTTCGCTGGCAACATCCAGAACGTGGACTCATTTCTCCAGCCGAGTTTATTCCTATAGCAGAAGAAACTGGACTAATTATCCCAATTGGTCACTGGGTACTAACTGAGTCTTGTCAGCAATTGCGGCAGTGGCAACTACAATTTCCTGCCATCAAATCCTTGACCATCAATGTTAACCTTTCTGGTAAACAGTTTTCTCAACCTGATCTAATTGAACAAATCAGCCAAATTCTCGAAGATACTAGTCTTAACCCTAGCAACTTAAAGTTAGAAATCACAGAAACTGCAATTATTGCCTCTCCTGAAAAGGCGACCTCCGTCCTTAAGCAACTTAAGGCTTTTGGTTTGCAATTATGTATTGATGATTTTGGGACAGGTTATTCATCTCTAGCTTATTTGCATAATTTTCCCATTGATGTTCTCAAGATTGACCGCTCTTTTGTCAATCGAATTGATAGCGATACTGAACAATTCGCTATTGTTCGAGCTATTGTTACTTTAGCTGATAACTTAGGAATGAGTATCGTTGCTGAAGGGGTAGAAACAATTGACCAATTAGTACAACTTAAATTGCTACAATGCCAACAAGCACAAGGTTACTTATTTTCAAAGCCCTTGGCTCAAGAACAAGCAAGAATGTTACTAGCTTCTGAGCAATCCTTTTTTGGCGCATAAAAGCATACGATTAACTCAGAGAAAATAAATGCTAGTATTCAGAAGAAGGACTTGCTCCTGATTGGAATCTGGATCTGAAACTCTGTTCCTTGAAGTGGTTGTGTAATACAGTTTAACTGACCGCCATGCTTGTCTATAATTTGATAACAAATTGACATTCCTAAACCTGTACCTGAACCAACAGGTTTAGTTGTAAAGAAAGGGTCAAAGATTTTTTGCCTGACTTTTTCTGTCATCCCACAGCCATTGTCAATCACTCGAATCATTACTTGACTACTATCTAAAACTTCAGTAACAATGCGGATTTGAGGATTGTGATTTGTTGATTGTTTATTTCCAGTCCAAATAATATTGCTCTCTGGTAACGGGCAACCGATTATTGACTCTCTCAAAGTATCAATTGCATTAGTTAAAAGGTTCAAAAAGACCTGATTAAGTTGCCCAGGGTAACAATCCACTTGAGGGAGTTCCCCATATTCTTTAATAACTTCAATATCTTGATATTTTCCTTGACTTTTTAATTGATTCCCTAAAATTAAGAGAGTACTATTAATACCTTCGTGTAAATCAACTTTTTTAATCTCGGCTTCATCTAGCCTCGAAAAATTCCGTAACGATAAAACAATCTCGCAAATGCGTTCAGATCCTACTTTTATTGAAGATAATATTTTTGGTAAATCTTCTCTAACAAAGTCGAATTCTATCGTCTCAGATAAAATCTGAATTTTCGATAGGGTTTGTGGGTAGCATTCTTGATAAAGTGAGATTAATTTAAACAAGTTTTCGGTATATTCATTGGCAATGGCGATATTACCATAAATGAAACTAACAGGGTTGTTAATTTCATGGGCAATGCCTGCAACTAACTGCCCTAAAGAGGACATTTTTTCAGTTTGAATAAGTTGAGTTTGTGTATCTGCAAGGTCTTTGAGAGTAAGTTTTAGTTGACTGTTAGCTGCTTCTAGTTGCGCTGGACTTGGCAAAGCTAACGCCTGGGGAATTATTGGCACTAATGTGAAAGCTGTATAAACCGATATCAAAGCAGTCAAAGCTTTTATAAAACCAGATAGCCAATAAGTTGGATGCCAAAGCGTCCAAATTTCCATTAGATGGGTTGTACCACAAAAGATTCAGTATCGCTATTATGAGATGTAATGCAGATTTTTTTGGACAAATTTTTGTCTTTCCAATGACACTGTAAACTCTGCCTGATGGTAGAGTCATGAGTTGTGACCACATTTTTTGGGAAAAAAATGAAAGCTAACTTAGCAAAACTTTTATAACCAAATTACTAGACATGAAGCGCATTTGGCTTCATCCCAAATTTGATGAAAAAACTGATTTAACTTGCTGCACAAACATTTCATAATCAATAGGCTTGAGGATAATTCCTACTACATTTTCATCTGTAGATAATCCTTCGGAGAAGCCGGTGAAAAACAAAACAGGAATATCTAAATGTAAATCTTGCCGAATGTAACGAATCACATCATGTCCAGTCATATCTGGCAGAATTATATTTAAAATTAATAAATCATAAGAATTACTTTTAATTTGATTGATTGCCTCTGCGCCACGATGTGCAACATTTACTCTATAACCTTCTTGCTCTAGTATCATTTTGATTAATTCAGTATTATCAGGAATATCATCGCACACCAAAATATTTTTTATGACTTGATTTGGGTCTGGGTTTTCAGACATAAATTGAAAAATAATTTCGAGTGTGAGTAATTATGGATAATATCAACAAAATCATCTTAGAAAATCTGCATTCTGGGGGAAAAACTGCTGGAGAATTAAAGGATGCGTCTGATTGTAGTTACAGCATCCTTGATAAAGCCTTACAAACCCTCATTGATGCAGAAGAGATTGAACCAGGATGGAGTAATGACGATTTACCTGTGAGAATTTACAAACTTAAGCGCCAAAAAGAATCTGCTCCCTTTTGGAGAACTTAGCAATTTATTACCAGTAATTGAAAAGATTGTGGTATCCTTCAGCCGGAAATGAGTTTCTCTTGATGCCGCTCGGAATTAGAGTAACTTCATGGGGATGCGGGTGGCTCGTTATCAATTCTCAATACTTTTTTGCTGTGCTTTAACTGTTTTCAGAGTGACTTAATCTGCTCGTAAGCTTCTTCGGGAGAAAACAGCCGAATATTAGCGTTCGTAGAATCTAGAAAATTCTCAATTTATTCTTTGTTACTCGACTAGAAGTAAGTGGCGATTTGACTTTATATATCCTCATCCTTTCGGCAGAGGATAGCTATCACAGCAATAGTCATGCTGTTTAATAGCAACTATTCTTCTCACCTTTTCCTTTGTGTTTAACAAAATCAAATTTTTGCTTCGAGGATTTATCCAAGGACTGAAGAGTGATTACTGGGCAGAAGTTACTACCCAATGCCCTGACTGCATCTACTATTTTGGGCCTTTTCAAAGTTTTGTTGAAGCGAAAGCTGCCTACCCCGGATACGTTGACGACCTTAAAAGCGAGGGAGCCTTGGGGATAAAAGTCGTCGTTAAACGCTGCCGTCCTGATGTATTGACGATTTTTGATGAACAAGTGAGCTAAGTAAGTAACAATATTGCTCAAGTTGGTTGCAGCCGCTCAAGCGAATCGTTATGCTGCGAATCTTATCGGTGAGGGCAGTATTTGGGAGCTACTCGTGAAGCATCAATATCAATCTGGAAGATACTGCCGTAATTAAGCAATTTTTTGGTTTCGATTAGAACTTGGTGTTGGAAGCTGCGATCACGTTTGTTGTGGCGAGAAATATTTGACGCGATGGCTTGTTCTTCTGCTTCCTGAAGTGAGTTGGCATGTTATTTCGGATAAATCCCCAAAATAATTATGATGGAAATAAATCTAATCCAATTAGAAAAAAATTTAACTGATCTTAACTACCCACTCAGCAAACACGACTTGATTAAGTATGCTGAAGAAAAAGGTATTGATGAGAAAATCCTCCGAGCTTTGAAGCGGTTGCCTTCAAAAGAGTATAAAACACTTCTGGATATAAGCAATTCTCTAGGCACAAGTGAATAACTGCTTGAAAAGGCTAATTTAACTTACAAAAATGCTGATGGGTACGGTGACTCATTAATAGCAATTGCTCATTTTTACCAGACAAGACCCATGACAGATGAACTACATGAAATCCTCATTGATATTGTTCAGCGATGGCTAGAACAAGATAGTGATCCACCAAGCTGCCGACTATTAACCCGCACTGTTTTTATCACCGAGTTGGTCAGGCTAAAAACCATCCGAGAACAAAAAGAAACGACTTATCAAGACGCTAGCTTTCAAGCAGGCAATCGCTGGCAGCAATCCCTGGAACTTCGGGCAAGTAATAGTGAAGAATTAGTTAGCGTACCACTCCTCGCTCAAATTAAAATCAAGTACGGTCTAGAACGCCTAAAAAAGCTAATTGATAGTGATGCTTTAGCAATTTACGCCAACTGGTGTAACCAGCGTGGATGGACAGATTTATTTGTGTATGAAGGGCGTTTCTGGGCCTTTCCTCCTTGCGCCGTGCTGCCGCTCCCAATCTTTGAGGCTTCTTAGCCGGAATTGATGTGGAAGCGGACGTATCAATTGACAAGTCTTCGCAATAACTCTTAAGTGGCGCGACTATCAACGAGAGAATGGGGATCATAGCGTTGTAGACTGTCCATAATACCCCACGTATTATTGAAGTTATTGAGAAATAAAGGTAAATGTTTCCCTGCTTTATCCAGAGATAGCACCTAAATCTAGTTGCCACTCATGCTTGAGCAATTCCTTATATGTCGTTTCCCGAATCATCATTTGCTTATACAGCATGAGCAAAAACTCTTGAGCTTGTTCACGGGACATTTGCTGCACTTGGTCAGCAAATGAACGGATGCTGAATTCTTGTTCTAAAGATAATTTGATCGGCTGATTCATTGCAGACTCCTGTACCAAAGTAGGTAAAAAAATAGAAGGGGAATACTGGCTAGATTGGGAGTCAGCTAAATACTTAGCTGTCACTCAATTTCTAGCGCAATTAAGTAGATTTTAAACTGACACGATGAGCAGTCTATCACCATTACTTGAAAGGTGTAAAAACATCTAACATAGATCAGATGATTAAGCGCTAGAGCGGAAATTTTTTTGCAAAATTTAGCTAAAAACAGAATTCTGGCTCTGTTCAAAAACATCTGATATTTTAGTGAAAGTTTGGTTGATGGCACAACCTTAGTTCTTTACCTATGACGTCACGTTAAAGAATTATTATTTTGAGACCAGTCTCAAAACTTATAGGAAAATTGGCTATTCCTTAGTGTTTATAGAAAAAATGATAACTGCTGCTGTTTTCCGAAACTTCTATCAGAGGGGTAAAACCACTTCAATCGAAAGAATTAACTTGCTGTTTAGTTCCTTTTTGATTGGTCTATTTGACATAACATTGTCCCTAGAATATTGAATATTCGTAATTAATGGGGGTCAAATGAGCAGTGGACTCTGTTGGCGAATTGCGATCGCTATCCTCAAACCCTTGAGATGTTGTAGCCCCTCACCCCAGAAATTGCGGTCTACATGAATTCGCCAACAAAGTCAAAAGTGGATAAGACCCGTAAATTTGAAGTGAGGAGCTAACTGAGAAGAGGCAAAGCAAATGAAGAGTTTTGTGGCGGCAAATGACAGGCTCGCTGATCCCACCCCAACTAGCGCCGTATTGTTGTAAGTTGAAGTCGGAAGTTACTGCAACGTACAACACTGCCACCAACCGTCAACGATTGCGTACAAAAAGTAAGGGCGAATCATCTATTTCCGACTCTTTAAAGTTGGTAACAGGCTTATTAATCTACTGAGCCATACTCTGGGTAATCTTTTTCAACGCCCGTATAACCGCCAACTGCTAGACAAATCACAATATTGTCCTCAGTTGATGACGGGTAAAGACGCTTAACATCGTTGAATACAGCTTGCTCGTCAAAAGCAAACACATTAAATAACCGTTCTTCAACGCTGCCAAATTTTAAAATCACTTCATATAAATTTCTGTTCATAAATCGCGGTAGACTTTCAGTAATTCGATTCAATTCCCTCAATGCTAGCGCCTTCTTTCTAACGCAATCAGAGATAGAATTAATCTTCAGTCACGGTTTAGACAACGACCGCAATCGTAAAAAAAGGGCGCTGCGCGATGACGTACCCTCCCGATGTAAGCTGTACAATGACAAATGTCCTTTGAATCGTGGTGTTGAGACAAATTCGGCTTAATACTACAGCAACCAATATTTACGAGAGACAAGTAAATTGTCTCTCGTACTTTTCTAGAATTAGTAATTACATCTGTTTTCTCAACTTACTTCTCAAGAGAGGCACAGCCGCTACTAAAAATGCGATCGCGCTTGTAGATTCGGGTACTTCAACGACTTTTGCATCAATTCGTGCAGTTCCACCTACCTGACCTAGCAAGCTAGAGTCGCCAAGTATACTAGCAAAATCCGAAGTAAACAGTAATTTAACGTCAGCGATAGTTAAATTTTTGCCATCAAATTCCATATTGCCTGGAGCGCTCAAATCAAACAAAATTTTATTCAGAGAAACTGTGTCTTTTAAAAAAAGCCCACTAGCATTGTTGATAGCACGTGTCGGATCATAGCCAACAGAAAAGTTTCCAATAGTAATTTCTTTATTGAATGTAACAGTACCAGTGTGTTGGATTGTACCTGAAAGCTGAGAAAACCCGCCCACGTCGCTAAATGTAAAATTGGTAGTTGGGGATATACCAAAGCCAACTATAAAATCACTGTTAATTGGCGTAACTGTATTATTGCTGCCTGTCAAATTTAGACCGATATTGCTAAGAAAACTCAGATCATGATAAACGCTAGTGACTCCAGACTGTATTTGATATTTTGCAGCTTCTGCCTGTAGAGGCGCAATTGATATAAAAGCTGCTGTCGTACAGCCAAAAATTGATGCCCACTGAGAAAAACTCATAAATACACCCTGTATCTTATGATTAATCATATAAAACATCAATATTTTTTATTTAAAGTTTCAATTTCAATTCGGTAAAGTTTCGATATTTATTACTCTTTTAGGTAGGCGAAAAGCAAATATTGACCCTGGTAATGCAACCATGTTTCGGCTCAAATCAGACGAAACCTTCAAAAACGGTGAAAACTAGACAGGGAAAACTTTTTCAGACTATTGTGCCTAAAATTCTCAACCCCGCGATCGTCGTTTAAGATTCAAGGACAGTTAAGACAGTTAAGAGATTTAAAACATTCGTCACTAGAGATGTAGGAATACCGGAACTCGACCGGAACTCAACGGTCAGTGTGACGAATATTAGTGATTAATGTTAATAACGCTAAAACCATCTTTTTCATTTCCGCACAATCGGTTAGTGTCAATCAATTGTGATAGGGCATTTCTCAAGTAAAGGACACTCTTTTTCTCTTCGCCCCACTTGCGGCTGTTTCTGATAGCAGCAAAAGAAGTTGGAGGGCTAGCAGTAGCCGCAACGATCGCCACAATCTGTTCTAAATCAGCCTCAGAAATACTACTCTCTTCTACTTCCAGAAATTCCACTTCTTGATAAGGCTTTGAAAAAATGGACTCTAGATGATTAACTGCGTCTGATGGAGCAATCTTCTCTCCTCTGGGTATGACTGTCCTTTCATGCTGTTGAACTAATTCCGGGAAGAATCGAAGTAATGTTCTTGCTGGATCTGGTTGCCCATTGCCTGGGTGCAAATGGGTCTTTAGCCATTCGGGAATCATGCCCAGATTGCCACCGCTCACAGGTTCTCCAAAGTTATTAGGGTTAGCTTTGAAATATTCTCCACTAGCGACATTCATTTTGCGTAGACCACCAGCGCTAACCGCTTGAGCTACACAACCAATAAAGTTAACCGATTGCTTAAAGGTGTCTGCCAGCCCAGCCGTAGCTTTACCGACTACGCTTGTCAGGTTGGAGCCATGCAGTACGATAATTAATGTACCACCCGACTTAGCGAAGCGAGAAAGTAAATATTGAATCGCCCAGGTGCGATCGCTCTCCTCCAACAATGACAGCAACCGCATTGCCTCATCAATTACTAGCAGTAAATTTTTATGGGAGTAAGGTTCGCTTCCATCTAAACCTTTAAGAAACTTCAATAAATCACGAGCGACGAGTTGATCAGCCCCATCCGCATCTTGATCCGGGTACTTAAGAGCAGAGGTCAAGTTGCAGGCAAAGGGGTAAACGTCCACCCCGGCTGTAAAGTATTGGGTGTTCAATCCGGGGTCAAGTGCAGTTGATAATGTTGCCAAGATTGCTGCTAAGGTTCCCTTGCCACCTCGCTGAGTACCAGCGATCGCAATGACTTGAGAACTCATCATATTCTCTACTTGGAATCCACTTTTCGTTAAAGCAGCGATCAGTGCGTTTGCCCTATTAGTCAGAGGGATATTAATTATAGTCTCTGGTACAAGCCCATCAGAGGAAGATGGCTGTAACTCTGTAGGTCTAGAAAGCTCCGCAGCTTGGTTCATCTTCCCAATATCTACCTGTGGCGATTGAAACTGTTTGATATCTACGGTCGGTGGTAACTGGGCTTGAGCCTGTGCGATGGCACTTATCTCCGACCGATTCACCCGGCTGTCAATTGTCACATCCTGTAAATGAAGAGCCATGCTTTCATAAGTGGGTAGCTGACGACCCTTGAGCTTGCTAAACCAGCCAAACATCCAGCGATAAGCATAAAAGCGTTTTCCTGGCTCAACTTGTGTTAAATACTGACTAATATTTTCAAACTCAGCATGAAGAAAGGTGTACTCTTCTGCTGATTGTCGCTCTAGGAATTTAACAGTATTGGCAAGATGATCCGCTTGATAATTGCTCCTCGCATCATAATCCCCGGCACGAGCTAGAGCGTCTATAAAGTTGCCACGTACAAAAGGCAAGGGGGCGATCTCCTTGGTTCTGTTGGAATGTTCGACAACAAACCATAACCACGCAGCACCACCGACTAAACCACCAACTAGTGCCAAAGGGTTAACCGCATAACAAACTGCTCCGATCCCAGAAGCCAACAAACCAAGTACACGAGTCATGTCTGCTTCATTCTCAGATGCCCGTGCCATTTCAAATAATCCATCTTTTCTCTCTTGCAGCCATTGGGCGATATTGCCAGCTTCCAAGTGAGACAAGCTAGGATATGATTCGCGTAAATGTTCAGTTTCTTTAGTTGTAATTTTCGGGATATTATTACTTTGCATAAATGCCTCCCTTGGTAAACGTTGCCGCCCTTTTTTACAGTGATTGGTTTTTTGGGCGGTTTCCGTTCTAATCCTTTGTCAGTCGCCAAATAGCGAACCCAATTTCACCCGCCATCATTGTGCCGATGTTAAACAAAATACAGCCCAAAATCATGAATGGGGCTGTAAATTCAAATGGGTTACGAGCCGCAAAGGTGGTGACAATATCGAACACCCAAACCGCAATCACAACCAGCCCTGCGCTAGAGCGATCGCGTATACCTGCGGTTTTGTAGTCCGCCCAGAGTTGGCCTACCAAGTCAATCTTGCCACTAGGCTTGGTTTCAAGCTCATAAACCATGTGATCTTGAAGTTCCCGTCGTGCTGAATCTGGGTTTTTACCGCGTAAGGCATGGGCTTCAATTACCTGAACACCCACAGAAATTATGAATGCAAGGTAAGAAAACGGGTTAAACAGTGCAAACGGCAC
Source organism: Desmonostoc muscorum FACHB-395 (assembly GCF_014698035.1). GTDB lineage: Bacteria > Cyanobacteriota > Cyanobacteriia > Cyanobacteriales > Nostocaceae > Nostoc > Nostoc muscorum_A. The sequence continues at coordinate 16,173 of NZ_JACJSF010000132.1, forward strand.
ATTTAGCCAATTCCAAGACGGCTCAAACCAGGGAAAAACAGGGGGGCCAGTAAAGATTAATTGCCAAGTTGAATCAGCACTAATCATGGAACCGCCGATAAATAAAATCCCGCCAACTAACGCGCGACCTGCACCTCCATTAGCAACAAACTGATTGACTATAGCGGCGGCTGCTCTAATGGGTAAACCGACAATCATCACAACAGCCTTGGCACAAAAATCAATAATTTCACCAAGCGATCGCTTTTTACCCTTGGGTTTACCATCGCTGTTACCAGCACTATTACTTTCTGCACTTGATGAACCATTAGCCATTATTTTCTCCTCACTGGTTTGATATTTTGAACGCTTTTACAAATCCCTTTGGCTTTGTATTTCCACTTCCAAATTCCTTCTTCAATTCGTCCAATACACCTGCCCGTCGCATCAAAAACATCAACAATCTCATCATCAAGATATAGGGTTGTGTCTGGTCTGGGATTGCGTTTAGCGCTATCAAAGTAATTGGTAATTCTCAGCTTGCGACTTGTGGGCATCTGACTTTTCACGGGATGTGGAAAAGGGTATTGGTTCGCGATATTTTATCGCGAACCAATCCTCTGGACTTAAGATAATTTGCGTCCTCTAATATAAGGTGCTTGTA
>NZ_JACJSF010000133.1 GCF_014698035.1 Desmonostoc muscorum FACHB-395
CTAGCTAGGATTAAATAATATCTACATTCTTCTAAAGAACCCTGTGCCGTGTTCATAAATCTTGCTTTATCTGCTCTCCCTTTTTTCTTAAATCCCTCAGAAATATTAGCGGCGATAGAAACAGATGCACGTCTAAATTGTGAGGATAACCCAAATATTTCTGACTTAGGAAATTGACCAGTCAGTTTATATACGTTCAAAACAAATTGATGTGCTTTCTGCCAAACTATTAAATCTTGAAATGTTTTTGCTGCTTGTCTCATTTATTCTGACTCCTGACTTCTGACTTCTGACTCCTGATTTAGAACCTAAAGCTATCACCCACTTCATCAAATGCTTTCTCGTATCCCCCCAACTGACGTTGTTGTTCCTGTGAGCCGAAGGCATGACGAATTACCGCCTCCCCATGTAATCCCCTGGTTCGCTGCAAATCCTCCTCAACCTTCATGGCTTCTTGAGAATATGCCAATTGGTTTTTATACATCTCTGCTAATGATTGCAACTGTTTGAGCTTGTGGCGGGAGAACTTTGTATGTAGCCACTTCTGTGCTTTTAGAGTGCCAGCCACTTCTGCTTCATCAAGAACCTGCTTTGCTGTAGTGTAAGCTGGCAATGTGTAGCGTTCGCGGATTGATGAAGGTAAATTACCCTCAATTTGGGTAGCATCCCCAACTCTTAAATCCGTTGATACTACTCCATCACCTTTACCGCCAAACAAACCAGGAAGCCATTTTCCTAACATTGCTTTCTCCTCTCTAACTACTAATTAAAGAATTCAGAAGCCAGAAGTCAGGAGCCAGAATAAAGAATTGTAGTACTGAATCAATAGGCTATAAAACATTAAATGTCAGAATTCAGGAGCCAGAAGCCAGAAGCCAGAATATATAAGAAGTTTATTAAAACTAGGATATTTATCAAGTCTTTATTTGATTCTTTAATTATTCTGACTTCTGACTCCTGACTCCTGAATTCTGTTCGTTAAATTCTACCTATTCAGTTCTCCTGAATTCTGACTCCTGACTCCTGAATTCTGTTCGTTAAATTCTACCTATTCAGTTCTCCTGAATTCTGACTCCTGACTCCTGACTCCTGCGTATAAGTCTGCTGAACTTGTTGAACTTGTGAGCCGATATATCGGGTTATGCCATATATGCCCATGAACGAAAACATCAATACTGTTATTGCTGCGATCGCAGTTTGAGCCATCATTCCCCGTTGCATCAATTCCTCAATCTGTCTATTGGACTGCGAGCGCACTCTCGACTCATCAATAATTTGCTGGACGACCAGGAATTCTTCTGTTGTCAGGTTTTCTAGTGTCAGCCCTGACAGATTCAATTCCCCGTCCTTCTTCAGGTGAATATTTAATGCTTTGCGATGGGTTTGGTCTTGTTGCTCCATATATTGCCACGCCCAAAACGAGGGTTAATAGCAGCAGATTTAGTACTGCTGCTACCAAGATGAATTTATTCGGTCGCATCTGCATTGCTAGCAGAGAGATAGAGCGATGTAATCTCCTGACCGAACCGAAAAAAGGCTTCTGGTTCTCCCTGGAATTCTTTGGCGAACTGTGCTACTTCTGCTAAATACTCGTTAGACACATTAGCTAAAGTCTCGATTGTTTCAACTGCCTCCTTGTGAGCAAACTCGCGTGTCCCTTGGGTAATTGCAGAATTAAAAGATTGTATCTCTGCTAACGACTGCTTGGCCTGATTGGCAAGTGAAGTTTTATAATCACTCATGCTCTGTTGAGCTTTATTGGTTTTGGCAGTACGTTTGGTAGTTTTAGCTGTTTTACCATTGCTAGAAACAATTAAATTACTAGCTTTTTTGAGTGCCACAAGTTCGTCAGATATGGCAATAATTTCTGCCTCAGTAATCGCATCGGGATCTACGTCTTTCTTTTGTAAGTACAAGCGTAGTTCTTCAGAACTCATTTCGATTCCATTAGCGATGAGAAGTTCTTGCAAATCTTTCATGAAGCGACTCCTATTGATTTAGGTTGACGAAACTTAAATTTAGTTTGAGAAGCAATTTTCTTTACCCATTGCTGAATTTCAATTTCTGTGTACATCTTGTCCACAGAAAATGGCACTCCAATTTCTTGACCCCACCGATAAATTGTTGGTTTAGATGGCCGCGGTTCTAGCCTTTGTAATGCTTCAAAGAGTTGAGCGCCGTTGCATGACAATTGTGGCAAGTTTGAACAAATAAATTCGTAGCGTTGAACATCTGATAATCGAATGGTGCGATTGGGATTTAAAAGCTTCAGTTGAGCATAAGCTCTCACCAGCAGAATTACCCCAGCTTTGGCACTGGTGGTATCAGATATTTCTAATCGACGAAGAATTCTTGGCCAAGTGTAATCACTAACTTGACCAACAATTTTTTCATATTCGTTCCTCAGAATTGTTCCTGCCATAGAAACAGCCGTAACATCTTTGCAATTCTAGATTAGCATAAATAACCTATCTATAACCCTATAGATAAGGTATTATTCTGAAAAAGTTCTCGGCAAAAACATAGAACTATAGGGGTAAAGTTAGGTAAGCGTTATTGTCGAGGAGAAAATGCCTAAGAAAACTACACCAAAAATGGTTCAGACTGGAGTTTCTATTCCAGAACCGTTGTATGAAGCCGCAAAGCGAGTTCAAGCAATGGAGGGCTGGAATGAGTCAGAAATGCATCGAGTCTTTTGGGAAAAAGGATTTGCGCTTCACCTTCAAGGAACTCTTGCCCGTTACCAGTTGGGTTTGATTCCTGAAGCACAAAATACATCTGAATAAGTTGACGGGATTTAGTCTAAAGGGGAGTATTGCACCCCTTTTTTTTGTGCCTTCGCTAAAAAGCAAGCAGACCATGAGACTCTGCTCGACCTCAAACACGGTAGCATCAAGGCTTTGGGACACGCGGATGATTTTGATGAGGCTCAAAACCCTAGTAATGCCGTGAAAATAACTGTCTCATGGTCTGCTCAATCCCTTGCCCTGACTGATTCCGCGCCTCTATGAGAAAGAAAATTCATTTTTTTGAATTTTGCAAAAAACCCTGGTTTTTGGCTCTTTTACTTAAAGTGGGTTTTTCCATTTGTCCTGTGGTCATTTTTGAAGTCTGACCCTGTTTGACTAGCACCGAACGCAAGTACTGCCGACAAGCTGCTTCTCCCCGACAGATCAGAATCCGCAGCGCCTGTATTTCCTGTATTGGAGAAATACAAATTTCAGCGATCGCTGGAATCAAATTCTGTTGCTTCTGCACGTAATCTTGATGCTGCTGCTCTAACTCTTGAATCTTGGAGTTTAGCTGTTGTATCTGCCGTAATGCTTGCGTCAAGGACGATTCTTTGTTTCGAGAGCGATTCTCTAGAGTTAACGTCATTTTCTTACCCTTCTAAATTTAGATTCTTTGTGTTTACTGTTGAGTCATCTGCTTCATATCATCGATTGCATCCAGACTTCCCCCAAAATATTGAAAGCATCATTTAAAACCACGTCATTCAATGTAGAAAAGTATTCGGAGGATTCGATATTGCGATAATCTTGACTACTGCTAATAAGCCGCAGTGTATATTGACACCCTTGCAATATGGCTTGAATTTCTGAAGTAGTTAGCTTAATTTCCATTGGTGTGTTCTAACTTTGAAAAACTGAATCGATTTCGCCGTTATCAATAGCATTTTTGGCATGGCGAACAGCTTGCGTATGATTGTCAAAAGTTTGAGTTGAAGGTGATGCCCAAGTTGTTTTAAAAAAGCCCTGCTGACCAACGTGAACATCTACAGCACCATCTGATAATTCAGTAGTCTCGATTTTGTAGCCGCCATGTTTGGTTTTGTACTCTTTCATTGCCGTTAACTCACCTAAAATTTATCTCGTTGAATACTTACACTTGCTCCGACTAAAGAACTGCCTAAGAAGGCGGAAAAACTGACCAGCATTGCACCCAGGCAAATATTTTTTTGCTGCTCCCAACCAGAGATGATTATGTTGGGATTAGCATTTGTCTCGATTACTTCTAGCCCCCAACAAGCCATTGCCCCAACTCCTGAAAAGCCAGTCAAGAGTAGAGAGATAATTGCAGTTGTTTCTATGGTGCGACTGAAGGGGCAACATGAAGCCTATAAAGCTGACTGTATAAGCTTCATAGCTCTCATCCCTTGTAAATAATTCTCTAGTTTATGGCGACTTAATCGCATTAAATCTTGAACTAAACTCCAACAATCACCAATGAAATTAACCCAGTTCTGTGCATAAAGACCGATATAAAAGTTACTATGCCTTCTGTGAGAACGTCCATATTCTTTGGGACGTGCCACATATTTTGCAATTCCTTTACTCTTAATATTCTGACCTTGTAATGTAGCAATAGTGTAAGCTAATGAGATGATTAAAACTAAAGCAATAAACCGCTTACCTTCCACATTTGTCTCCTCTAAATTGTAACCGCCACTTTTGAAATCTCTAAACATCTCTTCTATATCAAAGCGTTTTTGATATGCCTCAATCGCCGTTATTTTACTATTCATGTTAGTTAAAATAAACCATCCTTCTTTGGCTTTGTGTTGACGGTAATTCTTTTTCCATTTGCAAGCCACATTAAATCCCTTCACTTGTTTAGTTTTTGTTACCGTTGCATCTGATACAAAAAAAGATGTTCCTGGTTTTAAACCCAAATCTTTTATTTCGCACCAAAAATGATCTTTCAACTCAATATGCTCATTTTTCTTGAGTCTCAAACAAAAATCAAACCCTTGGTCATCAAGCCATTTAGCCAAGCTCACGGAACAAAACTCCCTATCTCCTAACACCACCGTTTTATAGTTGTTAAATAAGGGGATTATCTTTGATAATGCCTTAGTTTGTTCTTCTAAGTTACTACTACCTAATTTTGCTAAAAGCTTAAAGTATATTGGAATAGCTCTTTTTTGATAAATTACACTAATCATTAGTAAATTTTTTCTTTTCCAATTCGTTCTATCAATTGCTAAATATATTCGCTGATTTTCAACGAAAGTTTGAGCTAACCATCGTTCAATTATGGGAAACCATAATTCTTCTATACTCAATATTGGTAATGATAAAAACCTTTGTAACTTCTTCCGTCTCGACTGGCATTGAATGAATAATGGTAGCGACTCTGATATTTTCTCTAGTTTCACATCTTTGATATTTTGTACTACGTTAATCACTAGCGTCAGAAATATTAATTCGGACTGTGAAAGTAAACTTTGTAGATGCTTCTGGTATAATTTAGGTAACATTTTCAATAGATAGGTCTTATTGACAATACTGACCTATCTTTTTTTACCATAATTCGCTCAACTTAATACAGCACAAAGGCTTTCGGGTGCTTGTCCCCCCTTCAGATGGTGCGATCAATGAATACTTTAGAGTTGAATCGTCTTCTTGGACGATGACTTTTAACTAATCGGACTTTTGGCTCTTGCATACTTGAACGAGCAATTTGTTTGTGATTAGCCATTGGTTTCACTTATTCTCATGAATTACTAGGAAAAATATGATCCTCTACAGCCGACTTGAACTGTTTTATCCCTCCGCTATAGTGGATTTTGATGCCGGAAATTATTTCTTGTTCTGTGAGTTCTTCAACTTCTTCGGGGCAGGATAAATCGCGCCAAGGCAAACACTCTTTTATCCACTCTTTCGCCCACAAAAAATCGTTAGCAGTTAGCTGCTCGACTTGTATTTTCATTTCGCTTCATCCAACTCCACAAAAAATCCTGCACCTGTATTTGTCACTTTTACCAGCTTGCGATTAACTAATGTTTGTATGACACAGAGACTAAAGCTGATGGCAGATAATCGAGCGTTGCCTCTACATAAAGCTCCTGATAAGTTTGGGAGCTTTGTCTCTTTAGAGCAAGGAGGAAAAACGAACAGTGACTTTAGTCGCCTAAGCTGTATAGCTATAACCATCAGCACGGTGAATCACCTGTAGATATCTCGGATGAACATCGAAAATCTTGCTGGATGCTAGCTTAAAACTCGGTCGAGAACGAACACTGATTCGCCCTACCCATCGCCCTGCAAATTTACCTGACGCAACAACAGCGCGTACTAAGTCACCCGTCTGAAAGCCAAACCAGCTTTTCTGGTTAGTGCGATGTCTATTGGGAAATCCAAACTTGTCAGTGCCGCACATCTGCCGCGTTCCGTGTCCTTTTGTCGTAATCAGCAACGGATTTGAGGTCAACACTTCAAGCGATTCGACTTGACCGACACAAGCCGCATCTAGCCAATGAGATTTAGGCAGATATAATCGAGTGCGATTGAACTTGGTTTGTCCGCCTGTCCCAGTTGTGACTAGCAAGCCTGTTTCTTTTAACGCGTGAAACAATGCCCAACGGGTTGAATTAACGGCGGCAGCGTCTTTGAGTGGGGATTTTGCCTGCTTGAGAATACGATTGAGTAAATCAGGTTTGTCCGATAGAAAATCTCGTATATCTTGATTCCCTTTGCTTTGATTGCAGGCATGGCAAGCAATCGTAAGGTTAGAAACTCGATCAGAACCGCCCCTTGATTTGGGTTGAATGTGTTCAATCTCAAAAGGGACGTTCTCGATTGAACAATAAGCACATCTCCGATTCCATTTTTCCAGAAGGTACTCTCTGACTTCGTATCCTTGCAACTCTCCCTGCTGATATTGAACGCCTGAAATCTCAGAGTTCTGCATCAGTTGTGGGTCAAACCGCACCAACTCTTGAGTAATACTGCTAATTGGTGCAAGCCTATGGAGTCGGTTAACCCAGGTGAGAATGGTATCAACCCGATGCTGAAGACTCGGAGCCAGCCAGCCATCAGGACGGGTGCGATTGAGAAACCTCGCCTGCCGATAGCGAGTTTTGCGATTCCGTCTACTTCGTCGCAATTGGCGACGAGATAGCAGCGCATTCTTAATTTGTTGTCCCCGATGTTGCAGTTCGGCTCCAAAGATGACTTTGTTGCCTTGCTTAATTGCGATGCCCGTAACCTTTGAGCCTGGATCTAGTTTGAGTTCTAAATCTTGTACGGGCACGTCGGGACAGGCTTCTTTCAGGATGATGGTAAACGGATAACGACGAAATACCGCAGCTTTTCCAGTATTGAGCAGATGACGCGCTGCACCCGGATGAGTTAGGTTTAGCGGTCGTCTGTCGGTATCAAGAACAAAGACAAAGTTGGACATTGGAAATCTCCGTAAAACGGGTAACGTGTTCCTCGCCAATGTTTTCAAGGCTTGTTAGGTCAGCCGCACTGCCTTACCCCTCGTAAAGCTGTTTAACGACTGACGACAGAGCGACAAACTGGAAAGTATTCGTCGGTGTCATAACCTTAAAAACGTAGTTAGTGAAACTAAGGCTGGTCAGCTAACTGAAGTTGAGGCATGAAGCCCCGTCACTTCAGTGCGGGGTGCTGACAACGGCGGAGGTACTGTAGGCACAGTGAGGACTGGTCAGTAGAGGTGGGATGAGTGGATTTTCTTGGCATAATATTGGCTATTACTCTATGATTTGTAAATGATGTGCATTGAAAAAAATTCCCTGACCAGTTGGCATATCTGGGAAATGAACACAAACCATGCTGTGTCCTGAATACTGAATTACTGTACCTGTTTGTCCTAACCGTGGATCTTTTTCTACAACTGTTCTGATGACTTTGACAACTGAATTAATTGGTGGAAGATTGGACATTTTTAATCCTTTGCTGATTAACTTGTTATTGATTAGTAATTCGAGTTTTCGCCAATACCATATTGCCATTTGAGAAAACTGATAGGAGTACAGATTTCTTGCCAATCGCAAGCTCCCGTTGGGGCATTCCAGTCATATCGGTATTCTTCTTCAAAATACCCCAGTCCCCAATGCCAACCGTCATATTTCGGCTGTGACTCCCATCCAAACCAGAGAGCAACATTTACTTTAATCAGATAGAAGAACTTAATCATCCATCCGCCATCGTAATCAGAAATAAAATCGTAATACTCTCTTAAAAATCGTTCATTTGTTAATGTAATTAAATCCATTCTTGACCAAAGATTCATCTGCTTAGTACCTTCTTATTGTGTTGCTAACTAAAATTGAATTACTGTGATTAGCTAAGATGATGGTAAAATTTCTTCATGTTTGACAAAAGGTGTTCATGTTTGATAACACTTGCAAATTTATTGCTGAAATGTATTCTCCTGATTTCGCCACTTGGCTATTAGGAGAACCGATTACTTTAACCAAATTAAGTCCTACAGAATTGTCTTTAGAACCTATTCGTGCTGATGCTTTAATCTTGTTGCAATCAGATGAAGTTGTTCTCCACATTGAATTTCAGACCAAACCCGATGACGATATGCCTTTTCGGATGGCTGATTACCGTTTGAGGGTGTATCGCCGTTTTCCCAAGAAGCGAATGCACCAAGTCGTAATTTACTTAGATAAAACTGAATCGGAGAAGGTGTATCAAACTACTTTCACTGCTGGAAGTTTACAACATGAATTTTCAGTGATTCGTTTGTGGGAGCAACCGCCAGAGGTCTTTTTGGCAGCACCAGGATTACTGCCCTTTGCGGTTTTGAGCGCTACTGAGAACAAAGTTGCAACATTGCAACAGTCATCTGCGGCTATTGACCAAATTGCTGATCGCCGCACACAAAGTAATATTGCTGCCGCCTCTGCAATTCTGGCTGGGTTAGTATTAGAACAAGAAGTGATTAGACGTTTATTTAGGAAGGACATAATGCGCGAGTCAGTTATTTATCAGTCAATAAGGACTGAAGGAATTGAGGAAGGAGTTCGCCTTGTTGCAGTTAACCTTCTAAAAGAGAAGATGCCTATTGAAATGGTAGTAAAAGTTACTGGGTTAACAATCGAACAAGTACAAAGCTTGCTCATCACAGACGTTGAGTAGCTCAAATAAGCAATACACTGCTTGTTAAAATTGCTTTCCCGAAGGTATACCATGCGTGAATCAGTTATTTATCAGTCAATCAAGGCTGAAGGACGGCAAGAAGGGAGCGATAAAAAAGCCCGTAAAATTGCTATCAATTTATTAGCTGAGGCTATCAGCGTTGATGTGATAGCTCGGGTTACTGGTTTACCAGTAGAAGTGGTGCAACAATTACAGCAGGAATAATCCGAGAACCAAGAGTAATTTTGCGACTATTCCTATACTGAATCGGCTCACTGAGGGCTGTATTTTAAGTCCCCATTTTTTACCTTATTCAGTGACGGTGCGGGTTGTTGACAACAATGCCCGTGTTTGTCGTAGCTGCTTGTACTTATCCCAATTTCTGGGATTATGAGGTGATGACGTTGACTCTTCAAATTCCCAGTTCTGAGAATTGGTATCGAAAAACTCAATAGCTGCATCAAAACCACACTGCAAAAATCTGGTGTATGATTCTTCCGAGCAAAGAATTGATTCGGCAATTGCAGTCAAGAGTTTGAGATTGGTTTCAGTAGCAGCACCTTCTTTGTGGAGCCATTCAATGGTTTCCAAGAGTTGTTTTTTAGCTGAAGCCGCAGTAGATGGTGGCAATGCGGCAACGGGAGTAAAACCTGTTAGTTGTTTCATGTTTAATTGGCTCAAAAATTATCTATTTCTGCAACACCTTCATCAGTTGCAACTTTGCGCTGAGATTTGGCTTTGGTAATCTGGAATTCGTTCGCTTTAATCACGGGCATTGCAGCCTCTTTAACTGCTGCTTTCGCCTGATGATAGAGAAATTGAACTACACCGTCTGCATCTTCTTCATCCTCAACTTGTGCCCATAAAGAACAACCTAATTCGATTGATTCGTAATTGCCCAAGTTAAACTTTCTCGAATAACTAACTGAGACAGTACCGATTTTCATTGACTTGTTTGAACCGCTAATTTATCTAGTGGCGACTCAAAGGTGAATCGCCGTTGTAGTATCTAATTACCGCTTGTTACCTTGCGGCATAACTGTCTGATTCTGTCCTTGCAGAGATGCCCTCGCCTCAGTCTCCGAAACTGGCGGTAATGCTGGTGCAGTGACAGCATTCGATGCCCATCGCTCGTAAGTATCATTCGTCACCCAGTGAACTGTTGCCCCAGATTCCGCACCACTACGAATCATCTCTGCCGCAACGAGCGCATCCTTCTCAAAATCAGACTGAGGATTGCGATAGCTCCACTGAATAAACCAGTACGTTCCCAGTGTCCCTTCCACTTTCTGAAACTCGGCGCAGAAAATGTAGTTTTTCAGTACCGAAGCGATCGCCTGATAACAGAATTCTTTTGGATCTCCTGGCATTCCGTCTTCACACCACTGCTGAAAAGCGCGATGGGCGAAGTGATTGTACAGTCCAGCAAAATTGTCTTTACTACGGCGGTGCATCAAGAAGCAAAGCAGCATAGAAGCTGGCCCTTTAAACTGATCCTTGAGGCCGCCAGTAACAGGAATCACCCACAGTTCAGTAAATGGCTCATTAGTAAAGTTCTCGTTGATGGTCAAGGCACGGTCAGGGCGGGAGATTGCAATCGCAAAGTCAGCTTTGTTACCTTTGAGATATCCTCCTGCTTGTGCTTCTAGAATCGTTAGCTTTGGAGGACAATCCAGAAGAAATTGCCCGTACTCTTTAGCGCAATTGGCTTGCAGTTTCGGTTGGCTGGGTGGAATGAGAAAGACACTGTTGTTGATTTTGATGGTTTCCATAATTGCGTTGTTGTTTCTAAAAATTGCGTTGATACTGGATAGTGTTCGACTTAGCTATGTATGAAAATGCCAGGAATTGTTTTTAACTCGTATTTCAGCAGTTCTATTTCATATAATCGCTTCTTAATCTCTGCTTCTAAAAGTGTTTTCAATTCCTGGGGTTTGAGCAATTTAATGTCGTTCTCTAAGTGATTACCTTCTTCAATGGAATTCATGTCAGGCATGACTAAATAACGCCAGCTTTCATCGTATTCATAAGCTAAAAGACTATCGATTGGGTAATACTTGATGCCGATGATAATTCCCTGTTCTGTACGTTGTCCTAAAGTGAATCGGGGGTATTTCCAACCGTGTGGAATGGTGATTGTTGGTTGCATTATTTTGCCTCCTGATTGAACTTGACCTCGACGATTTCTTCCACACAACCCATTACCTCGCCCAAGTAATGCAATGTATCGCCCACGTGAGTTGCGGCTTCTGGGTCAATCTTTTTATCAGCAATCAACAAAAGCCAGTTTTCATCTTGGGCGATCGCCTGAATCTTTGCGTAGCACGAGTTGAATTCTTCTAGGATTTCTATCGGTTCCATTGGTTTATTCAATGAATTGTGGTGTTCCTATTTGGATAAAATTTAAGTTTGCTCCTTGCCACACAGGTGGGTTTGCCCTACCCACCCGTTTCCTTACGCTGCAACCAAATCTTTAGTTTTTGGAACGTACCTCTTTAGTCGCTCCCACTCGTCATTCGTTAGCGAATCGAATTCCTTATCCAATAATTCTTCTTCTGTGAATGGTTCTTCTGTAGTCGCTGTAAAGTAGCCTGTCATCGTCATAAATTCATCCAGCCCGACTGCTGCATCAACCGGCTCGGCGTATCGAATCTTATCTACCGCATTTGACCAGTAGGTGATGTGCTGAAATATCACCCCAATCATGGAATCATCTGTGTAGACTCGATAAGTTTTGGGGCAAGCTCCATTGACGTAAACGAGTATGTAACCAGGGATTTCGATAATCTCTGCATTCGGGTCTGTTGGCGGTAGAAAAATTTTCTCTGGTGAATCATCCCAATCGGCTTGTTGAAGAGAAAATGGGCTAATCATATTTGATGTGGCATGATGATTTGGATTGTTTAAATTTCGTTGTAGAGGCGATTGCATAACTCTAGGGGGAGCAATCGCTTTTTCTCACTTCCAGTACAAGGGATTTCCATGACCTCTGCATTCGCATCTGTCGGAGGTAGGAGAATTTTCTCTTGATAGTCACCTACTTGAAGCAAGAGGTTACTTGCTGCACTTTATGTCATGATTGGTATTTCTAAAGCAGCGATTGAGCTTTGGAGGCGATTGCATTTGTCTTGGGAAGCAATCGCCTTTTCTACCTTCAGCAACTTACGCCGCTACTACCGCTCTAACTCCCAGCAGCCCAATCACATCTTTTGCACTGCCAGCAACCCGATTCACTCCGTACTGTCTTGGTCTTGCGTACCAGGTTTGTTGATTGCACCCGACGAAGCCAACAAAATGCCCGTCTTGGTAGAGTTTGGTGCTAAATGATAACCAGTTAATCTCACCGTGGTACAAACCAAAAACAGTGCAAGCTGTTTCCAATTCATTGCTCAGGCGCTCGTTCCGTTCTAGTGGTGTTTCTGGCAGAGTCGCTTTTACCTCTGCAACTCTTGTAGCGAACCAGTCCCGATCAAAGGGTAGCCGTCCGCCACCGACTAACTGCACCCATACTGTTATTCCGCCTTCTATCCAGATCGTCCGAACGGATTCGGGTTGGACTTCGATAATCTCGCCAATGATACGGCGATCTCTGCTGGTGAGAGGATCTTGGGTTGGGGCTACAGCTTCGGCTTGGGATTCGAGGTGGTGGTTTAGTTCTGCTTGGGCGAGGGCTTGTGCATCACAAAGAGAACTAGGAATTGCTTGCTGTGTATGTGTTGTATAGGTCATAATGAGGATCTCCGTGATAGGGGAAAAGGCGATCGTGAAGTTTCTCAGGCCCAGCGATCGCCTTTGTTATGTGTGCAAACAACGTTGTGGTTTGGCACAACGCTCTCAAAAAGATTTGGCGTAGCCATATATTTGTGACTCAAAGCCACTGGCACTTGAGCAATACCAAAACAGGAGATACAGCGTATCAGGCGACGTGTACGACTTCAAACGCTTCAACTGCCGTCCGTTGTCCTGCTGGTAATTTCTTATTCAGTGCAATATCCATTTCCCGGCTGTGTACCCATCGCCTTCTCTGGTTGTGCCAGTGCCTCGACTACTCATCAAGCGGTCACTCTGGATTGCTGTCAAAGTTCAGATAGTGCAAACCCTTTATTGCGTCCGGGTGCAGGCAGTTTGCTTTCTCTTGCCCCTTACAATTAATAATATAAAGCTTAAAGCTGGATTTGTCAATGCTAAACTTGTATTTATAAGGCTTATTTCTTGATTTATATAGTACTAAGCTTGATTATTTGTGGTAAGGTAAGGATAGAAGTAAGCTTAAGGTGTAGAATTATGAATCAAGCCTTGATTAAGTGGAAGTTAAAAGAAGTAATGGCAAGGCATAACATTAAAGCCCGTGACCTTGCCGCAGAAATGGGGGTTAGCGCTAACTCCGTATCGAACTTACGAAACGCTAGAACTATGCCACGGTTGGATGGTGAGATTTTAAACAATCTTTGTGAATGCTTAAATAGACTGGCACAAGACTTGGAAGGAGAGATTACCCCTTCTGACTTAATTAGCTACGCCAGAGGGCCAAACCCAGTTGTTGATGAGAATTATGAAATCAAAGGAGCCAAAGCACCAACCCAGCAAAAAAAATCTCGTATAACGAGTTCTAAAACTGAAATAGAAAATACTTCGTTATCAACTGCTGCCTAGTAAAAGCGACCGCCGCCGACCAAAGCTATGCGATCGCCTGCTCAATCCGTTAACGACAAAGTGAGCTAACTATAATGCTGACACATTTTTGGAAAAATCTCCCAAATCAGCTGCTCTTGTTCACTTTGGTTAAACTGCAACACCTCAATTTTTAAGCATTTACCATAGTGGGCAATAAATATGCTGACACTAGACAGAGAACAAACAACAGCACTTGATTACAGTGTTGTCAACACCAGCATTCAGGAAACCTTCACCGCCATCGATAGGTTCGAGTGGCAGGTGGTAGAAGAACTGCGACTGATGCGAGACAAAAGCTATTACCAAGATGGTGGACACAAGAGCTTTGAAGCTTATTGCGAAAGTGAGTTGACCAAACACGGGGGATATCGCCGAGTCAAGGATCTATTTGCGGCCAAGCAAGTAGTTGATACCTTACCAGAAGAACTGAGGCCGCATATTACCAAACCCTCTCAAACTCGCTCCTTGCTCCGACTGGTCAAAACTCCCGATAAGTTAGAGCAAGCTGTTGCGATCGCAGCCAAAGAAAAACCCTTCCCCACTGCCGCAGACTTCGCCAAAGCAGTGCAGCAAGTTGCGCCAAGAACTAAACGAATCACAAAAAACGAAAAAAGTCAAACGCAATTGTGTAAATCGGTCAGGGTATCATCACAATCACATACCCGTTATGGCGAAGAGGGAGTGATTGAAGCCGACGCACCCAATAACTATCAGCAGATTGTTACCTTCAGCGATGGCGAGAGGCTGCTGGTAAACAATGCTGATTTGGCTGATTTAAATGACGCAATTGTGTCCGAATCGAGTCAGCGTAGATACCCCAAAGAGTATTCTGAAGCGATCGCCCAAATCAAAGAACAGCATCAACAGGAGTTAGAGAGCCTAGAGCAGGAATTGAGAATTGGGCTACAAGCAGAAGTTAATGCTAGAGCCGAAACCCAGGTGCAAGAGCAAATCCAATCTCTGCAAAACCTGTACAAGCAGCAGAAAGAGCAAAACATCCGGTTGCAGGGACGGCTGGATGAGATGGAGGGGTTAAGAAAACTGGAGATTGAGAATCAGCGACTTCAGCAACGCATTCAGGAATTGGAACGCGCTGTAGAAGAACGTCCTTTGCAACAGTGGGGAAATACCATGACGCAACAGGCGACCAAAGCGTTGAACAAGCAGGTTAAACAAGCTCTGGAGAAAACTATTGATCTGCGATCGCTAGCTGTTGAACCCCCAAAAGAGAATGCTCAAGAATGTCTCCGGTTGATGGGTATGGCGTTGAAGAATCTCGCCAGCGCTATGAACAATACCCAAGCGTTAGAAGCTGCGGCAATCATTCTGGGAAGTGAACCGACACCAACTGCGATCGCCTACCGAGCCGAACAATTGGAAATGCTACCTCAAGCGGTTAGTGATATTAGACGGGTGCTTGCACAGCCTGAGTCTAGCTGGGAGGAGTTTTGGAATGTTGCTCAAGAGTACGAGGTGATTAAACAGGACTACTGGGCGGAATTAACAACCCAAGAGACTGATTTAATTACTGCTCTCCAGAACGCATCCTCTCAACCGGACACTATAAGCATCGGCTCTATCGTTGCCCACGCCGATCCATACCGTACTTTGTATGTCGAGAGGGGTGAGGTGGTGCAAGATTTGGGCGAGGAAGTGGTGGTTGCCTGGGATTGCTGGAAGGAGCAATCAAAAAAGACTGACAGGTATTTCCGAGATGAATTGCGATTCTGGCAACCTGAATAGGCTTTTAGTATACTGATAACTTTTTAGACAACCAAATACAAGTACCAAGCCCCGCATCACAGTGGGGGAAATTTCCGTGCGTCAACATAAACAGGAGATTGTAAAATGACCGCAACCATCACAAAACCCAAGCTCAAAAAGGCTGCTGCTAAAGTACAATCACCGTATAAGCGGCTTCATGTGATTATTCCCATAGAGGATATGCTTTGGGCTTCACAACAAAAACCCTCCGTTAATCAGCTATGGCAGGAGTGCTGGACAGCTGATCCTTACGGTTCCCGGTGGATGCCCCTTTCTACTGGGATGGGTTACAGTACTTTTATCTCTGCAAAGAAAATTCTCTCTGACAATGGGCTATTCATTTTCAAGCCAGATAAGTCCATAGAGGATGGTAGGGAAACGGCTAGCTGGATGGTGAAAAATTTGCATGGTAGCCGGATGAAGGAGTTTTGGGAGAAAGCCAATTCTCTTAATCAGCAACCAAATTCTCTAAAACAAGAACCAAATGCTGAGATTTCAGAGATAGATGCTAGCTGTGAAGAAATGGGTGCTTTGTATGAAGCATCTATTTTAGGTAAAGACCAGTCAGAGCAAGGGTTTCAGAAATTCTCACGAACTGTTCAGGAACAGCTAACGAACTCTTCAAAAGAGTTCGTTAGCTGTGTCTCTGACACGCTAAATGAGATTTCGCAAGTTGAGGAGACGGCTCATGCGCCCTTGAGGGGCGCGTCGCCTCAGACTGTTCAAGGCGTGTCAGAGAACGAGGAAGACTCGCCTACGGCGAATGACTGCACGACGCTAACGCTTGCGGATGCTGTACCGAGTCAGTCTACTTCCTTGTTGGCTGAAAAGCAGAATTGTGGTGTTGAGGCGATATTCCCTCATGGAGGTATTTGTTCCGCCGCGCCCGTTGCTCAAAATGAAAAATCTGTAAATTCTGCGATCGCTAATCAAACACAGGGGCAAGCAAAACAAAGTAATTCCGCTTTGTTGTCGGGAGAAAATCAAGTCTCTGGTTTTGAGCCGAAAGACTGTGATGAAGAACCAAGTTCCGCCGCGCCCGTGTCATTAAATCAAAGTGAGATATTTGAATGGTTGGATAGAGCAAACGTTGGAGAATGCCCCCCATTGTGGGTAATTCAATATTTGCTAGACAGCAAGTATTACGCCAGCATGAGGGCAGCCATCAGCAAGTTTGAGAAGCAGTGGAATCTATCTGTAGTCAATTATCAGGTGCAAAAATCTAGTTAACCTGAGTTCGGGATAAGGAAAAGGACAGGTAGTAAGCTGAAAATAACAACAAATCCAGCAGCCTGTCCTATGTTTAGTTTAGATGCTTTGTTCTGTCATGTAGAT
>NZ_JACJSF010000134.1 GCF_014698035.1 Desmonostoc muscorum FACHB-395
CAAATTTTACTGTGGGTGCAGGTGGGCGAGGCTCAACCATACTCTCTGTCTGGTGTTTTTGCGATCGCTCCTAATTATACTTTGTCGAGAGTGATAAAAGAGGGTTAGGACACATAGGAATTCATCGAAATGTTATTCATCCCAAGTTTGGTAATTTCATTGCCCTCGGTACAGTTTTAATCGATACAGAAGTAACGGAGTACGCCCACCCGATCAATTACAATCCCTGCATTGAGTGTAAATTGTGTGTTGCGGCTTGTCCTGTAGGCGCGATCGGGGCTGACGGTAGTTTTAGCTTTTCAGCTTGTTACACTCATAATTACCGCGAGTTCATGGGCGGATTCACAGATTGGACAGAGACGATCGCTGACAGCAAAAGTGCTAGTGATTATCGAAAAAAAGTCAGTGCTTCTGAATCAGCCTCAATGTGGCAAAGCTTGTCTTTCAAGCCGAACTACAAAGCAGCCTACTGTATTGCGGCATGTCCGGCCGGAGAGGATGTAATTGCCCCATTCTTGAGCGATCATAAAGCATTTATTAAAGATGTGGTCAAGCCATTGCAGGACAAAACCGAAACCATCTATGTGGTACCGGGATCGGATGCCGAAAACTATGTTGCCAAACATTTTCCCAATAAAACGGTGAAGCTTGTGAGCAGTGGTATTCGTCCTCAATCGATTCAAGGATTTCTCTTTGGATTACCATTGTTATTTCAACGCAATCGGTCAGAGGGATTGAGTGCAATTTACCATTTCACATTCACTGGTTCTGAGTCTCGTCGTGCAACAGTGACGATTCAAAATAAAATGGTACGAGTTCAAGAAGGACATCTTGGGAAAGCAGATATTTCTGTCACGGCAGATAGCAAAACTTGGCTGGGTTTTCTTGGCAAGGAACAAAACCTAATTTGGGCATTGCTGCGGTGTAAAATTCGGGTTAGTGGTTCTCTTAAGCTACTTCAGGCATTTGGTAAATGTTTTCCTGCCTGAAATATTCAGTTAAATGTGGTGAGAGGCGATCGCTGTTGGTCGTGTCTGTCGAGCGATCGCCTGGAATGGGAATAATTAGGGCTTGCTGAAAAAAAAGAAAAGGTGACAGTCTCTAGATTCTCAGACCAAAGAAGTATATTACGGTGCAAGATAAGATTGCTATAAGTACAGCATCCATCGGGGTAAAATGTTGGGGATTTGATAGTTTCTCTATTTTAATTCATGCTAAATATTCTATTTAACTGCAATCCCCTTATGGCATTAGATTCTACCACGAGTGAAGTTGTAATTGCAGAACAACTCAAGCAATTTCTACTAGTATTATCTGTCTCATTGGGTGTAGCAACACTACCACAAATTTTTAGTTGGTTGCGCCGCATTCCTTATACACTCTTACTAGTCATAGTGGGATTAGGGTTAGCATTCGTAAATGTGCGATTGGTTAATCTCTCTCCTGAATTGATTCTGATGATTTTCTTACCGCCACTGCTGTTTGAAGCTGCTTGGAATTTGAAATGGTCTGACTTAAAGCGGGATTTGTTTCCTATTTGTCTGTATGCAGTAGTTGGGGTAATAATTTCTATTGCTGGAGTAGCACTCGGTCTTCATCAATTCGCTGGACTTGAACTTAGCATTGCTCTATTAGTTGGAGCTAGTCTATCAGCAACCGATCCGGTTTCGGTAACAGCTTTATTTCGGGAACTAGGAGCAAGCAAACGTCTAAGAACGCTGATGGAAGGAGAAAGTTTATTTAATGATGGTATGGCCGTTGTGGCTTTTGGCTTATTAGTTGCTTTGCCGTTAGGTACTGCCAAACTTGATTTACAGTCTGCTTTATTAGAATTTTTTCAAGTAGTAGGCATTGGTATCAGCGTTGGAGGATTAATTGGGTTTGGTATTTCCTATCTAACACAACGTTTCGATTTACCATTAGTAGAACAATCTCTTACCCTGGTTTCTGCCTACAGCACTTACCTAATTACAGAATATTTTGGTGGTTCTGGAGTGATTGGAGTTGTCACCACAGCTTTAATTTTAGGCAACTTTGGCTCGCGCATCGGTATGAACCCGCGCACGCGGATCATTGTTACTGAATTTTGGGAATTTTTAGCTTTTTTTGTGAATTCGATTGTTTTTCTCTTAATTGGCGATCAAATTCGCTTTGCTGTTTTAGGAGATAACCTAAAAACTATTGCAGTGACGATCGCAGCTATGATTGTGGGACGGGCAGTATCTATTTATGCTTTAAGTAGTCTCAGCAACTGGTTAGCTAAATCCCAAATTCCTTTATCTGAACAAACTGTATTGACGTGGGGTGGGCTACGCGGCTCTGTCTCCATCGCCCTGGCATTGAGTGTACCAGCCATACTCCCCCAAAGGGAAGAAATTATTGCCACTGTATTTGGAGTAGTTTTATTTACACTGTTAGTACAAGGCTTAACCATCCAACCATTGTTAGAGAAACTCCAACTTTTAGGTTCGCAACCGCTACGTCAAAAATACACCGAAGCAATTGCCCGTCAAGTCGCTCTCCAACGGGTGCTGGAATATTTAGAAACAACGCAAAAGCGTCCCGGAATTCAGCCAGAGTTTTATCATTACCAGAAGACGCTACTTTCAAGTGAAATTACCTGTTTGCAAGAAGAAATTGATAAGTTACTTGATGAATACCCAAATTTACAAGAATTTACAACCGAAGAACTGCGAGGGGAACTGCTGGCAATTGAAGCTGATACCTACGCTGAGTTTGTCCGCGCAGGTAAGTTAAATAAAGAACTGTCACCTTTTTTACAAACAACCCATGACAGAGCAGATGGGAAGGAATAAGTGTATGTCTCATAGTAATACCGTTTCACTTTAAGATTGATACAGATTCTTGCAGGGGGAGCAGGGGGAGCAAGAATAGTGATTTGTATGAATAATTTTGTGAAATGGTATAAGCGATCGCAACTTAACAAGATTGTAAACTCTTTAAGTTCTGTCTTCATTGAGAGCGATTTTTTTCGGGGGAGATGGGACTGGCAATACGGTAAGATGACGCAATGTCAGATTCTGAGCAACTTGTCATCTACCAGCTTCATATTTTTATCCTGGGCATCAGCCCCATGATTTGGCGTAGGATAAAAATCCGCAGCGACAGCACGATCGCCGATTTGCACTACATCATCCAGATAGTAATGGGATGGACTGATTCCCACTTACATCGTTTCATAATCCACGGTAAGCATTACGGGATTGCCCAAATTGGGGGAATGTGGTTTTCTGACGATCCTAAAGTTGTCAAACTATCAGATTTTGGCTGGCGAGGTAGAGAGCGTTTTTTATACGAATATGATTTCGGTGATAACTGGCAACATCAAATTAGAGTCGAAGCAATTCTCACTCCAGAATCAAATTGCTTTTATCCAGTGTGCATTAGTGGTAAACGCGCTTGCCCTCCAGAAGGCTGTGGTGGCCCGTGGGAGTTCATGGCACAAAAGCAGGAATACTCATTAAGATACATAGCTTCTCGGTGCAGTGAAATTCTGGAAGAAGGTGATATCCCTGGCAATATTGAAGAGATGTACGAACTACGCCAATGGTTAATGGTTAACCATTTTGACCACCAAAAAGTTAACCAACGTTTACAGCAATACGCGGCTGGGGATAAAGAGATGTTATTTGAACAGGAAATAGTGTGAAAGTCAAAATCCAAATAGTCGTGGAGTCAGATAATGGAGATTCCCAAGTTGTGCAAGAAATTATGCAGATTGAACGCGGTGCTTTACAGCCAGAAAACTTGGGACTAAAACTAGCGGAAGCCAAAACATTACTACAAAACCTCCAACACACCCTAGCCGAGCAACAAGTAGCAGAGTATTCTCAACAACAGGAGTTATGTTTGCACTGTAGCAAGAAACTGTTGCATAAAGACAAACGTACAATTGTATACCGCACATTGTTTGGCAAGTTGCATCTCCAATCCCATCGACTATTTCACTGCCCGTGCCAGAAACAACCAACCCGTAGCTTTAACCCAGTAGCCAACTTACTACCAGAACGCACTTCCAGAGAACTATTGTATCTGGAATCCAAGTTTGGGTCTTTGATGTCTTACGGACTCTCTGTGAAACTATTGCAGGAAGTACTACCAATAGAAGGTGAAATAAACACTACAGCGATACGGAATAACTTACACACAATTGGTCAACGCTTAGAAGACGAGTTGGGTGAAGAAAAAGGAGGATACATTGAAGGCTGTCCAAGAGATTGGGAAGAATTGCCCCGACCTGATTTACCCTTGGTGCTGGGAATGGATGGCGGATATGTTCGTTCCTACGACAAAAAATCGCTCTCCAAAGGTAACTTTGAAGTTATCGTGGGTAAGAGTATAAAAGCAGATGGTACATCTAAGCGGTTTGGGGGAGTTTATTGCTACGATACCAAACCCCAACGTCGGATCTTCGAGGTGTTGACTTCTCTTGGAATGCAGATGAATCAGCAGGTAACTTTCTTGTCAGACGGTGATGAGAAGATACGCGAACTACAGTTTTATCTCAATCCCAACGCAGAATATTTACTGGATTGGTTTCACATCACTATGCGGCTGACAGTGATGACTCAAACAGCAAAAGGACTTAGCAAAAAAGATACCGAATTAGATACAGACATACCCAAGGAGCTAGAACGGATTAAGTGGTATCTGTGGCATGGAAATGTGTTCAGAGCATTGCAACTGGTAAAAGACTTTGTGGACGACCTAGAAATCGTGATTTTTGATGGCAATAGCCCGCTAGAGGTAAAAAAACTGTTTAAAATGGTGCGGGAGTTTGAGAGCTATATTTCAAACAATGGGTCTTATATCCCCAATTATGGAGAACGTTGGCGAAACGGTGAAGCCATTGCTACTGGATTCGTGGAATCGACGGTTAATCAAGTCATTAGCAAGCGGTTTGTCAAAAAACAGCAGATGCGGTGGACTCCTAAAGGTGTTCATCTTCTGCTCCAGGTCAGAATTTTGCTTCTCAATGAAGAGTTAGAGAGCAAATTCCAGCAATGGTATCCTGGTTTTAGAGTAGATAGTAAGCCTTCCCAAGAAATACCTCATGTCGCTTAAATTCTCAATATAAAAGGTAATTTAAATTACTTTTAATTGACGATTCTCCGTAAAATGCTGGTTTATTTTTATGTCTATGTGCAAACCCAACTTTAGAGCGTAAGTTGGTAAAATTAGCTCATATACCCCAAGGTTTTCAGGGGGTTGAGTTATGACAGCACAAACCATCCAACCATCGAAAGTTGGTAAAACCGAAAAACAAGAGTGTCAATCGCCTAACTTTCGCAAATATTCCGAGGTCAGAACTAGGGAGTATTTGTTACCAGAAGAAGTCTCTGCAATGCGGTCAGCTATCAAAAAATTCAAGGGTCGCCACGCTCACCGAGATTCAACCCTAATTCTGTTGATCTACCGTCACGGATTGCGAGTGGCAGAGGTGGCATCTTTGCGATGGGAGCAAATAGATTGGAATGGTGGCACAATTTACGTGAAGCGAGTCAAAAAAGGAACACCCTCGGTTCAACCACTTTCCGGTTTGGAGATTCGCTCTCTCCGTCATCTGCAACGAGATTATCCTGCTAGTCCCTATATTTTCCAGTCTTCTCGACTTGGCCCGTTGGCACATGATACGATCGTCGGCATTGTTGAGCAGGCTGGTGAATTAGCTGGTTTGCCTTTCCCTATTCATGCTCATATGCTGCGGCATGGAACAGGTTATTATCTGGCGAATCGAGGGATTGATACCCGAACAATTCAGAGTTATTTGGGGCATAAAAATATTCAGCATACTGTTCGTTACACCGAACTTGCATCTACCAAGTTTCAGGGGCTTTGGGATGATTAATGTTTAAACCCCTTGATTAATTCTTGCCCATCTCCCCCGAAAAAAATCGCTCTCTATACTGAGGCTGCCGCTTAAGGTGTATACTAATCTGATTGAGAGATATTTGAGAGATACCCCACTGGAATTAGCATTAGTGCAGAAAATGGTCAGACATTTAGGCGGCTCAATTTATGTAGAGAGTGGAGCCGGTCAAACTACCTTCACCATCAAATTCCCCCTTTAATTCGTTTTTTGGGCGTATCACTAGCTAAATTCTCAGAAGTTGTGCTATGATAGTTATTCGTGTGGGTGACTAGCTCAACGGTAGAGCAGTAGACTCTTAATCTATTGGTTGCGGGTTCAAATCCCTCGTCACCCACTTTTTAAGTATTTATGTCGTTTACATATGTAGAAACTCGATCTTGCGGCAAATTCGGGCGAGAATTCGGGTTTTGACTTCTTGCATAAGTGCTAAAATGATGATCCGGCTTTGCAGATTGTGATCAAGAAGTTGCTGGCGAAGTTTCCGCAGTGGTGAATACGGCTATTGATTAAATTGGATGAGTAGCGATTTAAGTACTGGAATAAGCTACTAAAGTGAGTTTTTTTAAACTATTTCTTGGTAGTGAATAATACCAGTACTGTTTTTTGTTTTATCCTTCACTCAGTAAAAATCATAACTCTATTAAAAGTCTTCAGGTGCAGACCACTCAAAATCTTCCTTTTCCAGAAGATTTAATAGAGTCTAAAAATTATTTGATTGAATTTTCTATTGCTTCGTCAACTGAATCTCCGCTTTCTCCAACCCATTCAGGCGAACCATTACTAGAATTTTTAATAGCAATATTTACACGTCCTGAGTATTTATAGCTATAGCCATGAAGATTAGGACGTAGACTATAAGAGTTCCGATTGCGTCTACCCTATTTCAATGGCCAAAGCTTACAGTGATGATTTCCGGCAAAAAGTCATGCAAGCAATTGAGTTGGACGGTCTCAAGAAGTGTGAGACAAGCCTTCTGTTCAATATCAGTCGCAATACGATTAACTTGTGGTTTCAGCGCAAAGCCGAAACAGGTAATGTCAAACCCAAAGAGAGGAAAGCATCAGAGCAGAACAGTAAAATAAGCGATTGGGAGAAGTTTCGCACATTTGTCAAAGAGCATGGGGATAAAACTCAAAGCGAAATGGCGCAACTATGGGATGGGGAGATTAGCCAGCGCACCATTTCGAGAGCATTAGGAATATTGGACATACGCGTAAAAAAAAAAATACGGGTATAGCCAGCGAGATGAGGTCAAACGGGCGGCATTCTTAGCGCAACTAGATAACCCAAAAGCCCCTCATCTGATATATGTCGATGAATCTGGTATGGATGAACGCGATAACTACGGTTACGGCTACTCCCTTGCTGGAGAGCGCTTCTACGACCTCAAATCAGGTCGGCGGCAGGGTCGTATTAATATGATCGCTGGGTATCGAGATCGGCAACTGATTGCCCCATTTACGGTTGAGGGGGCGTGTAACCGTACTGTGTTTGAAACCTGGTTAGAAACTTGCTTGATTCCGGTGTTGCGTCCGGGTGAGTGGGTAATTGTAGATAATGCGACATTTCATCATGGCGGTCGGATTGCCCAATTAATTGAAGCCGCAGAGTGTCAGCTAATCTACCTGCCGCCTTACTCTCCAGACCTCAATCGGATTGAAAAGTATTGGGCAACTTTAAAAAGCAGAATTCGCAAGCTGTTACTCAAATCTGATAATTTACGCGATGCTATAGCGTTTACTAAGCAACTGAGGTACACCCAAATCTTGGTTAGTAAGGTTAGTAGCTTTGAAAACGTACCTCACCAGATCGGTAAGCGCTATATGGAAATCGTTCTCAAGCAAGCTGCGTCCTAATTTAGATGGCTACGGCTATACCATAAACATCCTCCGTAATTTTTACTCTAAATTAGCAGCTTGGCACATACGTAACACATTTGATACAAAATTCAGCAACTACTTTTTCAATACCCTGAATCCCAGTAATCTTAATGCTTTTCCAATTCATAGTAATAAGCTAATCGTCATTAATTTTTCCAGAATGATTCGCTTGTAGTAAGGGCTTCAGCCCTGCTTTTATGCAAGTTCAATGCTGATTAGCTTATTCCTAATCGGCATCAAAAGACACAATACGCCCATCTGGTGCTATATCAATATAACGACCATTTTTAACATATCGTTTAGTACCTTCAGTAGCACCATCTACATAGTAACTCCTAGCACATCTCGGATTCTTTGAAAATTCATCTGCTTTGTTCAATCTTATAACTTTTGGTTTAAGCCTTTTGGCATATGAATTTTGGAGCCAAGACTCTTATTGTAGTATTTAACTATCAACTATAAAACCTTTATTTTTATGCAGCAATAAATATACTTTTTAAGTCTTTATTTACTAACTTTTGCAATAAAAATGGGCTACAGCATAAATAATGAAAAACCTGACAAAGAATTATTGGAATTTGAGCTAGATTTACTCAAGCAAGAGTATTTCTTTTTAGAAACTACAATTGAAGACTACAACAAGCAAATTTGGGTAATTAAAGCGTTAGGTTTAACAGCAACGGGATCTTTAATTACCCTAATGATTCAGGAAAAATTAAATATCCCCAACAACACTGACTGTCTTATATTTGCTATTCCTATTTTATTTTGGGTTCTTGAAAGCCAGTGGAAACACTTTCAAAGAGGTTTTTATTCTCGAATAGCTGTAATCGAATCTATTTTTACTGAAAAGTTTTATTTTCAAAGTCCTCTAATTTATGGTAGTTGGCGGCATTCTTTCAATCGCTCTGCCAAGCCCTACCATGTCAACTATTGGAAAGATGGATTCTTTAATCTGAGCGTATCTGTCACGTATATCTTAGAAATTTTCTTACTGACATTACTGCTTTTATTTCGACACAACTTCTTCACTTTTTTGGGCAAATAGTTCATGAATCTTTAATTCAGAGGAGAAATTGTAATGGCAGCAATGACTTGGCTTCATCTTTCAGATTGGCATCAGAAAGGGAAAGATTTTGACAGGCAAGTTGTAC
Source organism: Desmonostoc muscorum FACHB-395 (assembly GCF_014698035.1). GTDB lineage: Bacteria > Cyanobacteriota > Cyanobacteriia > Cyanobacteriales > Nostocaceae > Nostoc > Nostoc muscorum_A. The sequence goes on from NZ_JACJSF010000134.1 coordinate 8,928, forward strand.
GTGATGCCTTAATTAGAGATATTGAGGAGCGGGAGCAAATCAGTCCAGACTTAGCAAAGATTGATTTTATTATCTTTAGCGGTGATATAGCTTACTCTGGCAAGAAGGAAGAATATGAAGCAGCGCGAGAAAACTTATTTGAGCTTTTGCTTCAAGCAACTGAGCTACCTGCCGAGCGATTATTTATCATACCTGGCAACCACGACCTTGATCGCAGTGCGTTTGAATTGCTGCCAGATTCTATCTTAAAGCCTTTTGATTCTGATGTTCAAGTCAAAGATTGGCTGACGAACGAAAAAAAATGCGATCGCCTGCGGGAACCATTTGAAGCCTATAAGCAATTTGTTACTCAATACACACATCAGACTCAACCTGACTACAGCAGTATCCGCAGGCTATGGATCGATGGAAAGCGAGTTGCTTTAGTCGGTCTGAATTCAGCTTTAATGGCTGGACGCAACAAAAACGAAAGCGGATATGTAGATGATTATGGAAAACTAATTGTCGGAGAACCCCAATTGTATGATGCCCTCAAACAGATAGCTACTGATGAAGTGCGGATTGCAGTATTGCATCATCCGTTAGAATGGCTAGCTGAATTTGAACGCCATCAGGTGGAACAGCGTCTCAAAGATAAATGTCACCTGATTCTTTGTGGGCATCAACATAGGTCTGAAGTCTATCAAGTAGCTGGCACAACAGGAAACTGCGTCATAATTCCTGCTGGCTCCAGTTATGACCGCCGCAACTATCCCAACGGTTACAATTTTGTACACCTGAATTGTGATACTAGGCGAGGAAGCGTATATCTGCGTCTTTGGAGAGATGACGAAAACTGCTGGTACAAACATACAGCACCTAGCCATGAGGATGGGTATGTCAAGTTTAAACTTCCGCAAAAAGAGATTGCAGCCCCACATCTAACTCGACATCAGCCAGATAAATCGCCAAAAGCAAAAGTAGAACTTGAAGCTCACTTCAACGAGCTAATTCCCAAAATCAAAAATGGCTTAGTAGTTCCTTTTTTAGGTGCAGATATTAACTTATGCGATCGCCCACAAGATACAAATCTCATTCACCGAGCATGGGACTGGAACCCTAAAGGTGAATACCCACCTACGAGCGTTGAACTTGCTGCTTACTTAGACCAGAGCCATGAATACTTAAAGACAGTTCGTTGTCCGTTGTGCGATACAGAGACTTTGCCCCCTGCATGTCCGATTATGACAGAATTTGTGACTAGACTGGATCTTCAGCATGTGTCGCAATACTTAAATATTCAGGGTGAAAAGACAATTAATCAGGCAATCACAGAAATTGCTAGACATAAATACAAACCTAACCGAATGCATCGGTTTCTAGCTGAACTCCCCCGTCTCATGGATGAGATGGGCTATTCTGCTCGGATTAGGGGTGGAATGGCAAGTGATGCTACCCGTTACCAACTAATAGTGACGACCAATTTTGACAGTACCCTAGAACACGCCTTTGTGGATGCTAACCAGCCATTTGATTTAGTATCCTATACCGCAGTCGGCGAAAATGACGACAGCCAACTCGTCAAACAGTTTGTGCATCAACAATTTGAACATGAGATTGAGGGAGATAACGAGTCACCAGTAGTCCCAAAATGTGAAATCAAACCGATTTTGCCAGGAATCGCTAACGAAAATTTAGACTTTTCGCTCAACGAACGTCCAGTCATCTTAAAACTTTATGGTCCTGCTGATTGGCCAGACCATCCAAGAAGAAGCTTTGTGATCACTGAGGATCATTTTATTGACTATTTGGCTTATGCCGATAGCAAACCTAAAGATATCCTTCCAGGACTTTTGTTAACAAAACTAAAAAGTAGCCATATTTGGTTTTTAGGATATAGCCTACGCTATTGGCATCAGCGTGTTATTTTGCATCGTATTTGGCCCGAAAGAGAAAATAGGAGAACAGAACGATGGTGGGCAGTTCACCCAAAACCCGATGGTTTAGATAAGTCCTTCCTTTGGACGGCTAACGGTGTAAACCTCATCAGTGAAACTTCTTTAGAAAATTATGTTGATGAATTGAATGAACGACTGAAAGAACGCTGGTAAAAATTAAAATTTAAAAACAAGAGGAAGTCATGGACTGCGATCGCATTGAGGTTCCTGCACCCTACAAAGGACTAATTCCTTATTCACAAACAGATAAATTGTTCTTCTTTGGGCGAGAAAAAGAACAACAAATAGTGATTCAGAATTTACGATCTTCACGGCTAACAGTTGTCTATGGAGCTAGTGGTGTAGGTAAAAGTTCGCTAATGCGGGCAGGTGTTGCTTATCATCTGCGTCAAGCTGCCTTGGAAAACCGGGAAACAACTGGTAAACCTGGGTGGGGTGTGATCGTTTTTCCCCCACTAAAGGGCGAATTGGATGATAGTTTGTCTTGGCAAGATCCACTGACAGGAATCAAGAAACAGCTTGAAGCAGAAATCACCAGTCTTTTTAAACCTGAATCGCCAAATGCAATAAAGCAAAAATTTGAACAAGCGATCAAAGCTATTGCCAAAAATCAAGAAAAACCTTCTTTCACCGATATCTTGAAAGCTTGGATTGAGATTGTTCGCCAAGAAGATGAGAGCGGTAGGCTATTTCTTATCCTTGATCAGTTCGAGGACTATTTTGATTTCTTAAACGATAGTGCTAAAGACACCTTCGCTGGTGAATTTTCTCAAGCTGTTAATGATTCTAATTTGAATCTTCATTTACTCATTTCTATTCGTGAAGATGCCCTGGCTAAACTTGACTATTTTAAGGGTCGCATCTTTAGTAACTTATTAGACAACCGTATAGCAATCAAACATCTGAATAGGCAAGCAGCCAAAGATGCGATTGAGAAACCGATTACTGAATATAACCGACAGCAAACTATCCTTGACCACCTATATAAATCAAAGTTAACTTTACTCTACGGCGACAGCAGTGCAGGTAAGAGTACAATTTTGCGAGACGGTATTGCCTATTATCTGCTCCAAGCAGCAAAGCAAAATCTCCAAACATCTGGCAAGCCAAAGTTAGCAGTTACCCTATTTAATTCTTGGCATGAAGGCAAACCATTAGATAATTTATTGTTGCATATTAAAAAATCTATTAAAGATATAGGAAATATCGAAGCTCCTTACTTGGATTTATCATTGACAGAAACTTTACAGGCATGGGGAAAACTCATTGATACAGATGGTCATGGCAAGCTCTTTATCATCCTTGACCAGTTTGAGGAATACTTGACCCATTCTCCAGCAAATGAAAACAAATCATTTTTAGATGAGCTTTTCCGTGCGCTGAATCATCCTGATCTGAATGTTAATTTGCTTATTTCTATTCATAAAAGTAGTATTCATAAACTTGATATCTTCAAAGAATATATAGTTAAATCATGCCAATACTACTTACATATATCTTCAAGTTTGGTCAAACAAGAACCAATTGTAGATAATTTCACCAAGCCTACAATTGTTAAACCTATCGAAGATGAATTAGTCAGTATTGAATCAGATTTAGTTACAGCCGTTTTGGATGATATAGCTTTTTCAGAAGCACCATCAGAACAGAGGTTTGAAACTCCTTACCTCCAACTGGTCATGCTTCGTTTATGGAAACAGGAAATGAGAGGCGAATCTCCATCTCGTAGGCTAGAAAAACAAAGCTATGTAAACCTAGGTAAAGCAGAGCAAATTGTCCAATATCATCTCGATCAAAAGCTGGAAGATTTAAAGACTGATTTCAATATTAATACTTCTTATAGTCTCTTTTATTATTTAGTTACACCATCTGGTGATAAACTTGCTCTCAAAGCCAAAGATTTATGTGATTACGTCAACGCAGAACCAAACCAAACTGAAAAACTGGAGATAGAAAAGGTTTATAAATGGCTAAATAAACTTAGTGAAGGCGAGGCTCGAATTATCCGCCCACTAGCTGCTGATTACTATGAAATTTTCTTAGATGTTTTGGCTAAAGCAATCTGGAAGCAGCTTCAATGTCAACGCAAAATCAAACAAATTGAGCAGATGGCGAAAGATGCTTTGCTACAATTTGAGTCTTCTGAGTTAGAAGCATTACTGACAGCAATGCGAGCTGTACAAGAGCTTCAGAATAATATTCAAAATGGACTCTTACCCCAAGACTGTCACGCTTCCCAATTAAAAGCTACATTGCAGAAGATTCTTGACAACATCAGAGAGGAGAATCAATTTCAAGCACACCCAACAACCATCTATAGCGTCAATTTCAGCCCCGATGGCAAGTATTTAGCTACTGGTTCAGAAGATCATACTGCCCGTTTGTGGGACTTACAAGGTCACTTAAAACAAGAATTTAAAGGTCATCAGGACTGGATCTATAGCGTCAGTTTTAGCCCCGATGGTAAGTATTTTGCTACCAGTTCCACTGACCATACTGCCCGCTTGTGGGACTTACAGGGCAATCAGTTGGCTGAATTTAAAGATCACAAGGGCTTTGTTTGGAGTGTTAGTTTCAGCCCCGATAGTGAGTATCTCGCTACCAGCTCTGCTGACGGTATAGTTCGCCTCTGGAACTCAAAAAACAACCCTCTAGCCAAATTTAAAGGTCATAAGGGCTTGGTTTGGAGTGCCAGTTTCAGCCCCGATGGTAAGTACCTCGCCACTGGCTCATCTGACAAAACTGCCCGCCTATGGAACTGGCAGGGCAATGCAATTGGTAATCCCTTGCAAGATCATGTTCGCCCTATCTTAAGTGTTAGTTTCTGTCCATCGGGACAGAAAATAGCCACTGGCTCAGAAGATGGTACTGCCCGTCTGTGGAACTTACATGGTAACTTACTACAAGAATTTAAGGGTCATAAAGGCTGGGTCTGGAGCATCTGTTTTAGCCCAAATGGAAAAAGTCTTGCTACCGCCTCATCTGAGGATGGTAAAGTTCGCTTATGGAACTTGCAAGGCAAATTACTACAAGAATTGAAAAATGTGCGACAGCGATAATTGCTCGCTTTTTACCGCGTCTTGCTGCAATCCGATGATACTGAGCCGCAAGATAACTCTTGGTTCGTGTTGCAGCATGAGCTGCTTGTACAAGTCCAATTCGCAAACTGTTATTACCCTTGCGTATCTTTGAAGACAGCCGTTTACTAGCACTTTCACAATTACCGGGAGCAACACCGGCCCAAGCCGCCAAATGATTGGCAGTGGGAAATTGGCTCATGTCAGTACCAATTTCGCTGACAATTAATTCTGCGGTTTGACGTGCAACACCTGGAATGGTATCTAGCAACTCCACTGCTTTTTCAAAAGGAGAGCAATAGTCCTTGATTTGTTGGTTAAACCGTTCAATTGTCTCATCGATGCCATCAATATTACAGAGTAATTCTGCCAAAATAAAACGTTGATGGGGTCGAACCTTGCCTTCAAGGGCTTGTATTAAAGAGTCTCGTTTATCTTTCAAACGTTTAGAAGCCAAATCCGCCATCAATTGAGGGTTATTCTCTCCCTGTATCATGGCATCCAAAATCGCTCTTGCCGATATTCCCATTACGTCTGACACAACTGAAGCCAGCTTGATATTAGCTCCTTCTAAAACTCGATTTACTAACGTTGCTCGGGAGCATCCACTTTTGGAAGATATACAAAATAAGGGAGAATGTAAAAGGAGATAAAAAGAGTGCATCAACTACTATGAGCCAAGATAGAGAAGAACAAATAAAAGCCTGTGTAAGGGAACTTGCAAAATTACTATATGAAGAAGCGGATAAGAGTCAGTTAACAGACCTAGAAAGTATAGAAAAAAAAGTTCGTAGTCAAATACTAGAACGTGTGAGTCCAGAAATAGCCCTTTTTTTGTCGAACAGAAAACAGGGACAAAAGTAGGTAAAACAAGGAAAATAAAAAGCCTGGTTGGAGAACTAACTCTTAAAGCTAAACAGTTACAGAGACTGGGTTTAAAACCAAGAACTAGGTTAAGTCCATTACTGAAAAAGTGTTGTTTGAGACTATCAGCAAATATTTCCTACCAGAATGCAGAAATAGAGGTAGAGGCACTAACAGGAGTAAAAGTTGGTCACTCAACCCAACAAAAATTAGTTTTGTCACAAGATTTTCAACTACCCTTAGCATTGCAAGCCGTCTCCGAAGTAAGTGTAGATGGAGGCAAAGTTCGACTGCGAGGTAAACCAAAAGCAGGTTGTCACTGGCGAGATTATAAAACTGTTCGCCTGCAAGGGATTTACTATGGTGCATTTTTTGATGACAACCAATCATTAATTGATTATGTTAATAGCCAACAGTTGGTAGACCCCCTTGTTTGCTTGGGAGATGGTCACGATGGTGTGTGGAATCTAGTGCGAGAATTTGGTCAAGACCAGTTTTCTCGCTGTGAAATTTTGGATTGGTATCATCTAAAGGAAAATCTTTATAAAGTTGGTGGTTCTTTGAAGCGACTCAAAGCTGCGGAAACTTTATTGTGGAAAGGTCAAGTAGAAGCAGCCAAGACTTTATTTAATTATTGCCGAGGTAAACAAGCTAAAAATTTCATCGCTTATCTGGAAAAGCATCTCCCTCGCATTGTCAATTACAGCTATTATCAGGCTGAACAATTATGTTCTATTGGTTCTGGCGCCGTTGAGTCTGCAATTAAACAAATTGGTTTAAGGATTAAAATTTCTGGCGCACAGTGGAATGTTGAAAGTGTTAATCACATCCTCTCTGAACGCTTAAGCTTATCTTAATGGTTTACTTGCTGTCTGATTAGGTGTTTCTTCCAAAAGTGGATGCTCCCACCACTAATTCTAATACCTCGTTCTTTGCACCAAGCTCGGTTCTCTCTGGTGCGATAAATTTTATCAACATGAACTGATTCTGGATAATAACCTGTGAAATTTTTAAATGCTTCTACTTGTGATTTTAAATCTCCTGATTCATTAAAATTATCCCAACTAATATGGTCTAAAAACACATATCCATCAAAGCAACTAGCCGACAGTTTTGCACCAAATTCCATGAGTTTACACGCTTTTCCCCGAATGATTGGGCGGATATGTGGTTGGTTTAAACTGACAATGCGGTCATCAATACTCTGTTTTTTATTTTCATACAACCATAGTTGTTGACGATATACTTCTGCCACTATCAGCAACATCTTATATTGTCTATTAGTTAAATTTTCTAGAAATGCCCCTGCTACAATTAGCTGGTCAATATATAATAAGTTTCTTTTCAGATATTGGAGTTGTTTTTTAATCGCTTTTCTCCTATCTTTTTGAGCTACGCGACGTTTTTTAGCTACTTCTAGGTAGTCAATTCTTGCTATTTCACGGTAAGTCCTTGGCTTTTTCTCTAATGTTCCCTTTATCTGTTGATAAAGCAAGTCAATTATTATATATATTTTAAAAAACTCTAGATAGGGCTTGCTGAAAAAGTCATAAAAAAGCAATTCTTTTAGGTTGACTAGTTATTTAAGCAAGCTCAAAGATAAGTTTTTGTTGCCTATAGCTAGCAAAATCATAAC
>NZ_JACJSF010000135.1 GCF_014698035.1 Desmonostoc muscorum FACHB-395
TTGAGATGTTTTTCTGAAGATGTGCCGCAACTATTTTTTCTCGAAAATCGACAGAGTATGACTTCATTTAAAAATATTTATATTTTAATCTAGTGTACCTTATAACAGACAGAAGTGCTGTATGTCTTTATGGTTCTCAGGCTTCTCGGTATACATAACTTGTATCAATACGATAAAAAAAATCAAGCTGGTAGAGCGGATGGTTTCTTTATAATTGGAAGCCTTGCAGTGATGTATGATTGCACGCTGAGAAGAAATTTTGATGAACACAAAAAAGAGCAGATTGAAAACTATGTAAATAAATTAAAAAATTCTCAGATGACAATTGATGTCAGACTAACAGATGGTGGAGGAAGGAAAAAAACGCTCCAAATTCAAGGTAAAAATCGTCAAGTTTGGATAATTACTCAAGAGAGTACTAGAGAATTATATGATGTTGATGGTATTCGTATTAAGGAAATTTCAGTACAAAATTTAATTCAGATATTTAATAAAAGATTGTACTCAGATGCCTTTGAAGAAGATGAATTATCTGCACAACTTGCAGTAATTGATAAAACTTGATTTTACTCTAATTTGTATACTAAGCTAAAAGCTCATCTAGATAGATGGTCAACCAAATGCTACGCTACAGTTAGCAAGATTGAGAGGCAACTATGACTGCCCTGATTCTAAACCTCAGCCCCACCATTGAACTAACAGATGAGCAGTTCTTCCAACTGTGTCAAAATAATCGAGATTTGCGACTTGAGCGCACAGCAGAGGGAGAATTAATTATCATGCCACCAACTGGATGGGAAAGCGGAAATCGTAATAGTAGACTGACACAGCGTTTAGGTAATTGGACTGACGCTGATGGTACAGGACTATCTTTTGATTCTTCTACAGGTTTCAAACTCCCCAATGGTGCAAACCGTTCTCCCGATGCGTCTTGGGTGAGCCGGGAGCGATTAGAAGCCCTAAATCCCGACCCTGCTAAATTCCTACCGCTTGCTCCCGATTTTGCGGTAGAGTTACGCTCTGCTTCAGACAGCTTAAAAACTGTGCAACAAAAAATGCAGGAGTACATTGAGAATGGTGTGCGTTTAGGTTGGCTGATTGATCCGCAGAACCAACAGGTAGAAATTTACCGCCCAGGACAGGAAGTTGGGGTTTTGCAATCACCTACCAGCTTATCAGGTGAAGATGTATTGCCTGGGTTTATACTGGATTTGGCACAGATTTTGAGTTAAGCGATCGCAGTTTCCCAATATTCAATCCTTAATCTTCAGTACGTCGCACCCCAGCCAAAATAAAATTAACTGCTGCTTGAGTATGCTGCTCAATCATTTCTGGACTCAGCAGTTGCAAATCGGGTCTAGTATGCTTGATGTTTTCGTAAGCGTTGAAGTATAAATTACAAACCCCAATAATATGCAGGGTGGTGAGAAATGGATCAATCTGACGGAAACAACCTTCTGCCATCCCCCGCTCTAAAATTTTGATGAGATAGCTAAAATTTTCTTGCCAATTTGCCTGTTTGAAATACTTTCCCTGATTTTGGTTGGCTTCTTGAAACCAAAGCATCCCTCTGTGCGGGTGAGCAGCTTCATAAGCGATCGCTTCCTTAACTAGCACCTTCAACGCCTCCTCTGGTGGGAACTGATCCAGATTTAGCTGCTCAAACCCTTCGTGCATCTCCACCGCCGGACGTTGCAAAACAGCTTCATATAGTCCTTCTTTGCTCTGGAAATAGTAGTAAATCATCGCTGTAGTGACACCTGAACCTCTAGCGATCGCCTCAGTCCGCGCCCCTTGAAGTCCATTTCTGGCAAACTCCGCTTCCGCCGCATCGAGAATCTGCTTTTTCGTCGCTTCTGCATCGCGCACCTGACGCGGCTTTTTACCTGAGAATTTTGACTGCGTTGAACGACCCACGTTGCTCCATCATCATAACGAAAATATATTAACTAAAAAATTGGTTAGTAGTTGACATAGAAAATGAAATTTATTACATTAATATCAACTAACTAAAAATTTAGTTAGTTGTATAACTCATCCATGCAGTAGCCGAAGTCAGCCAAGTAAATGCTTGGTAGTGTTAGTTCGTCCATTGCAGATAAGACTTTAATTTCCCAATTGACATTCAAAATAGCAATGTAGGGCAAGTGACACCAGCTTGTCCACAACTTTTAATTTCCAAGATTGCGTTACCTTTTGCTAACGCATCTATCGAACTTCAATAAATAACTTTTCAATATTTTGGAGGAAAAATGGAACCAATTTTACCAGGTGCGCCTTGGTTAATCGCGCACAAAACTATATTGGGAGTGAATAAACCTAATAAAATAACTTTAAACGGACAGGATTATGTCATTTGGCAAAACCAAAAAGGCGAAGTATTTGCCCTTGATAACATCTGCCCACACATGCAGGCTCCATTATCAGACGGCTGGGTTTGTCAAGAAAGAGATACTATTACTTGCCCTTTTCATGCACTAGAATTTGATGGACAAGGCAGACTACAGCAAGGAGATAAAAAAGACAATCAGCCAATTACTAAACCATTAGAGCTAGTTATTAGCAATGATTGTATCTGGACTTATACCGGATTTGAGCCAAGATTACCAATTCCAGCTTTGCATCAAAAAATTGTCGATGAATATGAGTTTCTCGGAGTAACTGGGGATAAAACTATTCAGGGTGAGTTTTTGACTAACCTGATGGTTAACTATGACTATAATCACCAAAATGGTACTCATAAAGAACTATTTAAGATTACAAATTGTAATGTCAGTAATTTTGAAGAAAAAGGATATTATGCCACAGTTAAACAAGAACTCATCAGAGCCAACAACACGTTAGGAGAAATTATCAAAAACCCTGTTTTGGGAATCCTTCCGGAAACACTTTATAACACACTAGAATACGCTTTTCCTTCAACTACAGCTTTTTTTGCTAAAACGCCGATTGGTGATATTGCTCAAATTCATATTCTCTACCCGGAAACAGACAAAATCACCAAAACTTTTATTTTGATATATGCCAGAGTTGTCAATCCTTTGATGAAATTTCTGTTTAAAAACTCAGTTTTACAAGCAGCAGCCACAGTCATTGAACAGGATACAGGTGCAGTTGAAAGTTTGTATCCTCGGCAAAAACCGAAAATTAGATTGCCAAATGAAGAGATTATGTTCTACGCAGAAAAACTCTACCGTGATTGGTAATTTAGATTTGCAAAGCTTAACTGCGCTTTACAATTAAACTGTAGCTAATTACTGCTGGAGATACTCAAATATGCGGCAACTAAAATCCGCCGAGGAAATGCCTGGTAGCTATGGCTTGCCCATCTTGGGAGAGACTTTAGAAATATTTCGGGATTTAGAACTGTATCTATGGCGAAGATTTCAGCAGCATGGTTCAGTTTTTAAAACGAGCGTCATGGGGCGTAAACGTGCTTATTTAATTGGCCCTGATGCTAATCGGCTGGTGCTGGTGGAACAGGCGGAAAATATGTCGTCGCGGATTGGGTGGTATTTCTTAGAATCAACATTTGGCAACAATATTTTATTGCAAGATGGAGAAGAACATCGCCTAACTCGTCGCTTGATGTATCCAGCATTTCACGGAAAAGCGATCGCTACATACTTCGATACCATTCAAAATATTGTGCAAGACTTCCTCGGAGATTGGGGAGAACGGGGAACGGTTTCCTTAAATTCTAGTTTCCGTCAGCTTACCCTGATGGTTGCGACTCGCCTATTTTTGGGAAGTCAGAACAAGAGCGAAGTTGAGCAAACCAGTCAGTGGTTTACACAACTGATAGATAGCAGTATGGCAATATTGAAATGGAATGTCCCTTTTACCTTATATGGTCGCGGTCAAAATGCTAGGGGTAAATTAGTGGCTTTCTTGCGTGAAGTAATCGCCCAACGTATCGAGCAGGGTAACTTAGAAGAATCAAAAGATGTTTTGGGATTGCTGCTAGCCGCTGTTGATGAAGACGGCAATAAGTTGAGCGAAACACAGGTAATCAACGAAGCATTACTATTGCTGTTTGCTGGACATGAGACAACAGCCTCATTACTGACTTGGGTAATATTTGAATTAGGTAATCACCCAGAATGGCGAGAACGGCTGCGCCAAGAACAATTAGCAGTTGTGGGAAATAATTCCCTTAGCCTGTCTCATCTCAAACAATTTCCACAGTTAACCAACGTACTAAAAGAAGCAGAAAGACTCTATCCGCCAGTGTATGCCTATAATCGTGGTGTCCTCAAGGATATTGAGTATGGAGGATATCGCATCCCAGCAGGTTGGTTTGTGACTATTTCGCCGATGCTGACTCACCGTTTACCAGAACTGTACACCGAACCCGATCGCTTCGACCCCGATCGCTTTGCACCACCTCGTGAAGAAGATAAGAAACATCCCTTAGCATTAGTGGGTTTTGGTCATGGTTCGCACAGTTGTTTAGGTATGGAATTTGCCCAGATGGAAATGAAAATTGTGCTTTCCACACTACTTCGCCATTACGACTGGACAGTAAAACCGGATTATTCTGCGATCGCTCCAGTTCGGCAGCCTTCTAAAATTAAAGATACTCTACAAGCATATATTGAGCCTTTGGTGATCAAGCATCCCTTGAATAGTTAAACATAAATCTTTGATGAAACAAATCGATTTTACTGTTAATGCGTCAGCTTGCATTGTTAATGCGTCAGCTTACATTGTTAATGCGTCGGCTTACATTAAAAACGCTACACTTTGACGCAAAACTTTACTACACGGGATTTTGTTTAAGTTGATAGCATAAACAATTTTAAACTCCCATACGGTTTGGATAAGCATTTTTCACTTTCCTTGTGGTCTAGGTAAAGGGTAAAAGATGTATTAAAACTTTTCCCTTTAACCGAACCGTATTGTCTTATGCCCCTACCTGATAATCCAATACGGTTCAAAGCGCTACTTGTACAAAATCATGGGTTTTGAGACGCGATAAATCGCCGTCTCTACAATTGTTTTAGTCTTATCTGAACTGTATTGCCTGATAATCCACAAACTAAAATCCTAATTTTTCCAACACTGGCTTGGTGGAAACAACGTGCCGTTCTAAACCCAGTTCTTTTGGACTAACCCCAAGTGCTAAAGCAATCAACTGGGGTAAATGCAATACTGGTAAACCTAACTTTTGCTCAATTACCTTTTCCACCTCTGGCTGACGCGAGTCTAAATTTAAGTGGCACAGTGGACAAGGTGTAACTATACAGTCAGCACCAGATGTCAAAGCGTCCTGAATATGCATCCCCGCCATCTTGAAAGATTGGGTAGTGGCATAACTAGCAAGAGGCCAACCACAACATTGTGTCCGGCCTCGGTAATAAATTGGTGTTGCACCCACCGCCCGAAACATATTTTCCATCGCTTCTGGTTGGAACGGGTCGTCATAGGGCATAGATTTTTGGGCGCGGAGGAGATAACAGCCATAAAAAGCCGCACATTTTAATCCAGTTAACTTCCGGGTGACACGTTTGGTAATTTCCTCTAAACCGTAATCTGTCACCAAAGCGTAGAGAAGATGTTTAACGTCAGTACTGCCGCGATAAGGCGAACAGCCTTCTTTATGCAGCAAGCCATTAACCTGTTCAATGTATGTAGGGTCAGAAGTCTTACATTCTTTCAGGTGTTCGTTGACATGACCAATAACACCTTGACAAGTACTGCAATGGGTAAGTAAGGGCAAATTTAATTCTTCTGCTAGGGCGATATTTCTAGCGTTGACTGTATCTTCTAACAGTTGAGAATCTTCTTTGAATGTGCCCGAACCACAGCAAGCAGCTTTTTTAAGTTCAACCAATTCAATACCTAGTGCTTTAGTAAGGGCTTGAGTTGACTGGTAAAGTTCCCGACAGGCCCCTTGAGCAACACAACCAGGGAAATAAGCGTACTTGAGTTTGAGTGTCTGAGATAGCATAGAGGTATATTTGGGTTAGAGCGATCGCTCTAAACAATAACTGTTTTATTACTTCCTTGTTAGCACCAAAATTATGATGTTTGACCTTCAGCGATTCTTTAACCATCTAGGTTCAAAGCCGCAGCGTCTAAATATTCTGATTGCTAGCAAGGCTGTAAATACCGATCGAGACATTGTAAAAAAATTTAGCAATAATTGACAATCAAAGCATTTACACGGTATCGGCGATGGTGTAGCCCGCTCCCATAAACAACTGTTCCCAGAAAATTTACCCTATTCTTTTGAGGAACAGGAGAGGTTTTCTAACAGAAAAACCCTTGGTAGTATACGGGCGATCGCGCTTGACGATAAGATGTATATGCTCAAAACAATGTCTTCTCTAAAGAGTAGATCCTAGCAACTGGTTAAGGACTTTTATTATTTATGAGCCAAACGGAACTTTTTGAAAAGGTCAAGAAAATCGTCATCGAACAACTGAGTGTTGAAGATGCTACCAAAATCACTCCACAAGCTAAGTTTATGGAAGATTTAGGAGCTGATTCCCTAGATACTGTTGAACTCGTGATGGCTTTGGAAGAAGAATTTGATATCGAAATTCCCGACGAAGCTGCCGAGCAGATTGTATCGGTTCAAGACGCAGTAGATTACATCAATAACAAAGTTGCTGCATCAGCTTAAAAAAGTTTTGAGTCTCTGTTCGCCCTTGGAGTCTCCGATTGGGAGAAGTTCAGATGGCTTTGTCTCGCTCCCTCTGGGCGTTTATGGCAAAAACCACTGCTTTAACTTTTAACTGAGTGCTGAACAGTTAAAAGTTTAGGAGTTAGAGTTTTCGGAGGCAAAAGTTCGGAGTTTTCTCCATCTTTGGGTGCTTCCAAAACTCAGAACTCAGGACGGGCTAAACCTTAGCTATCCGCTAACATAACTCAGCACTGTTTAATGCCTGCTGCTTTTTCGCCACCTTTAACTGAATCATGACAGATCATACACGTAAACGCGTTGTTGTAACTGGTGTTGGCGCGATTACACCGATAGGTAACACAGCAACAGAATATTGGGATGGATTATTAAGTGGACGCAATGGCATTGACTACATCACATTTTTTGATGCGTCTAGCCATGATTGCCGCATTGCTGGTGAGGTAAAAAACTTCGATCCACATGATTACTTGGAGCGCAAAGATGCCAAGCGCATGGATCGATTTGCCCAATTTGGGGTTTCAGCAGCAAAACAAGCTATAGCTAACGCGCAGTTAGTTATTAATGAACTGAATGCAGAACAGGTAGGTGTCATGATCGGTTCTGGCGTTGGCGGCATTAAGGTATTAGAAGACCAACAAACGATCTACCTCAACCGTGGGCCCGATCGCTGTAGTCCATTCATGATACCGATGATGATCGCTAATATGGCAGCAGGATTGACGGCAATTCACACGGGTGCTAAAGGCCCTAATTCCTGCCCTGTAACTGCCTGCGCTGCTGGGTCTAATGCTGTAGGCGATGCGTTCCGCTTAATTCAAGGGGGATATGCCAAAGCAATGATTTGCGGCGGAACAGAGGCAGCTGTGACACCATTATCGATGGCTGGGTTTGCTGCCTGCAAAGCCCTCTCTTTTCGCAATGACGATCCGGCTCATGCTTGCCGCCCCTTTGACCGCGATCGCAACGGATTTATATTAGGTGAGGGTTCAGGAATTTTAATTCTAGAAGAACTGGAACACGCCCTAAGTCGTGGCGCTCACATTTATGCCGAAATGATCGGCTATGGTATGACCTGTGACGCATACCATATCACTTCCCCCGTCCCTGGCGGATTAGGTGCAGCGAGAGCCATAGAACTGGCGCTCAAAGATGCTAGTATATCTCCCGAACGAATTAGCTACATTAATGCCCACGGCACTAGTACCCCGGCGAATGATTCAACTGAAACCTCAGCCATCAAAAAAGCCTTGGGAGAACATGCTTATAAGGTGGCAATTAGCTCGACCAAATCGATGACAGGTCATTTATTAGGTGGTTCTGGAGGTATTGAAGCTGTGGCAACAGTACTGGCGATCGCTAATGACCAAATTCCACCAACAATCAATCTGGAAAATCCCGATCCAGAATGTGACCTAGATTACGTGCCTAACTACAGCCGCGCTCAAAAAGTCGAGGTGGCAATATCCAATTCTTTTGGGTTTGGCGGTCATAATGTCACACTGGCCTTTAAGAAATACGTTTAAAAGAAGTCAGGAGGCAAGGACTAAAGAAGGGAATAGGATACAGGTTAGAGGGTAAAAATTATTCACTATAACCTGTCACCTGTCACCTCTTTCCTAATCCCCATGCCCCATGCCCAAAGTATCAGAAATATCATTCCGATATAACTTAAGCGTTCAGCATGACCCAATTATCAGCTTGATTTATCACCATAAACTCAGGAGATCCCGCTTGTCCATCGACAAGCGGGAGTGGGATGATGAGGATACTGTGGGGAATCTAAAATAACCCCAACAAGAGAAGCTACGAAGAGTGCTAACCCGTCGTTAAAAACAAGAGATTATGACTGTTGCAACCCAATCCGCCAAAGAATTGTCCGTCGAAGAACTGGCTATTAACTCGATCCGCTTCTTGGCTATTGATGCCGTAGAAAAGGCAAAATCGGGACACCCAGGACTACCAATGGGCGCGGCTCCGATGGCTTTTGTCCTCTGGGATCGCTTTTTGAAGTTTAATCCCAAGAATCCCAAGTGGTTTAACCGCGATCGCTTTGTCTTGTCTGCCGGTCATGGCTCGATGTTGCAGTACGCCCTACTGTACCTGACAGGCTACGATAGCGTCACCATTGAAGATATCAAGCAATTCCGTCAATGGGGTTCTAAAACTCCTGGACACCCAGAAAACTTTGAAACCCCAGGCGTTGAAGTCACAACTGGGCCCTTGGGTCAAGGAATTGCTAATGGAGTTGGTTTAGCGATCGCAGAAGCGCACCTTGCCGCTAAATTTAACAAACCTGATACCAAAATTGTTGACCATTACACTTACGTAATTTTAGGTGATGGTTGCAACATGGAAGGTATTTCTGGTGAAGCTGCTTCTTTCGCAGGACACTTGGGATTAGGCAAACTCATCGCTCTGTACGACGACAACCACATTTCCATCGACGGTTCCACAGATGTAGCATTCACCGAAGATGTTTCCAAGCGGTTTGAAGCTTACGGTTGGCACGTTCTCCACGTTGAAGACGGCAATACCGATTTAGCAGCGATCGCCAAAGCAATTGAAGACGCTAAAGCTGTCACCGATAAACCATCAATGATTAAGGTGACAACCACAATTGGTTATGGTTCTCCCAACAAACAAAACACTGCTGGTATTCACGGTGCTGCTTTGGGTGGAGACGAAATAGCCTTGACTCGGAAAAATTTGGGTTGGGAATACGAGCCTTTTGATGTTCCACAAGAAGCCCTCAACCACACACGCAAAGCAGTTGAACGCGGCGCAGGTTACGAAACCGAATGGAACAAAACATTTGCCGACTACAAAGCTAAGTATCCCCAAGAAGCGGCTGAATTTGAACGCTACATTAGCAGCAAACTACCCGACGGTTGGGATAAGGTACTACCCACCTATACCCCCGAAGACAAAGGAATACCCACCCGCAAACATTCAGAAAACTGCCTCAACAAACTAGCGACGGTTTTACCTGAATTGATTGGTGGTTCGGCTGACTTAACCCACTCCAACTTGACCGAAATCAAGGGCAAGGGCGACTTCCAAAAAGGGCACTACGAAAACCCCAACATCCACTTTGGTGTGCGGGAACATGCTATGGGCGCAATCTGTAATGGTATCGCGCTGCACACTTCAGGATTAATTCCCTACGGTGCCACCTTCTTAATCTTCACAGATTATATGCGTGCTGCCATCCGCTTATCCGCCCTTTCTCAAGCTGGCGCGATTTGGGTGATGACTCACGACTCAATTGGACAAGGTGAAGATGGCCCCACACACCAACCCATTGAAACTCTTGCTTCCTTGAGAGCCATTCCTAATTTACTAGTCTTTCGTCCCGCAGACGGTAACGAAACCTCTGGTGCTTATAAAGTAGCGATCGAAAAAGCGAAGCAAAACGCTCCATCTCTATTGGCATTCACTCGTCAAAACGTCCCCAACTTGGCAGGTACATCGATTGCAGGTGTAGCTAAGGGTGGATACACCGTGGTGGATAGCGAAGGTACACCTGAAATCATCTTGATTGGTACTGGTTCAGAATTGAGCCTCGCCGTCGGCGCAGCCGAAAAACTCAAGGCTGAAGGTAAGAAAGTCCGTGTTGTCTCGCTACCTTCATGGGAACTCTTTGAAGCACAGGATGCAGCTTATAAAGAGTCTGTTCTACCAAAAGCAGTCACCAAGCGTTTGTCTGTAGAAGCTGCTAGCAGTTTTGGTTGGCACAAATATGTTGGTACTGAAGGCGATTGCGTTAGTATCGATCGCTTTGGTGCTTCGGCTCCAGGCAATGTTTGTCTAGAGAAATTTGGCTTTAGCGTTGATAATGTGTTAGCTAAGGCTAAACAATTGTTGGGTTAATAGCAACAGAATATTCTCAAAATATTGTGAGGTGGGCAATCTTGCCCGCCTTTTTTTATGCAGAGAGAGATTGTTCATATAGCGATCGCCAAGGCAGCGCTCTTTATCTACTCGCCTTTAGATTCAGTATATAAATAACCTCTTGTCAAATACTAGTTAAATTAAATACTTGTAACTGATGTTTTTTGTTTCAAGAATTCAGAAGTCAGAATGGGCTAAACGCCCCGCTACCGCTATCCGCCAGTCACACAGAATTAAATTCTGAATTCTGGCTCCTGACTCCTGAATTCTGTTTTGATAAATCAATAATTGAAAACTTTTTTGATATGTGTGCTTTAATAGTGGGCGGCTTTTGTTCGTTCATGAATTTTCATCACACAAAACGATCACCGATGCTCCTCACACACAAAGAAAACATTTTAAAATTTAGCTGGCTTCTACCCAACTTCTTCAGCTTGTTCCTGTTTGGTTCCACTGTCAAAGCTGCTGCGATCGCTAATTGGCATTTTGATAGCAATCGTAATCATCTGGATTTTACGACAGACGAGAATATTCAACCCAAAGTACAATTACTTACCAATCCAACCCGTCTGGTAATTGATTTACCTGGAGTCAAACTAGGATATCCACAGACTAGTCAAAGAGTGGGGTTAGTAATTAAAGACATTAGCATCGGGCAGTTTAATGCAGATACTACCCGTATGGTCGTTACCTTAGCACCCAATTACACTTTTGACCTAGCACAGGTGAAGCTGCAAGAGGAATCTCTCAATCATTGGTCTGTGCAGTTACCCAAGCCGATACAATTGACTGCAACCCGGCCAAACATTTTAGAAATAACTCCGACTCAATCGAGTATTTCCCCAACAGTAAGTGATAATAGCACTCTATTTGCTGGCGTAGTTCCTATGCATTCACCGATGAAAGCGCTGGAACCGCAGATTAAAGCCTTGATGAATCGTTACAGCTTCCTGAAAACAGGAATGTTTTTCCTGGATTTGGATACTGGGGATTATTTGGATGTTGGGGGCGATCGCGTTTTCCCCGCAGCTAGTACGATTAAATTGCCAATTCTCATTGCCTTTTTCCAAGATTTGGATGCGGGTAAAGTCACCCTTCAGGAAAACCTGACTATGCGACGTGACTTAGTAACCAATGGTTCTGGAACTATGCAGTATGAGAGAGTTGGCAAGAAGTATACAGCTTTGGAAACCATCACTAAGATGATTACCATTAGTGACAATACCGCCACCAATATGGTTATTGATCGCTTAGGTGGAGCTACGAAACTAAATCAGCGCTTCCGTAACTGGGGACTGAAAGACACAGTAATTCGGCATCTTTTGGCTGACTTGAGAGGAACCAACACCACAAGTTCTCAAGATATGGCGCGAGTGCTGGCTTTAGTTGTGAATAACAAGCTAGTTTCTCCACAAAGTCGGGAGCAAGCTTTGGATATTCTGCGTCACACTACAATTCACACACTGCTTCCTGCAGGTTTGGGGAAAGGTGCAGTCATAGCCAACAAAACCGGAGATATCGGGTTTCTCATCGGTGATGCCGGATTTGTGAGTATGCCAAATGGAAAACGTTATTTAGCGGCTATCTTCGTCACACGTCCCTATAAGGACACTAGGGGGAGGGACTTTATCCGTCAAGTTTCCCAACTAGTTTACGATTATCTGAATCAGACAAATCCAGTCGCTGCGGTTGGTTCGCCTAACAGTGCTACGAGATAGAAGACGCTGATCTGTTACTTTGAGCGAACGTAGGGGCGCAAAGCCTTGTGCCCCTACTATACCCCGGTTAATCACTGGGGTTTATCCATTGCTGCTACTCAAAATAAAAAACCCCGCCTGATGGCGGGGAAAAATAAAGTTCTAAATTATCAATGGATAGTCAACAGTCTAGAAGGTGAAAGTTGTTCTGAGTGTACCGATAATTGCATCATCGTTAGCGCTGCTTTGACCAGGAGAGGTCAACCAAATTACGCCAGGAGTAATAGAGATGTTATCCGATACGCGATATTTGTAAAAGCCTTCAAAGTGATATGGTATATCATTACCAGCAGCAACACCTGTTCGGTTAAAGGAGTAGGGTTCTGCACCTGCAAAAATACCTAAAACGTTACCCTTTTTACCGAAATCAGGTAAGGCTACCCCTAAACCATAGCTCCAAGCTTCATAATCATCACCTACACCGAAGCCAGTCACATCGTGGTAAGAGACGAAGCCACTAACTGATAGTTTGTCGCTGGGTCTAAACGCAGCTGACACACCGTAGGAGTTGCTGGAACCTGCACCTAGTAGAGTGTTTGCTTGTCCAGTACCTACTGCAACAATATCTCCATCTGTCGTAGAACCAGAGTTAAATAAAGCACCACCTGCGCTATATCCGTGGACGTAGGTAGCAGCTAAAGCCAAGCGATCGCCAACACTAAAGTTCAACTGTCCTAAAGCAGCATAATTGCCGTTGGTCAGACCGGAACTAAGAGCAGGATCATTAGCTTGTGATGCCAAGTAACCCGCAGTGATTGAGCTATTTCCTAAGAGGCCGCCACCCTTACCAAGAGGTAGATTGAGCGCTATACCTGCACCGCCACCAATCCGATAGATAGGACTTTCAGAAGCAAAGGTGGATAAAGCGCCGTTACCGCCATCAGTGTTGTCGAAAAAGTAAGGATTGTTGACAGCAGCATAATGGCTGTGTCGTCCACCACTGGCTGCCAAGTATACATTGGCTGGGCCTACGGGAACTTCATAGGTCAATCGGTCTATCCGAACAGCGTTGTTACCAGTGCTACCAACTTCAAATGTTTGTGTGCCTTCAGCAGTGTTGATCGCACCACCAGCGTTATCAAATTGTGTGAAAGCTGTTGCATTCCCTGCTGCGAGACGAGTATGTAAAATGTCTCTACCAGTGAAGCTGGTTTGCAAGTCTAAACGTACCCGATCTTGGAAGACTGTATTGTTGTTGTCACCAGTGTTACCACCAAAGACATCAGTAACGGCAAAAATGGCTTCACCGACTAGTTTTGTAGTGGTGGAGAACTGATTTGCTTCCAATTCAGCAGTCCGCGCTTCTAAGGAATCTACGCGACCGCGTAGGGTTGCCAATTCTGCGGAAAATTCTTCTTGTAAACGCTGTAGGGTAGCTAAATCTTGTTTCGTCACCAAGTCAGCTGTTGCTGTGGCAATCAACTCGTTAACGCGATCCAAACAAGCGTTCAAACCAGCAGCAAATTCATAACGGGTCAAAGCACGATTACCACGGTAAGTGGCATTCGGATAACCTGCAATACAACCATAGCGTTCAACCAAGGACTGCAATGCTTGGAATGCCCAGTCAGTTGGTTGTACGTCGGAAAATTGCGAAACCGATGTTACTTGAGACTGAGAGTTATTTTGGTTGCCTTCGTTGCTGTAACGATTAACTTGATCTATCGTTGTTTGAGCCAACAATTCTGGCTGTTGGGCAACTTCAGCTACACCTACTTGTTTTGCTGGTGATACTTCAGTGGTTGTGTTTGGAGCCGCGATCGCTGTTGTCGAAACTAACAACGTTGCTCCCAAAACTGCTGGGCTAACCACTAAGGATTTCCATAATAGATTAGACATTTTTTCTTTACTCCTCACACCTTGTTTAGATAATTGGTTTCGTTCCACCTAATTCTCGAAAATGCGACATCTCATCGAAACCTATGGATGAGGCATAATTGCCTTACTACAATTCTAGTTTTTGCAAAGCTAATAAACGATTAACTTGGGGTTAAAAACTGATGTGATTAACTTATGCAAAAACATATCTTTATATCATAACATTATAAAACATCTGATCTAGATGGCAAGATTGGAGCGATCGGCTTAATAACTGTCACACATAGCTATCTATATATCTAAGCAGGGAGTAAAGTTTAGGGCATTTAGTTCCTACTTGGCTAAATTGCTGAAAGTCTTCTATACTTGGCATCTTGCAGATAAAAATCACTTCTTACACTTAGCCTGTAGAAGTTGCACACCAGTTTAAATCCACTGGTTCGGCCATAACAAACATAGCAAAGCCTTTCAGGAGGGTCGTTGCCTGGTATTTTTGGAATAAAAAACAAAATCAGGAATCAAGGTTTTTGAAACCCGCGAACTTTCAAGAAAAACGCATACCTTTACTCTCAATCAAGCTACGGGTTAGTTTTCCCCCATGAGTACAGATATGCGTGTTTTGTCTTTGTCGCTGTTACTTTACAGTCGCCTAGTGCAAGATATCAGAAGAAATCACTTATTTAATTTGGGAAATCGTCTGCGCTACATCAAAGTCTGCCTGTGTTAGTCCGCCTGCATCATGGGTTGTGAGTGTAATCTTCACTTTGTTGTAGGAAATCTCTATGTCTGGATGATGTCCTGCTGACTCAGCTGGTTCCACCAGTTTATTGACGAACTCAATTGCTTGGATAAAATCCTTGAATGTGCGAGTAATATACAACTTAGATTCTTCGACAGTCCAACCTGACAAAACCTTTGCCTGCTCTTGAATTTCCGTTTCCGTGAGTAGTTGTGTCATCTCAAAAAATTCCTAACTATATATTTGTTACATCTTGCATTTGACAGAAATAGACCCATTTAATTTTCCACACATAAACTATGGGAAGATCAGCTAATGCCTAATGCGTGTGTGTATATTTAAATCAGGCTTGGTAAATAAATGCTGTAGCTCACATCAGGTCATACACCAAGGTTTGATGCAAGATATTTTTAATTTTAAGAAAACTTAAACGCATTGGCTTTATCCATCACGTGTATTGCTATCTAAGTTTTAAAAAGTCACCCATAAAAAACTATCCGCTCTGATTTGGATCGGATGATCTAAATCAGAGCGGTCTAGCGGGTCTTCAGGTTGCAACCAGACTGCCGGAAGGAACTCCGAGCTTGCCTAGCTAATTGAGCTAACTTAGTATCTCAAAGATGACTAAGGCTAACTTTTAGAGAACAGCCCCGGCACACAGCCGGCTAACTGCAACCTGATGACCCACGCATTTACTACTTTCTATCATGGGCATCACCTCCTTATTGCCTAAGCGGTCTTAGTTTTAAAAGGGCAGAGTATTTACTCCGGGTTTATAACCTTCACCTAACATAACACATAAATTTAGAGATATTAGCTATATATAAAAAAATCTCCCGCCTTTTGGTGGGAGATGACTGGAGAATGGGGAATATTGACACTTTTTTAGCTTATGCCAAGGAGATTATTTAATCTGGCTGATGTCAATTTTAGGCAACCATAAAACTGATTCAAGTCATGATCAGCTTTTAATACTACAGAGCATTACCGCGAGGTAGAACTTCCTCAGGGAATACAAACTGTTCGTGGGGTTGATCTTGAGGAGCCATCCAAGCGCGGATACCCTCGTTCAGCAAAATGTTTTTGGTATAGAAGGTTTCAAACTCAGGGTCTTCCGCCGCCCGTAA
>NZ_JACJSF010000136.1 GCF_014698035.1 Desmonostoc muscorum FACHB-395
TAGTTCAGCAACTAAAACGTCCGAATGTTCCCATGTTTATTGCCTAGTTGTTTGGCGCACGGCGCGGCTACACCGCGCCATTGCTTGTGACAGTTGCGTAAGTCCTGATTAACGTTGTGAGTTATACATTCGGATCGGACAAGTGAGCGTTGCTGCGTAAAGATGCGATCAAATCAGTTTGGCTAACATGGGCTTTTTTCAGGTTATTTAATTGAATTTCGCCATCTTGAATTAGAATTAGCGAGTTACCAGTGATGATTTGACGGAAACTGTGGGAGCGATCGCTAATCAAACCAAAATACCCACCAGCACAAAACTTACACCTATGGTTCCCAAAAATCGTGCCGAGCCATTAATTGCACGGCTCAACAGAGAGCTGGAGGTAGTACTAATAGCCAGTTGATATTGTCCCCCAACTGTTGATTCATCTGATATTTATTCAATCTCTATTTCCCAAGGTTCTCCTTTATTATCTGGTGTAAAAAGCTGAATTTTGGACTTGTTAGAAAATTGCTTCAACTGTTTGATGAACTGTGGAATAGCATCAACAATATGCAGATAGCTTTCTATGTCATAGCAGATAATGATTAACATCAGAGGACTAGTATTTATTTTGAAATACCAGTGACAATTTGATAGTAAAACTCGCATAAGTGGGGAACAGGCTTGATAAAATCGCCTACAAGTAGCTTCTTCTAGTTGCCTGTAAAATAACTCGTTAAGTATAGTTGCTCCAGTTGGAGGCAGATCATCTGCGGGAAGAAGGGATTTATTCATAACACGAAATTAGGCATTGTGAATTAGTTTTTCTATTAATCGCTGATAACTCAGGATTTACCAGCCTTAGCACGAAGAATTTTTGGAGTATTGTGTAGTAAAAAAAGGTTGGCGAAGCAATTTTTTACTAATGCTACCTCCATTTTTTAAACACTTAGGACTTACGCAAAAACCCTCTAAAACTCTCATTCCTCTGTGACCTCTGACAATAACTGCTAATCTGTTTAATGCTTAATCTTTGCTTCAGCCTCTAAAAACAGATTGCCAATATCAAACAAAAACTGCATAGTACCTCGATAGCCAACTTTGGTAAATTGACTGTGATCTAAGCGGTCACAAATAGGAATCCCTTGACGATAGAGAGGAATTTTTAAGCGTTGAGCGATCGCTGCTCCATGAGAGTTGGTAATCAGCAAATCAGATCCAACCGCCAGTTGTTCAAAGTCTTCCAAATCGCCAATAGTGACGCTAGGAATCGGCAGTTTTTCTAACAGAGGAAAGCGTGTTGTTGTTACTGCTGCGTGAATCTGAACTCCTAGCGATCGCAAAAAAGCAACCGTTGACCAAAGTAAATCCGGTTCCAGCGCCAAAGCAACTCGCTTGCAGCCAAAGTAAAAGTGATTCTCCAACATTACATGTTTTAGCTGACGGCGTTGACGGCGGTATTTCTCCGGTACGCTAACACCACTGATATCTGCCAATGCTTGCAAGAATTTATCTACTGCTAGTAGTCCTGTCAGTTCACTAAATACTTCATAGGGTATATTGAATCTCCGATCCAAAATTTGCGCTGCACCTCGCATACTCTCACCTAGTGCCAAAGTGAATACAGAAGTGCCAATTGAACGCAATTGTGCCAATGTAGTGCCATTAGCTGCGATGGCGCTAGAAGAATCTTCTATATGACTATCTAGTACGCCAGAAAGGTCAGGTACAACAATAGGTTCAAGTCCAAAAGAGGTGACAATCTCTTTGATTTCCTGTACATCCCCTGGTGTGAAAGCAGAACTCGCTAAAATGGTGATTTGTGTAGGACAAGCATCTTGCTTGGAGCTTTTTTGGGGAATTTCCCTGACTATACTTTCGACTGCGCCAGCAAAGCCATCCTGTAATGTACCTTTGAAATCAGGTGTAGAGACAAGCACAATTGGTAAATAATCCAGTTCTGGGTGACGGTGGCGAATCTCTTTAACAAAGCGCCCCATATCATCGCCTCTGGTTTCCACGAGTCCAGTACTACAAAGACCGATAATTTCTGGCTTGGATCTCTGCACCAAAGTCAAGATTGCTTGTTCAACCCTTTCCTCGCCACCCAAAATGGTTGCAACTTCTGTCATTGCCGTACTGGAAAGGGGAATCGTCTGACGGAAATGCTGTACTAATACTGCCTTCGTCAAAGCAGTACAGCCTTGTGAACCGTGTAACAAAGGCATTATTCCCTTTAACCCCAAAAAGGCTAAAACTGCACCTACAGTCTGGCTTTGCTTGAGGGGATTAACTGCAACAGATGTACTCGTAACGCTAATAATCGCCATTAGATGTTCTCCTCTGGAGAATTTCCTGTTTCCCACGGGGCTGGTTGAGATACTTGCTCCCACACAGGGGTGTAAAAAGCAGCATAGAGTTCTCGTGCTACCTCTAAAATTCCCATATAGCCTGCATAGGCATGGTTGCGTTCTTGATTAACGTCTAGGAATGGAATCCTAGCAGTAAGAGAGGTGCCTTGATGGTGTTTATCAGCAATTAACATATCAGCTTGATTTGCGTTAATTATCTGTAAAATTTCTTGAGGACTATTTTGTTCTAGAATTATGCCATCTTGACCCAGCAAAGTTTTGACTCTAATTCTATCCTCCTCAGTATTATTATTAGTTAGAATAGCAATAACTTCCATTCCCAATTTCTTAGCAGCAAAGATAATCAACCAGCTCTTGAAACTTCCAATAGAAAGGAGAACTCGCTTACCTTGTAATTGGGTGATATAAAGAGCGAGTTTTTCATCTATTGCAGCAGTCTCTTCTGCAATTAGCTTTTCTGTACGTTCTTGTAAACTAGAATTACCCAACTTGGCAGCAATATTTCTTAGACATTGATTGATTTGCTCTATCCCGTAAATAGACTCTTCAATATAAGGAATGCCATATTGTTTTTCCATCCTTTTAGCCATATTGATTAGTGCTTTAGAGGAGAAGATCACATTAAGTTTGGCGCGATGGGCATAGCAAACTTTTTTGTAGATAGCATCGCCTGTAATTTTTGCCAAAACTCTAATACCTAATTTATCCAACAACGGTAGAACATTCCATATTGCACCTGCAATATTGTATTCACCAATTAGATTGATATCATAAGGTGTAGTTGTATCTGGTTCTGCTGTTCCAATAACGTGTGAAAGCATTGCTTCACCAGCGACACGGTTGCCCAAATTTTGGTTCCCAATGAATCCAGGGCAATGTACAGGGATAGTGGGTATTCCTGTTTTCTCGGTGGCATCTTTGCAAACTCCCTCGATGTCATCCCCAATCAAAGCGGTGATGCAAGTGGAATAAACAAATACTGCCGCAGGTTTGTAGCGTCTTTGTAATTCTAAAATGCCTTTATACAGCTTTTTGGCTCCACCGAAGATGATATCGTTCTCATCGATGTCGCTGCTAAAGCGTATCTTGTACAGCATCGAACCAGATGAGAGACTGCTGTAACTTCCCCAAATACTGGCAGCACAGCCACTTGGCCCGTGAACTACATGAGCAGCATCAGTGATTGGTACAAGAGTCATCATTGCACTATCAAAAGCGCAACTCCCTTGAGTAGTTCCAGGTTGGGGTAATTGTGTGGAAGACTTTTTTTTCTTTTGTATCTGCTGCTGACGAGCATCTTCAGAATTAGAGCCACTGAGTGAATCGTTGGTTTTTCCTGGCGTGGGATTCATTTGTTTGGTGACAATAGGTAAAAATTTTTAGATATTAGCTGAATTCCCAAAGGCTGAAGAGGATTTTCATTTATTCACCGTGGTATCTAAAGATGGAGAAAAGGGAATGAGAAAGAGAATTTCCCATCCCCTAAAACATAAACATCATCTAGGTTAGAGAAGGAGAAAACAAAAACATGAACTAGACTATTAAATTATTAATGTTGTCCTGTACACGTTAGTTGATTAGTGTTAACACGGTGAAAAAGAAACGCGCAGAGTTAAGATTAGCTATTCGACTACCTCCATTTTAAATGATTGGTGAGAAGGTGGGCGAGAATAGCCCACCTAATATTTACTTTGTATTTAGCACCTGATTCTGAAGAATAAGCTTACTTCTTCTCGCTACCAGAAACTATTTCTACGTTTCCTTTTTTGAGTGCTTCTAATGCTTCACCTTCAGCATCTTCTTGTTTTTTAGCTGCGTCTGCTTGGCTAATTAGTTTCGCAGCATTTTCTTCACTTTCAAGGATACCGAATTCAATCAACAAATCTTCTAGCTCATCCATCTCGATGGGTGTGGGAACGGCGAGATTTGTATTGTTGATAATCTTGTCTGCTAATGTACGGTATTCATGAGCTTGCTTGCTGTCGGGTGCGTACTCGTTCACTGTCATCCGACGCAATTCGGCGTGTTGCACGATATTGTCACGGGGGACGAAGTGAATCATCTGAGTACTTAATCTGGCTGCAAGGGTGCTAATCAATTCATCTTCCCGGTCAGTTTTGCGGCTGTTACAAATTAGTCCACCCAAACGTACCCCACCAGTGTGAGCATATTTGAGAACGCCACGAGCAATGTTGTTAGCTGCAAACATCGCCATCATTTCACCGGAGGTAACGATGTAGATTTCTTGGGCTTTACCTTCACGAATTGGCATAGCGAAACCACCACACACAACGTCGCCCAATACGTCGTAGGATACGAAATCTACATCTGAGTAAGCGCCGTTTTCTTCAAGGAAGTTGATAGCGGTGATGATACCCCGACCGGCGCAACCAACACCAGGTTCTGGCCCACCTGATTCTACACATCTGATATTTCGGAAGCCAGTTATTACCACTTCTTCAAGTTCAATATCTTCCACAGCGCCCCGTTCAGCAGCTAAGTGCAAGACTGTGGTTTGGGCTTTACAGTGCAAAATCAATCGGGTAGAGTCAGCTTTGGGGTCACATCCGACAATCAAGATGCGTTTACCCACTTCTGCCATCGCAGCAAGGGTATTTTGGGAAGTGGTAGATTTACCAATACCACCTTTACCGTAAAAAGCAATCTGTCTAATTTTTTCGTCGGACATGATAATTTATCCTGCAATTGTTTGTTTGGTGGGTCTGTCGATTCATGAAGCGTTGGCACTTTGTGCCGGAAGTACTAGCGTTGTAAAATTACAGCACTGGCCTTATGTAGAACGTCGTTGGAGGCGCTCGTTCTACAGCAAAAAGAGCCCGAATCCAGAACATATTCAAGTTTTGGTAAGTTTTCGTTGGCCATTAGTCATTGTTTTTTCTGACTAATGGCTAGAGCAATAAGACATCACTCAAGGAATATTGCAAATATTACCATCCGCTCACTCAAATGATTTCTCTAGCGGTAGTAATACCAATTGAAAAAAGAAAGCTACATATTCCAAGCTGGAAAAATTACGAATTCAGCATTATCAGTTGTTGTAATTCCCTGAAGGTTGCTCATACCTCAAGAGTGGTTGCAGCAGGAATTTCAATTTACGCCAAGTATTCCTTTAAGCACACAACCAACCATTGCAACCCACTCTAAACAGTCGCTACAACTTCCCCGATTTTGCTGATATCGTAACCGCCGAGAATTTCAAATTGTGAGTGAACCATCCGATGTCCCAAAGTACTGAGCAATTGCTGTACAGGTGCTTCTTCTAGATATTCCTTGAGAATCACCAAATCATATCGTGACTGATGTAAAGGGATAAATCCCAGCCCAAAAGCGGTAGCTACAGATGCCGTACTCATACCAGCATCAGCAATTCCTAATCCTACAACTTGGGCAACGTCCTGGTGACTTTTGAATACATTGTCAAAGCCCTGAACAGCATCGAACGGTATCTTCTCCTTTTGGAGTGTTTGTTCCAAAAGCATCCGACTACCAGAACCGATTTCGCGGTTAACAATAGTCGCTCCCCCAGCAACTAAGTCAGTCACTGTTCTAATTCCCATCGGGTTGCCAGGCTTCAACAAAAGTCCCTCTTCCCAAACACCAAGGGTAATCAGAACTGCTTCCCTCCCAGCCAGAACATCTCGAACAAAGGGAGTATTATACTCACCAGTTTCAGGATCGTACAAATGCATCCCAGCGATGTGCGCCTCACCTCTGCATAGACTGTGCAATGCAGCCATGCTATTGGCGAAGTTATATTGGACTCGCAGTTGGGGATGCCAGCGTTCGGTGGCTCTTGCCCATAGTGAAATCACAGGGGCACAACCAGCAATCACAACGGTGTTGTGAAGTGTGTCGAGATTATCGTCTAGTAGCCTGACTCGAACTTTACTTGTACCTATTTGGCTAGTACCTTCTCCATCAGGCGGAATCATATCTTGGCGAAAAGCATCCTTACCAATCAAGGGATAAGCTATCCATTGTCCTCCTACACGAGCCATGCTAACTCGTAGTTGCTGACCGTTAGGAACAGGTTTGGCCAGGACGGCTTCGATTTCAGGTAAATCCCGCTCTAACCAGAATAGATCCTCAACTTGACAGCCAAGCGCTTTGGCCAAGCGAAGTGTTATGGCAACAGAGGGAGCATATAATCCCGACTCTACACCACTAATAGTCTGACGAGTCACACTAGCGATGTTAGCCAAATCTTGTTGGCTCATGCCTAAGCGAGTTCTAATGGACTTCAAGTTATTACGGAGGTCACTATCCTGCTTCATTGGCTTTATCTCTTAGTTTCAAAAAGCCGTAGCGGATTTAACTTGTATCTGCCAAGGCGAAAGTATGGTCTTTGAGTTTATATCATTTCTCTCTGACGACTTTTTGTGCTTTCGCTATCTTGATTCCCCATACAAAAAGACTATCACAAAAATTGCAAGTTTGCTTGCGAAGCGCAAATTATTTTTGCAAGTGGTTGTTTTTTAGCTGCTATTATCGTTCAAAAGCCCCAAATTACAATAAACAGAGCATTTGTCTAGTAAGAAAGATTTACCAATAAAATTGGTATAAGTAGCGTTTGATACAGTTTTAGAGATTATTTTCAGCTTTGATGCTTGATAGACGAGTAATAAAAGCCGTAGAAAACATACCAATCAATTTCGTACTTGGGGATGAATTTTACCCTGACTAAAAATTACCAATTTGACTAGAGTGAATATGCACATAGCATCAGCAAAGAATTGCTGTTTTAATTGGTTGCACAATTAGGTATTTACCAAAGTATGCAACAGATGACATGAGATTACTATTGTTAGGAACAAAGCAATGATTACCGAAGAAGACTTAGCCCAGCAATTTAACGTAATTATTGAACACACTCACCCACAGGTATGGAAACTGTTAAGCCAATGTTATGTTAAGGTGATCAATCCTCATCCTCACTTAACAAGAGTGAATATAAAAACGTGTATCCGTCATGCAAAATACATTGGAATTTACTGCCCTGATAGACTAATTAGTGCTGTCGTAGAACAAAAAAATCTCATTAGAGAAGTAGCAGAATATTTGGGTCTAGTTGAGGTTGTTTGCTTGAATGCCAATAACTTAATGCGCGATCCACTCTCAAATCTTAAGCAAGCTTATCCCCAGTTGTGGTTAGACTTGTTGTGGATTGTCACTCAAGAACAAGAACTCTAGCTATTATCGACAGATTTTTGTGCAATCTTCTATCTGGAAAAACTGTAATTACCAATCTTCACCGCAGCTTTGTTACATCAAAGCAATCTAATGGAGGCGATCGCCTTTTTAACTGATTAATTCACCACAGACACTTCTGACAATTTGTAGAAACTCCCGTAAAACAGGTGTCATATCCTCTTGTCGCCACACTACAGCCGTTTCTACTAACGGTGTTTTTTCTTCTAAAGTGCGATAAACTACACCAGCCCTTTGAAGATTTTGCAAAGAAGACGGTACGATCGCAATCCCCATTCCTGCTGATACTAGCCCGATGATTGTCTGCATTTGGATTGCTTCTTGAGTTACTTTTGGGCTGAAATTTCCTTGCTGGCAAAGACTCAGGATTTGATCGTAAAGTCCGGGGCCCAAATGGCGAGGGAACATAATAAAATTTTCGTCTTTTAGTTCGCGCACTGAAATATTTTCTTGTCTGGCTAAGAAATGAGTTTCTAGCAAAGCTACAACTAGTCCTTCTTTCTGAATACATTCTTGATTGAAAGTGTTGTCTTCTAAAGGTGGATGGGCAAAACCTACATGGATGCGGCGATTGAATAGCGCTTGTTCTTGCTGAGTTGTCGTTAATTCTTGCAATACTAACTCCACCTCTAGAAACTGTTCTCGAAACCGCCGCAAAATCACAGGCAGCAAATCGTAAGTTACCAAGCTGGTGAAACCTACTCGTAGTTGTCCTTTCTCACCCCTACCTGTCCGTTGAGTCAGATCAATTGCCTTGGACAGTTGAGCGAACAACTGATAAGCTTCTTGCAAAAATACTTGTCCGGCTTCCGTTAGCTGCACCTGTCGTTTAGTTTTGCGTTGAAAAAGTTCTACCCCTAGTTCTGTTTCTAGCTGCTGAATTTGCTGGCTTAAGGGCGGTTGAGCGATGTGAAGTCGCTCTGCGGCTTTACTAAAGTGTAGTTCTTCAGCTACCGCAATGAAGTAGCGCAGGTGTCGCAGTTCCATAGGTTTGATATTTTATAAGTCTCAAATATTCATAAATATATATTGGACATATCAAAAGCTGCTACATATCATACTCATATATGCAAGTCAGAGGATGATGTAACTATGTCGGAGAATTTGAGAAGCCAAGTAGTAACGCAAGGAGTACAGCGATCGCCAAATCGAGCTATGCTGCGTGCAGTTGGTTTTAAAGATGAAGATTTCAACAAAGCCATTGTCGGTATAGCCAACGGTTACAGCACGATCACGCCCTGTAATATGGGGATAAATCAGCTGGCGCAAAGGGCAGAAGTTGGGATTAAAACCGCCGGAGCAATGCCCCAAATGTTTGGCACAATTACCATTAGCGACGGCATTTCGATGGGAACTGAAGGGATGAAATATTCCCTAGTGTCGCGGGAAGTTATTGCAGACTCGATTGAAACCGCCTGTACTGGGCAAAGTATGGATGGTGTACTAGCCATTGGTGGCTGTGATAAGAATATGCCAGGAGCAATGTTAGCGATCGCTCGGATGAATATCCCTGCAATATTTGTTTATGGTGGCACAATTAAACCTGGTCACTACAACGGACGTGACTTAACTGTTGTCAGTTCTTTTGAAGCTGTTGGTCAATATAGTGCTGGAAAAATTGACGAAAAGGAATTATTAGAAGTCGAAAGTCGCGCTTGTCCTGGTGCTGGTTCCTGTGGGGGAATGTTCACAGCTAACACCATGTCTTCAGCATTTGAAGCGATGGGAATGAGTTTGCCCTATTCCTCGACAATGGCAGCCGAAGATGCTGAAAAAGCTGACAGCACCGAAAAATCAGCCTTTGTGTTAGTCGAAGCCATCAAAAAACAAATCTTACCTCGCCAAATTATCACCCGCAAATCTATAGAGAATGCCATCTCTGTGATTATGGCGGTGGGTGGTTCGACCAATGCCGTGTTGCATTTTTTAGCGATCGCTCGTGCTGCTAATGTAGAGTTAACCCTGGATGACTTTGAAACAATCCGCGCCCGCGTTCCCGTTTTGTGTGATTTAAAACCAAGCGGTAAATATGTCGCTACAGATTTGCACAAAGCTGGTGGCATTCCCCAAGTTATGAAGATGCTACTCGCACATGGCTTATTACATGGTGATAGCCTCACCATTAGCGGTCAAACCATTGCAGAGATATTAGCAGACATCCCCGAAGAACCATCTGCCAATCAAGATGTGATTCGGACTTGGGATAACCCGATGTATGCTCAAGGACACTTAGCCATCCTCAGAGGTAATCTGGCAACGGAAGGGGCTGTTGCCAAAATTACTGGCGTGAAAAAACCAGTAATTACCGGGCCTGCACGGGTGTTTGAATCAGAAGAAGCTTCTTTAGATGCAATTTTGGCGGGTAAAATTCAAGCTGGTGATATTCTCGTCATCCGCTACGAAGGCCCTAAAGGCGGCCCTGGAATGCGAGAAATGTTGGCTCCCACTTCGGCAATTATCGGGGCTGGTTTGGGTGATGCGGTAGGATTAATTACCGATGGGCGCTTTTCTGGCGGTACTTACGGGATGGTAGTTGGTCATGTTGCTCCAGAAGCAGCAGTTGGTGGTGCGATCGCGCTTGTCGAAGAAGGCGATAGTATTACGATTGATGCACCTGCACGACTCTTGCAGTTGAATATCTCCGAAGAAGAATTGGCCCATCGTCGTGCTAATTGGCAACCCCCCGCTCCACGTTACACCAAAGGCGTGTTGGCGAAATATGCCAAACTGGTATCTTCTAGCAGTCTTGGGGCTGTAACAGATTTGGATTTGTTCAAATAATATATAGATCGGGTAATTGATACAGAGTTTTAAGATTGCAGAAAATGTAGTTAGCCTAAACTACAATACATTTGTACTAAATTATCTCTGCAACAATTATGGCAGTTAAACCTATTCCATCCGGTTATCATACTGTTACGCCGTATCTTTTTGTCGAAGGGGCAGCAACCCTAATCGAGTTTCTCAAACAGGGATTTGCAGCTAAGGAAATTCGTCATACCCTACATCCAGAAGGTAGCATCATGAATGCTGAAGTCAAAATTGGCGACTCAGTAATAATGGTGAGCGAAGCAAGGTGTGAATTTAAGCCGATGCCAAGTTCCATTTACCTATATGTTGAGAATACGGACACAATTTATGACAATGCTCTCAAAGCAGGTGCTACCTCAATGATGCAGCCAAATGATGAATTTTGGGGCGATCGCCATGCGGCTGTGAAAGACCCAAACGGAAATTATTGGTGGATTGCGACTCATCAAGAGGATGTTTCATCCGAAGAGATCGAACAACGAATTAAAGTCTTGTTTGACAGCAAAGAAGAAGTCTAACTTGGCATCCCAACTAGGTAAGTATGACTTGAACAAGAAAGTGGACAACCTCTCTCTTTCTTGTTCAAATCACAACAGAATTAAGAGACTCCTTAGTTCAATCAAGCCTTAATAGTCAACACATTGGCTTTGGTACAGTGAGTAAAAAACGTTTTTAATTTTTAATTTTTAATTCCGCCTTGCGGTGACTAGGAGGTTGCTGATGAAACCTAAAGTTGTAATTACCCACTGGGTTCATCCAGAAATTATTACAAACTTAAGTGAGTATTGTGAGGTAGTTGCAAATCCAACTAGAGAGACTTTACCGCGTGAAGAAATTCTCCAGTTGGCGCAGGACGCTGAAGCTTTGATGGTTTTTATGCCAGATCAAATCGATGAGGCGTTTCTGAAAGCTTGTCCAAAATTGAAGATTATCGCCGGAGCATTGAAAGGTTACGATAACTTTGATGTTGATGCCTGCACTCGTCAAGGTGTTTGGTTCACCATCGTGCCTAGCTTATTGGCTGTGCCAACAGCTGAGTTAACCATTGGACTGATCATCGGGTTAGCCCGTCAGATGTTGCCAGGCGATCGCTTAATTCGTCAAGGCAAGTTTGCAGGTTGGCGGCCCCATCTATACGGCGTGGGATTAGCAAACCGAATAGTCCTACAGTATTAGATTTTACTAATTAATCGGCGAGATTCAAGCCAGTGTAATTATCGAGAAAGAGAGAAGGGAAATGTTGAAGAAGAAACAACTTTTCCCCACAATGCCAAGAAGTCAAGAAGTCTATTTTTTACTAACCCAAGCAAGATCGGAAATTCTCGAAAAAATTGCGTTAGATATTGCTCTAATTAAGGCTGACCAAGGAAGTCTTGTTTGCCAAGTTCGACACCGCAGTGTCTGAGAATGTTATATGCTGTTGTGACATGGAAATAAAGGTTTGGTAAAACAAAATATAACAGATATGGCATTCCTTCAAAAGAGAGAGTATTGTCACGCATTTGTAGGGTAATTTCTCTTTCTTCTGAACCGTCAATTTGTTCAGGTTTAAACGTATTTAAATGAGAGATAGTTTTTTGAATGCGGTCAATAAGTTGAGGAAATGTAGTTTCATTGTCCTCGAATTTAGGTGGTTCTATAAGAGCTAACCGTGCGGCACCTCTATTTACTATGTCAGAGGCAATTTGCACTTGTTTTGATAATGGAAACATATCTGGGGATAGACGACTATTAATCAACACAGAAGGATCTATTTTTTTAGTTTCAGCATAAGCAGCACCTTTTTCAAGAATGTTTGTAAGATTATTCAGTGTGCGAATAGACACGGGTATTAAAGCTTGGTACATTGAAATGGTCATTGAAATTTCTCCAGAAAAAGTTCAAACGACTTTGAGCCGCCCATCTAATATTAGGGGGTATTGACTGTGATGTTGTGTCAAAGAATATGGAACCAAATTTAGTCACAGATCCAAAGATACTGAATGTTTTGAACGAACTCATACAACTCTGGACGATCTTTCATCGCCCCTTTCTCACGCCATCCATCCATTCATTCCACTGTGGCGCATCTGTAACCAGTTGAGCAAATTTGTCATATTCACATTCTCAAACTTCAGCATCACGCCGCGACGCTCACCACTATTGCCCAAAGTATTGCCCATCCTCTCCAACAGCGATGGCGCAAGCGCCCGCCGTAGGCGATCGCCAGCCGCAAGCAGAGGCTAAAAATGCTTTAAAAACCTCAAAGTAAGAAACTTTAGAACTTAGGTTTTTACTTGGGTTGCCACAATGGAGTGATATCAAGGTTTTCAGCAGCAGATACGGCATTTCTAACCTATGTCGGTACGGTTTACACCCTTTAATTTTTGTAAAGCCATCGTAATATTTATTTATATAAAGCAATATTTGCTTACATAAGCAAACTCAAATAAAAGAGTAGGTAATAAAAGCGATGAATCAACCCATTGAATTATCTTTAGAACAAGAATTTAGCCTTAGAACTTTCTCTGATCAAGTGCAGCAGATGTCCCGTGAACAAGCTCAAGAGTTTTTGCTGATGCTGTATCAGCAGATGATGATAAGGGAAAAGACTTACCAAGAATTGCTCAAACATCAGTGGGAAGTTGATTCAGGTTCAATCTTGGGCTAAAACAAACCTTGCTCTCGTTACTTTAAGCGACTCAGAAGATAACGAACACAAAATTATCTTTTTCAAGGGCAAGGCAATAGAGATTATTTGCTCCAAACTGGGAAACTGCAAAATAACCGACTACCAGTAACGGTTTTGATGAAATAGTGTACTACTGTGACTTACACCACCACCAACCAATTGCACACCACAGACGTACACCCGCTCCTAAAGTTAACCCAAATCTGCCACTGCCCCAGGTATGCGTTCCAGTAAGGCTTACCATCAGCAATGCCAACAGCCGAGCCTATTGTGGAGACTAGCTGTTGGTAGAACTGACCAGCGCTGTGCAAACCTTGCTACAATTTCAGCTTCAGGATTTTTGGGTATTGGGTGTTAGGAATTAGGTTGCTAGGTTAAATTATTTGCTTTCTCAACTGCTTCCTTTAACTCTTCAAAGGTAATACTACCGTCTTCGTCTGAATCATAATTTACTAGTAATTCCTGGGGACTAGTGGTATTTGTTTCGGATGAGACGATTGCACTTAAGCCAGGACTTAAAAAAAGATCATTAATGGATACTTTGCCGTCTTGATCGCTATCTAAGGTATTAAAAAGAGATTGAAGCTCTTGCTCGGTTGTCATAAGTTTCTATCTGAATTAGTTTTTCAACTTAATATCTCATTAATCTCTGATTAATCTCTCAAAATTAAATAAACTTGTATCTTTAGACGTAGAAATGGCTATCCCTGGGGCGTAGATCGGGTGTAAGCTGTGGGTTACAGGGTTTACACCGTATTGACCGTTGAGTAACAAAAGATTTAATGTCTGCCAAACACGGCAATCAACAGATGATTCACGCCATCCACTCCACCCTTGAATTCGCAGACTGCGATGGCGCAAGCGCCCGCCGTAGGCGATCGCCAGAAGTACCTCTGTAAGCAAAGAAACCAACTCCAATTGCCTCCGGGTCAGCAGTATACATTCCATAGGATTGCTGACGAACAACTTTGCAGGCAAAAAGATCAATCGATTGTGCAGTCAACCACTGATCTAATGTTTGAGCAGGATCGGCAACCAGGGCAAACGCATCTAAATATTGACGAGCCTGAATCAGAGTGGAATTTAGCAAAACCCCAATCAGATAAGGCTTTCAGGAAATTAAATATTCACGTGTATGGTAATGTAGTAGTTTTTAAATCAAATAAGATTACCATATCGATGTCTATATATCTTCCCCAAACTCCTATTTAGGATACAGCTTAAATATTTATCCCCCCAAAGATAGAATTAAAATTAATTTTTACTAGCAAAAATTAATCTAATTTTATTCCTTATGATAGATGACTTTTTAATTAAAAAACTATCCTGTGAACACAGTTTTCCATTATAAATTTAATTACTATTTTTATTATTTCCATAAATTTTTTCAATATCTAAAACTCTAGTGTTAAACAGCAAATAAGGCTACAATCAACTGTTAATTGCTGGATGTAGCAATTTGTACTTGATTAAATTAAATTTGAAAGTTATTAGGTTAGGTAAACCGAAAAGTTAAAGTATGTCCTGTACCGAATGGCACTAAGATAAGCGCAAACCCTTGATTTCACTGGCTTTTGAGTGTGGGGAGTGTGGGGAGAGGGGGGAGTGTGGGGGGTAAGACTTCTT
>NZ_JACJSF010000137.1 GCF_014698035.1 Desmonostoc muscorum FACHB-395
TACTGGAGAATTCTGAAGTTTTCTACCCATTAAAAATCACTTTGGCTTCCTATCTACGCTAACTTTTGTAACTTAATCAAGTTTTGCTTGAGTTAAGCAAGTTTTGCATGATAGCATTGAGCTAGTTTTAAATACTTCAAATACAAGAAAGATGGCTGGCTAAGTATGAGTCGTCCACACCTTGCTATTGTCCATAGCTTTCCGGTAGCTATTCGTCCGATTCCGTTTTCGGAACAGCTAGAAGATCATCAAGCTATTCTTTACGGATATTTAGATACGCATCTAACTCGCAATCATAGCCCAGCTACTCTAGAGAGCGACCGTCAATTTTTAGAAGGCTGGTTTGAGAATTATCCAGTTCCAGATAATAACCACCCAGAGGGTTACCGACCTCTGATGGTTTGGGAGGCTATGGAAGCCGTGAGAGGCAGAGAACGAATAATAGCCTTTAGTAAGGGCTTGGTTGCTATGCAACTTAAATCCCAAACGATTCGTACTTATTTAGGACAATTACGCAGATTTTTTGGATACGTTCTAGAATTTCCTTATATTCCAGGGACAGCTGGACAATCTATTATTGCGAAGTATGGACGACTTGAGCAGCCTGTCTCAGAATATGACTATCCACATCATGTTATTGATCATGAGAACGAAGGCTTTGTCCTAACAGGTCAACAACTCATAAATTTTTACGATTTCATTCGCACAGAATATCTCAGCAGTAATCAAAAAAAGATAACTGCTTCTAGAGATTACACGATGGTTGTGATAGCAGGGGAAAGCGGATTACGTGCTGATGAAATTAGACATTTAGATATTCATAGAGATTTGTTTTATGAAAAAAATCGGATTCAAACCAGACATGGAAAAGGGTTTAAAGGTTCTGGTAAACGAATTAGAAAGACTATTATGACACCGTTAGCTAAGGATACTCTAGCTATTTATGAACGACAAATAAGACCTTATTTACCCAATTCAGAAATAAATACCACACTTTTTTTAACGGAGAGAGGAGAAATAATTTCTTATCAGCAAATGTGGTCTGCTCTCAATAAAATAGTTGAACAAGCTAGAAAAGCAGGTTTAGATTTACCTCCAAAATTCGCTTGGCACAGTTTGAGAAAATCCTTTGCTACTAACTACATGGAAAAACGACCAGGTGATATTTGGGTATTGATGGATTTAATGGGACATATTAATCCCAGTACCTTGCAGCGTTATGTTAAACCAAGCAAACAAAGATACGAAGAAGCGATTGATAATATGATAAATGAGCTAACGCTTCATTCTATCTAAGGAAGCCTTATATGCCAGTGATTTGGAATCTTAAAAAATGGTTAGCTGTTAACCATGACATTTATCGTCCAATAGACTTACAAAAGTTAATCGAAGAGAAGGCAGGAGTAAAATTATCTTTACAAGCAATTTCTACTCTTATTAATAACGAACCAAGTAGTATTAGATGTAAAACAATTCAAGCGTTGTGTAATGCCTTAAACTGCAAAATTAGCGATTTTTTTGATATTATTCCAGATTCTCCACAAGAGCAGCAAAAATGGCTTAAAGAAGTTGGAAGTGAACCAGTACAGCTTTATGGAGGAAAACAAAATTCTCAATCCAAAGAAAATAGTATTTTTCCTAATCCCCATAAATATATTAATGACTCTGATGAAAAAAAATCAATTAGCTAAATTCTATGTTTATCTTGCCTGTTGTGCAAATGGAACACTTTACGTTGGTTACAGCCAAAATGTAGAGAAGCGAATTGCTGCTCATAATGCAGGCCGAGGAAGACGCTATACACGTATTAACAGACCTTTAACTTTAGTAGCTACTTGGTCTTTCACCAGTAGAGCAGAAGCAATAAGAATGGAACGTTCTCTCAAGCACTTATCTCCAGAACAAAAACTGGTGCTGGCATCAAAGCAAACAGCTGTGTCTTTATCAAATGTTTTATGAAACAACACAAGCTATATCAGGAAGTTACTTGCGAAGTTTGCGGTCGTCAAGCTAAATCATTTTTAAAAAGCCGTAATATTTGCAGTAGGTGTCATCGCAAGGAACATAGTCTACCTTGCCAAAATTGTGGTTACATGACACATAACATTACTTCAGAAACTATTCTATGTCTACGTTGCACTAAAACGCTAAGTAAACCTTTAGCAATATGCAGCCGATGCAATAAAACTAAAATCATACATGATACTCATCGTTGGCTCTGTGAACCTTGCTGCAAAGCTGTAGATCGACGTGACCACGAAAAACTAAAACAGATTCAAGTTATATGTTCTGTATGCAGTAAAACAGTCCACTCTGTTTTAACTAGCCGTCCTATTTGCCACTCATGTTTTATTAAAGAGCGGAATGGATACGATTTTTGTAGTAAGTGTAGTCAGTATAAAGTTATTTACAAAATAGACAAACACAAAGCAGAATACCTCTGTAAAAGATGTGATGCTGAAATAGCTGCTTCTAGATTGTTAGAAGATTACGTAAAACATTTTCAAACCCCTTATCTATATAATAAGAGGCTATTTGACCTTCTTGTTAAAACTATAGACTGGGACAAAGTTACTGAGCGTTATAAGCAAAGTATTAGACTGTTGGGGAAGCTTTTACAAACCCATCCACTTCCTGAACCTCTAACTTGGGAAGCTATTGAAGAATTTATGCCAGATTTAAATTCTACTCAAAGCCGTGATCGTTCTAAATTACTTAGATCACGCTTACTTGACCTTGGCCATATATTAGTTGCCAAGGGTCAATTAGAAGACTTTGAAAGCTATTGTAAAAATAAAAGTATATTAAGAAGCCTTGAAAATATACCTCAAGAAATACAATCACTTTTACGTTCGTTTATTGTTTGGCTTCAAAAACGAAAAAACCGCCCTTCAAGTATTCATCATTATGTAAGAAATTTAGGGGATTTCTGGACTTGGTGCTTTCAACATCAGTTAACATCTCTAAGTTTAATTCAACCTTGTCATATTAAAGAATATTTGAAATCCCTCTACTGGCAGTGGCAATGTAGCCAATGTCAAACATCATTCAGCTCCAATATTTACGAAAAATTAGCTGATAAAAAGTGTAATTACTGTGGAATACATGGAAATTTATTTCAAGTCCCCCGGTTTGATAACGATGCATTACGCCATATTAAAGGTCAATTAAGAATCTTTTTTGATTGGGCCAAAATTCATAAATTAGTTATTAGTAACCCTGTTCAAGGTACAATCAAAGCTCCTGCCCCGAAAATTAGTCATTACCCTTTTGAAGTAATT
The DNA here is from genome assembly GCF_014698035.1 of Desmonostoc muscorum FACHB-395. Taxonomy (GTDB): domain Bacteria; phylum Cyanobacteriota; class Cyanobacteriia; order Cyanobacteriales; family Nostocaceae; genus Nostoc; species Nostoc muscorum_A. Next base: position 3,282 of record NZ_JACJSF010000137.1, read on the forward strand.
CAGAAACTAAGCAATTTTATTATTAATCCTCAGTCTGACCCTACTGAAGCTTTAATTTTATATTTAATAATATTCCATGCTCTTACTAATTGGGAATTACGTCATGCTAAAATCACAGATTTAATTTATTTAAATAAAGATATTTATCGTTTGTCACTTGCTGAAACCTATTATATCGTAGTTCCAAAACCTCCTGTATCTAAAGGTAAAGTTTCGTCAGGTAGGGTAAGTGAACAATTGAAGTTTTCTTCAGCTGCAAGTCAATGGCTAAAACCTCTGTTAGAACGTTTCGAGGCTCAACGTTTACAACAGCTTAAAAATCTTAATAATCAATTTCTTATAATTGCACCTAACCATAAGTCTCGTCATTTGAAACCTGTTAGTACTCGCTTTATTTATAATGTTGTTAAAAAAGTATGTCTGCGTACTATTAATGCTCAATGTAATATTAAGACTTTACGGATTACAGCAGCTGTTATGTTTGCTGACCGTGCTGGAGGAGGAATTTTAGAATGGATGGGATGGGGAGAACAACAGGCATTCTTCTACAGTTGGGGAGATAGAGAAGTAATAAACCCTATGCAATCGTATTCATGAGTATTATTTTCTGAAGTTTACGCATTTAACACAAGTTCTTGTCTTTTATCCTATAAGTTTTGCTTAATTTAGATAAGTCTTACTTCTTTATAAATGCAAATAATATACAATTGACAGCAAATGAAAAAGCCACTAAACAAGATTTTTGAAAGTTTTTTTCTCCTATCTAATGACTTAGGGTTAGAACCAGAGTTAATAACTTGGTACGCAAGCAAGTCTGAAATAGCTACTATGATCAATGAAGCTTTACATGAGTACCGAAGCAATCATTCTTTACTATATAAATGTGGGTGGACATATCAAACTAAAATACAATATCAACTTTATGTAATAGATAAGTTTGGAATAAAATACACCTGTGATGTTAACTTTGACAAGCTTACTACTTTAGAGCAATTTATTAAAACTTTTCTTATTCATGAAAGTGGGGGTGAATGGATAACAAGAAATCGTTTGTTATTTAGCAAAGTTTCAGGTGAATATTGCCCATAGATAGTTTTATAAAATAAAGCTATGCTATTAGGCTTGAGCTTGCTAATTTCTCATCCAATATTATGTTGAATGTTCAATATCTTCGATAATTCACAAAAATATAGTGTTAGTATAAGCTGCATAAATATAGGCTCGAATCTAGCCTTGCTTTTGTTATATTTGTGCTGGTTACGCTAAAGTCTATAGCTGAATGGCACTAAGATAAGCGCAAACCCTTGATTTCACTGGCTTTTGAGTGTGGGGAGTGTGGGGAGAGGGGGGAGTGTGGGGGGTAAGACTTCTTCCTCATCCTCCCACACCTCCCACACCTCCCACACCTCCCCATCCTCCCACACCTCCCTCAGACAAAGGTTTCAGGTTTTCTTAGTGCCATTCGTCTATAGCTAAAAACGGGTACTTTTACTTCATTAGCTCAAAAAAAACTTAAAACATCAGAGAATATTCTTGGCGATGGGACGGGTGCGGGGAAAGGAAGACAATGTGCAGGAATCATCCTCGACAACTGGTGTCAAGAAGGAAGAAAAGCTATCTGGGTATCAAAGAGTTCTGCCCTAATTGAGGATGCTCGTAGAGACTGGTGTGCGCTCGGAGGTAGTGAAAAAGACATTATCGACCTCTCAAATATCAAACTTGGCGACCCGATTCCTTTCACCCAAGGTATTCTGTTCTGCACCTACTCAACTCTACGTTCTCAAAAGAATGGCAAAAGTCGGCTTAAGCAAATCGTTGAATGGGCAGGTAACGACTTTGAGGGTGTCATTTCATTTGACGAATGCCACAGTATGGGAAATGCTATGGCGCAAGAGGGAACGCTGGGTATGGTTGCAGCTTCTCAGCAGGGTATTGTTGGGCTTCGACTGCAAAATGCACTTGCCAAAGCCAGGGTTATATACGTGTCCGCAACTGGCGCGACAAAGGTTTCTAATCTTTCCTACGCGAACAGGTTAGGATTGTGGCAGACTGGCGACTTCCCATTCACAAACCGTGAGGATTTTGTGGAGTCTATCTCTGTTGGTGGCATTGCGGCGATGGAGGTGGTGGCTAGGGATTTGAAGGCACTCGGTTTGTATTTGGCGCGATCGCTCTCTTTTGATGGTGTTGAATACAATACTCTTGAAATCGAGTTAACTAAAACTCAAGAAAGGATTTACAACAGCTACGCCGACGCTTTTCAAATTATCCACAATAACCTTTATAAAGCATTAGAAGCGTGTAACATTACTGGCGCGAAAACATATAACCGTGCTGCAAAGATGTCCGCCATGTCTCAGTTCGAGAGCCACAAACAAAGGTTCTTTAACCATCTTCTCACAGGAATGAAATGCCCTACCCTGATCAAAGCGATTGAGCAGGATTTAGTCCAAGGTCTTGCTGTTGTCATTCAAATAGTTTCGACTAATGAAGAACTTTTGAAACGACGACTTGATGAAGTTCCGGCTTCGGAATGGAAGGATCTCAATCTTGACTTGACCCCACGAGAATATGTGATGGACTACTTGATGAGTGCTTTCCCTGTTCATCTGCATTCCATTCATTCAGGTGCTGATGGAGAAGAAAGATCCGAGCCAGTCTTTGACGCTGATGGCTCTCCAGTTATTTCACAAGAAGCTGTAGCTTTGAGATATGCCTTAGTCGATAAGTTAGCATGTCTTGATCCAATCCCTGGTGCATTAGAACAATTGCTGTGGCATTTTGGTCACAAGCAAGTGGCTGAAGTTACGGGTCGTAGCAAGCGAGTTTTGAAAGATGATTCAGGGCGTTTGTTCGTTGATTCACGGGGTAGTGGGGCGAATATTGCTGAGACTGCTGCATTTATGCAGGGTGACAAACAAATTCTCATCTTCAGTGACGCTGGTGGCACAGGCAGAAGTTATCATGCCGATCTAAATGCTGCGAATCGTCGGCGGCGATCGCATTATTTGTTGGAAGCTGGATGGAGGGCAGACAATGCAATTCAAGGACTTGGGCGCTCACACAGAACCAACCAAGCATCAGCACCCGTGTTTAGACCTGTAACCACTAACGTCATCGGTGAACGCCGCTTTATCTCAACCATTGCCCGACGGCTGGATAGCTTGGGCGCTCTTACTCGCGGTCAACGGCAGACGGGTGGCAATGGGATATTTGAGGCTAAAGATAATCTGGAATCGAACTATGCAGAACACGCTTTGTATGAGTTATTTAAGCAAATCTTCCAAGGTCGATTTTATGAAGTGTCACTAGGGACTTTTGAGCAAATGACTGGACTCAGTTTAACCTCTCATGAAGGCGGGATGAAAATCGACTTGCCCCCACTACGTCAATTCCTCAATCGACTACTGGCTCTACGAATTGATATGCAAAACGTGATTTTCGAGAGGTTTGAATTACTCTTGAGCCAGCAGATTGAAGCAGCGATCGCAGCAGGGGTCTACGAGATGGGTGTTGAAACTTTACGGGCTGAACGCTTTACAGTTGAGAACCAGGAAGCTGTCTACACCCACCCTGCCACAGGTAGCGTCACCAACTACCTCAAAATTGAGCGAGTTCAGAAGAACAACATCAGAACCGCTATTGAGATGGTTGAGTTTGCTGCCAAGTACCAAGGACAATTCATGGTGAATGAGAAAGGTCGTGCGGCGATAACAATTCCAACGCATAGTCTATTCGACTCTGAGGGTGGAGTTGTACCAAGAGTTTTGCTGATTCGCCCACAGAAAGAAACTCGCGTACCAGTCCAAGACTTGGAATCTTCCACATGGGGGCAAGTTTCTATTGATGCGTTTACTGCTGCTTGGTCTATTGAAGTAGACGCACTGCCCAAGTTCACTACCGATTACCTGCACTTAGTCACTGGTATTTTGTTGCCCATTTGGAAAATCTTGCCGCAGCACAATAGCCGAGTATTCCGGTTGCAAACCAGCGATGGAAAAAAGATTCTCGGTCGGGTGGTGAATGCTCACGACATTCAAACCGTGCGCGAACAACTCGGACTAAGAAATCAGGTGCTTTCTCCTGAAGAACTTGTTTCGCTGGTACTCAACGAGAGATATACACAGCAGTTGCCGGGTGGCGTAACCTTGCGACGTTCTTTCGTTGCTAATGAACCTCGTATAGAACTGGTTAATGCTATCTCACTGGCAGAGCGACTCTTAGCTGTTGGATGTTTTACCGAGATCATCAACTGGAAAAAGCGGGTATTCATTCCGGTTTCAGACAAAGCCCCAGCTATTCTAGCGGCTGTGATTGAAATCTTGGGATAATTTCCAACCTCAAAGACCCAGATTTAGTGTCTGGGTCTTTTATACCCTCAAAAAATTAATAATCGCTTTGGCAAGCGCTCCGCGAGGGATTGATGAAATTCTTGGGGAGAAGGCTAAGAAAGACTTCACATCCGCCCAAGCCGTTGAGTTGTACATTGGCAACTATCGGTTTGATGCTATTAGGATTGTTGAGACGAAAGAGTACCGAATGTCTCAAAATCACATACTTAAGATAATAGGTATAAATAGCAACTGGTTAACTAGCTTACAGTTTAGCCTACCCCATGTCTATAAAACCCTTGTAAAACAAGGCTTAAATTAGGTTACACTTCTGTGGAATATACGGTTAAAACAACAGTAACACGTGCTATAACGTGGTCACTAAAAGATGAACTGGTAAATCAAAACACAAACAATATTCTTTACATAATCAGGGAATCCTATTAAAAACTTAGCTTTCAGTACTATTTTCTTGTTTTAAAGCTGACTCAATTTCTGTTAGCTTCTTTTGTAACGCTTCGCGCATTTGTACTAATTGTGAACGTTTTATATGAACCAAGGGAATTTCCTGCACTTGACGGATAATTGTATCTACTTGCTTCCTTTTAGAACTAGAGTCAAATTGTTGGGTATGGTGGGTAATCTCGGCTGATACAATTTGACGCGATTGAGCAACTGATAACTTTTCTTGTAGAATCTGCTTTAATATTCGAGTTCGCAGCTTTCGCGCTACCGCTTCTGATACACCCAAAGTTTTTGCAGATAATCGCGCTAAAGACAAAGCGTGTATCCCACCTAGCCCCTGTTCTCGCATAGCCTGCTTCAAATCATCTGGCAATGCTAACATCGGAAAAATATTAGTATTAACAGAAGCTGGATTCAATAGCAGAGACAGTAAAACACGAAAAACTATTTGTTCTGCTTCTCCTAGTCCTAATAACAATATTTGCTGATGCTGCTGTTCTGGGCTTGCTAGAACAAGCTCACTTATTTTAACCAGAGTCCTTTGTCGCTCTAGTCGGCGCACTCCAGCCCTTAATATACGAGGAATGTCTTCGATTTTAAGATCACTTTGGACAGCAATTTCCTTAACTAATGCTTCTGCTGTATCTAAAGGATTTAGATTTTCTCGATGTAAACTTGCTAATAATACACGTCGATGTAGAGCTTCTGGCTGAGGAATAATTACAGCTTCTAAGGTAGCCCAATTTAATTGTTTAGCACCACGCCAACGACGCTCTCCGTCAAATAGTAAGTAGCGTCCATCTTGCTGGGCAATAAGAATAATAGGTTCTTGCTGTCCATTTGATTCCAAAGACAGAGCAATCGCAGTAATACTCTCTTGAGTAAAGGTTTGTCGGGGTTGTTCTGGATTACGATCAATTTGTTCTATCGCTACCTTTAGAACCCCAGATGGCACTAGATGTTCACGTAATTCATGAATCTTTGTCTCTAGTTCTTGGTTATCTGTTGACCGTAGTTGAATAATCTCTAACTGTAATTTGTCAATGGTTTCTTTTAGTTCATGAACTTCTTGAGAATATTCAGCACCAGAAAACAGATTAGATAAATCAACCCCAACTTTCTTAACCATTAATCCTTCTTTTTGAGTAACTCAACTAATTTACTTACAATAAGGCAGAAATCAGCACAGGCTGGATGATTTGGACGATATAGATGTAACGGGACTCCAAGACCACTTGCATTCTTGAACTCTGATGAAAAACGAATAGGAGCAAAACCATGAATTTTCAACTTTTCTAGCTGTGGAAGCAATTGGGCTAGAATATTGCGATGGATAGCAAGACGCTGATCATACTGGTTAGGAACAAAGCCTATAATTTGGGGTTCTGGCTTGAGCCGAAGACGATGGTTTGTGTGATACAACCATTCCAACAACTTGCTAGAGCCATCCGCAGATTTCGGCTCCACCTGGACTGGAATGAGTAAATGTGTACAAGCCGAAAGAGCGATCAAAGGTAATGGGCCTAAAGTAGCAGGACAATCAAAAATTACCAAATCATGAGGTAAAGGGTAGTCAGCTATGCGATCTCCTAAAAGGTAGGCTCCTCGCTCGTGTAAGACTAATTCGTTAATCGTTTTAACTAGCCCCATTTCTCCCTGACACGCTTCTACATTTTGTAAATGCTCTTGCCACAGTGGAATTAAAGGCCAATTTCCTTGGAAATCTTCCTGTAGCACTGCTGCAATTGTTTGGGTACCTTTAGGACGTGGCAATCCGCAAAATAAACTAACAGAACCTTGAGGATCTAAATCAATTAAGGCAACACGGAATCCCTCTTTTGCTAAGAGATAGGCAAGGTGAACTGCGAGAGTTGTTTTGCCGCTGCCACCTGCGTTCGAGAGCAGCGCTAATCGAACTTGCATGGGCTTTATACAAAAAATGATAATGGTGAGTTTAGCACGTGGAATAATGTTATACCACATAAAACTAGTTTTAAAGGCTCAACTGTGATTTGGTAATAGTTGACAGTTCTTTTCTCGAAGTGTTGGTAATATAAGATTTTTACCGAACTAATGCTTTTTATGGAATCTACTAAGGAGCCACCCAAGCCACAACTACCAAAAATGATTAAGCACATCCCTGTAGCTAAACAACCAGAAGTGCAGGAATTGACCAACAGTGATACTCAAGTAGAATCATCCCAAGGTCTAGTGGAAACAACAGTTGTTCATGCAGTCCCAAAAACAATAGTTCAGTCAACCGAGAGTGTATCTAAACCAACAGAGAAACAAGAGCTATTTAGCCCTACCCCGGCTGATGACAAGTTGCCGGAAGAACTCACAACTGGCCAACAGCCCGGCCATGTCCCTGTCAATGAAAAACCCATAAAGCCGCCAAAAGTTGAGCCGCAGGTGACTGGCAAGCGCAACAAGAAAAAAATAGATTCACCACCAGTAAGCAAACCTCATATACCCTTCCAAGACCGCTCCGAAGAACCAGAATTACCGCCATCACCCTGTCAGCACATGCAATTCCTGGATTGCAACTCGGAGGTAGGGCGTGTGATATTCGAGTGCTACCACTGCAAGCAAGGGATAATCAGCGAGTACACTGGAGATCCCGTAATGGGCGAGTACAAAGGACGACCTTCAGTGATTTTCACAAAGATAAAATGCCCCAACTGTGAGCAAACAGCGATTAGGCTGGAAGCAAGGGAAGTACTTTCAACAACAGCGATTCCTTCACCTTGGCAGGAATGATGGCACACTCCCTCTTCAAGAGTGATTGGTGAAAGATATTTACGATTGATAATGCAAATGAGATTTTTACCCTCAATAATAACTGCACTAACGGCACTGACACTAACTAGTTGCAGCACTACTACTGCTGAACAGTATGAAGCTACAGCACTCACCAGTTACTCCTGGCAAGTCAAGTATGCGAATAACCTAACAAGTCAACCACAGCCACGTATTGAAATCTTTGCGAATACTTCAGTGTTGAATCGGAATGGATTGAAACCGCCAGGAGCAGTTGTTGGCCCAGATGACCGAGGCTTATGGTGGCCTACTTTACCGCCTCGACCAAGTGTTGATGAAGTTGAACAACGCAAAAGACCTCAAGAAGAGGTAAGTAAACCTGAATTGATCAAAGATATAAAGTACAAACTGACCTATGGAGTGGGTAATACTCAGAACACGCTACCTACTAACTATGAAGTTTATCGACAAGTGGTAAAAGCTTACCCCCAAAAAACTCCTTTGCAATTGACTTTGGGTGTAAATGATAATTCAGTTGAGAAAGCTGAACCTGTAAGCAAGTAATAACGCACTCGTTACATAGTCAGCGAGAAGTTAAAGAGCAAAACTGAATTGCTTTTCAACAATCTTATTGACAGTAAAGTATAAATCAAAGAGTCAACGATGATCTAATTTAATTTCTGCTGCGTTGATAAAAAAGATTTTAAAAATGACTGCTGGGGGCTATATGGGGGCTATATATACCCCAACAATAGATCAAGACTTTGGGAACATTTTGACCCCTGTATAGGGTATATATAGGTGCTAAATGGGGTATATTTGACTGGTTAACATTTTGTACCCCATTTAGCCCCCAAGGGGTTATGATAAGCTCTTGAGATTAGGAAAAAAGGGGGAAGTTATTTTATTCTTCTTTCTCTTGCCCTTGCAGATCACTTGAACAGATAATTTTCACAAATCAAAGTGTATTACCTTTGTCTTTATGTCAAACATTCACACGTTACAAAAAATTTTTCCTGCGGGTTTCGATAACGGTTACGGAAGCCTTAAACTTTTAGTCGATGGCTTTGAAGTAGTTCGTGTCCCCAGCTATATAACCAATGCCGAGATGGAAGATGTTCCAGGACGGGTAGTTTTTAACGGTAGTGCTTATACAGTTGGAGAATCTGCTTACCGGACAGGGAATTATTTTGACCGCAACACAGACAATAATGAAAATAAAGTCAACAACGCATTATTGACTTTATTGGGTGCATTGGCACATCTCCCACACCGTAGGGCTTGGCACTTAAAATTAGTCGTTAGCTTACATGATGTCGGTCTGGCTGAAGAATTGCAAAAAGTACTAAACGGAGAATATCAGCCAATACTTGCTGGCAAACAATCAGAAGTAAAAGTAGAAGTGCTGAAAGTTGTACTAGAGGGTATGGGTGCATTGTTTGGGCATCAACTACCGAAAAAATTAACCATTTTAGATTTTGGCAATGGTACGACTCTGTATTCTCGTTACAACCAAGGGAAACGAGAAGTTCACACCGCCTACCCCACAGGCGTAGAAGTTCTCATCAATGATATTTCCCAAAAGATGAAACATTTAAATGGCGGGAAAATCGGAGATCCATCCAAAATCCGATTTTGTTTGGAAATGGGACATACCCGATACAGCCGTGACATCGATATCAAAGATATATACAGTGCTTCTTTAAAAGATTGGTATGAAAAATACTTGAAGAAAGTGGTGAATCTGACACTTGATGCCAAGCACCAAGGGGATGAAATCTGGGCAATTGGTGGAGGTTGCCTGTTACCAGGATTTAAAAAGTTGTTGGAGAAAAACGGCTTCAAAATCCTGGACAACCCGGTGGAAGCCAATGTCTTTGGGCTTCTAGAAATGGCAAAGACCATCAGCAGCAAGAATCCAACTACTACATCTCTTAAGTAAAGTTATAACAATGGCAGATAAAAAAGACTTAGCACCGGAAAAAGTTCGCCTTAAAGATAATTACCGAGAGCGCATATTTGCAGAATCGCAAAAACTAGATAAAAGTTACCTGGATACGCTTTACTTTATAGTTGATTGCTATTTTGTTTTCATCAAGGCTGGATTACCTGCACAACTTTTACCTTCCTCACCTATTAATACTGAATCAAACCAACTCACGTCTTGGACTCAAACTCCATTTGCAGACGAGAAAGAAGAGGATTCTTCAGGAGAAACATTCAGCCTTGATTTTGATTTGTAACCGTCACAGGAAGTTGTTAATTACACACGAGGTTATTCCACTATGACGCGAAAATAATTTTCCGCTAGAGTTGTTACTGAGCCGAAGATTTGTCTGTAGCATAGGATCTACTGTATTTTCAGCCCATGACAATCGCATAGCTGACATTAGAACTTTTTGCAATTCTTATCATTAGCTCTACTTTTTCTAACTGATTCCACAGACTTTTCACAGCTACTTCTACTGTTTTCCACAGTTGTTTGACAAGATAATCGGCTTCTATTCATCCACTGGGGATTTTGTCATGACTGTAGCTATCAGTCTGTCTTACGGAGTTATTGTTAAGTTGCGTAAAGAAAATCTATCTCTAACCCTAGCTTTCACGTAATTATTTATTTTTTCTATATTTATGTTTAATATTTTGCAACATTGACAAACCGAGCCAGTCAGCACACAATAAATCGACTAGCCTTTGCCGTCTATTCCATCTTGAACATCAACTGTATAAAATTATTCAGTTACTAGCACAGGTGGTTTGACAACCAAAGACTGGGGTGAAACAGGACAACTACTGCATCAACAAGAAGGGGAAAGGGGAAGGGGAAATACACTAATGTTCTTTTCCCCAAAAGCTATGAAGCCCCTATTTTTAAATAGGTCGAATAAAAAAAGAAGATTTTTAAGGCATGTAGTGCGATCACTTAGCAGTGCGGAGCGGAGCCGCTCCGCCTCCGATCCATATTTAAAACAAGAGCTTTTAAGTCACTGGTTCCCTTTCCCCTTTCCCCTTTCCCCCTTTCCCTTTCTTTATCTCTGGCTTATTGTCCCTATTGATTTGCTTTTTCGTAAGCTTTGCTCGCATGAACTCAACCCAAAACATCTTGACTAATCTTCCTGAAACACTACATCAGTCTTTAAACAGCTATCTAGAACAGCATCCTGATTGGGATGAACATCGCCTTATTACCGCAGCTATCTCACTGTTTCTGTTGCAAAATGCTGATGGAGATCGCCGTGTTTCCCAGGTTTATCTAGAAGCTCTGTTTCGCCGTGGCTAGCGCTATTCCTTAGACGATAAGGGGAAGCACTGCCTCTATATTAATTACTAAGCCACGAACTGAATCACACCCCATTGTCCATTGGTCAACCAAGAATGGTCAGAGTTTGCTACTTTCTTAATAACCTCAGATTTTAAACCTACTGCTACTTCCGACTTCAGGGT
>NZ_JACJSF010000138.1 GCF_014698035.1 Desmonostoc muscorum FACHB-395
TTGAGATGTTTTTCTGAAGATGTGCCGCAACTATTTTTTCTCGAAAATCGACAGAGTATGACTTCATTTAAAAATATTTATATTTTAATCTAGTGTACCTTATAACAGACGGAAGTGCTGTATAACCTAAATACCGTGCCTAAAAACGAGACATAAGCAGTGGTAATTTCACTGCATTGCCACCCGACATGAAAAAATGCTGCAAATTATACAGCTATGAGTATGTTCTTCCTTGACGTTGGCACAGCTATCGCATTGTTTCTTTTTAGATGGTCTGAAAATTAGTGTCTGATTAAATCAAGATCAAGTTAGCGGCTCTGCGCTAAAGTAAAAATATTGGGATCAAAGTCTCTGCCAGTAAGTTCAAACACCACTAATCTTTACCACTGCGGCGATAATGTCTCAAGAGCATAACGAATCACTCCAACTTCAAGAGATCACCAAACTCAAACCGAAACACTTTGCTGATTTAGTCAGATCAGCACAATTGATTTTCGACCCTACAGCCGGAGTTTCGGGAAGACATATAACAGTTGACTGGGAACAATTCGGAATTCCCCACGATGTGGCAGACAATCTCAAGTCACTTGGTCAAGAGTATCAATATGCATCTCCTCACATCCCTGTTGAAGTCATTTGGAGTAAATTAACTCCCAAAACTCGTATTTGGTTTGTTGAAAACAAAGATAAGTTGTGGCAAATTGAAGAAGCTTTCCCAGCCCTTGACGAAGATTAAAGGGAATATGAATCATTTGTAGGGGCATAATCGTTGTGCCCCTAACTACCAGCAGCTAGGAGGGCATTTTTTTACCCAATTAAGGCATCAGGTATTTTTTAAAAAACTGCTGTTTTGCTTCGAAGGACTTTCAAGCTTTCAGCCTGCTGTTGCACGCGTTCACTAATGCGATCGCACGCTAACTCACAAAGCTCAAAAATCATTGGTTCGGCAATCTCGTAATAGGCACTCGTGCCTTTGGGCTGACGAGATAGAATCCCTGCTTGAGTTAACACTTTCAGATGCTTAGATAGATTTGCCTGACCTAAGTTAGTAACCTCGGCAATTTCCATCACATTCATTGGCCCTGATTTTAGACAGGCTAAAATCTGTAGCCGACTTGCCTCTGATAAAACCTTGAAGTAGTCAGCAACTGCCACGAGAACAGCTGGATCGGACTTGTGTGGCTTAGTTTTTGGCATAGGGAGATTTAATAGTCGGTATAATATTTTTTTAATAGCTAATTAGTTATTAAATTTTATAATAGCGTAGTTGAGTTATTGCTATAGCAATCCGCTTTGATTTTTGAACAAGACTCAGTATCTATCTATCTCTTCTTTCCTATTTCCTGTTCCCTGCCCACGCAAGTAAATATAGCTACGTCACGCTGTGTGAACAGAAATCAAGCCGGATTACTATAGTATAAAAAAACACATTAATCTGAAAAAATACTTGATGAATAGTTAAAAGGAGTACCTATTGAAAATCTGACTAGATGCAGCAATTTTGGAGTTAATAATTTATTTTTGAGTAAATACAGTAAAGATACTACCATTTGGATGATTATCTTCGATGGTAATTGTACCGGAATGTGCCTCGACTGCCATTTTGCAGAAAGCCAATCCTAAACCAATTTGCCAAACATCTGGTATCCGACTTGCAACTTCATATTTATCGAATATGATTTTTCTTACGTCTTCAGGGATTCCGGGGCCTGCATCTGCGACTTGCACTTTCGCGCCACCTGCTGCCAAATACTCTCCCCGTAGGGTCACTTGAGAGTTAGATGGGGAGAACTTAATAGCATTAGAGAGCAAATTATCTAGAACTCGACGAAAGATTGTTGCATCTACTTTCACAATGCCACCAGGTTCAGGTAATTCACCTATCAAAAGCAGGTTCTTTTGGGTAGCCATCGCTTCAAAATCTGCTAATGCTGACATACAGAGTAAATAAAGGTCTACTTCTGTGTAGTTGAGAAGCATTTTTCCCGATTCTAGCTTTGCCATGATTAGCAAGCTATTAATCAATGATTGTAGCTGTTGTCCTGCAAATAAAATTTGATCAACCTTGCCTCGTTGCTGTTCGGGTGACAAGTTGCAAAATCGGAGAATTTCAGCCGCGAGGACAATACTGGTAAGAGAGTTTCGGAGATCGTGGACAATCATGTTTGCCATATCTTCTCGCAGTTGAAGCAAAACTTGCAGGCTGTCGTACTGCTGCTTAATCCGCAACATGGAATTAACCCTGGCTCGTAATTCCACGCCGTTGATGGGTTTACTAATGAAGTCATCTGCACCTGTTGCTAGACATCGAGCTAAATCTTCTTTAGCAGTTAATGCTGTCACCATAATGATCGGCACTATCTGCCATTGTGGATCAGCTTTGATGCGTTGACATATTTCCATCCCATCTAGGCCGGGCATCATCACATCCAGCAAAATCAGATCGGGCTGAAGACTGTTGAGGCGATTCAGAGCTTGTTGACCACTAGAAGCATAGTGTAGCTCGTAGTTTTCATTATTCAACAAGGTTTCAACAACATCGAAATTATCGGGTTCATCATCAATCACTAAAATAGAAGGTTGAGTATTCATTAAAAATTTCTGCTACCTTGCTAAAACTTGTTGAATGGTGAGTGCAAGCTGCTTGAGTTTGACGGGTTTGGTAAGATATTCGTTGGCTCCAGCGGCTAAACAAGTTTCGCGATCGCCAGGCATAGCTAACGCCGTTAGTGCAATAATCGGAATATCTACAAATTGCCGATCGTCACGGATGCGGCGCATTGCTTCTAACCCATCCATTTCTGGCATTTGAATGTCCATCACAATTAAGTCGGGGCGTTGAACTTTAACTAGGTCAATAGCTTGTTGTCCATTGTTTGCCAAAATGAGATGATACCCTCGACTTTCAAGATAATCGGACATGGTATCAATATTTGTTTGATTATCTTCTGCTAGCAAAATCAAAGGTGGTTTTTTCGCGGCTTTTGGCAATACAGTTAAATTTGGCGACTCAGAACCAGTAAAATGTTGCAGTTTCTCTATAGTTACCTGAAGTTGAGCGCGGGTAATTGGTTTGACTAGATATTCAAACGCTCCCTGAGCCAATCCTTTGCTACGCTCATCCACGACTGAAATAATAATCGCTGGAATATTTTTGGTTTTTGGGTTGGTCTTGAGTTGATTTAGTATCTCCCAACCCGATAGATTCGGTAGTTGCAGATCCAGGATAATTAAACCAGGCTGAACGCGCAGCACCTCTTCTACGGCTCCTTCACCTTTGGAATAGGTGATGGTTTCCATTCCCATTTCGCTGAAGTAGCGAGTAATTTGGTCAGCGGCCACAACAGAATCTTCGATAATCAAAACTTGAGCATTTTCAGCAAGTAAGCAATAACTAGGCAATGAATTAGTTGCTTGTATTGTTCGCAAATTAGTACGGTAGGGAATACGGATGGTGAAGCAACTTCCCTGGCCAACTTCACTGCTAACTGAGACTGTTCCTCCATGTAGGGTAATAATCTGCTGTACTAGCGCCAAACCCAGACCAGTGCCACTGTACTGGCGGTTGAGGCTGCTGTCAAGCTGGATGAAGGGCTGAAACAGCTTGCCGATTTCTTCAGGAGCAATACCGATGCCGGTGTCATTAATATAGAAGCAAAGATTTGGGGAAGATGAGGCAAATGAGGGCGACAAGGGAAAATTTACTCCCCCTGTTCCTTTACTCCCATGCTCTCCTATTTCTTCTAGCCGGACTTCTAGGGTTACAGATCCCCCTTCTGGTGTGAACTTGACAGCGTTGTTCAACAGGTTTATCAGTACTTGACGCAGGCGGCGATCGTCTACTTGGATGCTATCAATATTCTCAGCAATATGAATATTAAGACGAATATTTTTTTTCAAAGCCATCTGTTTGACAAAGACAAGGCTGGCATCACAGAGGCTTCTGACAGAAACATCACTCCATTGCAGTTCTAATTTGCCAGATTCGATTTTAGACAGGTCTAGAATGTCGTTGATTAGCTCTAGTAAATGTCTACCACTGCGCTCAATAGTGGCGATCGCTTTTACTTGTCTTTCATTGATGGAGCCAAACACACCTTCTTGTAACCCTTCTGACATCCCCAAAATTGCATTAAGAGGTGTTCGCAGTTCATGGCTCATGTTTGCAAGAAATTCGTCTTTAAGGTGAGTGACACGGGCAAGTTCCACGTTGGTGTTAGCAAGTTGCTCATTCGTCTGCCGCAGTTGTGCTTCGGCTTGTTTGCGTTTTGTAATATCAGTTACCCGGACTAGATTCATGGTATGTCCGGCTACAGTAATGGGTTTAGCTGCTATGTTTCCCCAAAAAATCTGACCTTTAAGAGTAACATATTCAATCTCTTGACTCCAGACACCTTTTGACTGCATATCTGTCAAAATCGCATCTGTTTCGCTGGCGGTGAATGGATGGCGCTGGAGTTTCTGCCCATTAATCTCGATCAATTCAGTTTTGTCAGCCGCCTCAAATAGTTCTACTGCCCGCCGATTGCAATCCAGGATGAGCAGCGTTTGTGGATCAACCAAAAAGATGGCATCAGCAGATTCGTTAAAAATTGCTTCTCGCAAATCTATGTTGTGAGTGAGTTTCTGTTCAGCTTGTAAGCGTTCACGTAGCGTATCGTAGAGAAATTCGTCGTAGATATCAGCTATGTGGATGGGATTACCGTCTTTATCTGAATTAATGAGGCGACCAGAACAGATCGCCAAAACACTTCTGAGGGCTGCTTCTGTCCGTTGGCATTTTGCCAGGTCTGCCTGTGCTTGCTGATATGCACTCTCCTGTTGAATGGCGATCGTGGCAATCAGTTGTTGTTGTTCCCGGCTTTGTTCAAGCTGTCGAGTTAGCTGTATCCGTTCAACGGCATGATGAATTGCGCCTTGAAGAACTTCAGCTGTGAGTTTATCTTTAAGCAAATAATCTTGGACACCACTTTTCATAGCACGGACAGCGATGATTTCATCCCCTTGTCCTGCTGCCAGCAGAATCACAGCAGCTTGAGTATTGCTATGGCATTCCCGAAATTGCTGAATAAACTTCAGTCCATCCCCATCAGGTAATTTAAAATCCAGCAAAATTATATCTGGCATCTCCTGTTGACACCATTTCATGGACTGCGCTGCTGTCTCAAACTCCCAAATACGATAGGTATACAGCCTGTCCTGCTTCAAAAAACGACAATATGCTTCCCGATCTCTAAGGCAATCATCAATTAGCAGAATTGTAAGGGGAGAGCAATGACTCATAAGTTAAAAATACAAACGCGATCGCGTTTCAACAAAATTATACCTTGATTATCATCATGTTAATAGCCTGATATCAATTGAGTTATACCTGGATAGGAAATTGAGATATATCTATAGTTGCCCTTCAATACGATGTCTTCTCCAAATCCCTGAAAATTTTTTGCCTCCGTGTTCAGCATGAATAGAATTCGCAATTATACCTAGTTATCTTCCGAAAACGTTCAGTAAATTTGCTGCTTGTAAAATTCATTTACTTATAGCCAGACTAGTAGCCTATCTATAAATAATTGATGGATAAATTAAGAGTAGAGACGGCGATTTATCGCATCTCTCTAACCATCAAAATGAATTTGACAGATTATTAGTAGCACCAAAATCTTTTTTTTAGCGCAACACCTAGATTTCACTACAATAAACCCAGTACGAACAGAAATGATTCATCAATATCTTGAATATTTTCCAAAAGATATTCCTTTTTAGCTAGTTTAGTCTATTTAATATATTCGCTCCTTGTTTCAGTTATTAAAGGAGTTTTAATCTAATGTCAGTAGTCGGTAGAGAGCGTCAATTTAAGCAGAATTTATGCTCTTATCATAGAAAATACTGATGTTTTTAAAAAAATTATAAGTAAAGATATTAATCATATCTTTACAAAAGATATTTTTGGTTTAAGGCATCTATATATAATGCTTATTAACTCTGTCATCTCTGATAATTTACAAATGACGATCATTCGTCATCCACTGATTGTTAACTCTGAGATTTTGCTTTCAGATGTGATTGCACTAATCAATGAAGCGCCAGTTAACTGTGATGACTTGCCAATCAAAGATACCAATTCTTTGACAAGCTCAAATAAAAACATAGATAACATCACATCTCAAGCTACTAGTTGTGTTTTAGTAATAGAAAACTCCCAGTTGCAAGGGATAATTACGCAGCGAGATTTAATTAAGTTAACAGCACAAGGCAAAAATTTAGGGGGAATCAGTGTTGCGGAAGTAATGACAAAAGAGTTAATCACACTGAAGTTAACAGATTTTAAAGATATTTTTACTGCGTTAAATTTGCTAAGGAAACATCAGATTTGCCATTTGCCTATTATCGGAGAGCAAGGAGAATTAATTGGATTAGTTACTCCTGCTAGTCTGCTAGCAGTTTCGATTCAACAAGCCAGACTTTACAATTATGCACAAGTAAAACTTGCAGAACGACAAAGAATTGAGGCAGAATTGCGATTAGAGCGGAATTTTATTTCTGCAATTTTGAATTTAGCGGATGCTCTGGTTATTGTAGTAGATTTTCAGGGGAGAATTGTTCGTTTTAATCATACTTGCGAGCAAGCTACAGGTTATACATTTGATGAAGTGAAGGGAAAATTTGTTTGGGATATCCTGCTGTTACCTGAAATAACAGAATGTATCAAAGGTATTTTTAAAAATTTACCAAAGAGAGAATTTCCTCAACGTTACGAAACTTGTTTAGTTACTAAAGATAGCGATCGCCGCTTAATTTCGTGGTCAAATAAGGTTTTACTTAATAAAGATAATCAACTTGAGTATATCGTCTGTACAGGTATTGACATAACTGAGAGTCGAAAAGCACAAGAGGAACTCCAACAGACTCGCAACTTTTTACAGTCGATGATTAATAATCTGCCTGTGGCAGTCTTTGTTAAAGATGCCAAACCAGAAAGTTTTGGCAGATTCAAGCTCTGGAATCATACCTGTGAAAACATTTTTGGTATTACAGCAGAGCAGGCTATTGGCAAAACAGATTACGAATTCTTCCCGAAAGAACAAGCAGACTTTTTCTGCCAAAAAGACTTAGAAACTATTGCTATCGGTGTACCTCAAGATATTCCTGAAGAACCTATTGACAGCTACAGTTTTGGCAGAAAAATTTTACACACGACTAAAATTCCTTTGTATGACAAAGACCAACAACCCGAATACTTATTGTGTATTTCCGAGGATATTACAGAATACAAACGAGCAGAAAAAAATCTACAACAAGCAAAAGAGCAATTACAAACGGTTTTAGATGCAGTACCTGGGTTTGTTTCTTGGGTAAATTCCGATGGATATTATTTAGGGGTTAATCGCCATTTAGCTGAAAGTTTTAACTTGACTACCAATGCTTTTGTCGGTCAAGAATTGGGCTTTATGGAAAATAGCCCGCAATTTACAGAATTTATGCGTAAATTTTTAGCTAGCCAAGATGTGGCAGATTCTAGCGTTATTGATGCCCAAATTAACGGCAAAATATGCAATTACTTGCTCGTCGCTCAAAAATATCAGTACAACACAGCTGCGGTTGCAGTAGGAATTGATATTACAAAACGCAAACAAGCTGAAATAGCCTTACAAAGTTTAATCGAAAGTACTGCTTCTACCACTGGGCGTGATTTTTTCCCAGCATTAGTTGAGCATATTTCTTCTACTTTAGATGTCCCTCACACCTTAGTAACTGAGTTAATTGATGGGCAAGTTCACACTTTAGGATTTTGGTCTGATGGGCAGTTACAATCCAATATTTCCTATAATCCAAAATCAACGCCTTGTGAAATTCTGCTCAACCAAGGATTTTACTACTGTCCTTCAGGAATTCAGCAACTTTTCCCCACTGCTGAAAGATGGGTGGTGATGCAAGCCGAAAGTTTTATGGGAGTTATTTTAAGTGATGATTTTGGTCAACCGATTGGCTCACTATGTATAGTAGATAAAAAGCCCATACCTGACCAGCATAAATTTGAAGGAATTCTCAAAGTATTTGCAGCCAGAGCCTCTGCTGAACTGCAACGGCAACGAGTACAAGAAGCTCTACAACAACTCAATCAAGATTTAGAGATCAGGGTTAAGCAACGCACTTTAGATTTACAAAAAAGTGAGGCAGAACTTAGAGCTATTTTTAATCAAGCAGCAGTGGGAATTAAATTAGAGACTTTAGATGGTCATTTTCTGAAAGTTAATCAGAACTTGTGTGAAATTTTAGGCTACAGCCAAGAAGAAGTCCTGAAGAAAAATTTTAAAGATATTACACATCCAGAGGATATACAAGCCCATCTCAATAGTTTACAACAACTAATAGCAGGAAAAGTAGAAACATTTTCCATCGAGAAGCGCTATTTACATAAAAATGGTGATGTAATTTGGGTAAATCTAACGGTTTCTCTCATTCGAGATGGGATTGGCAAACCCATTTATGTGATCGGGGTAGTTAAAGATATACGCGAGCGAAAACAAGCTGAAGAAAATATTTTTAAAGCTTTAGAGAAGGAAAAAGAACTAAATGAGTTGAAATCTCGTTTCATTTCTATGACTTCCCACGAGTTCAGAACTCCTTTAGCTGTGATTGCTTCTTCTGCTGGAATATTAAACACTTTTAGTCATAAACTGGATGAACAAAAAAAGCAGAAACATCTCCAATGTATTCAAACTTATGTTCAACATACAACTCAACTTTTAGATGATATTTTGCTAATTAATAAGGCTGAAGCTGGAAAATTAGCATTTGAACCAACTTGTATTAAATTGATTAATTTTTGTCACTCTTTGGTAGAGGAAATTCAACTAAGTTCTCCCAACCATATCCTAACTTTCTGTCCCCATAACTTGGGTAATTCATCAACAGATGATAGCTTTATGGCTTGTATAGACAAGAAAATTTTGCGGCAAATACTGAGCAATTTGCTATCAAATTCTGTCAAATACTCACTACAAGGCAGTAATATTCAAATTGATTTATTACTCCAAGAGCAAAGCGCAGTTTTTCTAATTCAAGATGAAGGTATCGGTATTTTCCCAGAGGAACAGCAGAAATTATTTGAACCATTCTACCGAGCTAGTAATGTTGGTAATACGCCAGGAACTGGATTAGGTTTGGCAATAGTTAAGAAATGTATAGACCTTCATCGAGGAAGAATTACCCTCGCTAGTCAGGTCGGAGTAGGTACGACATTTAGGGTAGAACTACCATTAATTATCAGCCA
Organism: Desmonostoc muscorum FACHB-395; assembly: GCF_014698035.1. Lineage (GTDB taxonomy): Bacteria > Cyanobacteriota > Cyanobacteriia > Cyanobacteriales > Nostocaceae > Nostoc > Nostoc muscorum_A. The sequence goes on from NZ_JACJSF010000138.1 coordinate 9,275, forward strand.
TGTCCTCAATTGAAAGTCTTTGATGTGTTATTAGTAAATAATTTTAGGGAATAATAACTATGAGACATCGTTGAGAATCTAATATAGTTTACCAAATTGTCAAGTTGGAGAATCTGTTCTAGCAACTACATTTACAGACATAACAAAACACCATAAAATATCAAAATTATGCAAAAATTTAATTTTCTCAAATCTAGCAAATAAGATGAAATTTATCACAAGATTCATATTTCACTATAACTCAGATTTTTACTGTTAAATAAAGTTAAGCTTTCGATAGTGTGATGATTTTATCTAAATGAAACATCATTGTCCAAACTTAAGAAGACCATATTGTTATATTTATGCTTGTTAGATGAACACAATTTTAATCATAGAAGACGAACCTCAAGTTCGGGAAAATATTCAGGAGATTTTACAGCTTTCTGATTTTGAAACTTTGATCGCTCCAAACGGTCAAGTTGGATTAGAAATTGCCAAAAACAAATTACCTGATTTAATTATTTGCGACATTATGATGCCAGAGTTAGATGGTTTTAGCGTACTGTCTGCTCTGCGTCAAAACGAAGCAACTATCAATATACCTTTAATATTTGTCACTGCTAAAGCAGAGCGTTCAGATTTTCGTCAGGGCATGGATTATGGGGCTGATGATTATTTAACCAAACCATTTACTCCTGAAGAACTACTCAGCGCGATCGCTTCTCGTCTTGAAAAGCAAGCTTTGGTTGAGCGCCAAACTAAATCTAAACTAGACGAACTGAGAATGAATATTGCTCACTCATTACCTCACGAACTGAATACTCCTTTAAATGGCATTCTTGGTATGTCACGGTTGTTAATTGAAAATTGTGACATCATGCCTAGCTCTGAAGAAGCCGAAATTGCGGAATTCATTTACACATCTGCTAATCGACTGAATACATTAGTTAAAAGATTTTTGTTATATAGTAATCTAGAGTTACTAGCCAAAAATCATGAAAAACTTAGTCAGATTACAGAGAAAACAGATAAATGTTTTGCTAAGAGAATTATTGATGAAATTGCTCTTAAAAAAATTACAGAAAATTCCAGAGAAAAAGATTTAAAGTTAGATATTCACGAAGTTACAGTACAATTACCAAAAGAAAAATTGAGTATCATTATTGAAGAATTACTTGATAATTCTTTAAAATTTTCTTTTCCAGGCAACGAAATTCAAGTTATGAGTAAGATAGAAGGTAGTAAATTTAATTTATATGTAATTGATAATGGCAAAGGGATGACAATTGAAGAGATTGCTAAAATTGGAGCTTTTGTGCAGTTTAATCGCAAGTCATGGGAGCAACAAGACTCTGGTTTAGGTCTAGCTATTGTTCAGCATATAGTGAAGTTACATGGTGGTGAATTTACAATCGATAGCATTCCTGGGAAAGGAACTATTGTCAGCGTTAGTTTGCCTTGCTAGGGTGTTATCAATTGGATGGAATATAGACCTAAGCTCGACTTTACCCAAAATTAAAAACTAGGTTTTCTTGATCAGGCAAAAACCCTAGCTTTTTGGCAAATACTTTTTCCACATTAAAGATTATCGACGAAGGTAAAAAAGTAAAACTACTGTCCCCTATACAGCAGTTTTCTTTTGTATGAACTATAAAGATCAGACTTTTAGCCACTTTGCTACTCATTTGCTACTCAAAACGGTAGCCTTAAAGAAATACACTATATTTTGGCTATGTTGCCTAAACCCAAGAAATATTGGACACCCCAGCACTGGGCTAGTTGGAAACCCTTTGGTATCGGCGAACAGTACCCTAACAACTATTGGGAAGTATTTCGGGCAATCTGGCTGTCTCGTGACAAACTACCTTATGCGTGGAATATTCTTGACAAAGGTGTTTGTGATGGTTGCGCTCTTGGAACAACCGGGATGAAGGATTGGACTTTAGATGGCATTCATCTCTGCAATGTCCGGTTGCGGCTGTTGCGGATGAATACTATGCCAGCTTTTGACCCTGTGCTATTGGAGGATGTCTCGCAGTTACAAAAGCAAAAAAGTGTCCAATTACGCGACTTGGGAAGACTTCCTTTCCCGATGATGCGTCAACGAGGGGAAAAAGGCTTTCGCCGTATTAGCTGGGATGAAGCTTTAGGGGTAATTAGCGATCGCATTCGCACCACTACACCAGACCGCCTTAGTTTTTATATTACCAGTCGCGGAACTGTCAACGAAACTTATTATGCTACCCAAAAAGCTGTACGGGCAATGGGAAGCAATAATATTGATAATGCTGCCCGCATCTGCCATTCTCCCAGTACGGCGGGACTGAAAGCTGCTTTGGGTGCAGGGGCCACCACGTGTTCTTATAAAGACTGGATTGGTACTGATTTATTAGTCTTCATTGGTTCCAACGTTGCCAATAATCAGCCAGTCACCGTTAAGTATCTCCATTACGCCAAAAAAGCTGGCACGAAAATTGTAGTCATTAACACTTACCGCGAACCAGGAATGGAGCGCTACTGGGTTCCCTCAATTGTGGAAAGTGCCGTTTTCGGTACAAAATTTGCCGAAGACTTCTTCTTAATCAACATGGGCGGGGATATAGCATTTTTGAATGGCACAATTAAATATATAATTGCTAACAACTGGGTAGACCAGTCATTTATAGATTTACACACAGTTGGCTTTGCCGAACTCAAAACATCTTTAGAAAGCCAATCTTGGGAAGAATTAGAGCGGCTTTCTGGTACATCCCGTGAGCAAATGTACGCCTTTGCCAAAATGGTCAAAGAAGCCAACAAAGCCGTATTTGTTTGGAGTATGGGCATTACCCAGCATGAATGCGGCGAAGATAATGTGCGAAGTATTATCAACTTAGCTCTTACCAAAGGTTTTGTCGGTCGGGAAGGCTGCGGTTTAATGCCAATTCGCGGCCACTCTGGGGTACAGGGTGGTGCAGAGATGGGCTGTTACGCCACAGTGTTTCCCGGTGGTAAACCCATTACCCCAGAAAATGCTGCCCAATTGAGTCAGCATTGGGGCTTTGATGTGCCAGCAAGTAAAGGTTTAATTGCTCCAGAAATGATTAATGCCGCATATCAGGGGGAATTAGATGTGTTATTTTCCGTGGGAGGGAATTTTTTAGAAGTGCTGCCAGAACCAGATTATGTGGAAGCGGCACTGAAGAAAATACCGTTGCGGGTACATACGGATATTGTTCTCTCCAGCCAAATGTTGGTGGAACCTGCTGATACTGTGGTGCTTTTACCTGCGACGACTCGCTACGAAATACCAGGGGGAGTAACAGAAACTAATACTGAACGCCGGGTAATTTTCAGTCCAGAAATTCCAGGGCCGCGCATTGGAGAAGCGCGTCCAGAGTGGGAAGTTTTTCTAGAATTAGCAAGGCGCGTGCAACCAGATTTGGCAGATAAGCTGGCTTTTGCTGACACAGCTGCTATCCGTCAAGAAATTGCTCAAATTGTCCCCCAATATGCCGGGATTCAACACTTACAGCAGGCTGGCGATCAATTTCAGTATGGCGGGTCACATTTGTGCTTTGGTTGGAACTTCCCTACGCCCGACGGGAAGGCGCACTTTGGCGTATTATTGCCACGCCAAAGGGAATTACCAGAAGGTTATTTCTTAGTAGCAACGCGCCGAGGCAAGCAATTTAATAGTATGGTACAGGAACGTAAGGATGCAATTACTGGGGCGGTGCGAGAGGCAGTGCTAATAAATGCTGCTGATGCGGCACTGTTGGATTTAAAAGATGGGGATAAGGTAATTCTTAAAAATGAGTTAGGTGAGTTGTTCTGTCAAGTTTATATTGCGCCAATTCAGTCAGGAAACTTGCAAGTCCATTGGCCAGAAGGAAATGTGCTACTAGATAAAAGTAAGCGATCGCTAGAAGGGGTTCCTGATTATAATGCGATCGCACGGTTGGAAAAAATCTGAATCAAGTCTGATTTTTTCAGCTTTAACATTTCCACCAGTAAATCCATTAACTTATATCCCAAAACCCCGTATGAAGAATTACACAGCGATCGCATGAAAAACCCTCTCCTGAACTTAAAATTTCTAAGATGGATATAAATAAACTTCTCAAATCTTATGCTGCTGGAGAAAGGAGCTTCCAAAGACTAAATCTGCAAGAGGCAGAATTAACAAATGCCAACCTCATAGGCGCAGATTTTAGCTATGCTGATTTATGTCAAACGCGACTTGGTAAAACTAATTTTAGCCAAGCTTGCTTACGGGAAGCAGACTTGAATGAATCTATCCTTTGGGGTATAGATTTTAGTGAAGCAGACTTATATCGTGCTGTTCTCCGAGAAGCTGATTTAACGAGTGGAAAACTAGTCAACACACGCTTACAAGAAACAAATTTAATCAAAGCTAGTTTATGTGGTGCTAATTTGCATGGTGCAAACTTATCTGGTTCTCTGTTATTTCAAGCAGACTTACGCCCCAGTTCTGACCAGCGTACAGATTTAGGATATGCAGTTTTGACTGGGGCAGATTTGAGTTATGCTGATTTCAGAGCCGTTTCCTTGCATCACGCCAACTTAAATAAAGCAAAATTATGTCGCGCTAATCTCTCTAAAACAATCCTGTGGGGGAACTTAGCGGCGGATTTGAGTGGGGCTAGTCTACAACGTGCTGACTTGAGCTATGCAAATCTAGATAGTACTATTTTGCGACAAGCAAATCTGCAAGGTGCTGACTTAACAGAGGCAATTCTTCTAAATGCCGATCTTCAGGGAGCAATTATGCCTGACGGCAAGGTTCATAATGGGAGCATCCACTTTTGGAAGAAACACCTAATCAGACAGCAAGTAAACCATTAAGATAAGCTTAAGCGTTCAGAGAGGATGTGATTAACACTTTCAACATTCCACTG